>NZ_DATHWZ010000057.1:0-3897 GCF_035460085.1 Methylophilus sp.
TGCACCAGTACATCCAGGCCCAACGATTCCTGCTCGCGCACACTGTGCAGAATTTCCGCTTTCATCGCTGCCTGGTAACTCGCCTGATCCAGCGCACCCGCTTTGAACTGGCTACGTGCATGACGGATGCCAGCCGTTTGCGGGAAAGAGCCTATGGTCGTGGTAGGAAACTTGGGAAGTTTGAGCAAAGCAGCCTGTTTGATTGCACGTGTCGTGTAGGTGTTTTGACGTCGACCTAGTTGAGGCGTCAGCTTTTCCAGCGCAGTTTTTACAACTGGATTATGCACGCGTTGCGAAGTGCGACGTGCTTCGATTGCGGCCAGATTACTTGCCAATTGGTCTTTGACCGTTGCGCGTCCTTGATTCAAGGCAATCGCCAGAATACTTAACTCTTCCAGTTTTTGTGTAGCAAATGCCAGCCAGGATCTAATCTCGCCATCCATTTTTTGCTCGCTATCCAGATCGACTGGCACATGTTGCAATGAGCACGAAGGCGCCAGCCATAAACGCTCACCTAAGCGTTGCGCAATAGGCTCCAGCCAATCTAAAGTCGCGTTTAAATCCGTTTTCCATATATTGCGGCCATTGATTACCCCAACGGAAAGCACTTTGTGTGCGGGCAGCATGTTAATCAACGGCACGATTTCGCTACGTGCATTGATCGCATCCACATGCAAACCGGCGACGGGCAGATTGGCTGCCAGGTATTGGTTTTCGGCCAGCTGACCAAAATAAGTGGCGACCAGCAGTTTCACGCGGCTGCTCTTTAACTGGTGATAAGCCAGGTTGAATGCATGCTGCCATTCAGGAGTCAGCTCGGCAACCAAGATCGGCTCATCGATCTGGACCCATTCCACGCCTTGCGCAGCCAGGGTTTCCAGCAGCTCTGTGTAGACTTGTAATAACGTTGGCAACAAAGCCAGTCGGTCTGAGTCATCTTTGGCCTTGCCGATCGCCAGGTAAGTCACAGGCCCAACAATCACTGGTTTCGCCTTGACGTTTTGTGCTTTAGCTTCAGACAGTTGTTCCAGCAGGCGCGTCGCATCCAGCTTGAATTGGGTTTCAGCGGTGAATTCAGGCACGATATAGTGGTAGTTGGTATCAAACCACTTGGTCATTTCCCCGGCAGCCACGCCGCCACAGCATTGCGCATGCTCCTCACCGGACTCTGCCGAGCGGCCACGTGCGACACGGAAATAGTTATCCAGGGGATCTCCATGGAAATCTTGCACACGTGCTGGCAGGTTGCCGAGCGTGAAGCTCATATCCAGCACCTGGTCATAAAACGCAAAGTCACCCACCGGCGCGAAATCAAGGTTGGATTGCAAAGCCCAGTTGCCCTTGCGTAAATCTTTACCTATCTGCTTTAAAGCGTCTAATGAGGACTGCCCTTTCCAGTATGCCTCCAGGGCAAATTTCAGTTCGCGTTTTGCGCCTATGCGCGGAAATCCCAGATTGTGTGTGGTGACCATGTGTGTCTCGCGTGTAATCATTAAGAACACGCATTTTAGGAAACACAAACCATGAAGTAAAATGGTATTATTTCAACTATCAATTAATTTTATTCATAGATAACTGATGATTGAACGTATCCATTTAGCAATTATTCGTGAGGTTGAACTTCAAGGTTCGCTGACAGCCGCCGCTGAGAAATTGTTTCTAACTCAGTCTGCATTAAGCCACTCGATCAAAAAACTGGAACAGCAATTGGGCACTGATATCTGGCTACGCGAAGGCCGCCGTTTACGATTGACCCAGTCCGGGCAATATCTGCTGGCAGTAGCCAACCGCCTGTTACCGCAATTGTCATTGGCTGAAGAGCGCCTGCGCCAGTTTGCCCAGGGCGAGCGTGGCACCTTGCGCATCGGTATGGAATGCCACCCCTGTTACCAGTGGTTATTGAAAGTGGTGTCGCCATATCTTGCTGACTGGCCGGATGTCGATGTAGACGTCAAACAGAAGTTTCAGTTTGGTGGCATAGGTGCACTGTTTGGCTATGAGATTGATATGCTGGTCACACCCGACCCTTTATATAAACCCGGCCTGATATTTCAACCGGTATTTGATTATGAACAGGTGCTGGTGGTGAATCATCAGCATCCATTGGCGAAGTCTGCCTATGTCGTGCCTGAACAGTTAAGTAACGAAACGCTGATCACTTACCCGGTAGAGATAGACCGGCTAGACATCTATAACCAGTTTCTGCAACCAGCGGGCATCAGCCCGCATGTGCACAAACCGATTGAAACCACAGACATCATGCTGCAAATGGTCGCCAGTGGCCGCGGCGTTGCCGCGTTACCGCGCTGGCTGGTGGAAGAATATCAAAGCCGGTTTGATGTGACACCGGTACAGTTAGGCAAACAGGGCATCGCCAAACAGATTTACCTGGGGATACGTGAGACAGACGAACAAATTGATTATGTGCAGGCGTTTATTCGATTGGCTCAGGGCGGCAAGTCACTGTCATCACTCTAACTGTGTTAACTGTTCACGCAGGCTATCGATATCGTTGGCTTCGCCACGCACAGTGAAGAACGTGCCATCATCCTCCGAGCGCTCGCTCAATACCTGGCAGGTACTGTAAATTTTGCCGCGAAGTTGTTGTGCGGACCAGGGCACAAAAATCTCGGCTTCAACCAGGTCCTGCTGGAAGAAGTCGACAAGCTTCTGGCGGAGCGCCGCCACTTCATCCGGGCGGCGGGCACTCATCACTATGCAATCCGGATATTTCAACCGCAGCGCAGCTTCATGCTCCGCTTGCGCAGTAGCATCACCCACGAAGTCTATCTTGTTGAACACGCGGATACGCGGCACATCGTCCGCTTCGATTTCTTCCAGTACTTTATCTGTCACTTCAAGCTGGCGCTCAAAGCCGGGATCGCTTGCATCAATCACATGCAGCAGCAATGACGCATCAAGCGCCTCATCCAGCGTGGATTTAAATGACGCCACCAGGCCATGTGGCAAGTTTTTGATGAAACCGACGGTATCACTGACCAGCACCCTCGGGATGCTCTCCGGATATAGGGCCCGCACGGTGGTGTCCAGTGTGGCGAAAAGCTTGTTCGCCACCAGCACCTCACTACCAGTCAGTGCGCGCATCAATGTAGATTTACCGGCATTGGTATACCCGACCAGGGCGACACTCGCCATCGTCTGGCGCTCCTGACGGCGGGCACGTTGCGTCCTGCGCTCGCCATCCATCACGATAATTTCCTGTTGCAATTCTGCAATGCGGTCGCGAATCTTGCGCCTGTCCAGTTCGGTGTGCGACTCGCCTGCGCCGCGACCACCTGCTCCGCTACGCTGGCGGCCCTGCGGACCCGCCAGTTTTGCAGCCTCGCGCAACCGTGGCGCCATGTAGCCAAGACGCGCAATCTCCACTTGGGCGCGTGCTGCGCGTGAGCGGGCATTGCGGTGAAAGATTTCGAGGATGACCATGGTCCGGTCCATCACCTCGCAACCCACTTCAATTTCAAGATTGCGGGCCTGTGCCGGCGAAATTTCGTGGTCAACCAGGACGGCCTCAATAGTGGGTAACTGTGCATCCAGCGACTGAGACTCATCCTCGGCAGACTCAATGCTGACGTAATCACGGATTTCCTCGCGCTTGCCTATCCCCAGATAGCCCGTCGTATCAAAGCTAGAGCGCTTCTGTACAAATGTGTTTACGATCTGATAGCCCAGCGTTTTCGCCAGTTCGCGCAGTTCGCTAAGGGAGGCTTCAAACTCGATGTCGCTGACATTAGGTAGCTGAACGGCTGCAACCACGGCGTACCGGATAGGCTCTTTTACTTCACTTTGCATGAGGGGATGATGTCTCTAGATTTGCTGAGGCTAGATAGTACCTGTAAATGCAGGATGCACCATCATGAATACTTTAAGAAAGATCAA
>NZ_DATHWZ010000058.1:0-7746 GCF_035460085.1 Methylophilus sp.
GGGCGATCAGGGTCTTTCGTCACCTCAAAGATGGCTTCACCCTCCCTGAGCAATACATGACGTTCATGCCGATAATAGGTGACTTCCATATCGCTTTTGGCGCTGAGTGTGACGCGAGTGCCGTCGTCTAACGTTTTATGGGCGATCTGCCCTACCGGGTTTTGTGCAGCTAGCTGCATGACAGGTGTGGCTTGCCAATCAAGATATTGCTGATGCAACACAAAGCTCATGATGCACAGCAAAGCAACCATGAACAACTGGCCGACACGGCGCTGTTTGTTTTTGCGTTTGGCTTCCTGCGCAAGAAAGGCATGCTGCTCAGCTTCATCCGCCAGCGTTGACAGGGATTCAGCCGAGCTCATTCTCTGCATGGCGCGCCTGATACTCTCATACTCGGAAGCATGACGAGGATCATCCGCCAGCCAGCGCTCAAAGTCCTCACGCTCTGATGCGCCCTGAGAATACTCGCGCATCCGCAGGTACCATCGCGCGGCAACTTCGCTGACTGTCATCGGTTTTAGCATTGGATATGGTTTAAGAGGTGAATTAACGTGCTGTTTTTTGTTGAAATGCCCGTATGTCGAGCATAGCACGAATAAGGTGTTTCTCTACCATGCTGGTGCTGATACCCAAATGCGTTGAGATATCGCTCTGTTTCATTTCATCCACATGATAAAGCCAGAAAACCTGACGGCATTTTTTTGGCAACAGATCGATGATTCTTTGCAGGTTGAACAGCATTTGCCGGGTTTCGTAGATCTGTTCAGGAGAGCACTCCAGGATTAACGCGGTTTCGTCAATCTGGTCTTCTTCTACAAAACGGGTTCTATAGCGGTATTCGTCCACCATCAGATGGTTAACAATCCCGTTCAGATAAGCCTCAGGTGACTCCTCCCTTGCCGGATGGCTGGAGACAGCAAAAAAAACCAGTGCATCATGCAGGATGTCTTTTGCACGTTGCACACACGCCGTGCGCCTGCCGATGCGTCGCAGTACATCCGTATATGCCCATTGCAAATCAATCCCAGACCATGCCAACGTATCGCTCATATCCCACCGCCACAAAGTTTTATTCCGCTGAGTTATCTGCAAAACGCGTGCCATTACATTCATTTGCATTAAGAGACTGATTCTCAATTAGAAAAATTATAGCTAGGGAATTTTTCCCGAATAAATTCAGGCTGAATACAACCATTTATCATAAAATTGGTTATTAACAACCATAAACAACCAATTTTCTGCAGCCCTAGAATTTTTTACAAGGGTCAAATATTTGCGTTATTAAATTTGGCGGTATGCCAGATACAAGCGTAAAAAAAGCCTTAAATCAAAGATTTAAGGCTTCTCAAAACTGCTTTTCTCATACTTTATGGTGCGGGAGCCGGAATCGAATGTTGCGTTTAGCACTAATACTGAAACCATTCTAGGTAAATTATAAATATTTGTTACCCCAAAGATACCCACTTTAATCAAAGTCACCCCTTAATACTTTCAATTCGAAACATTAATAGCCCGTTCGGACTATCGTAATTTTCTTCCAGTTTTAATTCTAATTAGGCATAATCGAGTAGAGCATTATTACGCATTAACGATAATCAAAATAATTTAGGAGATGTAGTTGTATGGCTTCAACAATAAAAAAAGTAATTCTCGCAACGTCCATCGTAATAGCCAGTTTTAACGCTCATGCCATAAATCGTATAGAGTTTGATGATTATGGTTATATCAATGGTTCATGGGGCATAACTCAGAAAACAGTTTTAAATAACTATGTTGTTCTTGATCAAGGCCCGTTTAACACAGTCTACGTTAGTCGTTACACACCCGACTATACACAAATATCGTTTATTGATTTCTCTACACATTTTTCTGAAGCTCCTCTAACCCTTGGCATTTATGAGAATGCACAGCGTTTTGCCAGTCCAGGACATCCGGGATTGGATTTGGTCAGAGATGGTAGCGGATTCAACATACTTAACGGGAGATTTGAGATTTTCGATATTCAGAAAAGTTCGAATGGAAGCTTTCTTTCATTTGCTGCTAGTTTTGAAATATTTGATTCTGCACCATTGGGGCAACCTGCGCTTGTTGGTCGAGTTTGGTACAACTCAAACTATGGTATTGCAATAGTAGCAGAACCGGAAAACCTAACCATGCTTATGGCAGGTTTGGGGTTGCTAGGGATTGCTGTACGCCGCAACAATCAAGCATAACTAAATCTTATAACACAAAGGTCGGGATAACCGGCCTTTGTTATTTGTAGTAATGAGAGTTCGAGTCTCTCCTTTAGCACCAGCGTGACGTATGTCAAGCGACGTTATGATATGAAAAAAGGCCTAGATTTTCATCTAAGCCTTTGATTTTTTATTCATTTTGAGTCTTTTTGGTACTGCTTGATACTCTATTATGGTGCCGGGAGCCGGAATCGAACCGGCACGCCTTGCGGCGCTGGATTTTGAGTCCAGTGCGTCTACCAGTTCCGCCATCCCGGCATGGGATATAATATGGACAACAAACCGCTATTATAACCATAATTTTGATTTATGAGAACTCTAGATTTCGATTTTTATCTACCGCCACACCTGATTGCACAACATCCTTTACCAAATCGCTCACAAAGTCGCCTGCTGGAAGTAGACGCCATTCAAAACACCATCCGGGACAATTTTTTTCGCCATATCAGCGATTATTTTGAAGCTGGCGATGTGTTGGTGCTCAACGATACCAAGGTGATTAAAGCGCGACTGTTCGGGCAAAAAGCGACCGGCGGAAATATCGAGGTGATGATAGATCGCGTGTTCAATACACAGGAAGCTTACGCGCAAATCAAAGCTTCTCGTTCACCCAAAACGGGTAGCCTGTTGCATTTGGCTAATAGCTACCAGGCGGAGGTATTGGGGCGTCATGCCGACATGTTTCATATCCGGCTGCTTGGCGATGAGTCATGGTATGACTTTCTGGAGCAGCATGGTCAATTACCATTGCCGCCTTATATTGAACATGCGGCTGACACTGCTGATGACACCCGCTACCAGACGGTATTTGCCAAACATGAAGGCGCAGTGGCTGCACCGACAGCAGGCCTGCATTTCGATAATGAGATGTTGAGCGCACTCACCGATAAGGGTGTACATGTATGCTATGTCACCTTGCATGTGGGCGCAGGCACATTCCAACCGGTGAAAGTCGATAATATTGCCGAGCATCATATGCATAGCGAGGTCTATCACCTGCCGGAAGCTACCATCGCAGCGATTCTGCAGGCACGGGAAACCGGCAAACGTGTGACTGCTGTTGGCACAACTTCATTACGTACTCTGGAAAGTGCGGCGCGTGCGGAGAAACTTTTTGCCCATCATGGCGAGACCGATATTTTCATCACGCCGGGATTCGAGTTCAAACTGGTTGACCGACTGATCACCAACTTCCATTTACCAAAAAGTACCTTGATGATGCTGGTGTCGGCCTTTGGTGGCTATGATTTGCTTCGCCAAGCTTATGCGCATGCCATTGAGGAATCTTACCGTTTTTTCAGTTATGGCGACGCGATGCTCATCACTCGCTCAGCATCACAACGAATCAAATAAAGCGGCGATCCAGTGCTGATGCCAAGCCAGGCAGGTCAATACAATGAACATGACCCCGTATAAATTTAAAAGTGGGCTTAATCAGCGCTTCGGTAAAACTTGTCGTTTAAAATAGCGTCTACTCATCACATAAAAAACACAGGATCTCGGAGATATGAAATTCAACACAAAATCACTGGGCGGATTGGCACTGCTATGCCTGTCGCTTACCAGCCAGGCAGAAATCCTGCCTGTAGCGGAAATCGGCGTTAAGATTCCGCTGATCAAGAAACCCACCACACGGCCGATGACAATGGCGTATTTGCCCAGCACCCAGCATTACTACATTGCAGATGGCGGCCTGGCGCCGATGGGCAGCGAATTCGAAGCGCCGATTTCAAAATCTGAGGTGCATGCTTACACTGCCACGGGGCAATATATCAATTCCGCTAAACCTGGTTTTGATAACCGCTCGCTGTATTTCAATGCCAATTCAGGCAAGCTGGAAACCATCACCTACAACATTTCAAGCGCCGCGGGCTTTTTACCTAACACCGGTATTTTCAGCCTGGATGTCAACGAAAAAGGTGAGGTGCTGACGACTTCCAGCGACATTTCGCAATTCAACCCGGCTTTCGGCGATGCCGGCACCATGCCAAGTTACGACCCTGCCAGCAAACACTATTATGCGAAACAGGAACGTAGCAACCTGGTGTATGTAGTGGATGCCAAACAGCGTGAAAAACTGGCAGAAATCAAACTGGACTTTGCCAAGGCCCAGGTGGCACACGATGATGTCAGTGATCACTTTATTGCGTTTACCGGGGTAGCTGGTAATGAGTTAGCCTTGCTGGATGTGGATCATAAAACGGTGCTGATTTTTGACCTGAATGGCCAACTGGCCGGTAAAAGTGCGCTACCAGCCACCATGAAGCTACGTTCACAGAATCATTTCAATGGTGCAGGGTATAGCAACGGCATGCTGTTCGTCTACCACGAGAATGAAGGCGAATTTGGTACCTACTATGGATTTAAAGTCGTGCAATAACCATAGATTCCAAAAACAAAAAACCGCGCAATTGCGCGGTTTTTTTTATAATTGACTAACGGTTTACTGGCTAGCGACATTGAGCTTGAGCGGTGATTCATAATGCCAGTGATTGCGCCAGGCACCTACCACCAGGTTGGGATATTCCGGCTTGCCCAGGCTGCCGTTGTAGCGGCCTAAGGCCCGATAATAATCCCCGCGCTCAATATCCAGGTAATGACGCAAAATCGTGCAGCCGTAGCGCAAATTCAATCGCATATCAAACAGGTTATGCTCGTTGGCACCGATGCTTTTCACCCAGAAAGGCATCACCTGCATGTAACCACGCGCACCGACACTGGATAAAGCATATTTCTTGAAACCACTTTCCACCTGGATCAAGCCCAGCACCAGTTGCGGATCCAGGCCTGCGCGCGTCGCTTCGTAATGCACAGACTTCAGGAAATCCTCACGGTACTGGGTATCCGGTATCCGTTTTGTCAGGCGGACTGACATCTCCTGCAACCATTGCTGCGCGGTTTGCTCGGTATCGAACAACAGGCGTGGTGCCGCAACATCAGTAACGGATTTCTGCATCAGCGCTTTCACGCTGTTGGCAAGCGGCTCTTCTTTCTGGTTACCGGCAACGGACGTGATTGACCACATCAACAGGGTTACCCCTACCATATAAAAAGATAAAAAGTTTGCTTTGTTCATCCTAGCTATTCTATCCAATAGAAAACCGGGTGCAGCCGTCAAACAGAAGTACGAAAAACCCTCTGATTATTGACCAAGTTTGTCACGTAAAAACGCAACGCTGTCAGTCACTTGCAAGTTCTGTGCCTCAGCATCGGTCCGGCCTTTATATTCTACTTTTCCTTCCGCCAGGCCACGGTCTCCGATCACGATGCGGTGCGGAACACCCATCAGGTCACTTTCAGCGAACATGACCCCTGGGCGCTCGCCCCTATCATCCAGCAACACATCCACACCTGCTTGCTGCAACTGCTGGTAGAGGTCGAATGCCGCCTGTTTGACCGCATCGCTCTTATCCAGGCCGATCGGGCAAATCACTACATCGAACGGTGCCATGCTACGTGGAAAAATAATGCCTTTGTCATCATGACCCTGCTCGATCGCCGCACCGACGATACGTGAGACCCCAATGCCATAACAGCCCATTTCCATCACTTGTGACTGACCGTTTTCGTCCAGGTAAGTGGCCTGCATGGCCTGCGAGTATTTGGTACGCAGCTGGAAAATATGCCCGACTTCGATCCCGCGGCACAAACTCAGCGTGCCTTTACCATCCGGGCTGGCATCGCCTGCCACCACATTGCGGATGTCAGCCACAATGACTGGCTCTGGCAAATCACGGCCAAAATTGACACCCGCCAGGTGGAATTTCGGTTTATTGGCACCACAGACAAAATCGCTTAACACTGCCACTGCCCTGTCGGCAATCACTCGCACATTGCCATTGACGCCGACCGGACCGATGAAGCCCGGCGGGCAGCTTAAATTGGCGCGAATCTCTTCTTCAGTCGCCAGGCGGAAATTTTGCACGCCTTCCACTTTGCCGAATTTGACTTCGTTCAGCTGATGATCACCGCGTAACAAGGCCAGTGTAAATACTTCATCAACAATTAAAGCAACTGACTTGACCGTTCTCTCTACTGGCACTTCCAGCAACTTAGCCACATCTTCACAGGTGGTTTGCTTAGGCGTATCGACTTCACGCATGGCTTCAGTGGCGGCCGGGCGGCTGGTATTGGATACCGCTTCAGCCATCTCGACGTTAGCCGCATAATCAGAATCTTCACAGTAAGCCAGGGCATCTTCGCCACTATCTGCCAGCACATGAAACTCTTGCGAGCCATCGCCACCAATCGCGCCGGAGTCGGCTTTTACTGCACGGAACTTGAGGCCTAGTCGGGTGAACACATTGCTGTAAGCGGTGTGCATGCTGTTGTATGTTTCAACCAGGCAATCAGCGCTGGTATGGAAAGAGTAAGCATCTTTCATCAGGAACTCACGTGCGCGCATCACGCCGAAACGTGGGCGGATCTCATCACGGAATTTGGTCTGGATCTGGTAGAAATTTAACGGCAATTGTTTGTAGCTGCTGATTTCTTTGCGTGCGATATCAGTAATCACTTCTTCGTGCGTTGGCCCAAAACAGAAGTCGCGTTCGTGCCTGTCCTGTATTTTAAGCATTTGCGGGCCAAACACAGCCCAGCGACCAGTTTCTTCCCATAATTCTTTCGGTTGCACGGCTGGCATCAGCAACTCCAATGCACCGGCCTTGTTCATTTCATCACGTACGATATTTTCCACTTTGCGTAACACGCGCAAACCCAGTGGCATCCAGCTATACAGACCGCTGCCTAACTTTTTGATGAGTCCGGCCCTGACCATCAGTTTATGGCTGATCAGCTCGGCATCAGAAGGAGCTTCTTTTTGGGTAGCGATGAAAAATTGTGAGGCGCGCATAAGAAAGGAGTTCTAACAGAATTCTAAAGGCCGAATTTTAGCCTTAAATGCGGCGATAGTCAGCAAATAAGCTGGGGAACCGCGCAATAAGTGTCTGCGCGAGATGCAGTGCAAGACGCACGCATCGCAGGATTCGAGACAACCAACAAAGTGTTGTGGTGTGTAGGCTAACCCGCTAAGCGATGTTAAGCGTAGCAGCCGTCACCATAGTACTCAAGTACGGCGAGGTGACGAAGCTGTAATTGGAAAAGCTCGTGCAACGCAGCAATTCGCTCGCGCAGACACTTATTCCAGTTTCCCCTGTTTTATTCGCGCTGATGGATGGGACTATCTTCCGGTATGTAACCATCTTTCCATTGTTTCATCGGCACAATAGTCGCGGCATGGCCATTATCGTAAAACCAACTATCCACCGCGAATTCTGCCTGGCTTTCATTTTCGCGGATAACCGCAGCCGTATGCGGCCAGCCGGTAAAAAAGAATTTACGTGTGCGGGTATCTAAAAGGGTATGGAAACGTATCAAGCCGGCTTGCTGCATCAAGCGCATATAGGTGGTGCTGTTAATCGCTTCATCATTGCAGTCTTGTTGGTGTGGGTATTTGCTGTTGCCAAACGTGCCTGCCCGGTCTGCCGACGTGCCGGTTTTGGGGCCTATGATT
>NZ_DATHWZ010000059.1:0-11032 GCF_035460085.1 Methylophilus sp.
GCCACTCGGAAAGAAAGTCGGAGGACTCGCTTTGCGACTTGTACCAGGCCCAGCTCTTGATAATGATGATGGCCCACACCACCACCGAGAGCACGCCCAGCAAATACAACACCAAATCTACTATGTCAGGTACCAGGTCCACAGCGTCCTCTCCTTTAAATCAAACCTTTAAACACACCTACATTTGTTAGGAAAAATACCCGCCAATATCGGGAATATTTCCTCTTCACATCCCCATATTTATACATCGCTGGGAACGCAAAAAACCTCATGTTTTTAACTTATTTTTACATTTAAGCCATTAACAATGTAATTTTGATTTTTATGGCTATGGCTCTACGCCTGTTTAAAGGGCCTGGGTGCTTGGTCTAAGTGATTTAACCCTGGAAATCAAGGAGTCAGAAAGACTACAGTGGATTGCGGCCCGAGATTTCTTGCGGCACATACACAAAATACCATTCGCCGTAATAGCGCTTGTTATTCAGATGTTGCAACTCGCCGCGATAACCTTTGATTTTAAAAGGGGGCTTATCTGACAAACTGTAAATCCCCATGATGCCACCACTAGGTGCCTCGACAATCCCCCAACCTTCTCGTTGCGTAATCGGATCAAGGTATGGTTTTCGCAAATGGCGGCGCGGGGTAGGGAAACGCTCATCTTTGACCAACGCTTCAACCGTACGCGGAAAAGTTTTCACCACGCCTGGTGTTTGGTTGTAATAACGTCCGATGGCATCTCGATAGGCCAGCCCTACATGGATCAGTTCCTGTTCCCTCTCACGCAACACTTGCGTTTGCCAGCGCATCGCCGCCTGGGCCATCACCAGCCCGCTCAGCATGACCAGCATAAACATGCCGATCAGCACAAATCCTTTGCAGGAAAACCTGTGATCAAATAGCCGCTTACCAGATGGCATACGGCGTACCATCCGCGGAGACTTGATTGGAGCCGCTGTGTACATCAAACACGCTGCCTTGCTCGTCTATATTCGGCGGCAAGGTGATCACCCAGGTATCTGCGCGTTCAGTCATCGGGTCTGGCGGGATCGCTTTCAGGTATTGCCGTTCAACCAGTTCTTCCAGCACTTCCGGATAACGGTTCTTATCGCTGTAAAACTTGTCTATGGCATCTCGCATGGTCAGCAAATCATGCCGCAAGGTGGTTTCTTTGGATCTCTGCAACATATGCATGAATTTGGGTGTGACGATGGTCAGCAGCATGGCCAGGATCGCCAGCACTACCAACATTTCAATCAGGGTGAATCCGCGTTTCATCCGTTTCATCGTTTACCACTCACTGTAAGGCTGCTGGTTGATGCCGATGGCAGCGGAACGGGAAGAAACATCGTAAATATCTTTGGCCATTTCATCTATTTCACCGTCATAGGCACGTATGCGCCAGGTCTGTGCGTTGCTGAGCGTGAGGTCAGGCGTAAACGGGTCACGTGGAATACGCCGCAGGAAAAACAGTTTTTTCTTTTTTGGGTCCTGCGCGTTTTCGACTCCGGTCACCAGTATCCGCAGACTTGGAGGGTAGCCACTGCCATCAGCCGTTTTCTTGATCAGCCCCTGATCCACTGCATCTTTATAGGCATCCAGCGCATCACGGATCTGCCATAACGCCCGTTTTAGTTCGCGCTCTTTTTCCCGCTTGCTGTTCAGCTGCACCACAGGACTGGCTGAAGTCACCAGTAACGCCAGCAGCGCCAGCGTCACCAGCAATTCCACCAGCGTAAATCCTTTTATACTGCGTGACTTCATCAACAAACGGCTACTCACAATGCACACGTCATCAGGGCTGCACGGTGCCGGTATCCGTGCTATTCATGATCTGCGCCCCGAAACCACCATCGGAACGCACATTACCGCTTTGCGTGGATTGTGGCGTAACTGGTGGTGGCGCTACCGGTTCTGCCGCTTGGACGGCCCGGGCGCCCGCAGCCCCTGCCGGGTTTGCAGTGGAAGCCACACCGGAAGGAATCAAGCTATAGACTGAATTAGCAGGACTGATGTTATGCATGATACGTGGCGTGATCAGCAGCACGATTTCATTCTTGCGCTTGTCCTGGTTACTGTTGCTGAACAACCTGCCGATGATGGGCAGATTACCCAGGCCTGGCACGCGCCGTTGTGTTTTCTGCTCGTCATCACGGAACAGGCCAGCCAGGATCTGCGTTTCATTATTGCGCAATTGCAGTGTGGTATTCGCGTTACGGCTACCGATGGTGTATGCCAGCACGCCGGTGCTGGTTGTGACCTGGTCGGTGATATTGCTGACTTCCATGCCCACCTTGATGCTGACCTGGTCCTGCATCTGGATCACCGGCTCCACATCCAGCTTGATGCCGACTTCGATGTAATTCACATTCTGGCTGACAAAGCCCTGGGCACTGGCGACACTGGTCAATACCGGTATCTTGTCGCCGACATGGATCTTGGCGCGGTCGCGGTTCTTCACGCGAATCTTGGGGCTGGCCAGCAGGTTGGTATCGGTATCCTGGTGCAACAGATTTAACACAATGGCCGGGTCACTGATGGTGAATACACCCAGGTTGCCATTGAAATTGCGCAATTCAGAAAGCGTTAATTCGCCGCCCTGCGGCTGGGTACCACCATTACCTCTTGCATTGCCTTGCACACCGACACCGATCTGGCTGGGATACTGGATCCCTAAATTCTCGAGATTGCGGCGGTTGATCTCCATCACCTCCACCTCCAGCATCACCTCTGGTTCATTCAGGTCCTGCGAGGCGATCAGTTTTTCGGCGACTTTAATCCTGTCCATGGTGTCACGGATCACCAGGGTGTTTAATTTTTCATCGATATAGATATCGCTGGCGCGCAACACGGTTTTCATCATATTCAATGCGCGTTTGGCATCCATATGCGTCAGATAGAAGCTGCGCACAAACAGCTCCTCATACTGTGCAGCACGTGAAATCGGATAAATCAGCAACGTGTTTTCATTCAGGACCTTCTTGCCTAACTGGTGGCTGGTCAGAATAACGTCCAGGGCCTGCTCGATCGGCGTATCCCGCAAGAACACACTCACGCGTATGCCTTCATTCAACTCCTGATCAAACGAAAAATTCAGGTCCCCGGCCTTGCCCAGGTACTCGAACGCATTTTTAATCGGCGTGCTTTTCAGTTCCAGCGTCACTTTCTTTTTCAGCGACGATTGCACCGGCCTCACCACACCGATACGCTCACTTTTTTTCTGTTCCAACTGTTCGAACAGTTTGCGGGCCTCTACATGCGCAGGCTGCTCCGCCAGCACATTGCGCAACAAAAACTCGCCGCCGGCAAAATCTTCGGCCGCAATGGCGTTTTTGACCAGTTCCATTTGCGCGGCATGTTTCTGCATGACCACCACCTTCTGCAAACCATCGGTGGCCGAGCGGTTGGTGGGCGACATCTGCAATACCTGCTGGTAGATCACGGTGGCGGCTTCATACTGTTGCGCCTCAAGCAAGCTGTCTGCCTGCTGCAATTGTTTTTGCAGTTTTTTCTCCTGCAGCAAAGACAACCAGTTTCTGTATTGTGGCTGCCGCGGATTGGCTTCTACCAGGGGCTGCAACAGTTTGATAGCTTCATCATCCTGTCCGCGCGCGGCATAGATTCTGGCCTGTTCCAGCGTGACATCCCCCGGGGTAGGGGTAGGAAATGCATTGCTGCAGCTGACCAGCACGCCTGGGCCTAGCAATATCAAAGACCTCAACAAAACCCTGGTCATTGATAACGACTTGCCTGGCGCATCTGCGCAATACCCACCATTTATTCTACTTATGATTTGCTTAGTCAAAACACCACCCCATTATCCAACCTGATTTCAAAGCGCCCGGTTGCGTGTTGCAACACCACTTTTTCCTGATCCAGTACCGCAACCTTCCAGCCTTCGGCAAATCGATCACCTTCATGTAATACATATTGTTGTTGCCCATCCGTCAGAAACACAGTCCAGCGACCTTCTTCCTGCAAACGCCCGGCATAGGTATACGGGCTGACGGGTGCAATGGCTTGCGCTTCCGCAATCTCGGCGGCTGGGGTGGGCATTGCCTCAAACAAATTCACACCCTCTTCCTCATACACCGCCGGCACAGGCTGAATAATGACCTCGCTCACCACCCTTGCGGCAGGCAGTGCTTGCGCTAACGTGACGCGCCGCTGCATACGGGTCGAACCAGGCCCGGCAATGACTTCCGGCGACTGCTCCGCCTGTTCAACCCACCAGCAGGCCAGCAGCGTACAACCCAGTGCACACAGGATTAACCACCGCCGTATCATGACTGCGCCCGCTTCCGGGTATATAAACTGAATTCAACGTAGGCTTCCACACCGGTTTGCAACACATCACTACGTTGCAGTTTGAACTGGCTTAAAGCCAGGCTGGGATATGTCTGCAATACCTGCTTGAGAAATTGCCTGACTTGCGGGTAATCCCCTTTCAGCGGCAACTTGATGCGCTGTATCTGCAAAACAGAATGCTCGATAGGCAGCGACTGGAATTCAGCGCGCTCAAAGAGCATGCCCAAGGCATCTGCCTGTGCCAGGATCTCAGCGCTGATCTGCTCCGCCTCGTCTTCTGCTGGCCATTGCTGGAGTGAGGTTGCCACTGCCTGGCTTGCAGATGGAGGGGGCACAATGCTGCGCTTAACGGTGGCAGGAAGTCGCTGCAATGTCTGTTGTAATTGCTGTTGCCTTACCCAGGCATGCGCCACCAGCGCAGTGAGTACTAACATAATACCGAGCATCACCGTGAGCCAGCGATGTCCAAATGGGCTTTGCTGCCAGCGAAAAAGCAGGCGTTGCCACTGCTGATCTAGAACTTCCATGCGGCCTCCAGATGCAAGGTGGTCATCATGAATCCATTCACCTCTGTTGATTCACTTGCATTCAATTTCACCTCTGACAATGCGGATTGCCGCTTTAACCGTTCCACCAATGCCCAGCCTTGCTGGCGATGTGGCGCCAGCACTGTCATGCGGATATGCTTGCGTTTAACATCCGGTGCCAGTTGCATCCAGTACAGTTGTGGCTGCTGGGCTTGTTCCAGGGAATTCAGTAATGGCAGCCATGGCGTCTGGATATGCGATTGCGCTTCAGCGATCTCGGCTGCATCCACCTGGCGGCTGGCTATCGATTGCCCGGACTGCAGGTTACCAGGAGTCACCGCGGCCTGGCGCGTTTGCAACTGTCGCTGCAAATCGGCATTGTTGCCCGCCAGCTGGTAATAAACACCCGCTAACAGACCCAGAGAGACGAGTAACCCTATGCCTAACAAAAGTGTGGCCGGGCCAGGCGCGTGACCACGCGCATGATTGAATGCCAGCCGCTGCATCAGGCGAGCCTCCTGCGCAATTGCTGATGGAAAGCATCGCCCAGCCATAACTCCGGCTGTACATCCACCAGCGTAAATGGCGACAGGGCTTTACCTGAGACACCGCACCACTGCGCGTGGGGCAGGTATACCGGTAATGACACCCACTCTGCATGCATCACCTGCTCGCGCAGCAGATACTGATGCAGGCTGTCACGCCATTGACCATCTATCGGCAGATAACGGATTTGCTGCCACTCGCCTTGCAGCAGGCATGCGACGGTCAGGCTGCCGGACTCGCGGCTGATGATCCAGCCATCTTGCGGCAATTTTTGCCGGCGCATGTGATGCAAGGCCTGGTTCGCCGATAACATCCACGCCGGTGCGATCATGCCCGGCCTTAAACGGTGTTCGGCAAACAGCGTATGCAGTTTTTCGGTCAATCCACGCGGCATGGCGTTAATCAATACATGCTTGCCATATGCCCCTGCCTGCGCTTGCACATCCCAATCCTGCATCTCGCCGCTGAACAGTTGCGGACCGAATGCCTGTTGCAGGCCATGGCTGTAATAAGCCTGCCTTTCCGCCTTACTGCGGATCTCTGCCTGCCAGGGCAGCACCAGCCAGCGTGAATACTGGTCAGAAACTACAATCACGATATGCCAGCGCTGGCCGGCCAGCGGAGTGAGTACCTCATTCAAGGTTTGCCAACAGGCTTCAGGTGGCAGCGATTCCTGCGCGTGACCTGCCAGCGGATACTGTTGATGCTGCAACAACTTCCTATGCCCGCCTGGCCACCATTGCCGTTCAAACATAAAGATTTCCAGCGCATCGCCACTGATCACTATCCTGAGTTCTGGCATAGTGATCGCCTGCCACCAGCGGCGACTATCGGCGACACGGCAATCAATACCGGGGTCAGGATAATGCTGTAACACGGTTGATCTCCTGCAAGGTGGTTTCGCCTGCCTGCACCAGTGCCAGGCCTGCTTCACGCATGCTGCGCGTGCCGGACTTTGCTGCCAGCGCCTTGATCTGGCTGATGGGTGCTCTGGCGACAATCAACTCGCGCATGGCATCATCAAACAGCAATAATTCGGCAATGCCTTTACGGCCCTTGTAGCCGGTGCCATGGCATTGCCCACAACCCTGGCCTTTCTTGAAGAGGTAGTGAGCACTAGCCTTTGCATCCAGCCCGGATTTCGACAGCAGCTCCTGGTCAGGGATATCGTCAACTTTGCAAAACGGGCAAATCACCCGGATCAGCCGCTGCGCCAGGATGACATTCACCGCAGACACGAAGCTGTACGCATCCACCCCCATATTGGTAAACCGCCCGATCACATCGAACACGTTATTGGCATGCACGGTGGTCAGCACCAGATGCCCGGTCAGCGCCGATTGCACGGCAATCTGTGCGGTTTCGCCATCGCGGATTTCGCCGACCATGATTTTGTCCGGGTCATGCCGCAAGATCGAACGCAGGCCCCGTGCAAACGTGAGGCCTTTTTTCTCATTGACCGGGATTTGCAGCACACCCGGCAACTGGTATTCCACCGGGTCTTCAATGGTGACGATCTTGTCCTCACCTTTGTTAATCTCAGAAATCATTCCGTACAGCGTGGTGGTCTTACCACTGCCGGTCGGACCGGTGACCAGGAACATGCCATATGGTGCCTCAGCCTGTATGCGGATCTGGCTCAACATGGCAGGCGCAAAGCCCAGCACTTCCAGGCTGATGCCTTGCGCTTCGCTTAACGCCTTGCGATCCAGCACCCTGAGTACCGCATCTTCGCCAATCACGCTGGGCATGATGGAGACGCGCAGATCGATTTCCCGTCCCATCGCATGCACTTTGCATCGCCCGTCCTGCGGGATACGGCGTTCGGCGATATCCAGTTCAGACATCACCTTGATGCGTGAAATCGCCTGTTCTGCCTGCATCACGCCGCTCAGGCCGCCGACTTCATTGAGTACGCCATCAATGCGGTATTTCACGCGCAAGCCATGCACGGTGGATTCCAGGTGAATATCGCTCGCAC
Source organism: Methylophilus sp. (assembly GCF_035460085.1). Taxonomy (GTDB): domain Bacteria; phylum Pseudomonadota; class Gammaproteobacteria; order Burkholderiales; family Methylophilaceae; genus Methylophilus. The sequence continues at coordinate 7,360 of NZ_DATHWZ010000059.1, forward strand.
CGGCTTTCAGGGCATCGTACAGAGTGGAGCGCACAAACCGCACCACCGGGCTGCTGTCCTCGCTGATGGATTTCAGTGACAACTGCTCGATAGGTACCTGGTCTTCATTGGCAAGCCCGTCTTCAGTGTGCATCTGGTCCATGGCGCGCATCTGCGATTCGTGGAACTGCAGGCAAGTGGCAATATCATTACGGTGCGCCAGACACCATTGCACCGGCACGCGTACACTGTTCTGCAAGCGTAACTGCAAGCTGCTATCAAACGGGTCTGCGATGACCAGCCGGGCCTGATGCTCCGTGTCCTTTTCTTTGTCCTGCATCAACACTGCCTGCAAGGCAACAGCTTCATTAAAGCTTAGCCTGTCGAACAGCGGTTGCATGGCATTCAAATCCAGCGCACTTAATGCCGGGTAATGCATCAACCTCGCCAGTGCCAGCACAAACGCATCCGGCGACAGGTGAGAAAGCTCTTCCAGTATCTCAATGACCGGGCGTCCGGTTTGTATCGCCAAAGCGTTGGCTTCACTCAATAACCCTGGCGTCAGTACATGGGCGTCTGTGCCAGCCAATGGTAAATCATGCATATTCATACCCTGGCTCCATCGCACTCTGGGCGCGCGGTTCTATTTTTTGGTAATTGTGGGCAATCCGTCATTCAATCGCTCCCGCTAACTCGAAAATAGGCATATACATCAATACCACTACCAGCCCGACAATCAGGCCGATCAGCACCATCAAGGCAGGTTCAAGCAGCTTGCTTAACCACTCGACTCGCCGTGCGGTATCTTCATCATAAAAAATGCCTATCCGCCCCAGCATTTCATCCAGGCGTCCGGTGCGCTCGCCGACGCGCAGCATGCGGTTGGCGATAGAAGTGGTCAGGCCGTGCGTTTCCATCGAGGAAGATAACTGCTTGCCTTCCCGCACTTCGCTGATGACTTTTTGCAGTACTTGTTGTAATTCCTGCGGTAACAGAGACTGCACCATGCCGAGGGCTGTGAGCAAGGGAATTCCTCCCTGCAACAGCATGCCCAGTGTGCGGTAAAACCGCGCCAGTTGGTAAATACGCAACGCTTCACCCAAACTCGGGATACGCCATACCCGGCGCATGATCCAGATTTTGCTGGCCGGGCGCGAAAACAGCAGCCACAACAGCACACCGATCGCCAATGTGCCCAGCAATACCCATTCGCCATGACCTTGCAGCAACTGCCCCCAGCGCAACAACAGGCGGCTGGCCCACGGCAGGTTATCACCGCCGCTTTCATAGATACTGCTGAAGCGCGGCACGACATAGCCAAGTAAAAACAGCACGACCATGCCGCCGACAACAATCAGTAATACCGGATAAATAGAGGCAGAGATGATTTTCTTGCGGATAGCATCGACCTGCGCCTGGTAAACCACATGGCGACGCAGGGCCTGCGCCATATCACCGGTGCGCTCACTGGCACGGATCAGCGCCACATACAGCGCGCTGAATACCTCGGGTTGCAACGCCAGCGCCTGCGAAAGCGGCAAGCCCTCATACAATGAGGTGCGCAGACGGTTCAGTACATAACGTGACTGGTCATGTTGCTCTTTTTCAGCCAGGCCCTCGATCGCTTCAATCAGACTGAGGCCAGACTCCAGCAATGCCAACAGTTCCTGGCTGAACAGGCTCAGGTTAAAGCTTTGCTTGTTGAAAGGCCATTTGGGCAGCCAGCCAGCCGCATTGGCCTGGCGCACCTGCAGAATGCCGTAACCCTTTGCCTGCGCCTGCTGGCGGGCAGATTGGAGGTCTGGTGCCTCAAGCGAGAGCCAGCCGACCTGTGTGCCCTGCATGACTTTCAATTCAAATTTCATGCCTGTTCGATTCCCTCACTGACACCACACCTTATGATTGCGATCACTGCTGAATGTCATTCCCGGCATGCTCAGCAACTCATCTACCTCTTTAACCCGGCCAATACCCCTACCAGTTACCGACATCACTATCGGCATCCTGACCACCAGTGACCCCGTCACTGCCCAGGCTCCACACATCATAGTCACCATGTTCGCCGGGGTACCGGTATTGATATTGCCTGCCCCATGGGTCTGCCGGTACGCCTTTGGCAAGGTAAGGCCCCTGCCATTTGGCCTCGTTGTCAGGGTTACGATTCAGTGCTGCCAGCCCCTGCTCGGTGGTCGGGTAATGTCCTACATCCAGGCGGTAGGTGTCCAGTGCACGCGACAATGCTTCAATTTGCGCCTTGGCGGTTTTGGTTTCTGACTTGCCGATCTGCGCAAAATATTTCGGCCCTACATAGCCGGCCAGCAAACCGATAATCACCATCACCACCAATAATTCCAGCAAGGTAAAGCCTGATTGTTTGATTGTTTTCAACATGTTTCCCCTCTTGATTTACTATTTCTTCGGACTGAATAACTGGCTGACGCGACTCAATGTGTCCAGCGTCAGCAATCCACTGCTGAACTGCAAATTCACCCAGTCACTGATCAGGCTGTAATAAGCCTTGGTCAGCGACAACTGGTTGGTAAATAATTTCTGCTGTGCATCCAGTACTTCATGATTGGTTTTAAAACCGGCCACAAAACCTTTCTGTGTGCCGTCCAGAGCCACCCTGGCTGACTGCACGGCCTGCTGGTAAGCGGTGATGGATTGCTGTTGCGCGATCAGGTTCTGGTAATACTTGCGCACATTGAATTCGATCTCGCGCGATTTGGCCGTCATGCTTTCTTCACTGGCGGTCAGGCGGCTGGCACTCTGGCGCACATTGGCGCTGACATAGCCTCCGGCAAACAGGGGGACATTCATCTGCAAGGCAATGGTGGAGGTATCAAAACGTGATCCCAGCGTATTGTTGCTGTCGTTCTGGCTGTAAGAGCGCACGCCAACCAGGTCCAGCGTCGGGTAATGCCCCGCCTGTTTCTTCTCGACATCTTTCCTGGCGACTTCAATGTCCAGCGTCGCGGCTAACAACTCCGGGTGATGCTGACGCGCAGTGTCTATCCAGCGTTCCACGCTATATTCAGAACCGGTCAGCGTATTCAAGCCAGTCACCAGCAGTTCTGCGGACAGTGCAGGGGTCGCCCCAGTCAGTATCTGCATACTTTGCTGGCTGGAAAGCAGATCATTAGCCGCCTGGATTTTCTCGACCCTGGCGATATCCAGGTTGGACTGTGCTTCATTCACCTCGACCACGGTACCGCTGCCGCGCGCATAGCGCTGCTCAGCCTGCCGCAATTGCTGGCTGACGGCCTCCAGTTTGTTTTGCTGCAGATTCACCCGGTCCTGCGCATACAGGGTTTCCAGGTACACCGAAACCAGCTTGAGGATCAGTTTGGCGTTTTCCTGTTCGAGTAATGACTCCTGCGCACTGACATACGACTTGGCACCGCCATAAATGGCAAAGGTTTCTTTGTTGTACAGAGGCTGGCGCACGGTGAGGCTGTAATTTTCAAGCTCATAATTCAGCTCCGAATTAAGCGAGCCGATACTGGTCTGCGTCGTGCGGTCAGTGTTACCGCGGCCTCGCGTTAACCCCAATTGCACCTTGGGATAAAACAGTGCTTTTGCCTTGGTCAGCTCTTCGCGTTCGGCCTCGGTATTGGCGAGTGCGGCACGGAAATCCGCATTGTGGGTAAGCGCCATCTGATACAAGCCATTCAGGTCATCTTGCGCCTGAGCA
>NZ_DATHWZ010000060.1:0-35332 GCF_035460085.1 Methylophilus sp.
TTACCATTCACCAATTGTTTAACCAGCCCATGGTTATCCGTTTCAAAGCCCGGGAATTTCTCATTAAACTCACGTGCAAACTTCAGGTAATTCACAATGACCTTGTTAAAACGCTCTCCGGGAATCAGCAATGGAATGCCAGGCGGGTAGGGCGTCAACAATACGGCGGTGACACGTTCTTCCAAATCATCAATCGCGACGCGCTCGATTTCGCGATGCGCCATTTTTGAGAAAGCATCGGTTGGCTTCATGGCTGGCACCATGTCAGACAAATACATTTCGGTCGTCAGGCGCGCGACGTCATTGGCTTTGTAGACCTCATGGATTTGTGTAGACAAATCTTTCAAGCCTATGCGTTCATACCGCGGATGTTTCTGTACGAATTCCGGTAATACTTTCCACAGCGGCTGATTCTTGTCGTAGTCATCTTTAAACTGCTGCAAGGCAGCGACCATGGTGTTCCAGCGGCCTTTGGTGATGCCGATGGTGAACATGATAAAGAACGAATAGAGGCCGGTTTTTTCTACAATCACGCCGTGTTCCGCCAGGTATTTGGTGACAATCGCAGCAGGGATACCAAATACTTCAGAAAAATCGCCATCTACATCCAGGCCAGGCGTAATGATAGTGGCTTTAATCGGGTCCAGCATATTAAAGCCTTCGGCCAGGTTGCCGAAACCGTGCCAGCGCTCATTGGCTTTCAGCATCCAGGCATCGCGTTCTTCCAGGCCATCTTCAGACAAGTCTGTTGGTCCCCAGACTTTAAACCACCAGTCGGTACCCCATTCTTCGTCAACCTTACGCATTGCGCGGCGGAAATCCAGCGCTTCTTTCAGCGATTCTTCCACCAGGGCAGTCCCTCCTGGCGCCTCCATCATGGCAGCAGCGACGTCACAACTGGCAATAATCGAATATTGCGGGCTGGTGGAGGTGTGCATCAGGTAGGCTTCGTTGAATAAGTCTCTATCCAGGTGGTTGTCCTGCGCATCCTGCACCAGAATCTGCGAGGCCTGGCTCAAACCAGCCAGCAGTTTGTGGGTAGATTGGGTAGAGAACACCATAGACTCTTTACAACGCGGGCGGTCAGCGCCAATCGCGTGGTAATCACCGTAAAAATCATGGAAAGTTGCGTGGGGTAGCCAAGCTTCGTCAAAATGCAGGGTATCGATCTTGCCATCCAGCATTTCCTTGATTTCTTCGACGTTATATAACACGCCATCGTAGGTTGATTGTGTAATGGTCAGCACGCGTGGTTTGGCATTTTTGTCGGAGGCAAACGGGTTGCGTGCAATTTTTTTCTGGATGTTTTCCCAGGCAAACTCGCTCTTTGGAATCGGGCCGATAATACCAAAGTGATTGCGTGTCGGCATCAGGAATACCGGGATTGCGCCGGTCATGATGATCGAGTGCAGCACAGACTTATGGCAGTTACGGTCAACTACAACGATGTCGCCTGGTGCAACGGTAGAGTTCCAGACGATTTTGTTGGAAGTGGACGTGCCGTTGGTGACAAAGTACAAGTGATCACAATTATAAATACGGGCAGCATTCCGCTCGGACGCCGCCACCGGGCCGGTATGGTCCAGTAACTGGCCTAATTCATCGACTGCGTTACACACATCAGCACGTAACATGTTTTCGCCAAAGAACTGGTGAAACATCTGTCCAACCGGCGACTTCAGGAAGGCCACACCACCGGAGTGACCGGGGCAGTGCCAGGAATAGGAGCCATCCGCTGCATAATGCGTCAGCGCTTTAAAGAATGGCGGCGGCAGGCTATCCAGGTAAGCTTTTGCTTCGCGGATAATCAGGCGCGCCACGAATTCCGGCGTATCTTCATTCATGTGAATAAAACCGTGCAATTCGCGCAATACATCGTTCGGAATATGGCGGCTGGTGCGTGTCTCACCGTGCAGGAAAATCGGTATTTCTTCATTGCGATAACGGATTTCCTGCACAAAGTTACGCAGTTGCTCGATCGCTTCCGGCTTTTCTTCGACGATTTCTTCATCGTCAATAGAGAGAATAAACGCAGATGCACGGCTTTGCTGTTGTGCGAATGAGGTCAGGTCACCATAACTGGTCACACCCAATACTTCAGTACCTTCTTCTTCTATGGCTTTCGCCAATACACGGATGCCTAGCCCTGAAGAGTTTTCGGAGCGGAAGTCTTCGTCAATAATGACGACGGGAAATCTAAATTTCATAGTCAACCTTTTTAATGGCTGTCATTCTGGCGTAGGCCAGAATCCAGACCAGTAATTTCAGGATATAGATCCAGCCAATCTGGATTCATCTGTTCAATAATGCGTAATTTAGCGATACGCTTCCAAAATTTAAGTGCTTTTTCACGGGTAATCGCGGACTCCATAGTGGCGTGCAGTTCATACCAAACAAGCATGTGTAAACCATATTTCTTGGTAAAGCCTTCAGTCGCACCATTTTTATGTTGCCAAACCCGCTGTATGAGGTTCGATGTAACGCCGATATACAATGTCCCATTACGTCGATTACTCATGATATAAGCAGATGGTTGCATATCAATGTGATGGGCAGTTTTTATCAGGCCTGGATTCTGGCCTGCGCCAGAATGACGGAAATTTAAATTTTTGGAAGCGTCACGCCGACCTGGCCCTGATATTTACCACCGCGGTCTTTGTAGCTGGTCTCACAGATTTCATCAGACTCAAAGAACAGCACTTGGGCACAACCTTCTCCGGCATAAATCTTGGCGGGCAGAGGCGTTGTGTTGCTGAACTCCAGTGTGACATAGCCTTCCCACTCTGGTTCAAATGGTGTGACGTTCACAATGATGCCGCAACGGGCATAAGTGGATTTACCCAGGCAGATGGTTAACACCGAACGCGGGATGCGGAAAAATTCAACTGTGCGGGCTAGCGCAAATGAGTTAGGCGGAATGACGCAATAACCTTTGCCGGATACTTCTACAAACGATTGCGGATCGAATTGTTTCGGGTCGACGATTGTACTGTTGATATTGGTGAAGACACGGAATTCATCAGCGCAACGGATATCGTAACCATATGAAGAAGTGCCATAAGAAACAATTTTCTGGCCATTCTCTTCACGTATCAGGTTGGGAGAAAACGGCTCAATCATGCCGTGCTGTTCAGCCATTCTACGTATCCATTTGTCCGACTTAATGCTCATTGCCTTATCCAGTCTTTACGTGTACTTGTTGGCACTTGTGTGCCTGCAATAAAGAGAAAAAAGCGGAGTTTAAACTCCGCTTTTAGTGAGTGCAAATAATAACAACAAATGTTGTCAGTTTTGCAATTTTTTTATGAATTTATGGCGATTATTTCAGCCAGCGGTATTTCTACTGCTAGTGCTTATTTGTCGCCACCCAATTCAATGCTATAACGCCAGAATTGATCTTCACCTTCAAAGATCACTTTAGAAGCTTCCGGATCACGGCTGCCGGCAGGATATTGGTATACCGGCTTTTTGTCTTCAGCCCAGGCTTTCACGACCGGGTCTACCAGGCGCCATTGCGCCTCAGCTTCAGAAATATGCAGGTAGTTGGAGTTGTCACCTTGCATCAGGTTCAGTAACAAAGCTTCGTATGCATCTACGGAGTCATCACTATCCCAGCGATTGGCAGCATCCAGCTGGATGGTACGCGTCTGTATATCCAGGCCAGGAATCTTGGACTGGATTTCCAGCTTGATACACTCACGTGGCTGGATACCAATGATCAGCCAGTTCTGGTCCTGGTCATTGATCTGCAAAGGTGCTTTTTTGAAGCGGATAGAAATGCGTGTATCAGCTTCGTGCAGGCGTTTCGCTGTGCGGATGTAGAAAGGCACCCCTTTCCAGCGAGGATTGTCGATAAACAATTTCAGGGCGGCATACGTTTCTACCACGCTGTCTTTGTTACCCAACTCTTCCAGGTAACCCGGTACTTTTTCGCCATTGATCTCACCGGCAGCGTACTGCGCACGGAATGCGTGTTTTTCCAGTTCGTTCACCGGAATAGGGCGGATCTGCTCAAGCAATTTGATTTTTGCGTCACGAACACCTTCAGGGGATAGGTCTTTCGGCTGTTCCATTGCTGTCAGTGCCAGTGTCTGCAAAATATGGCTTTGCAGCATGTCACGCAGAGCGCCAGTGCTGTCATAGAACTGGGTACGGTCGCCTACACCTAGCATTTCGGTATTGGTGATTTGTACGTGGTCCACATACTGGTTGTTCCAGATCGGCTCGAGCACAGTATTGGTAAAGCGTTGCAGCAAGATATTTTGCAGTGCAGATTTGCCCAGGTAATGATCGATACGGTAGATCTGGCTTTCTTTCAGGTGCTTGGTAATCGCAGCTTGCAGTTCTTTCGCAGATGGCAGATCGGTACCAAATGGTTTCTCGATCACCACACGGCGCCAGTATTTGTCTTCTTGTGTCAGGCCAACGTTAGCCAGGGACTCCACCACCGGGGCAAAGTCAACCGGACGTACTGACAGGAAATAAGCCAGGTTTTGCGGGAATACCGATTCATCGCTCAGCGTTGCTTTCAGCTTGCTGAATGCATCTGGGTCGGTTGGCGGATTGGCATGGTAAAAGTTACGCGCAATAAAACGCTCAAACACGGCCTGGTCGTAACCTTTTTTAAATTTGGCATCCAGCATGCTTTTGATGTCTGCACGCCAGGCTTCGAGGTCAACCACTTGGCGGCCAACGCCAACAATTTTCAGTTCTGCTGGCAAGCGGCCCAGTGAGTCCAGCCTGAATAAGCCAGGATAGAGTTTTACGCGGGCCAGGTTGCCACTAGCGCCAAACAGCACCAGTGTGCATGGATCAATTTTATTCGTCATTTCTAACCTTAAAGATAAAAATGTAAACGGGAAAGGGCAAGCCTTTCCCATATTCAAAACATATCGGCTCTAAATAATAAGCAAAAGCCTCTCATCAAGAGAGGCTGATTTGTTATTTAGATGATTTCACTGCATGGCCACCGAATGCATTACGCATCAGGGATAGCAGTTTGTAGCTGTAACCTTTTGAGTCCTGGCTGCGGAAACGTGCTTGCAATGCCACTGTCAGTACTGGAGCTGCAACGCCTTGCTCAACCGCTTCAACCACTGTCCAGCGGCCTTCACCGGAGTCAGCCACGTATGGAGCGATGGTTTCCAGGTTCTGGTCACCTTTCAATGCTTCAGCAGTCAGGTCAAGCAACCAGCTACGCACTACGGAACCATGGCGCCACAACTCAGTGATCTGAGCCAGGTCCAGGTGGAAATCTTCTTTACCTTTGATCAGGTCCAGGCCTTCAGCAAATGCTTGCATCATGCCGTATTCGATACCGTTATGGATCATTTTGGTGAAGTGGCCGGAACCGACTGGACCGACGTGCGCCCAACCACGGTCTGCGTGGGTCAGAGCTTGTGCATATGGTGCCAATACGTCAGCATATTCTTTTTCACCGCCGTACATCAGGCAGTAGCCATTGTCCAGGCCCCAGATGCCGCCAGAAGTACCACAGTCGACAAATCCGATACCATGTTCAGCCAGTAACGCACCACGGCGTTGGCTATGTTTGTAGTTTGAATTGCCGCCATCAACAATGATGTCACCTTTGTTCAGCAGTGGAATCAGGTCTTTGATTTGGTTTTCGGTGATTTCACCTGCTGGTAACATCAACCAGACGATTTTTTGGCCTTCCAGTTTACTCACTGCATCAGCAACTGAGGTTGCTGCTTCAAGGCCTTCGTCTTTTACTAATTTGTTTACGAATTCGGTATTAAAGTCAAAACCAACCACGTTGATTTTGTGACGAAGCAAACGTGCAGCCATATTGCCGCCCATTTTGCCCAAGCCAATCATTGCTAATTTCATCAGGATTTTCCTATGGTGTAAGGACAGTTATTGAAACACCCATCTTTTGGATGGCATGAACCCGAGCGGGTTATTTGATAATTTTGCAGAATTATCATGTCGAGTCGGTTATAATTATAACAAATGCAGCCAGCGACTGAAAGGCTGCATTTTGTTATTTAACAAAAATGTCACAAAGTGTTTTTGTGAATGTCTTAAAGTTGTTTTGTATCGTTTTCTTACAGGTTTTATATGTCTTTGAACTCTCAAACACGTTGGCACACTTTTCAATCACAAGATGAAATTAACCAGGCAGCTTTACAGCGCATTTTAAAAGCTGCTGATGAAGCCATTGCAAAACATGGTAATTTCCTGGTTGTGTTAGCTGGAGGCAGTACGCCCAAAGCTGTCTATCAATTACTGGCAAAAGCCGATGCAGACTGGTCAAAATGGCATGTTTATCATAACGATGACCGGTGCCTGCCAGTGGATCATCCCGAGCGCAACAGCAAAATGGCGCGTGAAGCCTGGTTGAACCACGTGGCGATTCCACAAAACCAGATCCATGATATTCCGGCTGAATTAGGCAATATCGAAGGTGCCAAGGCTTATGCACAGACATTAAAAGGTGTGCGCACGTTTGACCTGGTCATTCTTGGCCTGGGCGAAGATGGCCATACTGCAAGCTTGTTCCCAGGCCAGTTGGTCGATAATACTGCTGACGTCGTACCAGTTTACAACTCGCCGAAACCACCTGCCGACCGGATTACCATAAGCCAGGACCGTCTGAATAATACACACGAAGTGATGTTCCTGGTCACAGGTTCAGGCAAACAGGAAGCGGTCAATAACTGGCGTAATGGTGTTGCCATTCCAGCGACGCTGATTCAATCCCCGAATGGTGTGGATGTTTACACTTTTGGTGTTGAACTGAAATAGACCAGACTGAAAAATCAGACAAGAAAGCGCCTTCAGGCGCTTTTTTTATGTCTTGATCCTTTAAAAAAGATTTGATTACTTGGACTTATCGGCCAGTAATTTTTCCAGCAAGCTGATCTGCTGTTGCTGCAGAGCCATCATTTCCTGCCATTGCTGGTTACGCAAGTTATCTATTTTTTCATGCAGCAGCAGAATCTCTAATTCTGCTTTCAGGTTCACTTCGTAATCATGCTCCGCCTGTCCACGGTCGATCTCGGCTTCACGATTCTGCGACATCAATATGATCGGTGCCTGAATCGAAGCCAGCATGGATAAAAACAGATTGAGCAGGATATAAGGGAAGGGATCAAACGCGCTGTCGTAGCGCAACAAGATGACGGAATTCAATATGACCCATGCGACCAGCACAAAAAGAAACGCAAAAATAAATGTCCACGACCCGCCAAAACGCGCAACGGCATCCGCAGCGCGTTGCCCGAAATCGGATTGCCCGTTCTTTTTTTGGTCTGGGTGGCGTGAAATGTGGCCGCGTTTGGTAAGTTGTTTCGCCACTCTTTGCGTATGTGCATCCATGGCCTCGTACTGCGCGCCAATCAGGTCTTCTGCAATATGATGCTCACGGGATGTCATTGTGTCTTTCTAGGTTTTCTGAATCACAATATTGGGGAATTTGGCGCTGTGATCCAGAGCGGCAATCGCAATTTTGCTGGCAGCTTTACGGGCGATCTCTTTATAGGTTTTTGTAATCGCGCTGTCAGGTGCCGCTACTACTGTCGGTTGGCCGCTATCCGCTTGTATGCGGATATTGATATCCAGCGGCAAGCTGCCGAGTAAATCAATGTTGTAATCTTTAGCCATCACTTCGCCACCACCAGCACCAAAAATATGTTCTTCATGACCGCAGTTGGTACAAATGTGCGTACTCATGTTTTCGACAATACCCAGAATAGGAATGCCGACTTTCTCAAACATTTTGAGGCCTTTGCGCGCATCGAGCAGGGCAATGTCCTGTGGTGTAGTCACGATAATGGCACCAGTGACAGGGATTTTCTGAGCCAGGGTCAGTTGGATATCGCCGGTGCCTGGTGGTAAATCAATCACCAGATAGTCTAAATCTTGCCAGCGGGTATCACGCAATAACTGCTCCAGCGCACCCGTCACCATAGGGCCACGCCACACCATAGGCGTATCCGTATCCACCAGAAAACCGATACTCATGGCCTGGATGCCATGCGCACGCATAGGCTCTATACTTTTACCATCAGCACTATCCGGGCGGCCACTGATACCCAGCATCTGTGGCTGGCTGGGGCCGTAGATATCGGCATCCAGCAAGCCTACAGTCGCGCCTTCAGCCGCCAAAGCCAGCGCTAAATTTACCGAAGTAGTGGATTTCCCCACGCCGCCTTTGCCTGAGGCCACGGCAATCACATTTTTCACATTTGGCAACAGGTTCACGCCACGTTGCACGCTATGCGCGACGATGCGTGAACCCACATTGACCGTGATTTTGCCTATGCCGTCAAGACTTCTCAGTGCATCCGCCACTTGCTGGCGAATCACGTCAAACTGGGTTTGTGCCGGGTAGCCTAACACCACATCCAGGCTGACATCTTTATCGTTAATCTGGATATTTTTGATAGATTTGCCGGTGATAAAGTCCTTGCCGGTATTCGGGTCTATGCACAGTTTCAAGGTGCTTTGAATCAATAATTCGCTGATGGCCATGCTGGGGATTCCTGAGGAAATGCCTGACTAATTGAATCAGGAATTCTACCGCATCGGGCAAGGTTCGTCATGCAGAGTCTGGGGGTTCTAAAAGTACTGTGTGGTGAGCTTCTGGCCTATATCTAAACTTATTTATGAGTTAACGATGGAATCTCATGATGCGTGCATCCACTAAATTTGATCAGGTAAGCTACATGTAAGCTTTTGCTACAAGGCGGTAAGTTAACCGTAAGGTGCGATTGATAGTGTAAGCATGTTGGTGACAAGGATTTTCAGAACGAAATCAGCGCTTAACATTTATCAGGAAGACCATCATGAAAAAAATACTCGTACTCACTCTTTTAACCCTGAGTTTTTCTAACATCGCCAGTGCAGATACCTTGCTGCAAACCGCAGAGCAAGATGGCAGCTTCAAAACCTTTTTAAAAGCGGTCAAAACCGCCGGCCTGGAAACCACACTGAATGGCGGCGGCCCCATCACCGTGTTTGCCCCAGATGATGCCGCTTTTGCCAAATTGCCCAAAGCCAAGCTAAATGCACTGATGGCGAATAGCGACCAACTCAAAAAAGTGCTTTCCTACCATATCTACCCCGGCAAAATCACCCAGGCCGATGTGAGCGCCGGTAAAATAAAGTCGTTGGAAGGCGCTGATCTACAGCTCTCAGTCACTGATGGTGTGAAAGTGAATAACGTGAAAGTGACAGGCAATGAAATCAATGCTGATAATGGCGTAATTCATACCATTAGTGCGGTATTGATTCCGAAAAGCTAATAATCGTTGTACAAATGAGCAAAAGTCTTTTTAGGCTTTTGCTAAGAAGAATTATTTGTATATTGTTAATTGATTTAAAAGTAACTCAAATCATCATCATCATCATCATTATTTCTTGTTACTTACAAACTACTATTTATTCGGATCAAACTGATACGTCAAGCTCACCCACGCTCCTCTTGGCGCACCGGGCGCAATAAAGTTTGTGGTCTGCCAATCACTGGAGTTATGGTTATAACCATCAGGTCCAATAGCACCATATATCGAAGGTGAGAACGGATTTCTACCTAAACGCCCTGCCGAAAAATACTCTTTGTCAAAAATGTTGTTGACGCGAAGTCCTAGCGTCCACTCTGAGTTAAGTTTGTAACTGGTCTGAAAATTAAAGGTCATGTAACCGGGAATAAAACCAGGAGAAGTAGTAGGTGCGCGGCTAACCGGTATGACAGTACCCGTTGCAGGCTCTTCATAGCTATCCACCAGAGTGACGCCTGTCTGATGTTTGTTATTTTCGTTGCCGCGCACATAAGCCATGGAATGCGCAACTGCGGTAAACCCAACTTGCCATTTAGGCGTCACTGCATAACTCACAGTAGCATTTAAATTATGAAGTGGAACACCAGGCATACGGTCTCCAGGATTCACTTGAATTTCTCGGCCAAAATCATTGTTACCAGTCACGGTTTCGACAGAACTACTATTGTCATTAGCAGCCATCTTGAAAGAGTTTTCAAAGGTCGCTGATGTCAGCGCATAGTTAAAGCGCAACTTCCACTTATCAATAGAAGCAGTAATACCTGCTTCTATCCCTTCCCGGCGAGTATCACCAATCGTATTGAAGAAGCTCCGATTGCCTGGGTAAGTAACTAAATAGATGTCATCTCGCAAGTCCGTACGATAAGCGCCTAGGTTCCATTCGACATTCTCTCCCCAACGACCTCGCAAACCGATGTCCATAGAGGTCGATTTAATTTGTGGCAGATAGGGATCACCAGAAAGTGTCGTTGGTAAAGAACAGGATCGGTTTTGTGCCAAGCTTCGTGCTAGAAACTTACCTGAGCCGATAGGTACCGGGGTGGGGTCAAACGCGCACCCCAACTCAATCACAGATGGTACGCGAGTCCCTTGTGAAAGATTGCCGTAAATATTCAGACTCTCCTTCGCTTGCCAACTAACGCCTAAGGAAGGATTTAGCGATTGATAAGAAAATTTTTCTTTTTCGGGAGTATTCAAGACATTGGATGCATCCGGAACAATGTAGCCAGCAGTTGGACAATTACCATTAATACAAACACCATATTCATCCGGGAAAGCCTCAAAGTCCGAGAGATCAAAAACAGTAAAGCCAAATGTACGAGACGCTATTTTGTTCTGCCCTTTTGTGGTGTTATAACGCGCTGAACCGGTAAAGTGTAATGTTTCTATCGGACTCCAGGTCTCACTGAAATACAAGCTCTTGGTTACTTGACTTCCCTTGAAATTATTATTACTAATTGGCTGATCAGCCAATGCATACTGGTCACGAATTTCATTAGGAGCCAAATAAGCTTTTCGATTGGAGTCTAATAGACCTAGCATTTGACTACTTGTATAGTCCGCAGAAGGCGCATCAATTGACGCCCCTACCATGAGCTTATGCTTCTCAAAATTCCAATTTAATTGAACTGAAGCACCATCAGTGACTTGGTCAATTTGAGTGTTTGTGAGGACCGATGTTGGAGTGCCTTCAATCACACCCGGCGCTTGCCCTCCGGCTTGGGCAGCGCCATCTACATAAGTGGGTTCGCCATTACCATAAGGCACTTCTAATGGATCTAACCCCGTGTTGTCTGTTCCATCTGGTCCCAATTTATACGCTGCACAATCGGCCGCATTGTTAGGAAGTACTGGCACGACCATATGTTTGACACCATCGGGGGTGTAATAGTAGAAGTTCTGCAAGCCATTAAAAGCTTGAGTAACGGGATCACCAACTAATGAACGGAGCTGCTGCAGCACAGAAGTCTCGTAAGCCCAAGACGGCTCACCATTACTCCATGTTTCTACGGGCCCATTGCCCAATTGAGGTCCGCTGCCATTTTGAGCAGTGAAAATTAATTTTTCTCTAGTATTTTTGAAAGGCCCATTAAAGTTTGCTTGCGCACCTGCCAGAAAAGTTGCTGCTTCATCGGGTATCTCTCTATTGAAAGAGCCGGCAGGGGGCGTGCCCGAAATAAAATCTATGAAATCCTGATTGGCGAATGGGTCATTAATATCAGTCGTCATATCCAGCACATAATAATCAGGCAACCCATAGCTATTAGTGCTATCAAACAAACATGTGAACTGTTCCCCAGGGCGTAAATTTCTTTTTACAGTCTGAGCGCCATATTGAGTGTATACGTCTGCACCAAATTGATTACGATTACTTTTTCTGCGATAGGCTTGACCAGATACCGAAAAAGTATCATTTACAAAATAGCTACCTGAGAGTTGAAATTGCAGTAATTTATTCTTGGTAGTGTCGGGCGACGTGTAAACCCCATTTCTATCTTGCGCATACATTTCTGTAGGAACCATGCCATTCCCGACCAAGTCATTCCAAACATTCAAAACACCTAAATTAAGATCTAACTTTTCGCCTCGATAACTTGCTTTGGTAAAAAGTTGATTCACTCTGCTAGGTGAGTTTTCTCGCCAACCATCTTCTAAAAAGAAATTACCAGCAGCAAACAAACCAACTGTTCCATTGTTCCAGCCACCATCAACCTGGAGTTGTTTGCGCGCAAAAGAACCGGTTAATACATCCGCATTGAACCCGGAATGATTAAAACCATCCTTGGTTTTCATTGATAATGCCCCGCCCAGGGTACCCAAGCCAAAAATTGGATTTGAACCAGGGAATACATCGAAACTGGCAAGAGCATTTAATGGGATCATGTCCCAGTTCACAACGTCACCAAACGGTTCATTGATGCGAATGCCGTCAATAAAAGCTGAAAGTCCTTGGGGTGTACCTATCTGCGGACCTGCTGTAAAACCTCGATACTGAACGTCCATTTGAAATGGATTGCCCTGATAGTCATTGACATTGACCGACTGAAGTTTAGAATTCATCAAATCGGTTAAGCTTAAAGCGTGAGCTTCTTTAATATCTTGAGCAGAGAGAGTTTGCACATTTCCAGGAATTTGCTCTTTGGTTAAACCTAAACCAGGAAGTGGCCCAATCTCGTAAAAGCGTTTCGCACGAACTTCAACTTTATCCAGTTCAAGATTTTCAGCTTTCTTTTGTACTACCGGGCGTGCGGTGCGAACGACGATTGTGCCTTCTTCTTGCACTGCTTCAAGGCCGGAATCTTCAAGCACTCTTTTTAGCGCATCCATTTCGCCATAGTTGCCTTTGACTGGCGGCGCGGTTTTGCCGTTGACCAGTGTTTTATCGAAGATGATGTTTTTGCCGGTTTGGGTGGCGAATTGCTTGAGTGCGGTGCTTAGTGGCTGTGATGGAATGTTGATATTGGCGGGAATGTCCGTTTTTAACGGCTCGGCTTCTGCCACACCGATGTGATAAATCGCACAAAACAGTAGTGCCGATTGTTTGCTGATACGATTGATTTTTTTAGTTTTAAACATGTTGCAACCCACCTCAAAAAGTCCCCTTAACAGACTAATGACGAGGAGGGCGGCAACTCCCTGATGTGGGAAAGGTAAATTTTTGTGAGGATTAACGATCTAGCACTACGGTTTCGGTGTCTGACTCTTGCAGTCTGACCGGTGCGACCGCTGGCAGGGTTTTAATAAATTTGTTGAGGGTTTTCACATCAACGACAGCGGAGATTTCAGCATTTGCATGCGAATGGTTGACTAACGGTGGTTCGCGGTAGCGTGACAGGGTTTCAGTGACTTCACTCATAGGTGCACCATCAAAAATCAGTTTGCCTTGCAGGAAAGCAAAGTAGTCTTTGGCTGGTTTTTGCACTTTTACCGGGCTGGCTTGCGCTTTTACTTCTGCGACCTGGCCATCGGTGAGTAACACACTGTTTGCCTGATCAGCCTGCAAGGTCTCGACCAGCACCTTGCCATGATCCACCGCCACCACTGTTTTATGGTTGATCATATTCACCACAAAGCGCGTGCCTTTCACGGTGATTCTGGCGTGGTTGCTTTCCACTATAAATGGCCGGTCAGCGTCTTTCACCACTTCAAACACAGCCTGGCCGTGCAACAGTTGCACATAGCGTTTATCGCGGTAATACAGCACTTTGGTATCGCTGTGCGCATCGAGAGTGAGCTTGGTGCCATCCGACAAGTAGCGGCTGACCATATGGCCGGGCGCACTGGTCTGGGCGATGGTTTCCAGTGGCTTGGCATGCCACTCTCGCCACTGATTAAAGGCAAACAGGCTGGAAAGGCCAATGATGGCGATGGCCCCCAGCTTGGCATAGGTGGTATTTTTCTGGCGCTTGCGGATATCTTCATCCAGTTTGCGCATACTCATCGCTTGCGAAATACTGCTGATTTGCGCCGACGAGTCAAAGTCGCCCCAGGTTTCCGCAATGGTCTGATAAGCCTGGCGATGCGCTTCAGACTCCATCAACCACACTTCAAACTTGCTTCTATCGACGTGATCCGGCGCGGCGTCCTTCAGGCGCATAAACCATTTGGAAGCCTGCTCCAGGATCGAATGTCGTTGACGGGTCATTTGTCGTTCAGCAGGTAATCTTTAGCCAGTGAAATATCCACCAGCGCGCGGATCATGTGCCGCTCAACCATGTTCAGGCTGATGTTGAGCTCAGTGGCAACGTCCGTTTGCAGTTTGCCCTCAATCCGGTGCATCCAGAACACCTGGCGGCACTTGGCTGGCAGGCAATCAATGATATTTTGCAAAGCCAGCATGCGCTGCTTTAAATCTGCTATTTTCTCGGGGGAGTGCTGGTAGCTGTGTTCATGCTCGGCATCAAGTAAATCCGCGTTTGCGCCTGACAATTCCAGGTCCACAAAATGAGAAGCATCGCGGTAATAATCCACAATGGTATTTTTAACGATGCCGCGCATATAAGCCTGCGGCTCATCAATCTGCCTCAGGCTGTTTTTAACCGCAAACTTCACAATCGCATCATGCAACACATCGCTTGCCAGATGAAAATTTCTGGTTTGCCCGTAAATGCTACGAAACAAATCGGTGTAAACCCATTTCAAACTCAGGTTGCACCAGTAAATATCCGTGTCGGCTTTGGTAAAAAAACTCATTGCATTCAACCAGCTTGATGACGTTAGTAGATCAATGTTGCAATATTTGTGCCGTGTCTAATTGGTACGGCAACTCATTGTTTTGTTTAAAGTAATGAAAAAGGAGTTTTAAAAAGTGGCTCAAATGATTAAATTTGTTGGTTCATATCAGCCACCATTTTGCCTGCTAACTATTCCACCAACCCGTCAAGCTTCGTAGGCTGAAATTCGTAGCTTAGCGTTACAAAAGCAGATCTTGGAGCACCTATCCCAAGAAAACTTGTTCCCTGCCAGTCAGCACTGTTGTAGTTAAAGCCACTTTCTCCAATTACTCCCCTTATTGATGGAGAGAATGCATTCAGCCCTAACCGCCCCGCGCTGGCATACTCCTTATCAAAAAGGTTATTGATACGTAATCCCACAGTCCATTCTGGGTTTAGTTTGTAAGACGTATTAAAATTAAACACAGCATAACCATCTGTTTTGCCTTCCCCGAAACCAGCTCGCTGCACAGTACAAGTCGTATTTCCACCATCGCAGAATGGCCCAACGATAGGCGAGGCTGGACCAGCACGATGTTTATTATTTTCATTACCTCTAATAAAAGCATCGGAATGAACAACAGCATTCAAGCCTATACGCCAGTCTTTGGTAATGTCATAAGCAAAATTTAAATTAAGATTGTGCAGGGCAACTCCTGGCATGCGATTCCCCGGATTGACGGTAATTTGTTGGTAATTCCCTTCACCTGTTTGGCTAACAATGTCGTAGACATTACCAGCAGAGCTGTTACTTGGACTTGCGAGTTTGAATCTGGATTGGAAAGTTGCATCGGTAAGTGCGTAATTAACTCCCCAACTAGCTTTTCCCCAAGTGCCTTTAAGACCCATCTCCAGACCGCGTCGACGAGTGTCTCCGACATTCTGGAAGTAACTACTGGTTGCATTGATTGCTACAAAATAAATATCGTCGGTTAGATCAGTCTGGTACAACGCGGCATTCCATTGGATATTCTCTGTAAGCTGGCCGCGCGCACCTACTTCATAGCTGGTTGAGCGCACTTGCTTTAGATATGGGTCACCTGACAATGCCCCAGGCAAATTACAAACACGTTGTTCGCTTGTAGATCTTGGTCTATACAACGGGTTTCCATTAACATCATTACCTTGAAAAACCGGTGTTGGGTCATAGGCACAACCCAATTCAATAACAGTAGGAGTCCTAGCTCCGCGTCCAAGATTTGCGTAAAGATTCAAATCTTCTGTCGCTTGCCAAGTTACACCAATAGAAGGATTAAATGAACGGTATTTGAATTTCTCTTTTTCTGGTGGACGTAAGGTTGCAATATTTTGTCCATTTGCGTCGAGTGGAAAAGTGCTTGGATCAAATGGAATGATGGCACCCAACCCAGTTGGGCATTCTGAAGCGTCTATCGCGCCATCATTATTATTGTCAGTACATAATGTAAGAAGATTTATATAATTTAATATCGTGTTTACATCACTGAATGAAGATAGTCGAGCGACCGCAAGTTGATTATCAACATAACTGCGGTTGTAACGCGCAGAAACAGTGAAATTAAGTGTTTTAGTAGGGGACCAAGTTTCGCTCGCATAAAAACTTTTGGTCAGGCTGTTCCCTTTAAAATCATTTAGCCCATAACCCCGTCCAGCCACATTTGCATAATATTCCCAGCCCAATAGTTCTGGAGCAACATATGCACGACGGTTAGCGTCTAGTAAACCCAGATACTGCTTACTTTCATAAGTGGTATCCGCCTTATCTAGGGAGGCTCCCAGCATGAACTTATGCTTCTCTAAATTCCAGTTCAATTGTAATGAAGCACCCTTACCTAACTGATCTACCTGCGTATCTGTGAATAATGCTGTTGGAGTACCATTAATATAACCAGTAGTCGCAAATGGCCCACTAGCGTATTTACCATCTCTAAAAATTGCATTGCCATTAGCGTCCAACACTAATGGTGCTCTTGTTGGTGCTTGGGATAAACCTCCGGCGCTCCCAAAAGAGTTTGGTACATTCGCCTCATTAATCGGCGTTATGAGCTCAAAATAATCATGAAAAAACCCATTATTATCTGTATAACCACTTAACGATCCAGTTAGGCCAAAAGAACCTGCAACATCGTAAAAATAAAGTTTGTTCCCCGTACCTGGATGTAAAGTATCAGAGGATAATCCGTAATTATTACCAATACCTGCTAGTATTTTTCCGTAATTTGCAAATGCAAAACGCGCTACTTGCTCAAATTCAGCAGTTACAGGAGCATTAAAAGCATTAGGAATAGTTGATGGCTGATTTAAATCATCATTATTTCTTCTTGGATCATTAACCCAGTTCCAAACTAAATTACCTGAGCCATCAGAGGCGGTTACCTGCGCCTGATTAGCATTAGCCTGAGTATTAAAATTTGCACCATATGCTAAGTTATTGATATCAAAACCAGGGTCACCATCTGCAATTCCATTCACATCGAGAGCTCTCCCCGATGCGTCTGCCGCTACGTTATAAGCGTAATCGTTGTAATCAGGCAAACCATCACGATTTATATCTGGCAACCCATACAGAAGCTGGCGGTTAGAATCATTAACTGTTGCTGAGTTTGGGCGACCAGCAGTTCCCCCAAAGTTTTCGTTCACATCTGACATGTGACTCTTACGTTTACTATTGCGGTTATAAACTTGAGCGGAAATATTGAACGTATCTGTTACATCCCAAATACCTGCAAGTTGAAACTGAAACAACTCATTTTTGCTTTCATCCGGTGAGGTATATACCTGCTTAGGATTTTGATCGACCATTTGCTGTGGCAGTAGTCCATTACCGGTTAGTTTATTCCCTGCATACAGTCCTGAAAAACTTACGCGTGCACGCTCACTTTGCCACTCACCTTTACCAAAGACCTGATTCACTTTGCTGGGTGAGTTATCACGCCAACCATCTTCTAAAAAGAAATTGCCTGAAAGGAAACCAGCAACAACACCGTTGTTGTTTCCCGCTGAAATCTGTAATTGTTTACGACCAAACGAACCCGTCATCACTTCTGCATCAAGCGTTTTGCCATCAAAGCCACTTTTGGTGCGCATGGTTAATGCACCACCTAAAGTACCCAGGCCATAGATAGGATTTGATCCAGGAATGATCTCAAGGCTGGAAAGCGCGTTCATTGGAATCATGTCCCAGTTCACCACATCACCGAAAGGCTCGTTAACACGGATGCCATCCAGAAATACAGAAATACCTTGTGCCGTGCCTAATTGAGGGGATGCTGTGAAACCGCGATATTGCAAATCCATTTGGAATGGATTGCTTTGGTAATCATTGACAGTAACCGATTGCAGCTTTTGATTCATCAAATCAGTGATTGTTAATGTGTGTGCTTCTTTAATATCTTTAGCCGTGAGCGACTGTACATTGCCAGGAATTTCTTCCTTTGTTAGAGCCAACCCAGGCATTGGCCCAACTTCATAAAACTTCTTGGCGCGAACTTCAACTTTATCGATCTCTACGCTTTTGTCTTCGGCGCGCATTGGAATACGCTGAATATAAAGCGTTTGATCATTCAGCTTTGCTTCAAGCCCAGTATTTGCCAGTAGCTTTTGCAATGCTTCTTTACTGCGCATTGATCCACTCAGCGCAGGCGCTTGTTTATCTGACACCAGTTTGTCGTTATAAGTGATGTTCAAGCCTATTTTTGCACTGAGTGCTTTGAGCGAAGCTGCAAGTGGTTGGGCTGGTAAATTCACCGTGATTTTTTGCCCCAAAACAATCTCTTCATCTGATTTTGGAATGTTGGTATTGAGTTCTGCTGCCTGCGAAGTAGAAATCCAATATGGGTTGCTGGCAAAGCACGCAGCTACCGCTGCGCTCAGAATGATTTTTTTGGATCGTTGCATCAGGATTCCCTTGTTATTCCTTGGCTTGTTATTGCCTTAATGCATGAGGAATCGAAACCCTGATATGCCAATTGCAAAAGATTGTTAGTCGTTTGGTGTTTGGGGAGTGCCTGTGATTAGTTATTTTGCAGGCGAGGTGGTTTCAAGCAGTGTGCCAGTAGAGGTTTGCTTGATACGGATATTGGCGATCCGCGGCAGGGTGGAAATAAAGTTATTGGTATCTTTCACGGCTACGACGGCGCTGATATGGTCTTTTGATAGCCCATCAGTCATCACTGGCGTTGGGTTGTAGCGCGTGAGTGTTTCGGCGATCTCAGCCACTTCAGCCTGGTTAAACACCAGTGTGCCGCTAGTGAATTTAAAGTAATCCTGGGCGGATACATTGGTGCGTGGTTGCAATCTGGTTTGTTTGAATTCGCCTACCTGGTTATTTTGCAGGATGATTTTTTCTTCACCAGTTTTGGAAGCGACCTCCACTTTGCCGTGGTCTACGCTGACGCGTTCAAGCTGGCTGAGTTTGTTGACGGCAAAACGTGTACCCAACACGGTGACTTTGATGCGGTCAGTTTCGACCACAAATGGCCTGTCGGCGTCACGTTGCACTTCGAATATCGCTTCACCCTTGAGCAAATCGATGTGTCGCTGGTTGCGGTAGTATTTAATCTCGATTTGCGTGTTGGCATTCAAGGTCACACGGCTGCCGTCATCCAGCGTTTCTGTGACAAGTTGCGCGCGCGTGGTTTCTGAAGCCAGTTGCAGGGTAGGCGTTGCTTGCCAGGTTTGATATTGCTGGTAACCGGCCCAGCCGATAAACATCAATGCCACACAGCTGGAAATGCTGCCCACCAGTTTGCGCGTGGTTTTTTTGCGTTCGCTTTGTTTGAAAAACACATCCGCCTGTTTGGCTTGTGCAATGGTCTTCAATTCGTTCATTGAATCCAGGCCTTGCCAGGCATCGCTGATGCTCAGATATTCTTTTTGATGGGCGGGGTGTTGCATGAGCCAGGCTTCAAACTGGCTGCGTTCAGGCGCATCGGGTGCGGCTTCCTGCATGCGGATAAACCAGCGGGCGGCGGTTTCACTGATTTTCTTTTGCGTATGCATAGTTATTTGAGGAATCGTTCGCGGGCGGCACGGATATCGAGCAGGGCGCGAATCAGGTGGCGTTCGACCATATTCAGGCTGATATTGAGCTGGCTGGCGATTTCTTTCTGCGCGTAACCTTCAATGCGGTACATCATGAATACTTGGCGGCAACGCGGCGGTAGTTCCTGGATGATCTGCGTGACCAGTTCCAGGCGCTGTTTGATATCGGCCAGGTGTTCGGTTGAAACGGTGGCCGGTTCTTCCAGGTCAATTTGTTGCTGGTAATCGGTGAAGTAGCTTTCCTTGCGGTATTGCTCAAGTAGCAGGTTTTGCACAATGGTGCGCAGGTAGGCGTGCGGTTCCTGCTCGCGATTCGGGCTGGTGGTTAATGCAAAGCGCAGAAAACCATCATGCAGTATGTCTTTGGCCTGGTGCTGGCAGTGGGTTTTTCGCCGGATGCCGGGAAGCAGTGTGGAGTATGCCCAATGTAGATTAATACCGTGCCAGAACATCTTAACTCTGCGAAGGAATATGTGGTTTTATTTAAAGGCAAGGATTGTACCGTTGCCAAAACATGGTCTGGCTTTTCATAACTGTTTGTTTTCAAATCGAGTTTTAAATAATTCATAAAAGTAGATAGAAGGTAAAGTGGCTGTATGCAGCCATGTTGGTGCAATTTAGCCATTATGGTGTTGAGGGACGGTATCGCAGAAATGTCGCAGAAACGCTTGCCGGTTTGCTAAAATAGCTGCTTTTACTTTGGTCTTGCTTTCATGACACGCAAACTTCTGGTGACTTCCGCCTTGCCTTATGCCAATGGCAGTATCCATTTGGGGCATCTGGTTGAATATATTCAAACCGATATCTGGGTGCGTTTTCAGAAAATGCAGGGCCATACTGTGCATTACGTTTGCGCGGATGACACGCACGGCACACCTATCATGCTGCGTGCGGAAAAAGAAGGCATCACGCCGGAAGCACTGATTGAAAAAGTGCATGTGGAGCACAGCCAGGATTTTGCTGATTTCCTGGTGGAGTTTGATAATTACTATTCGACCAACTCGGAAGAAAACCGCCAGCTCTCTGGCAATATTTACCGCGCGCTGAAAGCCAACGGCAAAATCGCCACTAAAACGATTGAACAGTATTTTGACCCGGTCAAAAGTATGTTCCTGCCGGACCGCTTTATCAAAGGCGAGTGCCCCAAATGTCACTCCAAGGATCAATATGGAGATAACTGTGAAGTCTGCGGCACCACTTACAGCCCGACAGAATTGATCAATCCTTATTCCGCAGTGTCTGGCGCGACGCCGGTACGTAAGGAGACTGAGCACTATTTCTTTAAGTTAAGTGAGTGCGTGGACTTTTTACGTGACTGGACGCGATCCGGGACATTGCAGGCCGAAGCCGCCAACAAAATGAATGAATGGCTGGGCGAAGCGGGTGAGAACAAACTATCTGACTGGGATATTTCGCGTGACGCGCCGTATTTCGGCTTTGAAATCCCGGATGCGCCAGGTAAGTATTTCTACGTGTGGCTGGATGCGCCAATTGGTTACATGGCCAGTTTCAAGAATTTGTGTTCAAAGAGTGAGCAAGCAACTGACGGTAATCAAAAGTCAGGTCTGGACTTTGATGAATACTGGAAAAAGGATTCCACCACCGAGCTGTATCACTTTATCGGCAAGGATATCCTGTATTTCCATGCCTTGTTCTGGCCGGCGACTTTGGAATATTCCGGTTACCGCACGCCGACGCAGGTGTTTGCGCATGGTTTCCTGACCGTGAATGGCGAAAAAATGTCCAAGTCACGCGGCACGTTTATCACTGCGCGCAGTTACCTGGATCATGTCAAGAATCCTGAATACCTGCGTTATTACTATGCCGCCAAATTGAATGGCAGCATGGAAGATATTGACTTGAACCTGGAAGATTTTGTTGCGCGCGTGAATAGTGACCTGGTCGGTAAATACATCAATATCGCCAGCCGTACCGCCGGATTCATTGCCAAAAAATTCGACAACAAAATCATCCCGGCCCAGCATGCCGTCATTGACGATATGCGCGCTGCGGCGCCAGCCATTGCTGAAGCTTTCACGGCGCGTGATTTTGCACGTGCATTGCGCGAGATCATGAAGCTTACCGATGCTGCCAATGCGTATGTGGCTGAGGCCGCGCCGTGGGTAGTCGCCAAAGATGAAAGTAAAGCGACGGAGTTGCATGCGATCTGCAGTAATGCGCTGGAAATGTTCCGCCTGTTGACGATTTACCTGAAGCCGGTACTGCCAGAGATTGCGAAGGCGGTAGAGGCTTTCTTTGATGTGACACCTTTGCAGTGGGCCGATGCGGCTTTTGGCCTGGGTTCGCAAACCATACAGCCTTATACGCATATGGTGACGCGCCTGGAAGGCAAGCAGATTGAAGCCATGGTGGAAGCCAATAAAGAAAGTTTACAGTCAGCCGCAGCCGCGCCAGCCGCTCAAGCTGAGGCTAAACACACAGCGAAAGCTGAAAGCAAACCGGCAGAAGAGGGCGACTATATTTCAATTGATGATTTTGCGAAGGTGGATTTACGCATTGCCAAAATTGTCAGTGCCGAGCATGTTGAAGGTGCCGAGAAGTTGCTGAAATTGATGCTGGATATCGGCGAAGAAAACCCGCGCCAGATCTTCGCAGGCATCAAGTCAGCTTATGATCCTGCCACTTTGGTCGGACGCCTGACCGTGATGGTCGCCAACCTGGCACCGCGCAAAATGAAGTTCGGTTTAAGCGAGGGCATGGTGCTGGCTGCCAGCGATGAGCGCGGCGGGCCCTATATCCTTTCACCTGATAGTGGTGCGCAGCCTGGTATGCGTGTCAAATAATACACACTGAATGATGATGTGCCGGAACGGAATGCGCCGGCATTTGTCATAACAGGGTTCTCTTAATTAGCAATTCCTTGCGCTAAATCAAAGAAAAGACTGCCGTTTTCGGTGTTAATAAACATTTCAAATCCCGGCTAAATCATTGTTTTATATTATATTCAATCATATAATATAAAGTTGTATAATGTTTCACGAATGGTCCATATTGCAATGGCAGCGTCCCAAGCAGTGAGCGGTGCAAATCCCTGGCAAGGGCTGGATATCCAGTCCGAATGGGAACGTTTTAGCCAGCGTGATGCCAGTGCTACGCATGTGTGGACCTCGCACGTATGGGTCGATACTATGCACTGCGCCGCCTGCAGCGGGCGCATTGAGCAGACCATGAAGCAACTTCCCGGCGTACTTGCAGTGCATGCCAGCTCAGCTTCTAAACGTGTCCGCGTCGTATGGGATGCACAGAAAACCTCCCCTTCGCAATGGTTTGCCAATCTGGACGATATTGGCTACTCCGCCTTGCCGGTCAACGAATACTCCGCCATTACCGATAGAACGGTTCAACAGCGCAAGATGCTGTGGCGGCTGGTGGTTGCGGTTTTCTGCATGATGCAAGTCATGATGTACGCTTATCCGACTTATACCGCCGATAGCAATGACATGGCACCGGACATGGTGCAATTGATGAAGTGGGCTTCCTGGCTGCTGACATTGCCGGTGATGCTGTTTTCAGCGACGCCGTTTCTGTCCCAGGCCTGGATCAGCCTCAAGCAGCGCCAGCTAGGTATGGATGTGCCGGTGTCATTGGGTATTATCACTGCTTTCGTCATGAGCACCTTGGCGACTTTTGCGCCCGGCGGCTGGTGGGGCGATGTGGTCTATTACGATTCACTCACCATGTTTGTCAGTTTTTTGCTGATCGGGCGCTGGCTGGATGTGAAACTGCGTAATCGTACCGCCGGTGCGCTGGAAAACATGATGCGTCGCTTGCCTAATGCGGTGCTCAAGAAAAGTGACTCAGGCGAATGGGTGCAGATTGCCGCCAGCAATATCAATGTAGGCGATATTCTGTATGTCCGTCCAGGCGAGGTTTTTGCCGCGGATGGCAAAGTCATTGTCGGTAGTACCAGCGCCGATGAATCCATGCTCACCGGCGAATCAGACCCGGTGATGAAGCCAACCGGTGCGCAAGTGATCGCCGGTTCCGGCAACCTGACTTCCGTGATCGAGGTGCAGGTCGAGCAGGTGGGTGAGGGCACGCAATACCATGCGCTGGTGAACCTGATGGCTTCCGCTTCCATCGAAAAACCCGGTATTGCCTTGCTGGCTGATAAAGTCGCACAACCGTTCCTGTGGGGAGTATTACTGGCCGCTTTGTTCGCGGTGGCTTACTGGTGGTCGATTGACCCGGCCAAAGCCGTGATGTCGGCAGTCGCGGTGTTGGTCGTGACCTGCCCATGTGCATTGTCACTGGCGACGCCGGCGGCCATGCTGGCAAGCGCGGGTACGTTTGCCAAAGGTGGTGTGCTGATCCGCCGTTTACAGGCGATTCAGGCCATGAGCGAAATCGATACCATTGTGTTTGATAAAACCGGCACATTGACTGAGAACCTGCAACAGGTGCAATTGGCTGAAACACATCCGGATTGGGGCAATACCTTGATTCTGGATATGCTGGCATCGATCACCCGCGATTCACTGCATCCGGTGGCAAAGGCTTTGCATACTTATGCAATGGAACAGGATGCTGTGAGCGACCTGGCCCTGCATGACTGGCAGGAAGTGGTTGGCGGCGGGATTTCAGCGACGTTGGATACACAAGCTGAAGCCGCTGTCGCGGTCAAACTGGGTAATGCCGAGTTTAGTGGCTTGCAGGAATCAGAAGCTGGTGCAGAACGCCAGGTGTATTTAATGGCCGGCAACGTGATGGTGGCGCGATTCACATTGGCCGAGCAGGTGAAGCCGCATGCCAAGGCGGCGATTTCACAATTAATTTCACACGGGCTTGATATTCAACTGTTATCTGGTGATAGAATAGCGCCGGTAAAAAATCTGGCATTACAACTCGGTATTCAGAGTGCGTCAGGTCTGCAAAAAGCAGAAGATAAGCTGCAACACGTGATGTTGCTGCAACAACAGGGGCGGAAAGTTTTAATGGTTGGTGATGGTTTGAATGACGGCCCTGTCATTGCAGCAGCGCATACTTCTATTGCAATGGGTACCGGCGTCCCTTTGACGCAGGCACAAGCCGATATGGTGATATTGGGTAATGATATCGGTGTGCTGGTTTCGCTCATTTCTCACTGTAAGAAAACTATCCTCATCGTAAAACAAAATTTGTTATGGGCGGCGCTTTATAACGCTGCCGGAGTGCCTCTGGCGATTATGGGTTTGCTGCCTGCCTGGCTGGCCGGGTTAGGTATGGCAGCCAGTTCGCTATTGGTATTGCTGAATGCATTGCGGCTGACGGACTGGAATAAGTCAGGCTGGCAGAAAGGTCAGGCATAGCTCTATGGAAATAGCATTTATGTTAATACCGCTGGCAGTACTGTTGGTATTTGTGATTCTGGGTGGCTTTTGGTGGGCCATCCATACAGGACAGTTTGAGGATCTGGAAGAAGAAGGTTCACGGATTCTTGAACAGGATTGATATGTGTCAAATCGCCGCCATTTAAAGTGTGCGACATTGGGCATCTATCTAAAAAAGTAGTTTTTTCATGTTGGGTGTTTGTTTTAATGATTGGGAGTAATCCATGCAAGATGCAACCGTGAAGGCTGCGACCTACAATGACAAAGTAGTGCGCCAATTCGCAATCATGGCAGTGGTTTGGGGGGTGTTTGGCACATTGATGGGCGTGATCATCGCGTCGCAATTAGTGTGGCCTGATTTAAACCTGGGCCTGTCATATACTTCTTTTGGCCGCTTGAGACCACTGCATACCAATTCAGTGATCTTTGCATTTGGCGGCTGTGCTTTGTTTGCGACTTCGTACTATGTCGTACAACGTACCTGCCAGACACGCTTGTTCAGCGATAAGTTGGCGAGTTTTACTTTCTGGGGCTGGCAGGCAGTGATTGTGGCTGCCGCGATTTCCCTGCCACTGGGCTACACCCAGGGTAAGGAATACGGTGAACTGGAATGGCCGATCGATATCCTGATCGCTGTGGTGTGGATTTCTTATGCCATCGTGTTCTTCGGCACTATCGGTATCCGTAAAGTCAAACACATCTATGTGGCTAACTGGTTCTACGGTGCGTTTATCTTGGCGGTGGCTTTATTGCATATCGTTGAGAGTGCAGCGATCCCGGCCGGATGGTTCAAGTCTTACTCTGCTTATGCAGGCGTGCAAGATGCGATGGTGCAGTGGTGGTATGGTCACAACGCGGTGGGTTTCTTCCTGACAGCGGGTTTCCTGGGCATGATGTACTACTTTGTGCCTAAACAAGCCGAGCGTCCTGTGTATTCTTACAGCTTGTCTATCGTGCACTTCTGGGCGCTGATCTTCACTTACATGTGGGCGGGTCCTCACCATCTGCATTACACCGCTTTGCCTGACTGGACGCAGTCTTTAGGCATGGTGTTATCCCTGATCCTGTTTGCACCTAGCTGGGGCGGTATGATCAACGGTATCATGACCTTGTCCGGCGCCTGGCACAAACTGCGCACAGACCCTATCTTGCGTTTCCTGATCGTTTCATTGTCTTTCTACGGTATGAGTACCTTTGAAGGCCCGATGATGGCGATCAAAACGGTGAACGCACTCTCTCACTACACTGACTGGACCATTGGTCACGTACACTCTGGTGCGCTGGGCTGGGTAGGTTTCATTTCCATCGGTTCCCTGTACTTCCTGATTCCACGCCTGTTCGGGCAGAAACAGATGTACAGCGTAAAAGCGATTGAAGTGCATTTCTGGATGGCGACGATTGGTGTGGTGTTATACATCGCGGCATTGTGGATTTCCGGTGTGATGGAAGGTTTGATGTGGCGTGCAATGAACGCTGACGGTACTTTGGCTTATACCTTTGTCGAAAGCGTGAAAGCGAAATTCCCGTACTACCTCACACGTGCGATTGGTGGTTTCCTTTACATGAGCGGTTTAGTGATCATGTTGTGGAACACCTATAAAACAGCAACTAGCGGCAAAGCGGCGACGGTAGAAATACCTGCTGTGGTAGCTCACGCTTAAGGAATCCATCATGGCATCTCATGAACAAAATAGTGGCAATCTGCACGAGAAGATCGAAACCAATAACTTTCTGTTGATCGTGCTGACTTTAATCACCATCTCTTTCGGTGGTTTGGCAGAAATCGTGCCTTTGTTTTTCCAGAAGACACTGACTGAGCCTATCCGTGGTTTGCAACCCTACACTGCATTGCAGCTGGCTGGCCGTGATATTTATCAACGTGAGGGTTGCTATAACTGCCACTCACAGATGATCCGTCCATTCCATGCTGAAACGTTGCGTTATGGCCATTACTCTGTAGCGGGTGAGTATGTATACGACCATCCGTTCCAGTGGGGCAGCAAACGTACAGGTCCGGACCTGCATCGTGTGGGTGGTAAATACAGCGATGACTGGCACCGTGTACACTTGAACCAGCCACGTGACGTTGTGCCGGAATCCATCATGCCAGCTTACCCCTGGTTGAATGAGAACCTGGTGGATGATACGACGATTGGTGACCACATGGCTGCCCTGCGTAAAGTAGGTGTGCCATACACCGATGAACAGATCAAAGAGGGTAGTGCTGCCATCAAAGGCAAAACTGAAATGGATGCACTGGTGGCTTACCTGCAAGTCCTGGGTATTCACCTCAAATAAGGAAACGCGCCATGGATATCATTAGCATATTACGCATACTGTTTACATTACTGACCTTCGTCCTGTTTGTGGTGATCGCAGTCTGGGCATGGCGCAACCGCAATTCCAAAAATTTCAAGGACGCGCAGAATCTGCCGTTCGATCAAGACTAAAACCTGTGCAAAAAGGTTAAGGAAAACATCATGAGTGATTTTGTAAGTGGATTTTGGCCGATCTGGATTTCGACCATTACCCTGGGTGGCATTGCATTTTGTGTTGGCTTGCTGATTTTCGCCAGCCGCGTAAAAGTGACTTTGGATAGTGATAATACCAATGGTCACGAGTGGGATGGCATTAAGGAAATGAACAATCCGCTGCCGATGTGGTGGGTAGGTCTGTTTATCATCACCGTTATTTTTGGTTTGGCTTACCTGTTCCTGTTCCCGGGCTTGGGTGAGTACCAAGGTAAATTTGGCTGGACTGCCGTTAAGCAGTACGAAGCTGAAAAAGCTAAAAACAACGAAAAAATTGCACCGCTGTATGCTAAATACGCCGAAATGACAGTGGAAGACGTAGCCAAGATCCCGGAAGCACGTGATATCGGCAAGCGTATTTTCCTGAACAACTGTGCCGCTTGTCATGGTTCTGATGCCAAAGGCAGCCGTGGTTTCCCTAACCTGACAGATGCCGACTGGTTGTACGGTGGCAACCCTGAAAGAATCAAGGAAACCATTACCGGAGGTCGTATCGGCATGATGCCGCCAATGGCAGCCGCAGTCGGTAACGAAGAAGACGTGAAAAACGTGGCCAACTATGTATTAAGCCTCTCTGGCAGTATCCATGACTCCGGTCGTGCCAATGCCGGTAAGGATAAATTCGTGGTATGTGCAGCTTGCCATGGCCCTGAAGGCAAGGGTAACCAGATGATCGGTGCCCCTAACCTGACAGACAATATCTGGTTGCATGGCCAGGGTGAAGCCGCGATTATCAAGCGTATTCACGAAGGTAAAAATAACCAGATGCCTGCCTGGGAAGAGAAATTCAGTCCAGAGCAGATCCACCTGCTAACTGCTTATGTTTGGGGTCTTTCAAACAAGTAAGGCATGCAAAAAGCCATGGGTGACATTGGAAAAAATGCTGTGAAAATAACCACCATACCTGAGCAGGAGGTGGTTTTTTCGCTTTATAAATCTGAAGATAAGGTTTACACACGCAGCGTTTCCGGTTTGTACAACAACTGGCGCTGGGTCATGGTGTGGGTCACGCAGTTGTTTTTCTACGGTGTGCCCTGGTTACAATGGGACGGCCGCCAGGCCATGCTGTTTGATCTGGATGGCATGCGCTTTTATGTGTTTGGCCTGATTTTTCATCCGCAGGATCTGATTTACCTGGCATTCCTGCTGATTGTCTCTGCGCTTTCACTATTCCTGTTCACAGCCATTGCAGGAAGGTTATGGTGTGGCTACACCTGCCCGCAAACGGTGTACACCGAGATTTATATGTGGATGGAGAAGAAGATCGAAGGTGACCGGATAGCGCGTATGCGCCTCGATGACAGCAAATGGAATACCAATAAGCTGATCCGTAAATCCCTGAAACAGTTTGCCTGGATAGCATTTGGTTTATGGACTGGCGTCACCTTTGTTGGCTATTTCACGCCAATGCGCGAGCTGGTGCCGAGTTTGCTGCAATTCCAGGCAGGCGGCTGGGAAACTTTCTGGGTGTGTTTTTATGGCTTTGCCACCTATGGCAACGCTGGCTATATGCGTGAACAAGTCTGTAAATATATGTGCCCGTATGCGCGTTTCCAGAGCGCCATGTTTGATGGCGACACCATGAATGTTACCTACGACGAAGCGCGCGGTGAACCACGCGGCTCACGCTCCAAAAAAGCCGGTGAAAACGCTAATGGATTAGGCAGTTGCATCGATTGCAATATTTGCGTACAGGTATGCCCGACCGGTATCGATATCCGTAATGGTTTGCAGTATGAGTGTATCGGCTGCGGTGCCTGTATTGATGCCTGTGATGATGTCATGGATAAAATGGGCTATGCCAAAGGCCTGATCAAGTACACCACGCAAAACGGTATGGATAATCGCTGGAGCCGTCAGCAGATGCTTGCACGTCTGTTTAGACCACGTGTGCTGATTTACTCGACTATCTTGATGACCATGATCGTTGGCATGGCGGTCAGCATTTATTACAAACCGGATTTCAGGCTGGATGTGCTGCGTGACCGTGGCGTGCTGGCGCGTTATACCAATGATGGCAAGATTGAAAACGTCTATAACCTTAAACTGGAAAATGAAACCGAAGGCACGCGGGATTATGACCTGAAAGTCACCGGTTTACCTGATCTGGCGATCCGTTTTTCAGACAATAACGTGCAGCAGATCAAAGCGCTCAAACCTTTTGAAAAGCGTAATGTCATTGTTGAGATACAGTTGCCGGATGGTGAGACGCGTGCCGGGTCGCATAAGATCTTGTTTGAAATGACGGATATTCAAGCCAAAGAAACAATCAAAGAAAAGTCTGTATTTATCGTCCCTAGCAACTGATCGCAGGGCGAGACTAATCAATGGAACAGCGGCAGGGTGGTACACAGCATAATGCACAAAGGAACACAGATGATTGATTCACAGAAGTGGTATCAGAACCCGTATGTCTGGTTGATTATTGGCGGCCCGGCACTGGTCATAGTGGCCTCATTTATCACGCTGTATCTGGCCATTACCCATCCTGATCCACCGATTGATGATTACTACCGCAAAGGTATCGAAATCAATAAAACGCTGGATGCTGAAAGAGATGGCATGGCACCCGCTGTTGCCGCACGCAACCACGTGCAAACCGGCATGAAACCTGTGGACGATTAAACCAGCTTTACCTTCACTTCTCATCAACGCGCGTGCCTGGAAATCTTGCGCGTAATCCTCCGGCATCATGTTGAAGCCTTGCTTTTGTTCAAGGCCTCACACAGCCTGGATCATACTGCTGATCGCTGCATATGTCATGGGTGGGTGACTGTCGTTCATGCCGAAGGAAGTGCCTTGCGCGGCGGTGACCAGAATGGGAAAATACTGCCAGCTGACAGGTGATTGTATGCCCGGCCAGCGCATCAGGGATTGCTTTGGCCTGCAAGTGAACCAGGTGACCCTAACAGGTGCTAGCGTTGAAGATGGTTTGCAGTTTTTGGTGATCGAGGATACGGATATTCTTCTGTTTGACTTCGATGATGCCTTCCTCGCTGAACTTGGAAAACGTACGGCTGACAGTTTCCAGTTTCATACCCAGATAGCTGCCGATCTCCTCGCGCGTCATGCGCAAAATCAGCTCGCTCTTAGAGTAACCCCTGGCGTGCAGCCGTTGCAGCAGATTTAACAGGAAGGCCGCCAGGCGTTCTTCGGCGCGCATATTGGCGAGTAACATCATCACGCCATTTTCGCGCACGATCTCCCGGCTCATGATTTTGTGCACATGGCGTTGCAGCATGGGAATCTCGCGTGAAAGATCTTCCACATGGCTGAAAGGCATCACGCACACTTCCGCGTCTTCCAGCGCAATCGCATTGCAATTATGTTTATCACTGACGATGCCATCCAGGCCAATGATTTCACCGGCCATCTGGAATCCGGTCACTTGTTCACGACCATCTTCAGACACCACGCAGGTTTTAAAGAAGCCGGTACGGATTGCGTACAGCATGGTGAATGGATCGCCGCTGCTATACAAATGCCCACCTTGCTTGATTTTTTTACGGATGGCTACCATGCCATCCAGCTGCTGCATTTCGTCCGTGCTTAAGCCGATCGGCAGGCAAAGTTCGCGCAGGTTGCAATTCGAACAGGCTATTTTGAAATCGGGTTCGACTTGCTTAGGGTCAGCATGCATAGGCGTCATCCCAGATTGTTTTTGCATATCCGGCAAATTATACGCGTCCTTGAGTGATACATAGCCTGATATTTCATGAGTGGCGATTTCATTAAGCATGATGGCAGCTCTCTTCCCTATATATAGGTATGGATTATGCAAGACCATGACTGCTACCCATTTGATATGTATCAAGTGGGCTGTGATTGCTTTGTGGCAAAGTAGCCTGCATGCAGGGATGGGCATTACACCCACCATATTGAACAGGAAAATGTTGCTAGAGACCATGACACAAACGTTGATGATTACGCAGGAGCACATCAAGCGCTATGATGTTTCGGGGCCGCGGTATACCTCCTATCCGACGGCGGATCGTTTTGTCGAAGCCTTTGATGCAGCCGCGTATTGCAGGGCGGTAGCGCAGCGCAATATCAATAGCTGGACACAACCATTATCGGTGTATATGCATATACCGTTTTGTGCCTCGCTATGTTTTTACTGTGCTTGCAACAAGATCGTCACCAAGCGCTACGAGCAGGGAGCTATTTATCTGAACTACCTGCAGCGCGAACTGGATTTACATCTGCAGCAGTTGGGGCAACAACAGGCAGTTAACCAGTTACATCTGGGTGGCGGTACACCCACATTCCTGAGAGATGAAGAACTTTCCCGCCTGATGCAAGTGCTGAAGAAAGCCTTTACCTTCAGTGCAGAAGGGGAATATTGCGTTGAAATTGACCCACGCACCGTGAACCAGCAACGCCTGCAACACTTGAGGAATCTGGGCTTTAACCGGTTAAGTTTTGGTGTGCAGGATTTTAATGCTGACGTGCAAGAGGCTGTACATCGCATGCAGACTTATAAACAAGTGGCCACGCTCATGCGTGAAGCGCGTGAAATGGGCTTTCAGTCACTGAATGCCGATTTGATCTATGGCTTATCCAAACAGACGCCTGTCTCTTTCAGGCAGACTATTTCGCAGATAATCACGTTGCGGCCTGATCGCATCGCCCTATATGGCTATGCACATTTACCTTCCCGTTTTAAACCGCAGCGACGCATTTTGCAGGAAGATCTACCTAGCGCGGTAGACAAGATCCAGATGTTGTCTGAGGCAGTCCAGCAATTAATGCAAGCGGGGTATATTTACATCGGCATGGATCATTTTGCTTTGCCTGATGACGCATTGGCTATTGCCAAACAGCAGGGCAGGTTGCACCGTAACTTCCAGGGTTATAGCACGATGGCTGACCAGGATATTCTGGCGCTGGGTGTGTCAGCGATAGGCAAAATAGGCGCAACTTACAGCCAGAATGCCAAAACGCTGGAAGAATATTATGACTTTCTGGATCAGGGTCAATTACCGATTGCGCGCGGGCTAGCGCTCAGCCGCGATGACCTGATCCGCCGCGCTGTCATTATGGCGATCATGTGCCATGGCGAATTAAGCTATGAATCAATAGAACTTTCATACATGATTAACTTCAGAGAATACTTTAAGTCTGAATTGCAACAAATTGTTGAAAAAGAAAAACAAGGTCTAGTTATGATGGAAAGTGACCGTATCAAAGTCACCGATATGGGCTGGTTCTTTATCCGTGCGATTGCCATGGTATTTGACCGCTATCTGCAGCACGATGTCAACCGTGCAAGGTTCTCCAAAATCCTTTAAACTGCCGGCATGTTAGCCAGTTTACTCCTGACCGCCTTTGTCATGGGGCTGGCAGGCGGGCCTCACTGCATAGCCATGTGTGGTGCAGCTTGCGGCGCCATGCAAAGTCCTTCCAACGCTAGATCCATCCCGATTCGCATCTTCAAAACCGTTCCCTGGAGCTTCTACCTGGGGCGTATGCTTGGCTATGGCATGCTGGGCGCATTAGCCGCACAAAGCCTGCGTGGCCTGGCCTGGTTATCCAGCCAAAGCCAGGTGTTCCAGCCTTTATGGACCTTTTCCCACACCCTGATCTTTGCCTGGGGCTTTTTGCTTCTGGTGACTGGTAAACAGCCGCAATGGGCAGTGCAGGGCGCACAGCAGGTGTGGGCATGGATTAAACAGCGTACCCGGCACGCCAAATTTAACTATCTGTTCACCGGCATGGTCTGGGCGCTCTTACCATGCGGATTGCTCTACTCTGCGGTTATGCTGGCCTCTCTGCAATCGCAATGGCTGCAAGGGGCATTAGTGATGATGGCATTCGCTATCGGTTCAGCGACTGTATTGGCTAGTGCACCTCTGCTGTGGCGTTCAAGCCAACAAGCGTTACCGTTGTGGATGCGTGAATCTACCGGCATGCGTATCAGTGGTACTTTTCTTATCGTCTTAAGCCTGACTGCATTATGGATGGATCTCATGCATCACGATAAGTTATGGTGCCAAGTACTTTGATTATTAAGTAATAAGTTTTTTATAAAACTTTGTTACTTGTATGACAAACATTGCCTGATTCTCAGAATTAATGTAGTTTACTCCTGTTAATTTAAATTAATTCTTCAGGAGTGAAAGCATGTGCAGCGCTAGATATTACGTCGTATTGTTGTTCAACTTATGGCTATGTCCCCTTTATGCCAAAGCGCCGGATGTCCTGCTGGCGCATATTTATCAGCAAGGGTTGGATGTCCGCCAATACCTGGTCAGTGAAAAGCTGGATGGCATACGTGCCCTTTGGGACGGCGAACAACTGATCAGCCGTCAAGGCAATCCCATCCATGCGCCGGCATGGTTTACCAAAGATTTTCCCAAGCAGACTCTGGACGGTGAATTGTGGATAGGGCGAGGCCAATTTGAATTATTGTCTTCTACCGTCCGTCAATCAGATCCTGAAGATGCGGCCTGGCGTCAGGTCACTTATTATGTATTTGAACTACCCAACGCTGATGGTTCGTTTGCCGAGCGCGCCCGGCATATCGAACAACTCACCCGTAAAATAAACAGCGCCTATCTCAAAGCCATCAAACAATTTTATGTGCGTGATGACCACGCCTTGAAACGTACGCTCGATAGCGTAGTTGCCAGACATGGCGAAGGGTTGATGTTGCATCGTGCCGATGCACCGTATGTGACTGGCCGTAATCACGCTTTACTTAAACTCAAGCCACAACTGGATGCAGAAGCTAAGGTCATCGCACATGTGCCTGGAAAAGGCAAATACGTTGGTAAAATGGGTTCCTTGCTGTTGGAGATGCCTGATGGATTGCAGTTCAAGCTAGGCACAGGGTTTACCGATGCACAACGCGCGAGTCCGCCACCGATAGGCAGTCAGGTCACATATACTTACCGGGATATCACCAAAAAGGGCAAACCAAAATTTGCCAGCTTTTTGCGGGTACGCCCACCAGAATAGTGTTAGGAACAATATGAAATATTTAGCAGCGCTCTTGATGTTAATGACAACAAATGTGTATGCATCGGATTTGAGTGGCGTTTATGACTGCCGCGGAGAGGATGCGCATGAAGGTGAATATACCGGCACGGTGACGATGACGTTACGCAAGGAGCATAGCAAGGGTGCTGATGCCAGCTATGATTTTCAGCTGGAAGTGCCTGATTACGGCATCTACAAAGGCCATGCGGCGGCACATGGCATGCATGCGGCGATGCATTTTGCCTTGCCATCAGAAAATGGCGAATATGGAGGAAAAACGCAGGATTTCGGCACCGGGATTGCCGAGTTCAAGAAAAATGCCAAAGGGCAGTTAATGTTCAGGAAGTTTTATTTTGAACCGGCGTTTAAGGGTGGCAATACTGGGGTGGAGGAGTGTGTCAGAAGGTAATTCTTAGTTTGTCGTTCTGGCGTAGGGTGAAGCAGGGTTTCGCACTGCATGCTGTGTGCCTGAGTAACGGCTGGCTTATGCAGAAGCCAGCGCGCCCAGCAAGGGAGAAGCCAGGCGAGGTTAATTTTTAGCTTGATCACGCATGTCTGAGAGGGCATTGCAAATCCGGTAGGTTGTAACAGTTATTTCTTGATATTCGGCATTTTCTTTCGCTCTTTCAGCGAGTTACTTTTCTTTGCTTGCCCAAAGAATAAGTAACCAAAAGAAAGGGCACCCTAGCATCCGCTTATTTCCTGCGTTGCTCGTCAAAACAAGCGGTCGCGAAACTCGACCTGGCAGCTCACAAAGATCGTGAGCAGCTGCGGGACTCAGACAAACGCTCCCTTATCTCTTGTTTTGCCTGCGCTACTCGGCGCGTCAGATAGGGGCCCATTTAACCCCACCACGTTGAGACAATGGTAGAACGCGATGGGCAGAGCGCGCTGAGTAGCATCTTTAACTCTCAAAACTAAATCCAACAAACCCATTCCTTTGTTTTGTT
>NZ_DATHWZ010000061.1:0-59569 GCF_035460085.1 Methylophilus sp.
TTTCAATCTGGGCGAAACAGCCCCATCCCCGATTCTTGGAATATATGGTATCTCCGAGTTTAAGGCACCTGTTAAAGGGTGCCTTTTCTTTTTATCTCGTAGCAAATCTCCCAGAGCCTCCAGATTGCATAGCAACTTGCAAACTTAATATTTTCTAAACTCACCCCTCTTAACATCCATCCATAGCCTAAACCTTAAAAGACTAGTTCAAATTGTCCTACGTTGTTTAACGTATTAATAAACAACAGCTTAGGTGCGAGCATAGTGCCATGAACGAGCACAATTAATACGCTTGGCAGATGGTCAACCTATGCAGTTAAAACAAGCATATAACCCGCCATACGCCCACGACTATCCATTCAAAATCGGCAGGGATTTTGAATAAAGTTTTTATGTATTTTTAACTCAGTGGAGTCTTTCAAAATGGCGGAACATACTTGCAGTCCCGGTTGTAATCATGGCGTCACCCCGGAAAACGAGGGGTTGATCAAAGAAGAATTTCATGAGGCCAGGCGATCATTCCTGAAAGATGCATTTGCTGTCGGCGGCAGTACCGCAGCCCTGGGCGCATTGGGAATTACGATGTCTCAAAGTGCATTTGCGCAAAGCCCCAAGGTAGGTGCTGGCGCCGGTCGGGCCAGTCATTACTATGTGCCAGCCAACGATAAAACCGTGCATTGGGGATTTTTCAGCAAATCACTCAAACCGTTGATCGAAGTTGAATCCGGCGACTATGTCACGCTGGAAACCCTCACCCATCACGCCAATGATGACGCCGAACGTATGGTGCGCGGTGATCCTGGTGCTGAAAGTGTGTTTTACTGGGACAGCAAGCGCAAGGGCGTTGACCGTCGTGGGATTGGCGCCATGAATGCCAAGGTGGGCGCCGGTGGTGGTTTGGGCGTGCATATCTGCACGGGGCCTGTTGCCATCAAGGGCGCTGAGCCAGGCGATATACTGGAAGTGCGGATTGTAGATGTCACACCAAGAGCCAGCGCTAATCCATTATACAAAGGGAAGGCATTTGGCAGTAATGCGGCCGCCTGGTGGGGCTTTCACTATGGCGACACGGTTGAAGAGCCGAAAAAACGCGAAGTCATCACGATTTATGAAGTCGATGCGACCGGCGAAAGAAACTACGCCAGTGCAGTTTATAACTTCCGCTGGACACCGCAAACAGACCCTTTTGGCGTGGTACACCCAATCATTGATTACCCAGGCGTACCGGTGGACCACAAGACCATCCAGGAAAACCACAATGTCCTGAAAAATGTGCGGGTGCCTATCCGCCCACACTTTGGCACCATGGGCGTCGCCCCTGCCGAAGCGGATATGGTGAACTCTATTCCGCCTAGCTACACCGGCGGCAATATAGACAACTGGCGCATTGGTAAAGGGGCTACCTTGTATTACCCCGTCTCGGTAAGCGGAGGCTTGTTCTCGGTAGGTGATCCGCATGCTTCGCAAGGAGATTCAGAACTGTGTGGTACCGCCATCGAATGCTCACTCACAGGCACCTTCCAGCTGATTCTGCACAAGAAAGCCAGCTTGCCCGGCACACCGCTGGAGAGCCTGAAATATCCATTGCTGGAAACGCAGGATGAATGGTTGTTGCATGGCTTCAGCTACCCTAACTACCTGGCTGACCTGGGTGCAGATGCGCAAAACAGTATTTTTGCGAAGTCCTCAGTGGATTTAGCCTTGCGTGATGCCTATCGCAAGATGCGCGATTTCCTGATGAGCACGCAAGGATTAAGCGAAGATGAGGCTATTTCACTGATGTCGATTGCAGTCGATTTTGGCATCACCCAAGTGGTAGACGGCAACTGGGGTGTGCATGCGTTAGTGAAAAAAAGTATTTTCCCCCCACGCAAAACCTGATTGAAGGACTGGTCAATCACGGGAGCAGAATATCAGCCCGGTTACTTGACCAGGAAACACAAAGAGGTCGATTGTTTTGCAAATAGCTTAACCATCGACCTCTTTGTTAATCAGCATTAATGCTAGCTGTCTTGTTTTAATGCACGGATTTCAGGCAGGTTTCGCCACCATCCATACACATCCATGCCACAACCAAACACATAGCGGTTCGGCACAGTCAGGCCAACCACATCTGCCTGCAGTGGTTTGGCAATGCCATTGTCTTTGTCAGTCAGCACAACCGTCAGCACTTGTTTGGCACCGGCCTGTTGGCAGTGACGCACGACTTCAGCCAAAGTGATGCCTTCATCCAGGATATCGTCCAGCACCACGACGGTTTGCCCGCTCAGGTCGAACTCTGGGGCCTTGGCCCACACAATCTCACTGCCAGACGTGCCATGGTATCGATTCGCCTGCAGGTAATCCAGACGCACGGGTAGTTGCAACCTTTGCATTAACTGCCCGGCAAGGTAAAGTCC
Source organism: Methylophilus sp. (assembly GCF_035460085.1). Lineage (GTDB taxonomy): Bacteria > Pseudomonadota > Gammaproteobacteria > Burkholderiales > Methylophilaceae > Methylophilus. The sequence continues at coordinate 2,400 of NZ_DATHWZ010000061.1, forward strand.
GCCGCGCATCACGCACAAGAGCAGCACTGATTGCCCGGCCAATTTCTCATGCAATGTTTGCGCTATGTGATCGAGCGCCTGTGTGACGTCAGCTTCAGTAAAAATGACGTCAGAATGCGTGAGCCAATAGTCTGGCGGCTGGGTAGTCGGGTCTTGCATTGACTTAATGCTGGATTAAAAATCCAGTGTTTTCAGGTATTCCCTGAAGCTGCCGGAAATCTCATCGTGCTGTAATGCCAGTTCAACGTTAGCCTGCATAAAGCCAAGTTTGCTGCCGCAGTCATAGCGTTTGCCTTTGTAGCGGTAGGCTTTCACTTTTTCGAACTCCATCAAAGCCGAGATACCATCAGTCAGCTGGATCTCGCCACCCTTTCCTGGTTTTACCTTTTCCAGGCATTCAAAAATACGTGGGGTTAATACATAACGCCCCACCACTGCCAGATTGGAAGGCGCTTCTTCCGGTTTCGGTTTTTCAACCATGCCTTTCACTAACAGCAGATCATCGGTTTCTGCTACTGCATCTACCACGCCGTAGCTACTGGTTTCTTCTGGGGCCACGGTTTCAATACCGAGGATTGAACACTGGTGTTGCTCATAAACATCGACCATTTGTTTGGTGATGGAAACATCACCACACAACAAGTCGTCAGCTAGCAACACGGTAAAAGGCTCATTGCCGACGACCGGTTTGGCACATAGCACCGCATGGCCCAGACCCAAGGCTTGTGACTGGCGTATAAAGACGCAGCTGACGCCTTTAGGCAGAATACTGTGCACGATATCCAGCAATTTCTGTTTACCCGCTGCTTCCAGCTCGGCTTCAAGCTCATAGGCTTTATCAAAGTGGTCGGCAATCGAACGTTTGTTACGCCCGGTAATAAAAATGAGCTCAGTGGCACCAGCAGCAATCGCTTCTTCAGCCGCATATTGAATCAATGGTTTATCAACCACAGGCAGCATTTCCTTCGGGCTGGCTTTGGTGGCCGGTAAAAACCGGGTGCCTAACCCGGCAACAGGAAATACTGCTTTTGTAATTTTTTTCATGGTCGTATCCTAACAATTTCTAGTTTTAAATAATCGAAAAAGAGTTGCAAATGAAGCAAAAAAATAATCTGACATCCAAGCGGTGCAATTGATTTCAATTTCAGAATGATTTCAATTTGAGAGGTTTCCATCTAAGAGACCTCAATTTTAACAAAAGAACCAGCCCTGCCAATAATGCGGTAACCGCGTTGGCAATAATCACCGGCCAATCGCGTATCAATATTCCATAAACCAGCCACAAAACCACACCCAGCGTGAAAATCGTATACATAGGCAACGATATCCCGCTTAAATCACGCGTACGCCAGGATTTGATGACCTGCGGCACAAATGCTACCGTAGTGCATACGGCGGCGATCGAACCAATACAAGTGTTAAGCACACTCACTTCAAATCCTCTACTTCGGCACCAAATGCCTGTACCTTGAGTTTCTTCAGCTGGTCACGGAACTGGGCTGCTTTCTCGAATTCCAGATTTTTGGCCGCGTCATGCATGGCTTTCTCTACACGCTTAAGTTCTTTAGTCAGCGTTTTCTCACTCATATTCTCGTAGCTGGCCTGCTCTTGCGCGGCTTTACGTTCCCGGTGTGCCTCATCTTTATCGTACACGCCTTCAATAAGGTCTTTAATGCGTTTGGTGACACCTTTAGGAATGATGCCATGCTTTTTATTGAAAGCTTCTTGAATCGTCCGCCGCCGATCAGATTCATCCATCGCCAGTTTCATACTACGCGTAATTTTGTTGGCGTAAAAAATTACCTTACCATTCAAGTTACGAGCTGCACGGCCTGCGGTCTGTATCAGCGAGCGTTCTGAGCGCAGAAAACCTTCCTTGTCCGCATCCAGCACCGCTACCAGCGATACCTCAGGGATATCCAGGCCTTCACGCAACAGGTTGATACCCACCAGCACATCAAACTCTCCGAGACGCAAATCGCGGATAATTTCCACGCGTTCCACCGTTTCAATATCACTATGCAGGTAGCGCACTTTAACGCCATGCTCAGACAGGTAATCAGTCAGGTCTTCTGCCATGCGTTTGGTCAGCGTGGTAGTGAGCACACGTTCGCCTATGGCCACGCGTTCCCTGATCTCGCCCAGTAAATCATCGACTTGCGTATCCGCCGGTTTGACAATGATCTTCGGGTCAATCAGGCCGGTGGGGCGTGCGATCATTTCCACCACTTGCTGCTGGTGATTTTTTTCATAATCGGCCGGGGTGGCTGAAACAAACACGCACTGCCGCATGATGCGTTCAAACTCTTCAAACTTGAGCGGACGGTTATCCATCGCCGAAGGCAAGCGCCAGCCGTAATCCACCAGGTTTGCCTTGCGTGAGCGGTCACCCAGGTACATGCCGCCGATTTGCGGCACCGTCACATGGCTTTCGTCTATGATCATCAACGCATGTTCCGGCAGGTAATCAATCAATGTGGGTGGAGGATCGCCAGGTTTGCGGCCGGTCAGATGGCGGCTGTAGTTTTCAATGCCTTTGCAGAAGCCGATCTCATTCAGCATTTCCAGGTCAAACCGGGTGCGCTGCTCGATCCGCTGCGCTTCTACCAGTTTATTTTCTCCCAGGTAGACCTTTACCCTGTCCCGTAATTCAGCTTTAATGGTTTCCATCGCACGCACCGTCGCTTCCCGCGCCGTCACATAATGGCTGGATGGGAAAATACGGAAATTATGGATTTTATTGAATACCTGGCCGGTCAGTGGATCAAACAGCTGGATGCTGTCGATTTCGTCATCAAACATGCTGATGCGCACCGCAGTTTCACTGTTCTCGGACGGGAACACATCCACAATGTCACCGCGCACACGGAAATTACCGCGTCCAAAGTCAAAATCGTTGCGATCGTATTGCATCGCAATCAAGTGCGCCACAATGTCTTTTTGCTCGATTTTGAGGCCCTGGTGCACATGCAACACCATGCCATGGTACTCGCCCGGGTCGCCGATACCGTAAATCGCCGACACCGTGGCAACGATCACCGCATCTTCACGCTCGAGCAACGCCTTGGTTGCTGCCAGGCGTAATTGTTCGATGTGTTCGTTAATACTGGAGTCTTTTTCAATAAACAGGTCGCGTGACGGCACATACGCTTCCGGCTGGTAATAGTCGTAGTAGCTGACAAAATACTCCACCGCATTATTTGGGAAGAATTCCTTGAATTCGCTGTAGAGCTGGGCAGCCAGGGTTTTGTTTGGTGCCATCACGATGGCAGGTCTACCAGTGCGCGCAATGACGTTGGCCATGGTATAAGTTTTACCGGAGCCGGTCACGCCGAGCAGGGTCTGGAACTTCAACCCGTCTTCAATGCCTTTAGTCAGTTTTTCTATGGCCTGAGGCTGATCCCCGGCCGGTGGAAACGGCTGATGCAACTCAAACTTGCTACCTGGAAAGGTGACGATCACGAAAACAATCTGATGAAATAAATAATAGTGTCATTTTAACCTTTTTTAGTTCACCAGGCGCGTGATTTACATTTTGCAGTGCCAGGAAAAAACAGAACTTTACGGCTGAAACAAGGTCTTGTTCACGATGCCTGAAAAACCCATTGGAGAATCGCTTGAAGCTTTTGTTAACGGTATTTATCGCCCTACTCTCCACAACTGCTCAGGCTTATAACCAGCAGGCACTCATGGATGCCTATTTCGGCGTGGTCATGATCCGTGGCTACAATGAAGATGGTGGCATGGCCTATGGATCGGGCGTGGTAGTCGCTGACCATACTGTGGTCACCAATTGCCACGTGCTCCGGGCCACCAAACAACCCTGGGTTTCCCGGGGAGAAGACACTTACCCGATCACCACAGTGCGCGCCGATGTCTGGCATGACCTGTGCCTGGTCACCGCGCCAAGCCTGCCTTTAAAACCCGTGGTACGCGGCAATAGTTATGCATTGATGCGTGGGCAGGAGATCAGCGCCATTGGCCACTCCAACGGTGTACCCGCTCCCATTACCTCCATCGGTGAGATCCAGGGGCTTTATTCGACTCCTTCCGGCAATATGATACGCAGCAGCGCTAAATTCCTGATGGGTGCCAGCGGTAGCGGCTTATTTGATATGGATGGCAAACTGGTGGGCATCAACACTTTCAAAACAGCGGGTTATGGCCGCAGCATCCATTTTGCATTGCCAGTGGAATGGCTGGAAACCCTGGAAAAAATGCCCGCCAGCACCGAGTTTCCCGTGCGTGGCAAAGCGTTATGGGAAGAAGACGAAGATAAAAAGCCTTATTACATGCAGGCAGCGGTGCCCGAATCACGCCAGGATTGGGCAAATATGGAGAAAATCAGTGCGCAATGGACCCAACATGAAACCAGCAATGCCGATGCCTGGTTCAGTCTTGGTCTGGCTGAGCAATCATTGAAACAGTTCGATGCTGCCGCAACCGCCTACCAGAAAGCAGTCAGTCTGGATGGTCAGTTTGTCGAGGCCTGGTTCAGGCGCGGTGAAGTGGCCCAGCAATTGGGTGATAGCAAAACGGTGAAAGATATTGAATCAGAACTGCAGAAAATCGACCCATTGCTGGTGTCGGTTTACCAGAATTACCTTAGCTGCGAGAAAAACTGCCAGAAACAGTGAATCACAACTGCTACTAGCGATTTAATTAACCTAAAAATCCGTTCAAAAACTTGACATACTGCCTTCCAGGCCAAGTCGTTTTTGCGTAAAATGTTGCGTTTTTCATTTTTTTGCAGGCACCGCATGCCTGCTTGTGCACATACCGATCAACAAGGAAGCCATTTTGAGCAAACCTGCCGCCAACGTGCTGTCTGCACGTGTTTTATCCATCAAAGAATCCCCTACTTTGGCGATCACTGCCAAAGCCGCCAGGTATAAATCTGAAGGCCGTCCTATCATTGGCCTGGCCGCAGGCGAGCCGGATTTTGATACGCCGCAGCATATCAAAGATGCAGCCAAAGCAGCGATTGATGCAGGCTACACAAAATACACGCCCGTCAGCGGCATCCCGACGCTGAAAAAAGCCATCGTCAACAAATTTAAAAACGAAAACGGTTTTGAGTATGCGGTGAATGAAGTGATTGTCGGTGTTGGCGGCAAACAAACGATCTTCAACCTATGCCTGGCAGTGCTGAACCCTGGTGATGAAGTCGTGATTCCAGCCCCTTACTGGGTGAGCTATGCTGATATCGCCATGGTGGCCGAAGCCAAACCGGTGATCCTCGAATGCGGCATTGAACAAGGCTTTAAATTATTGCCGGCACAACTGGAAGCAGCCATTAACAGCAACACCAAACTGGTGATGTTCAACTCGCCTTCCAACCCGACCGGCGCAGTCTACTCATTAGAAGAACTAAAGGCGTTGGGCGAAGTGTTGCTCAAGCACCCGCATGTGCTGGTTGCTACGGATGACATGTACGAACATGTCAACCTGACCGGCGAGAAATTCCATAACATCCTGAATGCAGCGCCAGGCCTGAAAGACCGTTGTATCGTATTGAACGGTGTTTCCAAAGCTTATTCCATGACTGGCTGGCGTATCGGTTATGCGGCTGGCCCGGCTTATATTATTAAAGCAATGGAAATCCTGCAAAGCCAGTCCACCAGCAACCCGACTTCGATTTCCCAGTATGCAGCAGAAGCCGCCCTGAGTGGTTCACAGGACTGTATCAAGCCGATGGTCGCTGCCTTTAAAGAGCGCCACAAATATGTGGTTGACCGCTTCAACGCCATGTCTGGCTTAAGCTGCCTGATGGCCGGTGGTGCTTTCTATGCATTCCCTGATGCGCGTCAGGCAATCACCAACTTGCATCAAGCTGGCAAAATCAAAGAAACGACCGATATGGCACTGGCTGAGTATTTGCTGGAAGAACACAACGTCGCCGTGGTGCCTGGCTCTGCTTTCGGCGCCGAAGGTTACTTCCGCATCTCGTTTGCCACCAGCATGGAAAACCTGCGCGAAGCATTGGATAGAATCGAGAAAGCATTGCAGGTTTAATATTGATAAGCCGCACTAAATAAAAAAGCGCCTGACGGCGCTTTTTTATTATCCACTCTCATCTTAATCGTTCAGGTTAATCGCTCAGGAAGTCTTTTAGCGGGCTGCCGGGCAAGCCAATATCGCCAGCGCTTTGCGTCATCAAATCAGCAAGCTCGGTGATAGGCAACACGGTAGAAGCTGCAATCACCTGCGTTTCCCCCGTGATCAATACATCGTGGATATTCAATGCATCATCACGTTGCAATGTTGATTCGGTAATGGAATTGTGCGCGATGGAGACAAACGCTGTGCCCTCTTCCTGCAGCATGGATGCCAGTGGTGGCGATAGCTCAATCGCATCATTCAACTGCAATGCAGCCAGTACATGCTGGATCACCGCCGGGTTGACGGCATGCTCACTGATATCCACCACATCCGAGGTCGCTGATAAGGCTTCAGTCAGCTTGATGGCCTGTTGCTCGGCAAATTGCACCTGCTCACCATTCGCCGCCTGCATCTCAACCTGTGTGCCGGCCAACGTGACTAACTGGTCACCTTCATGCAAGGTATCGCCCGCTTTCAGTAAACGATGCTGACCATGCTGATCAACAACTTCTGCCACACCGGTCAGACCGGTCACTTTTCCCAATACAGTACGCATAGTAATCTCCCGTTGCCGTCATTATAAACGACCTTGGCCTAATAAAAAATTGACCCGTTCGGGTAACAAAACATCCATTCATCCACGCAAGCCCCTTGACTTTTATCACCGCCTGACGGGCAAAACAGGCATTTAAACTACACATCGAAAAATATAGAGAAATTCGCAAAAAGTGGTTGACCAAGGGGCACGGTCTCAGTAATATAGCGCCTTCAAACGACGTACCGATTCCTCAATAGCTCAGTCGGTAGAGCGCCGGACTGTTAATCCGTAGGTCCCTGGTTCGAGCCCAGGTTGAGGAGCCAAATAAATAAGGCCTTGCAGAGATGCAAGGCCTTTTGCTTTGTTCCGCAATATATCAATAATTCCGCAAAGAGCTCTTCATAAGATAGAATCTAAAAATTAACTAGCTTTTTTCTCCCTGTTGCACAATAAACAGAAAACGAACCTCGGGGTTGACTTATATGTCAATATCAGATGAAATAACAAATAGAGTTAGTGAACAAAGATTATTTAAACTTGCTCCACTGATGCCCCCAAGCTTTGGCTCTATTCTGAGACAAGTCTATGTTTCTGAAGAAATTAACAATATATTGACAGGCCCATGGGAAGATCCATTGTGGGGGGAGAGATGTGGTTATCTACATGCAGATTTAGATCGATTCATTAATGGAGAGATAATCGCTGTCGCTGAAAGACCATTCCGAAAAGGAGCAACTGCCTATATAAAACAATTATATAAGCGCTCTGAAGAGGTATGGGAAATTAGAAGTAGGGACCCAAAGCCAGGCATTAGAGTATTTGGTAGATTCGCTGAAAAGGATACTTTTGTTGCACTTACTTTGTGGAATAGAACTGATTTAGGAGGTCCAGAATCACGAGCTTGGAGAGATGCAATTGTAGGATGTAAAACCGAATGGAGAAACCTATTTCCCGCTCATGAACCAATCACGGATGAAAATATCAATGACTATCCCAATTACTACCTCACTAATACCTACCTCGTCTGACATTCAACAGGAAGCTGAATGCTCTCCCATGATGCTCGCTTATTTTCGTGGACGCCTGAGTAATAAGATTCATGCCTTAGTACTTTCCGAATTTGCAAGGCAGGAAAAATTAGGGAAAATCTCAAAAGCTTCTTTATCGAGAAGAGTCGGGAAAAAACCTGAACAAATTACTAGATGGTTAGGTTCGTCAGGAAATTGGACGATTGAAACATTAAGCGACCTTTTGCTTGGCATGGGACTTGAACCGTCTATTTCATTAAAAGTCATACATGAACAACAACCTGCCCACTCTAAAGCAGAGTATAAGATATATGAGAAAACTGTTTACTCTATCTCTTCGGACGTCTCAGCAGATAGTCTTTTAAGTATAGACATGAATATAAAAGACGTCGTTTTTAATTCAAATATTAATCAAAAACATGCGTTCGAAATCTCAGATAAAAAGATACTCGGGAAAAAAACGGATAACTTTTTCTTTGTTTCTACCACTGCCGAACACGAACATGGAGATCAAAAATGACGAAAGCAAAAAAATCACCATCTTCTGAAGATGGTATTGATTTAAGCAATATTGAAACTTTATTCGTGGATAAAATTGTAAATATTGGAATTGGATTTAATGTTTCAAGATTAACTTTAACTCAAGAAGTTGCTGACGATAAAGAAATTGCTTTTGCAAATTTAATAATTCCGACGACAAGATTATTTGAATTCATTAAATTCATGTCTGAACATATTTTAGAAAATGAAGAATTAAAAAAAGGTCTTATTACCTCAATTGATGAATTCAAGAAAGAGTTAACTGAATCGGAGAAATAAGAACTCTGTTCCGCAAAAGAAATGACAATCTAGGAAAACCGCGGCTTTAAACAGTACATAAATAAGAGTCTTGCGGAACAGGAATAGCCCGCAAACCCTTACAGAACCTATATTTCACAGATGGACTGTTAATCCGTAGGTCCCTGGTTCGAGCCCAGGTTGAGGAGCCAAATAAAAGAAGCCTTGTAGAGATACAAGGCTTTTTGCTTTTCAAGTTTTCAACTTTCGGAACACGCCTACTGCGGCAGTTTTTCTGATGCCAGCATCTCGCAGGCAATCACACCTACATCCCGCACGGCTTGTTCTATGGTTAAAGTCCATAAATGGCTGAAGTTAAGCCGAATATAATGCGTCAGTTCTTTTCTGAGTGAGAAGATGGTACCCGGTGCCACGGTGATGCCGTTGTCGATGGTGGCGCGATAGAGTGCCAGCGCGTCGAGCGCTTCCGGCAGTTTGACCCAGATCACATACCCTCCTTTCGGCACTGAAAGCGTTGTGCCTGCCGGAAAGCTCTGCTCTATCACGTTGCGCATCAATACATAATTTGAACGCAGGGTGTGGCGTAACTGCTTGAGATGCTGCTCAAAGCTGTCGCGCTGCATGAACTTGGCGATTGCGATCTGTGGCGCGGAGGTCAGGGAAAGGCTGTTGAGGAACATCAGCTGTTCCACTTGCTGTCGGTAACGGCCGGCAGCGGTCCAGCCTACGCGATAGCCGGGCGCCAGCGATTTGGAGAATGACGCGCAATGCAGCACCATGCCGTGACGATCAAAGGCCTTGGCTGGCAAAGGCGCCTGCTCGCTGAAATACAGTTCACCATACACATCATCCTCAATCAGCGGAATCTGCGCCTCTGCCAGAAACTCCACCAAGGCTTGCTTTTTGGCATCTGGCATCACAAAACCCAGCGGGTTCTGGAAGTTGCTGGTGAGGATAACTGCGGCGATGCGCACATTATCGGTGGCAGCGCGCAACGCATCCAGTTCAATACCGGATTCAGGGTCAGTGCGGATTTCTGCCACGCGCATGCCCAGCCGCTCCACAGTATGGGCCAGCGCATAGTAACCCGGAGATTCAAGCGCAATGGTATCCCCTGCTTTGGCCACCGCTTGCAGGCACAGGGTGATGGCTTCGGTAGCCCCATGCGTGATCACAATGTCATCCGGGGAGACATCCATGCCATTGGCAAGGTAGCGCCTGGCAATCTGCTGGCGTAGCATCTCGTTGCCTGGCGGCAGGTCACTTAGCACGCCCCACTCACCCTGGTCATCAGTCAGGGCTTTTTCATACTGGTGAATTTTCTTGAGGGGAAACAGTTGCGGATCAGGGAATGGCGAGCCTAAAGGCACCGTTCCGAATTCGCGTATGGATTTGAGCGTAGTGAGGACCAGTTTGCTGGCATCGACTTCGGATAAGTTGATATCTTTTGCCAGCGGGGAGGTTTGTTTCTGCTGCAGGCGTTTGCGAGGGGTGACGTAGTAGCCTGACTGCGGATGGCTACTGATGACCCCTTCCTGTTCCAGTAACAGATAACCGCGTAGCACGGTGCTGATACTGAGACTATATTTCTGGCTGGCCTGGCGCACCGAAGGGACTCTGTCTCCCGGTCGCAAAACGCCTTCATCGATCATTGCGCGTATGCGTGCGGCAAACGAGACATAAAGCTTCATGGTGGCAAGGCTGGAGGGACGCTGATGCCAGCCATTATACGTCAGCGATACATGGTGCGGCTGACCTGGCCGACCAGTTGCTGAAATTTAGGCGGATTGCAAAGCCAGGGTGATTTCTTCGCCTGCAGGGGTCAGGGCTGCGACCAGGCGCTCTTTTTGGGTCACGACATCAACCAGTTGCTGCTCGCTTAATGCTGTCATCAGGCGTTGTAGCGTACTCATGCGTAATTCAAGCCGTTTGCAAATGACTGCCAGTGAGACTTGCGTGCGGCCTTGTGCATGCTCTGCATGCAGTAAAGCCAGGATGCCCAGCATACGCACTGCACTGGCATCTAACGGTGAAGGGTCGATCCGGTCAGGATGATCAACACTGATGCCATCCTGCACTGAGACATCATATTGGTCGTGATCAAGCAGCATTGGCCACCTCAGATGCTTTTTCTATGATCACCGGAATAGATTTTGACGTCGGTGTACGCGAATCATCAGCCACACTTTCCAGCGGCACCAGGTTATTGGTCTCCGGGTAATAGCCACTCAGGCAACCTTGCGGAATGTCGTATGAAACGACCATGAAGTTATCTGCGCGGCGGGTGATGCCATCCTGCCAGACACTGACCAGGTTGATCCAATCCCCTGCCTTGAGGCCAAGTCGCTCAATATCACCAGGGTTCATGAAAATGACGCGACGCTGGCCGAAGACGCCACGGTAACGGTCATCCATGCCATAGATAGTGGTGTTGTACTGGTCATGTGAACGGGTGGTCATCAACACAAACAACTGGTCACCATATTGCTCGCGTGCCTGGTGGATAGGTGAGTTTTCCGGAATGGCCTGCACCGTGAATTCAGCCCTGCCAGAAGCCGTATTCCAGATGCGCTGGCTGGAAGGCACCGGCATGCGGAAACCACCTGGTGTTTTAATGCGTTCGTTGTAATCCCTGAAGGCTACCGGCATCGTCTGTTCGATGATGTCACGGATCTTGCTGTAGTCTTTTATATATTCCAGCCATGGCATTTTGCTGTTTTTCAACGTGGCATGTGCCAGACGGGCGACAATGGCAGGCTCGGATAGCAGTTGTGGTGAAGCTGGCTTGTTCATACCGTAGGAGATATGCACCATGCTCATGGAATCTTCAACAGTGACGCCCTGCGGACCGGTTTCCTGAGTATCGATCTCTGTTCGTCCCAGGCATGGAAGTATCAGCGCTTCTTTACCATGCACCAGGTGGCTGCGGTTCAGCTTGGTGGTCACATGTGCGGTCAGTTCGCAATTGCGCATGCCTTCCCAGGTGCGATCGGTATCGGGTGTGGAAATCGAAAAATTACCGCCCAGGCCGAAGAAGAATTTCACCTTGCCGTCTATCATCGCTTCAATTGAGGCGACTGCATCATAACCTGGCGTTTTCGGTACATTCAGATCAAATACACGATCCAGGCTTTGCAGGAATTCCAGCGGCATTTTTTCGTAAATGCCAACAGTACGGTTACCTTGCACATTGCTGTGGCCGCGCACCGGACACAGGCCAGCGCCTTCCTTACCCACATTACCGCGCAGCAACATTAAATTCACTAACGTCTTAATCGTCGCCACACCATGTTTGTGCTGGGTGATACCCATGCCCCAGGTGGAAATTACACGGTCACCGGTGGCATAGATACGCGCGATTTCTTCGATCTGTGCTAATGACACACCGGATTCTTCAACAATCACGTCCCAGCTTTCCTGGCGCGCGTCAGCGGCAATCGCTTCAAAATTATTGGTGTGCTGGGCGATGAAATCCACATCTACCACGCGCTCTGTACCTTTGACTATCGCTACATCATCCCACTGGATGACAAACTTGATCATGCCCTTGATCAGCGCCAGGTCCCCCCCCAGTTTCGGCTGGATAAACAGGCTACTGATCTGGCTGCCTTTGAAAGACAGCATATCGAACGGGCTTTGCGGGTCGGCAAAACGCTCAAGGCCACGCTCTTTTAATGGGTTAATAGCGACAATCCGCGCACCACGTTTGGCGGCTTCACGCAGTTCACCCAACATACGCGGATGATTGGTAGCCGGGTTCTGGCCAAAGATCAGCAAGGTGTCGGCATGCTCAAAATCCTGCAGGGTCACGGAGCCTTTACCAACACCGACGGTGAGCGGCAAAGCAATACTGGTGGATTCATGGCAAAGATTAGAACAATCCGGGAAGTTATTAGTACCGAATTCACGTACGAACAGCTGGTATAGAAAAGCGGCTTCATTGCTGGCACGTCCAGAGGTATAAAATACCGCTTCATCCGGGTCTGCCAGGGCATTCAAATGCTCAGCCATCAAGGCAAAAGCATCATCCCATAACACAACTTCGTATTTATCTGTGACCGGGTTGTAGCGCATCGGGTGGGTTAAACGGCCTTCATTTTCAAGGTCGAAATCGCTCCACTGCATTAACTCGGTCACCGTGTGTTTGGCAAAAAACTCGGGGTGAACCCGTTTGTTGGTGGCCTCAGCAGCTACCGCTTTCACACCGTTTTCGCAGAACTCAAAAGTCGAGGTATGTTCTTTATCCGGCCAGGCACAACCAGGACAATCAAAGCCATCCGGCTGGTTTTGCGCCAGCAGGGTCAGTACGCCTTTCACAGGAATCTTCTGCAAGGCGAGTTGCGCGGCTACTTGCTTGAGTGCTCCCCAACCTGCGGCAGGGTGATGGTATGGCTTGATTGTGGCTTTTGGTTGAGACATAGTTCCTGCTGTTCGGCAAATTTTTCTGGTGAAAAACCTTAATAACGGCTAAATCTGGGATGGATGTAGTGGGTGATAACCAGAAATCGCAAACGGATGAATGATGAATCCCATCCTAAGCCAGCTAATGCAAGGAAAACAGATACAGAAATGCTAAATTTTTAGAGCACAGTTATCTATTACCCAGCCTTAAAAGCTTTAAGCAGCAAACTTTTAGTATGCATGCAACTATCACCAATCAAATCTGCTCAATGTAATAACCTTGGGCACTCTGATAATATTCATGAAGCATGATTTAGCCTGCCCTGTGGATAGCCGTTAGCATCAAACGCGTTATAAAGGATAAGAATGTCTGATTTGGCATTAACGTTAGCAAGAATCCAGTTTGGGTTCACCATCTCGTTCCATATCATCTTCCCGGCAATCACCATCGGCCTGGCAAGCTATCTCGCGGTGATTGAAGCCAGCTGGTTAAAAACCAAAAATACTGTGTATCTCGACCTGTACCACTTCTGGGTCAAAATATTTTCGTTGTGTTTCGGCATGGGCGTGGTGTCCGGCCTGGTGATGGCCTACCAATTCGGCACCAACTGGGCTGGTTTTTCCTCTGTGGCTGGCAGCGTCACCGGGCCACTGCTTGCTTATGAAGTATTGACCGCTTTTTTTCTTGAGGCTGGTTTTTTAGGCGTGATGCTGTTCGGCTGGAACAAAGTCGGGCCCGGCCTGCACTTCACGTCTACGGTAATGGTAGCGATTGGCACCCTGGTTTCAGCGACCTGGATATTAGCCTCCAACAGCTGGATGCATACCCCGCAAGGCTTTGAGCTGGTCGCTGGTAAAGTGATCCCGGTGGACTGGTTCAAGATTATTTTCAATCCGTCTTTCCCCTACCGCCTGGTGCATATGGTGGTCGGCGCCTATTTGGCAACCGCGTTATTCGTCGTGTCTGCGGGTGCGTGGCAATTACTGCAAGGCAAAAACAATCCTGGCGTGCGCAAGATGATGTCTATGGGCTTATGGCTGATATTATTGCTCGCGCCTATGCAGGCCGTGATCGGTGACCTGCATGGCCTGAATACCCTCAAGCACCAACCCGCCAAAATCGCTGCAATTGAAGGCCACTGGGAAAATCCGCCAGGTCAGGCAACGCCATTGGTCTTATTTGGCTGGCCGGATATGGCACAAGAAAAAACGCATTTTGCGGTTGAAATCCCTGTGCTGGGCAGCTTGATCTTACGCCATTCACTGACTGAGCAAATTCCGGCACTGAAAGACTTTCCGGCTCAGGATAGACCCAATGCCACCATTGTATTCTGGACCTTCCGCCTGATGGTAGGCCTGGGGATGCTGATGATTTTGCTGGCAGTGACTTCGTTATGGTTGCGTGTCAAAAACCGGTTGTACCAGAGCACCCAATTCCAGAAATTCGCCATTGCTATGGGACCAGCCGGAGTGATTGCCATATTAGCGGGCTGGTACACCACCGAAATAGGCCGCCAGCCATGGGTAGTCTATGGCGTGTTACGCACCGCAGATGCGGTAACGCCACATACGACCAGCGAAGTCGCACTCACCCTGAGCTTATTCGTGGTGATCTATCTGGCGCTATTCGGCATGGGCACCATATATGTGTTGCGACTGATTAATATCGGCCCGAAAACCGGAGAAGCATTGCAAGGCGATGCTATCTCTATCAACCCGACCGATGTGGATGAGTTTGCAGTTGCGCCAGAATTTCACCCGGATAACAAAGTGCCAGCAGCGCCTGGCCCTACTGATAAAAAGGATCAATAAATGATGGACTTATCACTGGATTTATCATTGGTATGGGCCATCATCATTTTATTCGGCATCATGATGTACATCATCATGGATGGCTTTGATCTGGGCATCGGTATCCTCTACCCGTTTTTTCAGGAAAAGCATGACCGCGACCTGATGATGAATACCGTGGCGCCGGTATGGGATGGCAACGAAACCTGGCTGGTACTGGGTGGCGCCGGGTTGCTGGCAGCCTTCCCCCTCGCCTACTCGGTGATTTTGAGCGCGCTTTCGCTGCCATTGCTCTTCATGCTGATGGCGCTGATTTTCCGCGGGGTGGCGTTTGAATTCAGGTTCAGGGCGACCGATGAAGAACGGCATTTCTGGGACAAAGCCTTTTTGTGTGGCTCAATTGCAGCGACCTTCTTCCAGGGCATGACGCTAGGGGCCTATCTGCAAGGGATTAAAGTCGTCAACGATGCTTATGCCGGTGGGCCATTAGACTGGATATCGCCCTTTTCAATCTTCACCGGCCTGAGTTTGCTGGTGACTTACGCATTGTTGGGCTGTACCTGGCTGATCATGAAAACATCTGGTGACTTACAGAAAACCTGCTACACACTGTCACGCCAGATCTCATTATTGCTGTTTGCGACGATTGTCATTATCAGTATCTGGACACCATTGATGGATCACGGCATTGCCGAGAGATGGTTCACCATGCCCAACTTATTACTATTATCGCCGGTGCCATTACTGGTGGTATTCTTCTTTTACCGGTTACAGAAATCACTGCAAGAGAAATCTGAAACCACGCCATTCATTTATACGCTTTGCCTGATCCTGCTTGGCTATGCCGGGCTGGGGATCAGCATCTGGCCCAACATCATTCCACCGCACATATCGATCCATGCAGCGGCCTCACCGCCGCAAAGCCAGATGTTCGCCCTGGTAGGTGCGCTGGTCATTATCCCTATCATCCTGATCTACACCGGCTGGGCTTATTACGTTTTCCGTGGCAAAGTGAATCCGGATGATGCTTATCATTGATGAAGGCAGGTAAATGACCGGCACAAAACAGAAAAACAGTTTTGGTAAAAGATTAGGCTGGCTATTGCTGATCTGGCTTGCCAGTATTGCAGCCCTCACGGTCATCAGCCTGATCATCAAACTGCTGATGAAAGCTGCAGGCTTTTATAGTTGACCTACTCGTAAAAGAATTGAAGTCGGCCGTGCAGAGAATTTTTTTGATGTTCTACGGTCAATCCCTAAAGATTAATATTCACGCATAACAATATGGAATATGCTTGCGCATTCAAATCCAACGCGTTTACCATGCCTTTAAACCCATACCTGACTTAACCCAAGCTAAATGACTGCCCAGCAAAAAATCAAATGGCGGCGACTACGTGCGTGTAGTGCATGCGATCTGGTGAGCGCCATTCCGGTGTTACGGCCGGGTGAGGACGCCAGTTGCCCACGCTGTGGTCATGTGCTGGCAAGAAGGCATTTGCACCCCGTGCAGCGCAGTATCGCATTGGCGACCACCGCCTTACTCAGCCTGCTGATCGCTGTCGCCTTCCCGTTTATCAGCATGGATACCAATGGCCTGGATAGCCAGATTGCGTTGCCCGAAACAGCCGCCACACTGGTGAGTGTCAACCAGCCACTGGTCGCGTTCATCGTCAGTTGCACTGCGATCATACTGCCGGGGTTATACCTGGTCGGCGTGATACTGATGCAGGCTAATCTGTTGCGCAGAGTGCCGCGCGCATACAGCGATGTGATTGCACGCCTGTTCTCGCGCCTGCATCCATGGATGATGGCAGATGTATTTATCATTGCCGCGCTGGTCAGCCTGGTCAAACTGACGGACATAGGTGAAGTACAGCTGGGGGCTTCATTCTGGGCATACTGTGTGTTCGCTTTGCTGTTGCTGATGACCACCCGCTCGGTAGATATTGACTTGCTCTGGTTCAAGCTGGCAGGAGAGCCACCACCGGATACCGATATCCAGTGCGGTATCAATGCTGCCGAGCAACATGTCACAGGTTGCAAAACCTGCGGCCTGATCAATACCCTGCCTTCGGACACTCGCAGAAGTAGCAAAAGCGCGGCCAGCGATATTAATTACGTCTGCCAGCGTTGCGGTAGCAATTTATACGTACGCAAGCCGAATAGCGAGCAGCTCACGTGGGCATTACTGATGACGGCTGCCATTCTCTATATACCGGCCAATGCCTATCCGATGATGATCACGACTTCACTGGGCCAGAGTCATGCATCCACCATCATAGGTGGCATGATAGAGTTGTGGCAGCACGGCTCAGAACCGGTGGCAGTCATTATTTTCGTAGCCAGCGTGCTGGTGCCTATCATCAAAATGCTGATACTGGCGCTGCTGCTCTGGCTGACACGCCGCCCCGGCCCGTTGAACGCACAGCAAAAAACCGCGCTTTACCGTATCACCGAATTGATAGGCCGCTGGTCTATGGTTGATGTGTTTGTCGTGGCCATCATGGTGGCACTGATACAATCAGGCAACCTGATGTCGGTGTTACCTGGCCCTGCGGCACTCGCCTTTTGCGCGGTAGTGATTACCACCATGCTGGCAGCCATGGCATTCGACCCCCGCCTGTTATGGGATATCCAAGGAAAAAAACAATATGACAGAGTCATCCAATAATCAGCCACCACAGCATCAGCCAGACGAAAATCCGCCAGCGGATAATCCGGCAGGCAACGACCACCCGCTGGCAAAAGTGGGCAATCAGGTCAGCATCTCGCCGATCTGGATCGTGCCCTTCGTCGCCCTGCTGATCGGCTTGTGGCTGATGTATGACAATTACACCAAGGTCGGCAAACAGATCACGCTCTCCATGACCAATGCCGAAGGGATCGAAGCCGGTAAAACCAAGATCAAGGTGCATAGCGTCGATATCGGCCAGATCGAGCAGGTCACTCTGTCGGATGACCTTACCCATATCGAAGTCACCGCGCGCATCACACCAAAAGCACAACCCATGCTCGTGAAAGATACGCAGTTGTGGGTAGTCAAACCACGTATCGGACTGGAAGGCATCAGTGGCCTGAACACCGTGATTTCCGGTTCTTACATTCAACTGCAACCTGGCAAAAGCCTGGAAGAAACTGACCAGTTCACTGTACTCGACCAACCCCCTATTTCACTGAATGGCGCCAAGGGTGTACATGTGAACCTGGAGGGAAAAGTCGGCAATGCCTTGCGTGTAGGCGACCCGGTGACTTACCAGGGTTTGCGCGTTGGCCGTGTCGTCAGCGCGAACTTTGACCCCAAGCAGCGCAAAATGCAGCACGAACTGTTTATCGAGCACCCTTACGATGTCTTAGTCACCAAGAATTCGCGTTTCTGGACAGCCGTTGGCATAGACGTGAAACTGGATGCACAAGGCTTCAGGGCCAATATCCCTACAGTGGAGTCCCTGATTGCCGGCGGTGTCAGTTTTGGTCATCCGGATGATATCCCGATGGGGCAGCCGGTGCGCTCTGAAACCACGTTTGAGTTATTTGCCAATGAAGAAGCCGCGCGCCAGCAAACCTATGACCAGTACATTGAATATGTGCTGCTGGTGGATGACACCGTGCGCGGCCTGACCAAAGGTGCACCTGTAGAGTTCCGCGGCTTGCGTATTGGTACCGTGATGAGTGTGCCATGGAAATTCAACTCGCCGGAACGTAAAAAAGATTTCCGTTATGCGATTCCAGTACTGATCCACCTCGAACCAGGACGGTTGGCTGACAACGGCCAGGCCAACCTGGAGGAATGGAAAACCCGCATCGGTCATATGTTACAGCGCGGGCTGCATGCCACTTTAAAATCCGGCAACCTGCTCACCGGGTCGGTGTATGTGGATCTGAATATGGATCAAAAAACATACAAACCGTATAAGCGCGAGCGCTTTGAAGGCTTGTCGGTATTACCTACCAGTGCTACCAGCCTGGCGCAGATCGAACAGAAACTGTCTGACCTGCTGGATAAGCTCAATCACCTGAAGGTTGAACCCGTGCTTTCCGGCCTGGATAAAAACCTGCAACAATCCGAAGTCACGATGAAGGAGATTCGCGCGCTGAGTGTGCAAGTCAACCAGTTTATCAGCCAGCCTGAATTGCAGCAGATGCCTGCCAACCTGAATAAAACCATGCAGGAATTACAGGCGACGCTAAAAGGCTTGTCACCAGACTCGCCTGCTTACCAGGAACTGACGACCACCTTGCAACGCCTGGACAAAGCCCTGCGTGATATCCAGCCATTGGCGCGTACCCTGAATGAAGAACCCAGTGCCGTGCTGTTTGGCCGTAAACCTGGCAATGACCCTATACCGCAGGCACCGGCAAATCAGCAAGTGCCTCCGGCATCGGCCAACCCGTAAGAAAGACTGCACACATGATGACGACAAACCATTTACGCACCGGCCTGATGTTAATCCTGGCATGCAGCCTGTCCGCATGCTTAAAATCCAATCCGCCAGTGAAAAGCGAACGTTACAGCCTGCCTGAAGTGCCCACCTCAGCGGGTGCGACACAAGATAAATCGGCTTCGAAAACAGTGGTACTCAACAAGATCCAGCTGGCTGATTACCTGGATAGTGACAGGATAGTGGTACAACTGGACGATATCACCCTACATCCGGCACGCGATCATTTATGGGTGGATAACCTGTCGCAAGAGTTACGCCGCGGCCTGCGCAGCCGGCTCTCCAGCCGCCTGGCGGATACCGCGGTGGTTGACCCGCTGCCTGGTGCGCCGTTAAAAACCACCAGCCTGCAGCTCACCATAGACCAGTTCCACGGACAAATGCAGGGCTATGCGGTGCTCAGTGGCCAGTGGCAACTGCTCTCAGCTGACCTCACGCCGTTACAACACCAGTCATTCAAATTCAGCACACCCTTGCGCGAAAGTGGGTACCCTGCCCTGGTGCGTGCATTGGGAAGCAACCTTGACTTGCTGAGCGAGCAGATTGCTGCGCAAATCCAGCGCATGCCATAAGGGTCAAATATTTGGACGTAGCATAACTCGGCTAACAATCGCTGAACTAACAATCGCTGATGAACTAAAAGTCGTTACCTATCTCGCAATCCGCATCCATCCCTGGGGATATTTTCTGCATTCGCCCATGAGCAGTAAAGCACTCCCGGAAGGGGTTTCCATGCCAAGCTAGTGGCAACACCCTCTATTTGCTATGATGACTTTTCCATTCACAATAAAAAAGTCAGGAGCAGGTAATGGGTTTATTCTCTTTTATCAAAGAAGCCGGTGAAAAACTGTTTGGGGCGGGAGAAGCCAAAGCAGCACAGGAAACAGCCGCCAACACGCCAACCCCGGTCAATGTCGATGCCGCCAACGCCGCAGCCGCCAAGGCCATCCAGAATTACATTTCAAAAAATAATCTGCCAACTGAAGGCTACGACATCAAATTTGACGGGGCTAGCGGCACAGTGATTGTGCAAGGCAATGTAGATACACAGGAAATCAAGGAAAAAATTCTGCTATGTTGCGGCAACGTATCTGGCGTTGAAGCTGTTCAGGACCAATTATATGTACCAAGCAAAGAGCCGGAAGCCAGGTTTTACACCGTCGTCAAAGGCGATACATTATCCAGGATCGCCAAAGAAATGTATGGCAACGCCAATGCCTACATGAAAATCTTCGAAGCCAATCGGCCTATGCTTAGCAACCCTGACAAAATTTATCCTGGCCAGGCATTACGCATCCCGGAATAAATCATGGTTTGCGTGATTGCTGTGAGCAACCATTGCCAACTGTAGATAAATTAAATTAGGAGCACTTACTATGTATTCTTTTTCCAGATCTTCACTTGTTCGTTTATTGATCATCGCCGGTTTGAGCAGCGCTTTGCTGGTCGCTTGTGGTGAAAAAGAACCCAAGGTCGAAGAAGCGCTTGAATCGGCAAAAACGCATACCGAGCAGGCAGCGAGTGAAGCCAAAGAAGCTGCAATAGATGCTGTCCAGGCCGCGAAAGAAGCAGCAGCGGCTGCCAAAGCGCAGATTAAAGAAACCACCGAAGCGACTGAAAAAGCGGTATCGGATGACTAAGCCTGATCGGATGTAAGCACACCAACAACCCGCATTTCCATGCGGGTTTTTATTGCCTCTCACGCAACTTTCGTTAGTAAACCTTTGCTTTTCTTAATCAACTGGCCCAGCTATACCCCAGGAATTTTTCATGTACACTGCCCCGTGATTTGCAGCGTTTACTGGAAAATTTAAATTGCCACGTTATCGGTTTTGGACGCTAATAACACTTTGGATCAGCTTGATTCCACTGGGATTCAGCCTGATACCTTCAGGGTTTAGCATGATGCCGCCGGTGGCATCAACGGCACCGGCATTGCTGGGCACAACCTGCATCAGCCAGCAAGGCATGCTGATCGCCAGCATTCCATTGCAAGGTGGTAAGTTTGTCTGCCAGAGCGTGTTAAAAATCACGCGCGCCAACCAGTATGTGATCGACTTCAAAAACACGTCGACCATTGCCCGTTTCCAGCACGAAATCTTCGAGGAAACCCTTCCCGAAAGCAAAGCCATTGAAAAGCCGGCCCTGCTGGCATTGATGAAAGGCGGCTTAAGCAGCCCCGAGCGCAACCCTTTCCTGTTGAGGCATGGCCGCATCATCAGCCTCAATCCCGGCACCTACCGCCTCATTACCTGGTTACAATCCCCTTATTACCTGGCGCAACCTGCGCTGTTTATTTCCGACCTGGCCAATTATCAGCAGCAAACCAATATCAGCGCGGCGATCAGCCTGTTATTGCTGGGTATTTTGTTGGGATTATTTATCTATTACGCCACCATAGGCATACTGCCCGGGCACTTCACCGAACGCCTTTATGCTACTTTCCTGTTTGGCAACCTGGTATTCCATGCGGCGGCCCTGGGGGCTTTTAACCAGTTTTTTGACTGGCACTGGTTTTATCTCACCGGCCTGCCATTGCTGATCGCCAACCTGGCTTATGTGAATTTCGTTTGCCACCTGCTCGGCATCAACCAGTATCACCGGCCACGTCTTTACCGGTTTTCGCTGATCATCAACAGCCTGCTGATTGCGCTGATCATACTGGGGATGATTTTCCCGAACTGGATGCTGGACATGTCACGTATTGGCATCGTACTGTTTATTGGTTTTGGCCTGGCGTGTGGCTTACGCCTGAGTTTACAGCGCCAGATCGTCGCGCAACTTTACCTGCTCGCCACCGTAGGCTTTGGCCTGCTCGCCATCCTGGCCATCCCCACAGAAAAAACCTCTCAACAAACCTTCACCACCGAGCAATTCGGGCTGTTTGCCGTCACCCTGCACACCATATTGCTGTCCTTGCTGGTGGCTTACAAAATCAGCCGCCTGCATCATGAAAAAGAGCAAATGCTGGTCGAGCTGCAAAATACCCGTTCATTGGCGCTGACCGACAGGCTGACCGGCATCCCTAACCGGCACGCGCTGGAAAACAAGCTGTTGCAGTTGCCCCGGCATGGCTGCCTGATGTTTTTAGATATGGATAACCTGAAACAGGTGAACGACCATTTCGGCCATGAAACAGGCGACCAATTGCTCACGCTTTTCAGCCAGATTTTGGCGAATAAACTCAGTGAGCATGGCCAGCTTTATCGTTTGGGGGGTGATGAATTCGCCATCCTCTGTCATGAGGATGATGTGGAATGGTGCCAGCACCAGCTTGAATACACCCACCTGCAATTGCATAAAGAAGGATTTGCCGGTGTAGGCGCCAGCCTCGGCGTCGTATTTGCACATGAGGCGAGCAACACAGAGGCACTGTTACGCATCGCCGACAAACGCATGTATGAAAACAAGCGCACGCGCAAAAACCGTAAGGAAATGCTGCAAGTGCTGCGTCCCTGACCCCTGCGAACAACCCTCGATTTCAAGCAGGAAAAATTCCTGGCCATGGCAACCACTTTAAATTTAGTCTATTTAAAAACAGACGCCGGCACGCCGAATGATTTACACTTAAAGTGTTTGGTCATCAGGCGCACCACAGCAAAGCCTGAGTGACCCCCTGATTAACATCCTGATAACCTTGCACTAAATAGCAGACAGTGCCGCCAGTGCCTGCAACACGCCTGCAACAGTAGTAGAAGAAAGAAATCATGCCGTTACTCACCACATTGCTTGTGCTGATTGTGTGCGCCCGCCTGTTAGGGCAAGTGTTCAGCCGATTCAACCAGCCCGCCATCATCGGTCAAATGCTAGCCGGCGTCATTCTCGGCCCCAGTCTGTTAAACCTCATCACGCCTACCCCGGCCCTGTCAGGCATTTCCGAGCTGGCCGTGTTCCTGATCGTGTTGTCAGCTGGCCTGGAAATGAACTTCAAGGAAGTCATCGACTCCATGCGCGGCAAAGGCGCAGTGATTGCCATACTCGGATTCATCCTGCCACTGATAGGCGGCATCCTAGTCGGCGTCAGCTTTGGGCTGGATGTCAGCCGCACCATTTTTCTCGGCTTGTGCGTGTCGATCACCGCGCTGCCGGTCACGGTGAGTATCCTGCAAAGCTTCAAACTACTGGATTCCGATATCGCACGCTACTCGGTCGCCACCGCCATATTTAACGACATCGCGGCTTTACTGGTATTGGGCGTGATCCTCAACCTGCCGGAACAGAAATCCTACCAGGCTGTCAGCTTTGCGATCTTCAGTGCCGGCTGGAAATTAATCGTGCTGATCCTGCTGATCGTCACGGCCAGCCTCATCATCAAAAAAGTCGTTGATACCGGCGTCAACCTGCATATATGGTCAGAAAAGCTGGTCGCTTTCATCGGTAACGAAGCCCTGTTTGGCATCCTGCTGTTATTTGTGCTGGTATTCGGTTCGGTGAGTGCCGCGCTCGGTTTCCATTTTGTGATCGGTGCTTTCTTTGGCGCGCTGTTAATAGACCGTAACTTCTTCCTGCCTTCCCGCTACAAAGAATTAGAGTTAACGCTGGGCTCTATCACCGGCGGCTTTCTGGCACCGGTATTCTTTGCCTACCTCGGGCTGGAATTCAAGGTACAGATCATCGAATCATTCTGGTTTGTCGCGGTGGTATTGTTCGTATCCATCGCAACCAAGATATTGGCCGGATGGCTGGGTGGGCGTTTGATCGGCCTGCCCAAGAACGATGCACTGGGCATAGGCTTTATCCTCAATGGCCGCGGCGTGATGGAACTGGTGATCGCCAGCATCGCCTATGAACGCGGTTTTATCGGCCAGGAACTGTTCTCAGTACTGATATTGATGGGCGTGATCACCACTATGATCACGCCGTTAATGTTCAGGAAATGGATCATGCCACAACTGTCAGCCAGGGCCAGTGCTACCTCTTTACCTGGTCAGCAATAAAACTGCGTGTCAGTGATCAGTTTCATTAACCCATCCTGACACTAGAAAATTCTTTTCTGGTGCAAAAAAACAGGAAAGATTCATACATAATAGCGTCTTCGGAGTCGCTAGTGCATAAGGCTGAGTTTTGTTGCTTTCCCGACTTGTTCATTATTGCTTGTTGCTGTTTACCAGCCTGCTCCTCGCAAGCCCGGCATTTGCACGCCCGGCACTTAGCGAAACCAAGTGCGTGGATGCGCATGGGCAGGCAGTAGAAAACATTCCGCTATATGGCGGAAAATTTTCATGCCGCACCACCCTCACGATCACAGAAGCTGACAGCTATGTGATTGACTTTAAAAACACCACCGTCATCGCCGATTTCAGCCATCACCTCCAAGCAGCCGATGGCAAAACCTATGATGCGCGCGGTGGCTTGAACAGCCAGGAAAATAACCCTTACCTGTTACGCCACGGCCGCGAGTTTGACCTGAAGCCAGGCACTTACCAGCTGACCACCCAGCTAGACTCCCCTTATTACCTGGCGCAACCTGAATTATTTGTCGCCAGCGAGCCGGATTACCTCAACGAAGTGCTGAAAAGCTCGGCGGGTGCCATCCTGATGCTGGGTGTGCTGATGGGTATTTTCGTGTATTACATCTCCATCGGGCTCGCACCGGGCCATCATACCGAGCGCATGTATGCCTTGTTCATCCTCGGCAACCTGATCTTTCAGGGCACTGCCCTGGGCGCATTCGCACAACTGGCAAACACACACTGGTTCTACCTCAGCAGCGCCCCTATACTGCTTTCCAACATGGCTTATGTCAGCTTTGTCTGCCACTTGCTGGGGATCAACCGCACGCAAACGCCCAAGCTGCATAAACTTTCATTACTGGTGTATATGATTTTGCTAGGGCTATTGATCAATGGGCTGGCCAACCCTAACTGGATGCTGGAAATGGCACGCACCGGCGTGGCCATTTTCCTGAGCTTTGGCTTTATTTGCGGCAGCTACTTCAGCTGGCGTAAAGACCGCACTGCACAATTCTATTTGATCGCCATCACCGTCTTTGGCGTACTGGGTGGCATGTCCATCAGCCTGCAAAAAGTCAGCACCAATATCTGGACCATAGAGCAAATGGGCCTGATCGCCGTGACTGTCGAAGCGATTTTATTAGCCCTGGTGCTGGCCTACCAGATCAATCGCCTGCACAAAGACAGAGACCGCATGCTGGTTGAATTGCAGAATACGCGCTCCCTCGCCATGACTGACAGGTTAACCAATATCCCCAACCGTCATGCGCTGGAAAGCAAAATGGTGAATTTCCCGGAAGATGGCTGCCTGATATTTCTTGATATGGATAACCTGAAACACTTCAACGACCATTTTGGCCATGACGTAGGCGATAACCTGTTGAAAAACTTCAGCCTGTTCCTCAACCAGCGCCTGGCGAGCGATGCCCAGCTATACCGTCTGGGCGGTGACGAGTTCGCCATCCTGTGCCAGGAAGATCAAGTCGAATGGTGCCAGCACCAGGTTGAAGTCACCAACAAGCAACTGCAAAACAGTGGTTTTATCGGTGCAGGCGCCAGCCAGGGCGTCGTGTTCGCACGTGAAGCCAGCACGCCTTCCGAGCTCATGCGCATCGCCGACAAACGCATGTATATCAACAAACGCTCGCGCAAAGACCGCAAGGAAATGTTGCAGGTGTTACAAGGCTAATCTGAACACCCCTCATGTGAGGGGTTGTTTATTTTTGATGAAAAAGGCAATTTATAGCCTCACCGCAGTTTAATTAATCACAAGCATCAGACGTAAGGAAATATCAAAATCTAAAAACATAAATCGAGAGGAGCAAGTGATGTCAAAGCAGCAAAAAGGTTCTACATTCTCCAAAGCATTGCGTTATTCATTATTAACAACCGTTCTTGGCTTAATCTCTAATGCAGAGGCCGCTGCTTACAATGTCTATGGCAAAGTGAATTTCTCAGCACAAGGCTCTGAAATTGCCAACCCAACCGGTCAGTCGATTGTCGCGGCGCTGGTTAATCAATATGCGTCTTTTTCAGCTACTGTCGATACAAGCGTTCTTGATAGTGACTCCTCAAACGATGTTTTTCTACTGAATACCGCAGTCACTTCAACAGCGAGCATAGGAGCGTTTAACTTTGGCACTGATAGCAACTCATGCTTCAGCGTGCAATTTGATTGCAAAGTGGAATCCAAAATCAATTTCCCTACTGAAAGCTTTACTTTCGACAATCAATTTATTACCAGCCAGATGATGACCGCAGATGCATTAGGTGCAAATAGTAGACTGAATTTTTACTACTCCACCGTTGGCTACGATCTGTTCGACACCGCACAATTGATTGACCCGTTTGCAGGCACCCTAAGCGTTGGTTTCTCGGTTTTCTACCGCCACGACAACCAATTTCAACGTATCAATTTTGATCTCTCCAATATCACAGCCACACCAGTCCCGGAGCCAGCCACCAGCGCAATGTTTGGTGCATCGCTGCTAATGCTAGGGTTTCTCACGCAACAACGCAAAAAACCCACAATTTAATCCAGTGGAAGAATATAAAAGCCTACCAAACCGGAGGCTTTTTGCTTTGAGCAAATTATCTGGCTTTGTAGCAAAGGTTTCATAATCTTAAAACCATGCCTGAGTTATAATGCCGCCACCTTTGGGGAGTAGCCTGCTTCATCTAATGTGAAGTGCCTGTGTCAACATAATCGACTTACGTCGTGGTGCAGGCGGCCGTTTTCGGTTGGCGAGACTAATGGATATCAGCGCGATAGTAAGTCGGGCGTGCTGGTGTCTATTGATTTCGTCCCGACTAGAAAACTCACTATGACCCTTACCACCATCGCGCTGATCGCGCTTGCCATGTCCACCGACGCGTTTGCCGCTGCCATCAGCAAAGGCGCCACGCTTAAAAAGCCCAAACTGTCAGAAGCATTACGCACCGGATTGATTTTTGGTGTCATCGAAGCCATCACGCCACTCATCGGCTGGGCCATCGCCACCTTCACCATCAAAAACTTCGCTGCCAACTACATCACCGATTGGGATCACTGGATCGCCTTCACCCTCCTGCTCGCCCTTGGCCTGCACATGATTTACGCAGGCTTTCAACCAGCAGAACCTGAAGAAGAAAAACCAACCAGTCATTCCTTCTACATACTCGCCATCACCGCATTCGCCACCAGCATTGATGCCATGGCCGTTGGCGTTAGCCTGGCGTTTATGGATGTGAATATACTCATCACCGCCGCAGCCATTGGTTTTGCCACATTTACCATGGTGACAATTGGGGTGATGCTTGGGCGGGTGTTGGGGTTAATGTTTGGGAAACGTTCGGAGATTGTGGGTGGAGTGGTGCTGATTGCGATTGGCTCTTATATTCTTTATGAGCATCTTTTTTCTTTATGACTATACTTGAGATATCTTGATTTTTATTGCACTAAACATGCGCTGTTTGTTATTGGTCAGGGTTGCCCTATGAATTATTATCTTAGCTAAAACACTGGAAAAGAAAAAATGGAAGCATTACAAACTATAGATACTTATTTATCCATTTCGTTAAAAGTAATCCTTAGGCTATTTTATAAATTAAGCATAATACTTTTAGGTATTTTCGGATTTGTATTGTCTATTAACGATATCTTTGAGTATGGAAATATTCTCGCTGATTTATCAAATATAGAAATAATTTTCCTTTTGGTTCTTTTAGGGCTTTTTGAACGACATTACAAGTATTGCAAACTTCTCAGAACAGGATTCTGGAGAATGTTGGCATCACCTTTTCTTTCACTTGGAATCTTATTTCTATTTTATATTTTCATAATTGGATTTGGCTCAATAATCTCCGAATGTAATGTTTCATTTCAGCATTGCAGTGTCTCAAAGGTTGAGAAAACTTCAATAGACCTATTTCTGCAACCAAACTTAATTCAATCCTCAAACTTTATTTTAATGTTAATTTCGATCTACTTATCAACCCCTTTATTAATAAAAAAGCAGCAAGTTAAAGTCGATCTTTAGGTGATTAAAATCAAAAACTATCTTAGCTCGTTAAATAGGTTTTATTGCCTTCATTAGCTAGTGATACATCGAATAAGAAAAATCAAAATGAAAAGTCATAATCCGTATATAACCTTATTAATAATTACTTTTGTTCTAACAGCATTCATTAATCAAACTGCAACTGCGAAAGATCTATCAAAAATAGATTATTTTGTTAAAAGTTGTGGTGAGCTTGTCACCATCTACGAAAACAAAAATAAAGAACGCTTCTTATCCTTTCATACAACATCAAAATCCGAAGCTTTCAGAGCAGGTTATTGTAGAGGGGTGATTGAGCAGTATGTGCAACAAAATCATCATAGCTGTCGTACTGACTGGTTCGAAATAGCTAGTTACATTTCCAAGCAAGCATCGCTGGCTCACAAACAGCATGGCATTGACTCACTATTAGAAATTGGCTGCAATGAATAAAAGAACTAACTTTGAGAAAATAACTGTTTCTCAAGCTATTGAAAAACTCTTTTCAATAAAACTTGCTGACTATCCAAAATTTAAAGATGAAATCCACTCACTTCTACGGATTAAAAATTTTATAGAACAAGACAAAAAACTTATTGTGCAACGTGAAACAGTTCACCTATACACTGATCAGTTAATTAAATTTCATAATGCAATCATTCTTCAAGCTTTTTTCAAACCAAAAATTATCATCTCTATCTTTAATGATGCACAAAGCCGTGAAGATGCAAGCAATGCGATTGAGTTGCTGATTTTTGATCGTCATTCTATTCTGGGTGTTGGCTTGCTCTCGCCTGAAATAACGAGGCTACTTCAAACGCTAAGAGTCGACTTAGATCTTACCAAGGAGAAGCTACCAAATCCCTTCGTTCAGTTACCACAGCTCTCACTGAGTGGCGTAACTAACATCATGAAAGAATTGCTTGCCCAAAGTGCCATGTTAACGCTGGATGAGTCTATGGTTGCTTACTACCTTGATGGAGATTTAGAGAAAGCCTTTGAGCTCGCTAAAGCTTGTACAGCTAACAACAACCTAGTTAACAAATACAAACAGAGAATCATCAGCGATTATGAAAATGCTGTTGAATTTGAAAAAACTTTGGATTTCTTCAAATAAAAGCTTTTTAGTGTAAAGCACTAACTGAAACTGCTCCTTGACGTAAACAAAATAGGAGCAAACATGAAATCCATTCAAGAATTACTAAGCTTTACAAAGCATCAGCTACCAATCTGTCACCAACAACTCGCACTTGAAATCGATGGCAAACTCAGAGCGGGCACGCCATATCAACAACTTAAAGGGGTAAAGATTCGTCGCAATAGCTCCTTAGTCCGCTTCAAGCTCGGCCGTAGTTTTCGTATCATTTATAAACTTAACAGCCACCAAGCAGAGCCTTTAACAATCATAACCCGTCAGCATTTTGATAAAGAAATTCATCGAAGATAAGTTTACTTTTCTAATCTAAAGGAATTTCATATGCAAATGACTCAACTACCTATCGAAAACTCTGTAAGATCTATATCCACTGTTTTTTCAAAGTGGTTAGCAAGCCAAAGCCTAGCTCCATCTGTGGCTAAATTAGATTTTAAGCATTTAAAACATAAATATACCCAATCAGTCGACGCAGAAATGACAGAGTCGGAATGGGATTTTGATGAACTTGAATATCGCCGCTTCTTAACCTTGAAAGTACTTTATCCAAATGCTGTCCTTGTACCAAATAAAGCAGTAGATACTATATGGCATGCCCACATACTTGATACCCGTGCATACCGTCAAGACTGCGACCAAGTATTTGGTCACTTTATTGATCATTACCCATATTTTGGTATCTATGGTGAAGAAGACTATCAAAATCTTAAAAATGCGTTTTTAGAAACGGTTACGTTATATGAGATTCATTTTGGTGAATATCCCAATAAGTCTTCCTCAAATGCTATGCGCTGCGGTGATGATCATGCATGCCATGTTCCTAGTTCTTGTGCATGCCGTGTAGAAGGAGCATGTAAATAAAGTTTCTTAAGTGAATATTTAATGGACCCCTAAACTGTTACTTACAGTTTAGGATTAGGCTTTTAACTCAATTGTGATGAGCCTCACTTTTGATTAATCACTGCAACTCCATATAAGTCGAAACACTTAGCATCACCAACAACCATCCGCGTTAAAATACCTCCACACTCGTTTTATTAAAATTCATATGGATAAACGTATCCCCGTCACGCTGCTCACTGGTTTCTTAGGTAGCGGCAAAACCACCCTGCTCAACAAGCTGCTGCATAACCCGGCGATGAAAGACACCGCTGTGATCATCAATGAGCTCGGCGAAGCAGGTTTGGACCAGATTTTTGCCAATAGCCAGATTTCGCAAACCATTGAGAGCGAGCATATTGCCGATAACACGGTGTTGTTGAGTTCTGGCTGTTTGTGCTGTTCGCTCAAAAACGAGCTGGCTGACACCATGCGCGATCTGTTTTTCAAGCGCAGTTTGCAGGCGGTGCCGGAATTTAACCGTCTGGTGATTGAAACCACGGGTATGGCTGACCCTGGCCCGATTTTAGCCAACCTGATGAATGAGCCGGTGATTGAATCGGTTTACCGCTTGGATGCCGTGGTGGTGACGATTGATGCGGCTTATGGTTTGCAGCAGATTGAAACGCAGAAAGAAGCACTGAAACAGGCGGCGGTGGCGGATGTGTTGCTGATCACCAAATCAGATACCGCGACGCCTGAACAGATTAATGCATTGCAATCCAAACTAAGCGCGATTAACCCAAATGCGACGCAGCAGTTTGTGTCGCATGGTGAAATTGACCCGATGCAGATTATTGACGTGGGGCTGTTTGATTTTGCCAATAAGCAGGCCAACCCGCAGCGCTGGTTGAAAGCGCCATCCAGTGGGTTCAGCGCCGCGAAAAAAGGTACGATTCCGCAAGCGCCTGCGCATGACGATGTGCATACCTTTACCGTCTATCTGCCCAAGCCGATGGCATGGGCAGACTTCAAGGGCGTGATTCTCAAGCTGTGCCAGGTGCATGGTGAGCAGTTGTTACGTTTAAAAGGGATTCTGCACGTAGAAGACGCGCCAGCACCTTTGGCGATACACGCGGTACACTTTACGCCCTACCCGCCCACGTTGCTGGAAGGCTGGGATGAAGATGAGCCGATTAGCCGCATTGTGATTATTGGTAAGGGCATCGATGAACAAGCAGTTCGCGATATGCTCACCCAGTTCTAAAAATAAATACTGCGCGGGCGAATTGTTGCGTTGCGCGGTACTCAAAATCCTCATGTACTAAATGTACATTCCGGTTTCTGTGTTCCGGGCGCCTTGCACTTCATCCCGCTCGAATATTTATTTGAGGTTTGTGTAAGCAATAAAATTTGAATCAAACAATGGAGTTTTTATGGGTCGTTATTTAGAAAGATTAATTGAAAGCTGGATTTTCCAAAGCCGCTGGTTGATGGCACCGATGTACCTAGGTTTGGTCGGTGGTTTGTTTATTTTACTGGTGAAATTTGGCCAGGAGTTCTTCCACATTGTTTCGCACCTGGCTTCGTTCTCGGAGCAGGAAACCGTACTTTCACTGCTGGCGCTGGTGGATATCACCCTGGTCGGCAACTTGCTGATCATGGTGATTTTCAGTGGTTATGAAAACTTTGTTTCGCGCATTGATACGGCGAATAGCGAAGACAGACCAGAGTGGATGGGTAAAGTCGATTACTCCGGCCTGAAGATCAAACTGATTGGTTCGATTGTGGCGATTTCTGCCATCGACCTGCTAAAAGCCTTTGTGCACCAAAGCTCAGGCACAGCCAGTTTTACCACCGAACAAATGGCCTGGCTGGTTGGCATTCACCTGACCTTTATCATCACCGGCGTGTTATTTGCCTGGATGGATAAAATTGCCGGTCACAGTCATGCCAAAGGTAAGTCAGATCATTAATTAATTTGTCGGCACTGAAGTTATACTGATTAAACAGCAAAGACTGTACACGTAAGTATTCGTAAGAAATATTTCAAAAAATTAATCAGATAACCTTGGGATAACCACAATGACAAAAAAACTTGTTTTATTAGCTTTAATTAGCATGCTGCTTTCAAGCTGTGTAGTTTTGCGTGACCGTGATCACTGCCCGCCGGGCCAGGCGAAAAAGGGTAATTGCTAAATGACTTAATTGAATACAAAAAGCCTCACTTTCGTGAGGCTTTTTTGTTTTGCTGGGTTGTTAATCAAGCAGTTTTTTTGCGACGTGCGATTAAACCAGCGATACCGAGACCCACCATCATCAAACTCAGGCTTTCTGGCTCAGGCACTGCCGTTGCAACAGCTGTCACTGCTGTGTATTGCAGGCTGAGGAAGCCGTTGAAAGGCAACTGCCAGCCTTGGCCCGGGATCGTGCTGTTATAAGCATTGCCAAGGCCAAAACCGGATGCGTCTGCTGCCGTTTGGGTGCGTGATAGCTGGATACCCGTTACGCTAGCGTCACTGCTGGTCAGGTAAGCAATGTACTTGGTATCG
The DNA here is from genome assembly GCF_035460085.1 of Methylophilus sp. Lineage (GTDB taxonomy): Bacteria > Pseudomonadota > Gammaproteobacteria > Burkholderiales > Methylophilaceae > Methylophilus. The sequence goes on from NZ_DATHWZ010000061.1 coordinate 34,995, forward strand.
GCATTCAGGCTCAGTCCCAGGTTTTCAAATGACAGCGTGGTATATCCACCTGCTGCATTGTAGGTATCCACCGCGTTGAATGTGGTAGTCAGCAAATTGCCACCAACGGTATTTACAGACTGGTTCTGAGCGTTGGTGTCCGGGTTCCATTGCGCTACGTTCAGCTGGAAAGAAGCTGAAGTATTGCCGACTGCGTAGAAGCTGAAAGATGACAGCAGGCTGCTGGAAGTCAATGAAAACACCTGGCCGACCATAGGTGAATCACCGCTTGGGTTGGCGGCATTGCCAAACGAGGCAAATGGCAACCCGGTGTTCGCGCCAGCTGGCACGTTGGTGTAAACCGCGGCTGAAGCGCTACCGGCGAAAGCCAGCAACAGGCCGGCAACTACTTTCATTTTTAATGCTGATGAGGTCATGATTTTTCCTAGAGGGTGGCGATGGCAATTGGTTAGAACAGTGCTCTAACGCAGCCAAAGTACTCTGGCAATATTTCAGCTATTTGAAAAAGTATGAACCACCCTAGTCCGAAAAATGGAAGCTATCTATACAGCATATGGATGCAAAGCATGCGTGTAAATGTTTATAAATACACTATTTGCAAAATCTAGGGTACGTTATGCAGGCCGGTCAAAAGTTTAGTCAGCAGTGTATCTAGCTGTCTTTGTTCAGCTTGGCTTAACGCAGCCAATGCCTGCTGTTCATTCGCCACATGCAACGGCAATATCTTGTCAATCAGCGCCAACCCCGCGGGAGTCAGCTTCACCAGGATACTGCGCCTATCTTCGGGTGCACGGCCACGCTCAATCAAGCCTTTATTCTCTAACCGATCCAGCCGGCTGGTCATGGCGCCTGATGACAGCATCAGGCTTTCATAAAGCGCTGTGGGGGTGAGTGCGTAAGGCTCGCCCGAGCGACGAAGGGTCGCTATCACATCAAACTCTCCCTGATGAAGTTCGAACTGGCTGGCTAGTGGATACAACCAATCGCGCTCAATCAAGCTGGTCGCTTCCAGCAACCTGCCGACCAAAGCCATGATTTTTGAGTCGATATCCGGGCGCTCTTTTTCCCATTGGTCACTAGCCAGCTTTGCGCGATCATTCATGGTTATCTCTTTGTGAAGTTATCTTACACACTAATAATACCATTGTTAATTGCTTACTCTGCGTATATTATTCTCCATAAAGAATCTTTATGTAGAGATATATACTAATGAATAGAAATCGTTGTTTGCATGTGTTGACGATCATTGCCATCGTCGGCATCGCCCTCAATCTTCGCCCTGTCATTGCTGCTATCGGGCCATTGCTTGACATGATTGAGGTTGAGACCGGGCTTTCCCACACCCAATCAAGTTTACTGACGACACTGCCCGTGTTTGTGATGGGCTTGTGTGCATTATTTGCACGACAGATCGCTGGCTTATTCACTGAACGTAGCGGCGTGATACTCGGCATAACCTTGATTTTTGTTGCCTGTGGTACCCGCTTTGTAGCGACAAGTGGCTTGAGTTTATTATCTAGTGCGGTTTTGGCTGGCGTGGGTATCGCTCTCGCGCAAACCCTGCTACCTGCTTTTATCAAGCGCAACTACCCGAATGAAGCCGGACGCGTATTCGCACTGTATACAACCGGGATTATGGCGGGTGCGGCTATCGCGGCCTCTTCGTCAGCTATGTTTGCAGAGCGATCAGGATGGCCTTTCGCGCTCTCAATCTGGGCAATACCTGGTTTACTGGCTTTAATGCTTTGGTTATGGGCTACCAAAAGCGAAGTGAGTTTAAAAGCAAAGCCCTCCATTCAAACAAAGCGGCAGAACTTCTGGAGAAATCGCAGAGCCTGGGAGTTAATGCTCTTTTTTGGCGTGGGCACTGCGGCCTACACGCTTGTATTGGCCTGGCTGCCACCGTACTACACCAACCTGGGTTGGCAGCCATCGGCAGCGGGCTTTTTATTAGGCGGGCTGACACTGGCTGAAGTGATTGCCGGGCTGGCAGTTTCGGCATGGATAGGGCATTTTAACGATAGGCGCCAGCCTCTTTTTGCTGCGCTATTCCTGCTGATTGCCGGCCTGGCATGCCTGATTCTTGCACCACTGAAACTGGCTTTGCTCGCCAGCCTGTTATTAGGGTTTGGTATCGGCGCATTATTCCCATTGTCACTGATCCTGACGCTGGACCATATCCACGACCCGACTGAGGCAGGCATGTTGACCGCGTTTGTTCAAGGGGGTGGCTATATCATCGCCAGCTTGATGCCATTGCTGGCCGGGGTGATGCGAGACCAGTTTGCTGACCTGACCCAGGCTTGGGTAGCCATGATCATAGGCGCGATACTACTATTGATACTATGCTTACGGTTTTCACCATCGTCATATAAAAACATACATTCATAACTCTTTTTATGACCAACTATGCTGCATTTGGAGGCAGATTAGGTGGCAACAATAAGGATGGATTACGCATCCAATGAATTTAAATCTGCGCTAAGAGTCAGTAATGATTCATGCGATGAAACAGGATTGGAATAATGGAAGAAAAAGTATTTTTCAATTTTGATGGCGTCACTGTCAGCAATAGCAGGTTTATAGTGCGTAGCCAGACCTATGCCATGCAGAGTGTGACTTCAGTAAAGCCAGGGATCGTTGAGCCAAAACGCGGGGTGGCGATCCTGTTGATGTTTATTGGCTTTTTGCTGTTGGTCGGGGAAATGCTGGCGTTGTATACCGCAGGCGTATTGATGATCGCAGGCGTTGTTGCGATTATTATTGGCTTGATTGCCTGGGTCCTGGAAAAACCAAAGTATTCAGTGATTTTGAATACTTCAGCCGGAGAGCACCACGCACTGATCAGTGAGAAAAAGCAGGATATTGAACATGTGCTGCAAGCGCTGAACCAGGCGATTGTCAGCAGAGGCTAGTATTAAACCCTGGTGTCAGGATCAATATTTGGCGGGTACAAACATTTCTTTAGGTACTGGCCCGCGTATGTAATCGGCGTGATGCACGCGTTTTGGCAATACCACTGGCGGATGCTCCACGCTGCCGTATTCGATCTGGCTGAGTAAATGGCTGATACAGTTGAGGCGTGCTTTCTTTTTATCCACCGCTTCAATCACCCACCACGGTGCTTCAGGAATATGTGTGCGCTCAAGCATCACCTCTTTCGCTTTAGTATATTGCTCCCACAGGCGACGTGATTCCAGGTCCATCGGGCTCAGTTTCCATTGTTTTAACGGGTCGTGAATACGCGTCATAAAGCGTAAATGCTGTTCGTCGTCAGTGATCGAAAACCAGTACTTGATCAGGATGATGCCGGAACGGACCAGCATCTTTTCAAACTCAGGCACCGAGCGGAAAAACTCTTCGTACTCGTCGTCGTTGCAGAAACCCATGACTTTTTCTACACCGGCGCGGTTATACCAGCTGCGGTCAAACAATACGATTTCACCGCCGGCTGGCAGGTGTGAGATATAGCGCTGGAAATACCATTGCGTACGCTCACGTTCGCTGGGTGCAGGCAATGCGGCAACCCGGCACACGCGCGGGTTCAGGCGCTGGGTGAGGCGCTTGATCACCCCACCCTTGCCTGCGGCGTCACGGCCTTCAAACAGCACCACGACTTTCAGTTTGTTTTGCACCACCCAGTCTTGCAGCTTGACCAACTCGCCCTGAAGCCGAAATAGCTCTTTAAAATAAGTCTGGCGTTCGGACACCGAAGTTTGCGATTTTTCTGTCTGTAAGCAATAGATTTCGGAGGCATCTGCAAACTCATTCAGGATCTGGTCCATACGTTCATCATCCAGTTCCATTTCGAGCGCTTCATCAAAGCTATCCATCATTTCATTATTGAATCGCTCATCAGCATTGGGGATTTCGTCAGAGATGGTCATGTGGTTTCCGCAGAGTTTAATTAATCACTTAAAAATGCTAGATTTTTTATATGACATTTTGATGACTATTTAATTTTCACCTAATGTTAAAAGCCCAGCCTTTGTCATCAAACTGTCATCTGCAAAAACAATACTGCTGATATCTCGATAAAAATCAGGCGAATATTGATGGATACTTCAGCGGCTAGCCCTTCGTCGCGCTTTCAGAGCGTGTCACCCTCCAGGCCAACCCTGGATAGAAAACCCAGTGCAATGACCACGGTTATTTTCATAGGCCTGATGGTGACAGGTTTGATTTACACCGGTTTCAGCCTGATGAGCGATGTGAACGACACCGGCGCACCCACCACTACCTGGTTACCGTTTCTATTGCTAGGCCTGGCGCTAGTCATCGCGCTGGGATTTGAATTCGTCAATGGTTTCCATGACACTGCGAATGCGGTAGCCACAGTGATTTACACCCACTCGCTGCCGGCCAATTTCGCGGTGGTCTGGTCAGGGTTGTTCAATTTTCTCGGTGTATTGGTTTCCAGCGGCGCGGTGGCTTTCGGCATTATCTCGCTGTTACCGGTCGAACTGATTCTACAGGTGGGCACAGGTGCAGGTTTTGCCATGGTGTTTGCCTTGCTGATCGCCGCGATCATATGGAACCTGGGCACCTGGTTGCTAGGATTGCCTGCTTCTTCATCCCACACATTGATTGGCTCAATTATCGGTGTGGGTGTTGCCAATGCGCTGATGCATGGCCGCGATGGCACCAGCGGCGTCGATTGGGCACAGGCAACGAAGATCGGTTATTCATTACTGCTTTCCCCTATCATCGGTTTTTTCTTTGCGGCGCTGTTATTGCTGGCACTCAAAGCTTTTGTCAAAAGCAAAGAGCTGTACCAGGAACCTAAAGGCAATAAACCACCCCCATTGTGGATTCGCGGCTTGCTGATTCTGACCTGTACCGGCGTGTCATTTGCGCACGGTTCTAATGATGGCCAGAAAGGCATGGGCTTAATCATGCTGATCCTGGTGGGTACGGTGCCTATGGCGTATGCCCTGAACCGCGCGATGCCGGTCGACCAGATGACCCAGTTTGTGGCAGTCGCCCATGTCACCCAGCAATCACTGCTTAACAATACCCCTGTCACACCGCCTGCCAGCAATGATGCTGCCCGTCACACACTCACTGAATATGTACGTACCAAGACGGTGACACCAGAGGTGATTCCCGCATTGGCAGCGATGACCGGCAGCATTGGTGACCAGGTAAAATCGCATGGCACGTTTGCAGCAGTGCCAGCGGAACAGGTCGGTAACGTGCGAAATGATATGTACCTGGCTTCTGAAGCCATACGCTTTCTGGATAAAGACCAGAGCGTTAAATTTAATAGCGACACCAAAGCCAATGTCACCGCGTTTAAAAAAGAGATTGATAGCGCAACGAAATTTATCCCTTTATGGGTAAAAGTGGCAGTGGCGATCGCACTGGGGCTGGGCACCATGGTCGGCTGGAAGCGGATTGTCGTCACCGTCGGTGAAAAAATCGGCAAAACCCATTTAACCTACGGCCAGGGTGCCTCAGCTGAGTTGGTCGCCATGACCATGATCGGGGCGGCCGATATGTATGGATTACCGGTATCGACTACGCATGTGTTGTCATCCGGTGTGGCGGGCACCATGGCGGCGAATAAATCGGGCCTGCAGATGTCGACTATCCGTAACCTGCTGATGGCCTGGGTACTGACCTTGCCAATGGCGATGCTGTTGTCTGGCAGCTTATACTGGCTGTTCACACAGTTGTTTTAAAGCTGCTCACACAGAAATAAAAAAGACTCAATGGTGTTTAGCACCCTGAGTCTTTTTTATTGGCAGGCATGGGCTTGCATTACAAGCGCCTGTTAAATAATCAATCGGCTGTCAACCGATCAAGTCATCAAGCAAGATATTTGTCAGTTGAAATCACCGACCCGTAACCAAACGCAAACGCAGCCATGGCCGCTGCATGCACTTGCGCTGCTGGCACAGTCACACCGTCAAATTCCACGTCCAGCGTGGTACAGGCATCGTGCAATATGGTGGTGACGTAGCCCATATCTACCGCCGCGCGCACCACGGCATCGATACACATATGGCTCATCGCACCGACGACGATGACTTCTTCCACGCCCTGCGCATCCAACTGTTGTTTCAGGTCAGTCTCACGGAACGCATTGATATGATTTTTGACGATCACAGGTTCGTCACCCGCCGGCGCTACGGATGGCTGGATATTCACCCCATCGGTACCGGGAACAAATACCGGGGCTTCCCCGTTGGCAAATTCATGACGAATATGAAACACCGGGATCCCATTTTCACGTGCATGGGCAATCACCTTGGCTGCATTGCCAGCAGCAGCTTCAATTGCGTGTAAGGGCAGCTTGCCGGTTGGCAGGTATTCGTTTTGCAAATCGACAACAATCAGACCACTTTTTTTCATGCTGCTCTCCTGATGCGGGTTTTAAGTGTAGCGCAATGTCAGCTGTCGCATTTGAGGCTGAGAAATAAAGACCTGTCGCCTTAGTATTCTTCAACCGATATGCTCAGCCTATTGTATTCGCTGGTGTTTTCAGAAGCATGACACTCTAGAACTTTAGAATCGTTTTCCTTGAATTTAATCTTCTCGATAGCATTGATATTCTTTTCAAATTCCGGATTTAAGTCCCCGCATTTTTTCGCCTTGCTGTTCACAAACTGCAGATATTCTTTTTTGTGAGCTTCGGCACTGGCAGAACCATTATTCAGCAAGTTGGTATACGCCCTTCTCAACCGGAGTTCAGACACACTCCATAGACTGAATGTGATCTGGTTAGTCGACACATGGCTGAGTGGTCGCAGATCTTCTACAGGCGCAGGTTCAGGTTTTGGAGGTGTGGGCACTTCGGCAGCTGGCTGTACTGGTGGCGTGACTTGCGCCTGCTCGATAGGCGCCGCAGGCGTTTCGACCAAGGCAGGGGTGACAGTAGGCGCGATCCGGGGTGGTTTTGCCGGGCTTTCAGACTCCTCCTCCACTTCAGGCAATGCAATCTGCTGCTCTGCTTTGGTCAAAGAATCGGCTACATCGCTTAACGGTTCAACCAATTGCGGTGGCTCGGGCTTATTCCAGCTGATAATCACCAGGACTAATACGACCACCCCGATCAGGTAGAACAATACCGTGGCGACGAAGTTGAATTTCTCATTCGTGGTGTCGTGGCTACCGCAATTCGGGCAGTTCGACGATACCTCTTCGTCTTTTGGGTACCATATAAATCCACACTCGTTGCAGACCTTGTGAAGTCGAAGAATAATGCTCATCAGATCTCTCTTATTTTTTATTGAAATTGAGTTGTTTGAGGTTAAAGCCTAACGGGTCGAATAGCATCATTTATTTCTACATCGGCTCGTTATTTTAGGGTTTGGCATTGCAGTTTAGTTCATCCCGCATGCAAACGAGTCTTTTTGATTCGCACTACTCCCGCTCCAGCAGGATAGTGATCAACAGTGCAGTGTCGGCGACCGCTTTGATGGTATGGGCTGACCCGGCACTTAAATACATCAGGCCATGCGCTTGCAAGGTCCGTTTATCCCCTTCCAGATCCAGCTCGACTTCCCCTTCTATGCACTGGATGGTCATCGCACCGGCGGCGGTATGCTCCGGTGTGGTCTTACCTGCCCTCAATATAAACCTGAATACTTCAATGTGGCTTTCACGGATCAGGGTCTCTGAAGTGGCTGCCTCAAAATTAGCGCCATAGGGGGAAATATCTATCACTTCTCCGGGGGAAAAATGTTGAATACTCATAAACGTAAGCCTTTATTCTGGTAAGGATGTGGTTTGATTTTAGCGCGATTGGTGTGGCTTTCCAAACGGGCAAAGACTATCCGGCTAGCCATGGAAAAACTGGAATCACAACACGCAAGACCCCTGAAACATCTGAATCGGCCTAATGCTGGGCTTGATCACCACAAGCGTATCCATTATCAGCATGTGAATCTGGCCGGCGCCTGTAAACCAGTATATTTCTTAAAATTTCCATCTATTTAAATTTATATAAATTATATTTAATAAAACGCAGAATAAAGCCCCTAAAAGCCCTTTAGTCAGCGAAATGGAAGATAAAGCCATGCTTTTTCCACTAATCCTCGGTAGACAATTCAGTATCTAATGATCGGGTATAAAACCAATCATGGTTAAACCTAATTCGCATTGAGGGCAATACTGATGAGTATCGATTTTCTGAATAAACTGACTGGCAAAACAGCTAAACAAGACGCGGCCAAACAGCGCGATGATAATGGCCAGATCCAGGCCATTCACCAAGTGATGGGCGTGATCGAGTTTGACCTGCAAGGCAATATCCTGGCAGTCAATGACAACTTTGCCGCAGTGACTGGTTACAGTAAACAGGAGATCGTCGGTCAGCACCACAGCATGTTTGTAGACACCAGTTACAGGAAAAGCCCGGAATACAAACAGTTCTGGGAAAATCTGGGCCGTGGCCAGGCGGATAACGGGCAATTCAGGAGATTGGGCAAGGCTGGCAAGGAAATCTGGCTGGAAGCCAGCTATGTGCCGGTAGCCGATGAAACAGGCAAACCATTCAAGGTGATCAAGTATGCTTTTGATATCACAGCTGAAAAACAGCGTGATGCCGAATCACAAGGCCAAATCGCCGCCATCAACAAAATCATGGGCGTGATCGAGTTTGACCTGAAAGGCAATATCCTGGCGGTCAATGATAATTTTGCCGCCGTCACCGGCTACATCAGGGAAGAAATCGTCGGCCAGCACCATAGCCTGTTTGTCGATTCAGCTTACAAATCCAGCCAGGAATATAAAGGGTTCTGGCAGGAATTGGGCGATGGCAAAGCCAACGAAGGCCAGTTCAAACGCATAGGAAAAGGCGGGCGGGAAATCTGGCTGCAAGCGAGCTACAACCCGATTTTTGATGCTGCTGGCAAGGCTTTCAAGATCGTGAAATATGCCACCGACATCACAAACGCACAATTGAAAAGTGCTGATTCCGCTGGCCAGATCAGCGCTATTGGCAAAGTGATGGGCGTGATCACCTTTGACCTGAAAGGCAATATCACTGACGTGAACGACAACTTTGCTGCCGTCACCGGTTATAGCAAACAGGAAATCATTGGCCAGCACCACAGCATGTTTGTAGAAGCCGCTTACAAAAACAGCACCGAATACAAGCAATTCTGGCAAAAACTGGGCAGCGGTAACGTCGATGAAGGCCAGTACAAGCGCATAGGAAAAGGTGGCAAGGAAATCTGGCTGCAAGCCAGTTACAACCCGATTTTTGATGCTGCTGGCAAGCCATTCAAGGTGGTGAAATATGCTACCGACATCACTGCCGATAAACTCAAAAATGCAGACTTTTCAGGCCAGATTGATGCGATAGGCAAAGTCATGGGCGTGATCACCTTTGATTTATCCGGCAAGATCACTGATGTCAATGACAACTTTGCCGCCGTGACTGGCTACAGTAAACAGGAGATCGTCGGCCAGCACCACAGCATGTTCGTCGATACCGCTTACAAAAACAGCCCGGAATACAGACAGTTCTGGGAAAACCTCGGCAACGGCAAAGCTGATGAAGGCCAATATAGACGGTTAGGTAAAGGCGGCAGGGAAGTCTGGTTGCAAGCCAGCTACAACCCGATTCTAAATTCCGATGGCAAGCCATTCAAAGTGGTGAAATATGCAACCGATATCACCACTAAAGTTGCGGAAGCCAATGCCATGAAACAGGCTGTGCATGAAACCGCTGAAATAGTGGCAGCGACCAAGAGCGGTGACCTGACCCAAAGGATAGTGACCGATAACAAGCAAGGCGAGATCAAGACGCTGTGTGAAGGTGTGAATACCATCGTCGATGAAATGACAGAAATCTTGTCATCCATCAAGGTCGCAGGTGAGGCGATCAACGCAGCTGCCAACGAAATTTCTCATGGGAATAATGATTTATCACAACGTACCGAAGAACAGGCGAGTTCTCTGGAAGAAACCGCCACCAGCATGGAAGAAATTGCTGCGAATGTGAAAAATAATGCTGAAAACGCCCAGCAGGCAAATAATATGACCGACAAAGCCAGCAGTATTGCAGCCAAAGGCGGTGAAGTATTCGGCAAGGTAGTGTCTACCATGTCAGAAATCACTGAGAGCTCTTCACGCATTGAAGAAATCATTAGTGTGATCGACAGTATTGCTTTCCAGACCAATATCCTGGCGTTGAACGCGGCAGTCGAAGCCGCACGTGCCGGGGAACAGGGCCGCGGATTCGCTGTGGTAGCCAGTGAAGTACGTAACCTGGCACAACGATCAGCCAGTGCTGCCAAAGAGATCAAGTTACTGATTAATGACTCCACAAGCAAAGTCGCTGCAGGCTCCTTATATGTTGAACAGGCCAGCGGTACGATGGAAGACCTGGTCAGCGTCATTGCACGCTTCTCACAACTGATCAGCGAAATCACTGCCGCTTCGTTAGAACAAAGCAACGGCATTGACCAGATCAATATCGCGGTGAACCAGATGGACGAAGTCACCCAGCAAAATGCTGCCCTGGTAGAAGAAGCGTCAGCAGCAGCCATGTCATTGGTCAACCAGGCAGAAAAGTTACAGGAAACCGTCAGCCATTACCAGTTACTGAACACCACCAGCAATACATCGTTTGCTAAAGCATCCAAACCGCAGACCAGGACGCCGGTGCATGCAAAAACTCGCAGGACCGGCACTGATCACCGTAGCTGGGATGCATTTTAAAGTGCCAGTGACCGACATGGCAGCCTGCTAAAAGCACACTGTTCACCTGAAACCCGCCTACCGGCGGGTTTTTTATTCATTTGAACTTCCCATCAGGTATGTGCTTGCCTTAATGCGCATACCCTGCTCCGCCACCTACGTGTATGCCGCTTATCCGGCAAGAATATTGCTGTTATTTTTAATGATGATTGAGAAAATAGGAATCGATTTTCCGTTTTTAATAGGCATTTGCATCATATATATTTATGACAATTAAATGACGTATAAATACCTTTCTTTTCCGAGCGTTAACTGCATGGCGATTATATTAATATAAATTAAATTATTTTTATTTTATCTTAATGACCAACAAGGGGATTTGGTATGCTCGGTATTTTTAACAGTATTACGAGTTCGGCCAGCAATGAACAATTACGGAAGCAGATGGACCTCAGTGGCCAGATCAATGCTATCCACAAAGTCATGGGTGTGATCGAATTTGATCTGCTGGGAAATATCCTGGCGGTCAATGACGGCTTTGCCGCAGCGACCGGTTACAGCCCGCAAGAAATCGTTGGCCACCATCACAGCATGTTCGTCACCCCTGATTACAAGAGCAGCAGTGAATACAAACAGTTCTGGGAAAGACTGGCCCAGGGCGAAGCGCGTGACGGTCAATTTAAACGCATAGGCAAAAATGGCAGGGAGATCTGGCTGCAAGCGAGTTACAACCCTATTTTCGATACAGATGGTCAACCATTCAAGGTGGTGAAATATGCCACTGATATCACCCGCGAAAAAATAGAGCATGCCGACTTTTCAGGCCAGATTGCAGCGATTGGCAAAGTCATGGGCGTGATCGAGTTTGACCTGAAAGGCAATATCCTTTCAGCTAATGACAACTTCGCAGCGGTCACAGGTTATAGCGTCCAGGAAATTATCGGCAATCACCACAGCATGTTTGTAGCACCGGAATATAAGGACAGTACTGAATACAGGCGATTCTGGGAAAACCTGGCTTCGGGGGAACCGAATAACGGCCAGTACAAACGTTTTGGCAAAAACAACCGCGAAATCTGGCTACAAGCCAGTTATAACCCGATTTACGACACGGATGGCAGGCCATTCAAAGTGGTGAAATATGCCACCGATATCACCCGCGACAAACTCAAACATGCTGACTTCTCGGGCCAGATTGCGGCCATCGGCAAAGTCATGGGCGTGATCGAATTCGATCTCAAAGGCAACATCCTTTCCGTCAATGACAATTTCGCAGCGGTCACTGGCTACAGTGCCCTGGAAATCGTAGGCAATCATCACAGCATGTTTGTCACGCCTGAATTCAGGAACAGTGCAGAATACAAGCAGCTGTGGCAGGAACTGGCCCAGGGCGTCGCCAATGATGGCCAATATAAACGGTTAGGCAAAGGTGGTCGCGAACTATGGCTGCAAGCCAGTTACAACCCGATTTTTGATATGGATGGCAAACCGTTCAAGGTAGTGAAATACGCCACCGACATCACGCGGGAAAAACTGCAATATGCGGATTTTTCCGGCCAGATAGCGGCCATCAGTAAGGTGATGGGCGTGATTGAATTCGACCTCAAAGGCAATATCCTGGCGGTGAATGATAACTTCGCTGCAGTGACCGGTTACAGCGCTCAGGAAATGATCGGCAATCACCACAGCATGTTTGTGGATGGTGCTTACAAATCCAGCCAGGAATACCGGCAGTTCTGGGAAAACCTGGGCCGTGGCCAACCGGATAGTGGCCAATATCAGCGCGTGGGCAAACGCGGTAAGGAAATCTGGCTGCAAGCGACATACAACCCGATCTTTGATATGGATGGCAAACCGTTCAAGGTAGTGAAATATGCGACGGACATCTCTGCCAAAGTTAAAGAAACACATGCCATGAAACAGGCGGTGGATGATGTGGTGCGCTATACCCAGACCGGTGATTTGACGCACAGGATACCCACTACTGATAAATCCGGCGAAATCAAGCAGTTATGTGAAGGTATCAATATCATCATCGATGCCATGACCGGTATTCTGTCCATTGTGAAAACCTCTGGTGAAACGATCAATTTGTCTGCCTCTGAAATTTCAATGGGTAACAATGATCTATCACAACGTACTGAAGAACAGGCCAGTTCACTGGAAGAAACCGCAGCCAGCCTGGAAGAGATCGCAGCGACCGTCAGACATAATGCCGCCAATGCCAAACAGGCCAATCTGATGACCAGCAAAGCCAGTGAAGTGGCGAACAAAGGCGGCGAGGTATTTGCCAAAGTAGTGCAAACCATGTCAGAAATCACTGAAAGCTCTTCACGCATTGAAGAGATTATCACCGTGATTGACAGCATTGCTTTCCAGACCAATATCCTGGCATTGAACGCAGCCGTTGAAGCGGCGCGCGCCGGGGAACAAGGCCGGGGTTTCGCCGTGGTTGCGAATGAAGTACGCAATCTTGCACAACGCTCAGCCACCGCTGCGAAAGAAATCAAACAGTTGATATCGGATTCGACCAACATCGTCGCCAGTGGCTCACAGTATGTCGACCAGGCCAGCGGCACCATGGAAGAAATGTTGCAATCGATCAAAAATGTATCAGACATTATTTCCGAGATCACCGACGCCTCCGCCGAGCAAACCACAGGGCTGGACCAGATCAACTCGGCGATGAGCCAGATTGATGAAGTGACCCAGCAAAATGCTGCACTGGTGGAAGAAGCGGCTGCCACCGCCATGTCGCTGGTTGAGCAAGCGGTGAAACTGAATGAAACCGTGGACCGATATAAACTACCTGAGACCAGCACTGCACATCCAGGCAAACCGGTCAGCAGGCCGGCAAACTACAAGATCGCAGTCGCCGCATAGTAAAAGCCGCATTAGCCCCAGCTTGAATAGACTGCCTATATTCAGTGCTGACAACAGTAAGTTTCTTTTGGTACCTTGCATGGCTCCTGCAAGGTACCTTTTTTTTCCGGTGACGACTTCTGACTAATATTTAAATGGATGCATTTATATCTGCACCGGGCTATATCTGCACCCGGCTGCCTAGTTCAATCACGCTATTGGCCGGAATATTAAAATACTCCACTGCACTACTGGCATTACGTGACATCACCGAAAACAGTTGGTCACGCCAGCGCGGCATACCGCCACCGACATCCGGCACGATGATATCGCGGCTCAAAAAGTAAGAGTTACTGAACGGATCCAGAGACTCGCCATCCAGCGTCAGGCCCAGCAAAGCCTGTGGCACATCGGCATGCTGCATAAAGCCATAGCGCAGCTCCACCTGCCAGAAACCTTCCGCCAGCTTTTGCACATGGATACGCGATTGCGTATTCAGCAGTGGTACATCTTCAAACACGACATTCACCAACAGGTTACGTTGATGCAACACCTGGTTATGCTTGAGGTTATGCAGCAGCGCCTGCGGTACAGTTTCCAGATTGGAAACCATATACACCGCCGTTCTGGGCACACGCGGATGTTTGCTTTGTGCAATGCTGTCTATCAATGCGGAAAGCTTGGGGTCAGTCTGTTTCATGCCGGTTAACAAAAGGTGGCGGCCTTTTTTCCAGGTAGTCATGAATACAATCAGCAGGACACTCAAGGCAATCGGGAACCAGCCACCCTGCATGAACTTCATGGAAGCCGAGCCGAACAATACGCCATCCACCAAGGCCAGTAACCCTACCAATGGCCATGCCAGCCAGGCCGGGAACTGCCAGCGGTGACGCATGACGAAGAAGATCAATATAGTGGTGATCAGCATGGTGCCGGTGACGGCAATCCCATAGGCGGATGCCAATGCTGATGAGCTCTGGAATGCCAGGCAGACCATGATCACCGTGACCAGCAATGCCCAATTCACCGCAGGTATATAAATCTGCCCCGACTCACTGGCAGACGTATGGATAATGCGCATACGCGGTAAAAACCCCAATTGAATCGCCTGGCGGGTCATGGAAAAAGCACCGGAGATCACCGCTTGTGACGCAATAATGGTCGCCAGTGTTGCCAGTACCACCGCCGGGATCAGCAGCGGTTGCGGGAAAGAAAGATAAAACGGATTGCTGACGGCTTCAGGATGTTGCAACAGCAACGCGCCTTGCCCCAGGTAGTTCAATGTCAGACAGGGAAACACCAGGCCCAGCCACGCCATCTGGATCGCCGGCCTGCCAAAGTGTCCCATATCGGCATACAGTGCTTCAGCGCCAGTCACTGCCAGCAAAATAGCGCCTATCGCGATAAACATGGCACCGCCGCGCGATTGAAGAAAATGCCAGGCATATTGTGGCTGTAAGGCCTGCAACACTTCAGGCACTTGTGAAATCTGCCACACGCCTATGCTTGCCAATGCCACAAACCAGACAATCACAATCGGGCCGAAAAACCGCCCGACTGCATGTGTACCATGCCGCTGAAACCAGAATAGCCCGATTAAAATTGCTATCGACACGGGCAGTACCTGCGCTGCCAGTGTTGGTGACACTACCTGCAAGCCCTCCACTGCCGACAGTACGGAAATGGCCGGCGTCAGCACACTATCGCCGTAAAACAGCGCCGCGCCAAGTACACCCAGCAATAGCAGGCCACCGGCGCGTTTATCCTGCGGCTTCAAAGTTGAGAGTGCCAGCGATAATAACGCCATGACGCCGCCCTCGCCTTTGTTGTGCGCGCGCAAGACCAGCAATACATATTTAAACGTCACGACAAAGGTCAGCAGCCAGAATATTGCCGAGACTGCGCCAAGGATATTGGTCTGGTTAAGCGGTACGCCGGTACTTTCACTGAAAATCACCTGCATGGTGTACAGCGGGCTGGTGCCGATATCGCCATACACCACGCCAATGGCACCGAGTGCCAATGCCGCCAGTCCGCTTTTCTTGATTGATAAATTGTCCATCGCATCCTCTTGTTAGTGATTGATGGCATCAATATGCGCTTGGGCGCATATCAATCACATAAACAAAAAAATTTGATTTGAACGGGTTTACATGAGAGACGTAGACGAGAATTCAAATCCCTGCCAGCGAGATGCTGGTCAATCTTGTGATGATTATATATAGATTATGTTTATAATCTATATTGACCAACTAAAGTAAACTGCACTAGAATATAGATTACATTCATAATCTATGAATGCTATTCCATGAAAAGGACCAAACTATGTATCTTAAACACCTGACCTCGGGTTTACTCTTTCTCACCTCGGCTATCACCATGCAGGCATATGCTTTTGATAAGCAACCGGTGCTGAATCTTGAAACAGCGCAAAAAATCGCTGCAGGTTGCCAGGCCAAGGCAGCTAAGGAAGGCTGGAAAATGAGTGTGACTATTGTCGATGCCGGTGCCAACCCTATCTATTTTGAACGAATGAATGGTGCCTATATTGCTTCAGCAGAGCTTTCAAGGCTTAAAGCCATCAATTCAGCATCCATGCAATTACCTACCAGCATGCTGGAGCATTTTTCATTCGGTAAGGATAAAAAAGGTGGGCCAGCGCCTGGCCTGGCGAATTTGCCAGGATTTGTAACATTAGCCGGTGGTATTCCATTAAAGGCTGGTGAAGACTTTTTGGGAGCGGTCGGTGTGAGTGGTGGCATGCCTGATCAGGATGCTGCCTGTGCACAAGCAGGCATTGATTCAGCTAAATCATTATTGAAATAATCAATAAAGGCTGGGTGTAGTTACATGCGATCACGCCAGCCTGTATTTGTTATTTTTGAGTTATCCGGATTTGAGTCTTTGAGATTCCGGCGAGTATAGGTCAAACTATCAGCTACTACCTGGCCGGATCCCTGCCTGTACAGCTGAGGTTGAAAATGGTGAACTTAAATCCATGCAAGTGCGAACTTGCTGAAACGAACGCACGGCTGATTTGGATTCAAATGGAAGTATGTCGAAATAACACGAAGGATATGCAATGAGAGTGAGCAGAGCTAAATCAGTCGAGAACAAAGAGCTGGTGCTTGAAACAGCTACCAGGCTGTTTAAGACACATGGTTTCGACGGCATAGGTGTCGCTGATTTGATGAAAGAAGCCGGCTTGACTGTAGGCGGGTTCTACAAAAACTTTGCTTCGAAAGAAGATCTGGTGGCTCAGGTTTGCCAACGCGCAGGTGATCAATCGCTTAACCGCTGGGAAGCCCACATTTCTAACCCGGAAGTGACCGAACCACTGCATCGAATCGCCAATGCATACCTTTCGACCCAAAACAGGGATCAGCTGGCCACGACTTGCCTGTTCTCTACATTAGCGGCTGAAGTTCCCAGGCACGATGATGCGGTAAAAAAGGTATTTGAAGCAGGCGTTGAATCTACCATTCAACTGTTGTCCAAGATCATGCCAGGAGAAACTGCAGAGGTAAAGAGAGTGAATGCCATTGCCACCTTCACGCAGTGGCTGGGGGCATTGATACTGGCCAGGGCAGCAGGCACGGGGGCGTTATCGCAGGAGATACTGGATGTGGCAAAAGCACGGTTGCCTGAAGTTAAAAGTGAACCTGATGTGAATAGTTCACGTGAAGTGAAATGAAGTGAAAAGTACTCCTTAATATCACTATCTACTTAAACTATCCCGCAGAAAATCCGGCCTGCTGACAGGACATCATGCAAGCCGATAACCAATCCCCAACTCGGTAAGCAGATAATGTGGTGTGGCAGGATTGGTTTCCAGTTTAGCGCGTAAGCGACCAATATGGATACGCAAGTAATGCGTGTCGTCTATGTATTCTGGCCCCCATACCTGCGTCAGCAACTGGCTATGCGTAAAAATAGTACCTGGCTTGCTGGCTAGCTGCATCAGCAAGGCATGCTCTATGGGGCTCAGATGCAGTTGCACACCATCCTTGGTGACAATACCACTGGCGCGGTTAATCAACAGCCCTTGATAGTGATATGCGTGATCACGCATTTGCATCATGGCCGTGCGTCGTAAAGCTACCTGGATACGCGCCAGTAATTCCGGCAGGCCAAACGGTTTCATCAGATAATCATCTGCGCCCATGGTCAGGCAATTCACCTTATCAGTCTCGTCCTGGCGTGCAGACAATACTAGAATCGGTACATCTGAATACGCCCGTAATGTTGAGATAAACTGCTCGCCTCCGCCATCCGGTAATCCCAAGTCCAGAATGACCATCACAAAATCACTGGCTTGCCGGGCTTGCGCAAGGTCACGTGCATGCAATACCCGGTAGCCATGGGCGGATAACGCTGGCACCAGGAACTGGTAAACCCCGGCATCATCTTCCACCAGCAATAGGGTAGGCTGTTTATCGCTCATGATGCAATTAACTCACTAGCGCGTACAAACGGGAACAATAGCTGTACACAAGTTTGCTGATCAGGCACTGAACTGATCTCCAGTTTTCCCTGGTGTAATTGCATCACCGTATTCACGATAGAAAGACCGAGGCCGAAACCGCGTGTGCCGGTAGGTCGCTGTGTATGTGGTGCAAACGCAGAAATGGCAAATCCTTCAGCGAAGCCTGGCCCTTCATTCAGCACTGAAATCTGTAACCAATCCTGATTAATCGAAAGTGTCACTTCAATCGCAGATTCTGCGCTGCGCCAGCAAATAGCATTGTCGATCAGGTTAGCCAGCGCATGTGCCACCAGCACCGCATCCATCCTGACCAGCACTTCCTCATCGCTGACATTCACCTGCAAAGCCTCTGGTGGTGAACGACGCTGGTATCGGCTGACCACATGCTGGATCACATCCTGGGGCGACTGCCAGTCGAGTTGCAGGCTGCTGGCCCCCGCATCGAGTTTCACCAGGGTCAGGATATTCTCAGTGGCCTGACTCAGGTAGGTAGTCTCAGCCTGTATGCTTTGCAATAACTGCTGAGACTGCCCTGCTGTCAGCGGGATTTTCCGGTCAGTCAGCACATTCGCTGCGCCAAGGATCACTGTCAATGGCGTGCGCATATCATGCGACAACGCAGTAAGCAGCGTTTTCTTGAAATTGGCCTCACTGGCACTCAACTCTGCTTGTGCGAGAGCCATTTGCTGGCTAAGTTTGGTATAAGCCTGGGCAATTTGATGCGTCAGTAGTTGCAGAAAATGTAAATCAGGCAGGGTAACTGCCGCATCCAGCACCAACACTTCGCGTTGCGGAAACCCGAATGGCAATAGGCAATAGCCCAGCGTAGGCCAGTCATTGGTCCCAGCCCCCACCGGCCGGTTGAAATCCAGCGCCCATTCAACACTGGTCGCCTGCACCAGTGGTGATGATTGATTTTGCCTGGCATCGACATTTTCCACTGCAGTGGATGTGCCATCCGGCCCTGCCAGCCAGATTAATGCACCAGGCTCGGTCTGGCGAACCACACGTGCACGTATGGGAAACACTTCGGCTATATGCTGACAAGCCGCCTGCAGCAATGCCTCTGTACTCGATTGTGCGGCGAGTAATTCAGCCAGGGATTGGAAAAAACGGGATTGTTGCGCGGCGTGTCGGGATTGCAGCATTTGCTGCTTCAGCTGCTGCATCAAACTACTGACCGTCAGGGCTACAATCGCGAATACCAGCAAGATCACCCAGGATTGCTTGCTACCCACGCTCAAACTGTAGCGAGGCTCGATAAAACAGTAATTGATCAGGAGGAACGCCGTAATGGCCGTCAGCAGTGCTGCCGAAAAACGCAGGAGATAAGCCGCCCACAATACCCCCAGCAGGTACAGCATAGTGATGACGGTAACGCCCAGCCCGGAAAAATAAGCCAGGCCCAGCCAGGTCACCCCTGCCAGCCAACTCACCAGTATCAGCAACGAAATCCGTCCTGGAACCGGTGATAACGCCAGTGCCAACCCCTTATGCCACATGTTGACTTTCTGCAATCGGGTATCGGCAGATGAATATGTCATGGCTGTATATTAAACATTAATGCCCGTATAAATCCTGGCTCTTATAATTTGGGCCAAAGAATTCTTTCATCAGGAAATCTTCCAGTCCCGCGCTGTCGGCAGGCCGTGCGGACAAGGTCACCGTACGACCCAGGCGGTTGGAAATCCAGTCAAAATCCCCGTTGTAATGCTCGCGGATAATCCCAATCATGCGACGTATCATCACCAGGCGGATATCTTCGCCACTGCCTGCTTCCACCTGGTAAAACTGGGTATTGGCCGAGGTGTAATCATTAACCCACCCTTTAAAGCTGAAGCTGGCATTATAAGGATCCATACGCTTGATCATAAACAAACCATTGGTACCAAACTTGAGGTTGTTCATGATATTTTTGGTGCGGCGCTCATCTTCCGAAGGGCCGCGTTCAGCGGCAGCAGCGGCATCATTGATCTCTTTGGCAGCGATTTCTTCCGAAAAACGATCGGTCTGCTTGCGCTTGATCATGCTGGAAAAGTCCTCCACCGGTGGCGGGGGCTGTTGCGGGGTTGGCTGAGGTTTTGGCTGCAGCTTGGGTTCAGGCAGTTTGAATGCGCTGTTAGGATTCTGCGACTGGATAATCTTCTTCGGCAGCTTGGGTACTTCTTTAGGTTGTGGCTTGGGTTTTGGCTGCGGTTTGGGTGGTTCCGGCGGCATTTCCGGAGGCGGCTCTACCGGTTTCGGCTGGCTTTTAACAGGTAATCCGAGATCCAGCACAACATTGATGGGCTCCTGCGAAGGCTCTTTCATGGGTTTCAGCAGGTCCAGCAAAAATCCCCAGAATAAAATCGCGTGAAAAATCAGCGATAGCAAAAAACCCCACATCAACCTGGCGGGGATGCGCAACACACGGTCCCGCTGCTTTGGTTTCAGCCAGTTGGGTGTGCTAAAGGGTTCGAATGGGGAAGGCTTTTGCATGAACAGGATTAATCACAGAAGTTGCTGATGTCACGCATTAAGATTGTATTTCTTGCCAAATTTTTTCTAGTCGTTTGATTGAGACAGGATAAGGGGTTCTTAATTCCTGCGCAAATAATGATACACGTAACTCCTGCAACTGCCACGCAAAGTCTTGTAACCCACTTGTTACAGACAGGTTGGCTTTGCGCAGTTGCTCAACCTTCTGCTGCCAGCGCTGCTCGATTTGTGCGACCGCCTGCGCATGCTTGCCATCGCGCTCTATGCTGGTCGGATATTTGTCTATGCGCATGCGTATCGCTTTTAAATAACGTGGAATATGCGGTAAGTGCTCCCACGGCGTGCGGCTGAAGCATCCATGATAGACCAGCGTATTCAGCTGTTGTTCACATTCACGTTTGATTTTCTGTGTGACAGGCGTCATTTTTTGCAATTGTGCGGTTAATGCCTGGTACTCAGTGGCAATCAGTTGCACTTGCCTGGTGAGGGCTTCAGCCACCGCTGGCAATCGCGTGCGGGCGCGTGTTTTAAGCTGCATGAACTCGGCATTGGTGTGCGGCAAATCATCTTCGGCAATAAACGCTCGGTCAGCAATTGCTTGCAGCATGTCTTCCCGTAACTGGTCCGGATTCATCACCGCGCGTAGCAATAAGGCATACTGGTTAAAGCCTGGAAGGCTTTTTTCGAGGTGCTTCATCTGTTCCTTCAGCTCGAAGCGCATCAAGCGGCACACACCTTTGCGGTGCGCGCCGGCCGCCATATCCGCGGTATCAAACAGTTTAACCGACACACTGCCCTGGTTATCTTCAATCGCAGGGTAACCGGTCAACTGGCGGCCATCTTTAGTGAAGGTCAGCGTTCCCGGCAAATCACCAAAGTCCCATTGCTTGAGATCAGTCTTTTCAATATCCGGCGAGCCGCTACGGAAAGTAAGTTGTGCCGCAGAACCCAGTTGTTTCTTAAGGGAATTCCAGTCACGACCCATGCCAAGCTCGCGGCCTTTTTCATCTACCACGCGGAAATTCATCAGGTGATGCGCATCCAGCCCAGACAGGTCAAACTCTTCGGATTTCAGCTTGAGGGCTGTTTTTTGCTGGATAAATTGTGACAATACCGGCAGCAAGGCACCTTCATTCTGGTGTGCCTGTAAAAAACCGGTGACGAAATCCGGCACCGGCACGCAGACACGGCGCAAAGTCTTGGGCAAGGCTTTAATCAATGCCGTTATCTTGTCACGTATCATGCCGGGCACCAGCCATTCGGTAACGGTGGCATCGAGCTGGTTGAGCAGCGCCAGTGGGATGGTCGCCGTTACGCCATCCAGCACATGGCCAGGTTCAAAACGATATTTCAATGGCACGGTTTCACCATCAATGACCAACTGCTCGGGGAACTGTACTTCGGTAATCGCATTCGCGCCGTGGCGCATCAGCGACTCACGGGTCAGGTACAACACTTTCGGGTTGATCTTTTCCGCGTCCTGCCGCCATTTTTCAAATGAGATACCATTGAAGACTCGATACTGCTCACTGATCTCCGGCACTACCTTGTCGTAGAACGCAAACAACTGATGCTCATTGATCAGTACATCCTGGCGGCGTGCCTTGTGCTCCAGCGCTTCCACTTCAGAAATCAATCGGCGGTTGGCTTCCTGGAACGACGCCTTGGTATCAAACTCCATATTGGCCAGCGCTTCACGGATAAAAATCTCGCGCGACTGCTCAGGGTCCACCGGCCCATAATGCACACGTCGTTTCGGCACGATGGTCAGGCCATACAGGCTGACGCGTTCCCATGCCACCACTTGCGCGGTCTTACGGTCCCAGCGCGGGTCACTGTAATGGCTTTGCGTTAAATCGCGCGCGCCGCCCTCATGCGCGACCGGCTCTATCCAGTCCGGGTCTATTTTTGCAACGATACGCGCATACAGTTTGGTCGTATCCACCAGTTCAGCGGCTATCACCCACTTAGGACGGCTCTTTTTCAATGCCGAACCGGGTGCAATGGTAAAGCGGATGCCACGCGCACCGGCATAGGTTTCGCCGTCGCCATCCTTGAATCCGATATTACCCAGCAAACCGGACAGCAAGGCCCTGTGCACCTGTTCATAGCTGGCTTCCTTATCGCCAAGCTTGAAGTCCATTTCCTCTACCATTTCACGCAGTTGCGCATGCAGCTCGCGCCATTCTTTCAAGCGCAGGAATGACAGGAAAGACTGATGACACTGATTCAACAGGTCTTTATTGGATTTTTTGGTTTTGAGGGCCTGGTCATACCATTCCCACAATTTGAGGTAACTCATAAAATCCGAGTCATCCGCCTTGAATTTGGAATGCGCCTGATCAGCCGCTTCGCGCTTGTCCATGGGCCGTTCACGCGGGTCCTGGATGCTGAGCACACTGGCGATAATCAATATCTCACGCAGGCAGCTTTCTTTTTTGGCTGCCAGGATCATGCGTGCCACACGGGGATCCAATGGCAGGCGTGCCATCTGCCGGCCGATCTCGGTGATCTCGCGTCTCTCGGTGACTGCGCCCAACTCCTGCAGCAACTGATAGCCGTCACTCACCAGGCGTGAAGAAGGCGCTTCGATAAACGGGAATTCGCTGACATCTCCCAGGCGTAAATCTGCCATACGCAAAATCACGCTGGCCAAAGAACTACGCAGGATTTCCGGCTCTGTAAACGCCGGGCGCTGGTTGAAATCCTCTTCTGAATACAATCGCACGCAGATACCACTGGATACCCGGCCGCAACGGCCCGCCCGCTGCTTGGCCGCCGCTTGCGAGATTTTTTCAATCTGTAATTGTTCAACCTTGGCGCGCGGGCTGTAACGGTTGACGCGCGCTAGCCCGGCATCGATCACATACTTAATTCCAGGCACCGTCAGCGAGGTTTCTGCCACGTTGGTTGCCAGCACAATCCGCCGCTGACCGCCAAGACGGAAAATCTTCTGCTGGTCTTCAATGCTCAGGCGCGCAAATAATGGCAGTATCTCAGCGGATTTCAGCTTGAGCGATCGGCCCTGGTGTTTGCGCAGATGGTCGGCCGTATCCCGGATTTCACGCTCACCGGGCAAGAACACCAGGATATCGCCATCACCATGCCGCAACAGATCCTCAGCCGTATCGAGGATGGCATCTTCCATCACCTCCTCTTCGTCATCTTCTTCCAGCCAGCGCGTTTCAGTACGCGGCGGTTTGCGCTTGATGCCCATCAGGTCCTGCGCAAAACGGTCTATATCATCCAGCCCGTCATCAATCGGTACTTCCACCGCCACCATGGTGGTTTTATTGCCCAGGGGCCGGTAACGGATCTCCACCGGATACGTGCGGCCAGACACCTCGATCACGGGTGCGCCATTGAAATGACTGGAGAATCGGTCTGCATCTATCGTCGCCGAAGTGACAATGATTTTCAGGTCCGGCCGTTTGGGTAATAACTGCTTGAGGTAGCCGAGCAGGAAGTCGATGTTCAGGCTGCGCTCGTGCGCCTCATCGATAATGATGGTGTCATAACCGTTCAGGAATTTATCGCTTTGCGTTTCCGCCAGCAGAATACCGTCGGTCATCAGTTTGACGTAGCTGCGCTCGGAGAGCTTGTCGTTAAAACGCACCTTGTAACCAACCACCTCCCCTAACGGGCTTTTCAGCTCCTGTGCGATACGGGTTGCGACTGAGCGCGCCGCAATCCGGCGTGGCTGTGTATGCCCGATCAGGCCGCTGACGCCACGCCCGAGTTCCAGGCAGATTTTAGGTAATTGGGTGGTTTTACCAGAACCGGTTTCGCCGCACACAATCACCACCTGGTGTTTCTGGATAGCCGCCGCAATTTCTTCTTTTTTGCCACTGACGGGTAACTCTTGTGGATATTCCGGCTTGGGTAATGCAGCCAATCGCGCCTGCAACCGCTGTTGGGAGGCCTGGACTTTATGGGCGATATCTACAAGCGCTTTATCGACGGGTTTGTTTTGCTTTAGTGCATCACGCAGCTGGTTCAAACGGCGTTTCAGGGGGAAACGGTCAGCCAGCATGCATTGCGGAAGTTGTTTTTCGAGTTGGCTGATGAGTTGTGCGGGGGAGACAGCGGTCATAGG
>NZ_DATHWZ010000062.1:0-22671 GCF_035460085.1 Methylophilus sp.
GAATGGCGCATGGCATGGAGCGGTAACAGCCGCATGACGTTTGGCGTGAAAGCAGCTGAGGCGACGTTCGATTACCTGAATATTCCGGCACAGATGCTGTTCTTTACCGATGGCGATGAAGCACCTAAAGCCAATGGCATCAACAAGCTGGATATCAGCGATGTGCGTATTGGTAAAAACGTGATTTTTGTCGGCGTCGGCGGCACCGAGCCTGCGCCTATCAAGCGCTTTAATGCCAATAACAAGTTTATCGGTTACTGGGGTACAGATGCCGCTGCTGAAAGTGCGGGAGGTGGCGTCAACTACAATGACGCCAGTAAAGACGACCCGGACCCGCCAGTGGCCTATGCCGAATTTGACCGCTATTTATCTAGCCAGGATGTCGCGCATTTGAAGGAACTGGCGACAGATATCAAAGGCCAATATATTGAAGGCGTAGACCAGCCGGCATTTTATGAGTTTGTGCAATCGCAAACACCGGCAGCTAAATTTGTGACCAGTTATTCGGTGAAATGGCTGTTTCTCATGCTGGCTGCGTTGATGGTGATCGCAACTTATCTGCCGGATTTATTGGCCTATCGGCGCAGTGAGCGCAAAGCAGCTTAACGCATCCATGCAATAAAAAAGGCGACTTGTACAGTCGCCTTTTTTTATGAAAGCTTATTGCAATATCGTTCAATACGAGTCTAATTCAGCATAAATCTCGATTAGCATAGGTCATCCAGGTTGGTCGGTTCGCAAATCGGTTTGGCAGCGGTCATGCCGTTGGCATTTTTGGCCATTTCGTAAGACATTTTACGTAAGCGCGTGACCGAGCCTAATGGGCGGTGCGACTTAATCCCATGCCACGGTGAAAACATCATGCCGTTATCAACCAATTGTGAGCGGTAAGGGCTCCAGGCGATTTGCGGTTTTGCGGTGATTTTTGCGATCGGCAGATAGGGTGACATTTCTTCTGACCAGATGACGGATGAATCCTCGATCGGCATCTGGTTGATATCTGTACAGAGCTGTACACGTAATTCCCACTCGGCCGTATTGGTGATGAAGAAATCCACCACTGATTTTTTCTGGCTGTCCGAGGCGAAGCTGATATCAACTGGTTTATCCTTCAGTGCCAGCAGCGTAGGCGCAATCGGCACTAACGCTACTTTCGCCATGTAATTGCCATATAAAATCGGATCCTGGCTGAAGTAGGTTTCACCCAGGATGTTGGGCTCAGATTGGCCTTCGGAATTGAGTAAGCGCTGGCGGCCGCCACTTAATGAATCAATGAGTTTCGACGTGGCTTGCAGGATCTGCGAGAGGAATTGTTTGAATTCCGGTGAGTTATCTGAGGTGGCAAGTATTTTCAGGTTGGACAAAAATTGCTGCACACTGGAAGATAAAAAGCTCGAGCCATTCACAAATAAAAAGTTTTGTGTGGTGGCCTCTTCACTGCCACTCAGGCGTTCACCTTCAACGCCTAAGATCTTAATCGCCAGACTACGTGGAGTGCACAGTTTGTCATTCAGGATATCTCCCGGCACGGTAGTAAAGCGCATCACCAAGGGCAGTTTTTTAGGCGTGGCAAACATGCCCTGTGCCAACGGTTCGGGCAGATTATCGTAGATTTCCATTTCGGCCGAAATCAGGCCATGACTTTTGGTATGGACGCTGTGGTGTAAACCACGCATTAAATAAGGAGAGTGGCGGTCTGTGGTTTCGGAGAGTTTGCGCAACGTATATTGCAGGCTACCTTTTCGCTTGGTTTCATTCTCATCCAGCACTTCATAGGCTGGATTGTAGTTGAGGGGGGAGATTCCGATATCGATAGTCCGTTGCATATAACACCCCACTTCCCAAACCAAGCTTGCATTTTTAAACAAGCTTTTAGAATTATTTAAAACATCCAGTCACCATTTTTATGACAAGCAAGGCGCTAATGTCGGCAGATTTAATCCATCATCATTCAGACCATTTATGAATCTTTTGTTTCGCCTGCCTGTTTTCTCTGCTTGTTGACAATCCTGGCGGCTACTTCGTCTTCACGGCCTGGATAGCGATGTTCTTTTTTGAACTCGCTTTTTAACTTTCCGTATTCACGTTCTCGCTTTTGGCTGGATCCTCTAGGCATTTGAATACTCCTGTTTACATATTCAGAGTACAAACGGCAGCCGCTAAGGCTGCCGTGTTTGTCTTGTTGTGAACATGAATTCGAAATTCATTTCAAACGCGACAATTGCAGGTTACGCTGGAAAATGTAAATTCTTTATAAGGATTTTGCTTATTATTTTGTAGGATTATCTTTATTGTGTAAGGGTCTTAAGATGGCTTGCATATGTGGGGATATTGCACGGTAAATATGGCGAAACCTCTAAAACAAAAGACCCATGCGCCGGGTCTTTTGTTCGTTTGATGTTCTATCCAGAATGCTTGAGTGACCAGGATCAGATGAAGAAGTCCGTTTATTTGCCCTGCAAAGTAGTGTAGGCCGTCATCAGGTTGCGGTAATCCGGGATGTGGTTAGCACATAATGCGCCCAGGCCTTCGATATCACGGCGCCAGTCACGATGTAATTCGCAGGCAACACCAAACCAGGTCATCATCTGCGCACCGGCGGCCTCCATGCGGCGCCATGCTGCATCGCGTGTCAGCTCGTTAAAAGTGCCGGAAGCATCACCCACGACAAATACTTCAAAGCCTTCTTCAATGGCAGACAAGGCAGGAAACGCCACGCATACTTCTGTCACCACCCCGGCAATGATCAGTTGTTTCTTGCCGGTGGCTTTGATCGCCTTCACAAAGTCTTGGTTATCCCAGGCATTGATCTGGCCTGGACGGGCGATGTAAGGGGCGTCCGGGAATAATGCTTTCAACTCCGGCATCAGCGGGCCATTCGGGCCGGTTTCAAAGCTGGTGGTGAGGATGGTCGGCAAGTTGAAAAACTTGGCCGCATCCGCCAGTGCCAATACGTTGTTCTTGAAACGGTCCGGCTCGATATCGCGTACCAGTGATAACAAGCCGGCTTGATGGTCGACCAGTAATACCACTGCATCGTCACGGTCCAGGCGTACGTAAGGTTTGTTGTTGCTCATGATAAATCCTCTCAAAAATATAGTTTTAGTGTGAAACGTCAGTTAAAAGCTTGTGTTAAGCCGTTGCAAAGCGACCAAGGTTGTAATCATTAATGGCCTGGTCGATCTCTTCCCAGCTGTTCATGACAAACGGGCCATGACCCACCACCGGTTCATTCAGCGGTTCACCGTTCAACAATAACAATACGGTATCTTGCTGGGCCTGCAATACCAGTTCTGTCCCCTCACGCTGCATCACGGCCAGTTCAGAAGGGCGTATGGTATGCACGCTGCCGGTTTTCACTGCGCCTTTGAGTACGAAAATGGCAGTGGTATGGCCTTCTGGCAAATTGAACACAGTGCGGGTACCTGCATTCAAGCGAACATCCCATACATTCATGGCGCTGAAGGTTTTGGCCGGGCCGGTTTTTCCGGCATATTCACCGGCAATCACGCGCACCTTGCCTGCCTCGTCTGGCAATGCCACTTCAGGAATGTCTGATTTGGTAATGCCCTGGTAACCAGGCTTGGTCAGTTTGTGTTTGGCAGGCAAATTCACCCATAACTGGATCATTTCAAACGGACCACCGTTTTTTGCATAATCATCGCCGTGATATTCCTCGTGGATAATGCCTTTACCGGCGGTCATCCACTGCACTTCACCTGCACCGATGGTGCCGCCTGCATTGGTCGAGTCATGGTGTGAAACCTGGCCATCGTAAACGATGGTCACGGTTTCAAAACCACGGTGTGGATGCTGGCCAACGCCACGGCGTTGCTCGGTCGGCTCGAAACGGGCCGGGCCTGCATAATCCATCAGCAAGAACGGCGACATCTCTTCCGCGATATCGCGATAAGAAAAAATGCTCTGCACCGGAAAGCCGTCACCTACCCAGTGATTGCCATTGCTACGTTTGATAAAAGCCAGTTTTTTCATGATGTGCTCCTTGTGAATAGATGTCGTGTTGCGATGGTTCTCACTATAAACACATGACTTTTAATGCACTAGATGGTTAAATATGAAATTACTTTTCATTTAATTGAACAATTATGGACTTCAACGAAGCAGCCGTATTCGTCAAAGTGGTGCAGGCTGGGAGTTTCAGTGCCGCCGCGCGCCAGTTAGGCTTACCGACTTCGACCATCAGTACCCGGGTGGCGCGACTGGAAAAACGGTTAGGCGTGACCTTGCTGCAACGCACCACCAGGCGATTGCACCTGACCGAGGCCGGGACGCTATATTATGCGCAGGCATCCATAGGGCTGGGATATTTGATGGAAGCCGAAGCGGCACTGGATGCCGCGCGGCTACAGCCACAAGGCACGTTGAAAGTCACA
This sequence comes from Methylophilus sp., assembly GCF_035460085.1. Taxonomy (GTDB): domain Bacteria; phylum Pseudomonadota; class Gammaproteobacteria; order Burkholderiales; family Methylophilaceae; genus Methylophilus. The sequence continues at coordinate 4,395 of NZ_DATHWZ010000062.1, forward strand.
GCGCCTGCCGATCTGGGCGATGCCTTGTTGGCGGGACTGGTCAAGCGGGTGCAAACTGAATTCCCCGACCTGGTGGTAGAGATGTTGTTAACCGACCGCTATATCGACCTGATTGCAGAAGGGATAGATGTGGCGATCCGCACCGGCGAGTTACGTGATTCCAGCCTGATTGCTAAATCATTAGGATCTATCCAGTGGGCATTATTTGCCAGTCCGCAATACCTGCAGCAGGCGCCAGCCTTGGAAGCCCCACCCCATCTGCATGCGCACACTTGCTTGCAATTTACACCGATGGGCCGCGAGCAATGGCTGCTCAGCAATGAGCATAGTGAAATAAGTGTGCCCATGAGCGGGCGCACACTGGTGAACAGTATTGGCGTGATCAAGGCGATGGCTGAAAATGGGCAGGGTGTCGCCTTGCTGCCCACCTTCATCTGCCAGCCTGCACAGCGTAGCCAGCAACTGGTGCGGGTATTACCAGCCTGGTTGGGGCGTGCGGATGTGGTGCATCTGGTTTACCCGCAACAACGTTTTATGCCGCCTAAATTACGCGCTTTTATCGAGGTAGCGGTAGCAGAATTAAAAGCACAGTTTAAAGAGACAGCCTGATAATCACCTCAAAGTGCCAGCTTTAACAATCATAAGAAAGGACCGCAGATATGCGCCAGCAAGACTCAATCACCATGCAACATGGCGCCAGCGCCATCATTACCCATCGCGTCAGTGAAGCGCAGCAGGCAGCGTATGAACAATGGCTGGAAGAGATCGGCCCTGCCTGCCGTGCGTCAGAGGGTGCGTTGGACTGGCATTTGATACGTCCGATTGCTGGTTACTCGGATACTTATTCGGTGATCATCCGTTACGACAGCGAACAACATCTTAAACAATGGATGGCATCACCCAGCCGTCAGCAACTGATTGCCAAAATTGAACACATACTGAATGCCAAAGATAGCTACCAGATTAAAAGTGGCGTGGATTTCCTGTTTGTGCCTGAAGCGGCCAAAGTTTCGGCGCCAGTGCGCTGGAAGCAATTTTTAATGACCTGGTCAGCCATTTTCCCGTTGGTAAGTTTGGTCTCCCTGGGGATGATACCGTTGATGGATAAAGTGGGTTTTCCGCAAATTTACCTGTTGCATACGCTGGTGATCACAGGGGTCGTTGTCATGCTGATGGTGTATGTCGTCATGCCTCGCTACGCAAAATTAATGAGAAACTGGCTACACCGCTAATCGGCGTGTCTTATTTAAACCAATTTTAATTAAACTTTCGCAAAACCCCCTCTGCAGATAGTGTGTTTGCAAATGTTTTGGCGCATGATTTGATCATGCGCCAGGGTATGCAACCCCTGGCCTTAATTAAAGTGTAGACACTAAATCTCCGTAGTACATGACATAACTACACTCAGGGGGTCGCAGGTTGGATACAGCGGCGGAATCAGCAGCATTGAACGCGGAAATCGTGGAAATGCTGTATGCGAATAACCGTAGGTCACTGATGGCTGCCATCGTGGTCATGGCCGCCCTGTTATTGACGCAACTTCAGCTGGTCAATGCCACGATTCTCATTATCTGGTCTGTCATTTTCCTGAGTGCATATGGCAGTCGTGGTTACCTCACCTTCAAGTATTACAGGGATCAGCGACGTGAACAGCATAGCCAGCGCTGGTTGCGATGGTTCCGTTTCAATACCGGTTTCTGCGGGTTGGCCTGGGGTCTGGCCGGTATATTATTATTTCCGGAAGCTGCACCAGCCAACCAGGCATTTCTGATTTTCGCGCTGGTGGGTGTTTCGGGCGCCGGTATCATTGTTTACTCGGTGGATAGCCTGACCACCAACCTGTTCACGGGCGGCATCCTGGCATTTATGATTCCACGGTTCCTCACGCATGGCACTTCGGTTTCGATTGCGCTGGCGGTGCTGTTTATTGTGTATGTGATCTATGTGAGCGTGGCCGGGCATGCACTGGCCAAGAGCCTGCGTGAAAATATCTCGTTGCGAATCGCTTCCAACCTCGATAACAAAAAGGTCCACCAGCTGGCCTTTTATGATTTCCTGACTGCATTGCCAAACCGGCGTTTGCTGTCAGACCGCTTGCAGCAGGCCTTTGTGCGGTGCGCCCGTGGGCAATGCTACGGTGTGGTGTTATCGCTGGATTTGAATAATTTTAAAGGCCTGAATGACAGTATGGGCCACCCGGCAGGTGATGAGTTGTTGCAGCAAGTGGCTGCCAGGTTGCAGCAGTGCTTGCGCAAAAAAGATACGATCGCGCGTATGGGTGGCGACGAATTTATTGCCGTGCTGGATGAACTGGGCTGCGACAAGGCCGAAGCGATCATGGCTGCGCAGGTGGCAGCCGAGAAAATGATGGCGGTGTTTTCTCAGCCTTTCCAGTTGCAGCAAAGCAAATACCGCACAACGCCTAGCATAGGTATTTGCCTGTTTCATGGTGATGATGACAATGAAGAAGAAGTGTTGAGGCGCGCGGATATTGCCATGTACCAGGCGAAAAAATCCGATAACCTGAACAGCATCCAGATGTACGACGAGCTGCTGCATCCGGCCATTGAAATGCGCGCCACGCTGGAAAACGACCTGGCGTTTGCCTTGCAGGGTGATCAACTATCATTGTATTTCCAGGTGCAGATGGATGATAGCCATCTGCCCAAAGGCGCAGAGGTATTATTGCGCTGGCAGCATCCGACGTTGGGCATGATTCCGCCAGATCAATTTATCCCGATTGCAGAAGAAACCGGGGAAATCGTACCGATAGGGCAATGGGTACTACAGCAGGCTTGTCAGCAACTCAAGCAATGGGCAGCAATGCCGCTGACCCGCAGCCTGACGCTTTCAGTCAACGTCAGCGCGGTGCAATTCAATCAGCCGGATTTTGTGCAGATGGTCAGTGATGTCGTGTTACACAGTGGTTGCGACCCGCAGTTATTGCAATTGGAGCTCACCGAAAGCCTGATGGTCAGGAACGTGGAAGAGATCATCATCAAAATCCAGGCATTGAAAGTCCTGGGAATGACTTTCTCGCTGGATGATTTTGGCACCGGCCAGTCTTCATTGTCAGTGCTGAAACGCTTGCCACTGGATGAGCTGAAAATCGACAAAAGCTTTATCAAGGAGATCCAGCACAATACCTATGACAGCTTCATTGTAGAAACCATCATCAACATGGCGAAAAACCTGGGCCAGACCGTGATCGCCGAAGGCGTTGAGGTGCAGCAGCAACAGGCGTTATTACAAACCATGGGTTGCCGGTTGTTTCAGGGCTATCTGTATAGCCGGCCATTGCCGCTGGGCGAATTTGAAGCCGGCCTTACAGGTTTGAGGGCCGAAGCACAAACCAGGACGCAAGCAAAGACAGCACCCAAGACCAGGGCCAAAACCAAAACCGCTGATACCTGACTTACACCTTCACTAATTCGTCGCCGTGACTCAGCCAGCGTTGCAAATGCGCGACGACTGCTTCCGGTTCGCACAGTAAAAGCTGGTCCGCCATCTGTTTGGCTTCTTGCAGTAAATCTACATCCCTTTCCAGGTCGGCGATTTTCAGCATAGGTACGCCGCTCTGGCGTGTCCCCAGTAATTCGCCCGGGCCACGAATATGCAAGTCAGCCTGGGCAATATGGAAGCCATCATTGCTTTCGTAAATCACCTTCAGCCTGGCGCGGCCTATCTGTGAGCATTGCTGTTTGTTGTAGAGGAGGATGCAGGTACTTTTGGCTGAGCCCCGGCCAACGCGGCCACGTAACTGATGCAATTGGCTAAGGCCCATGCGCTCTGCATGTTCGATCACCATCAGGCTGGCGTTTGGCACATCGACACCTACCTCAATCACGGTGGTCGCCACCAGCAGATGGATCTGGTTGGCAGAAAATGCCTGCATCACCGCCTGCTTTTCAGCTGTCTTCATGCGACCATGCACCAGGCCAACCTGTAGCTCTGGAAATGCCTCTTGCATATAGGCATAGGTATCGTTGGCGGTTTGTAATTGCAGGGTTTCCGATTCTTCAATCAGCGGACACACCCAATAGGCCTGGTGCCCGTGTGCGCAAGCTTCGCGAACCCGTTGTAATATCTCTTCACGGCGGTCATCGGCCACCAGTTTGGTCAACACCGGGGTACGGCCGGGCGGTAGGGCATCAATCACCGAAACATCGAGGTCAGCGTAATAACTCATGGAAAGCGTACGCGGGATAGGCGTGGCTGACATCATCAATTGGTGCGGTTCGAGATCGCTACGCTGACCTTTCTTGCGCAATGCCAGCCGCTGGTGCACGCCAAAGCGATGCTGTTCATCGACAATGGCTAACCCTAATTGTTTGAACTGCACCTCTTCCTGAAATAAAGCATGGGTGCCGACGGCTAATATGGCTTCACCATTGGCGATACGTGCAAGTGATTGCTCACGCGCTTTTTTATTCTGGCTGCCGGTTAGCCAGGCGATCTCAATACCTAACGGCATTAACCAGCTACTGAGTTTTTTGTAATGCTGTTCAGCCAGGATCTCGGTCGGCGCCATCATGGCTACCTGCCAGCCGTGTTCTATCATCTGTAATGCTGCCAGGCAGGCGACGATGGTTTTGCCGCTGCCGACATCGCCTAGCAACAGCCGTTGCATGGGGTGAGGCTGGCTCAAGTCATGGCTGATTTCTCTGATGACCTTTTGTTGTGCCATGGTGAGTTGAAATGGCAGGCTGTCTAATAAACCGGCGTTCAGGGTTTGAGAGCCGGGTGTTGCCGGCGCGAGTGCCTGTTTACGACGGGCATAGTGCTGGCGCATGGATAATTGTTGCGCCAGTAATTCGTCATAGGCCAGCCGTTGCCACGCCGGATGACTATGGTTTTCCAGGGTAGATAAGGCGATTTCTGGGCTGGGCTGGTGCAGTTGTTGCAGGCTGCTGGCAAAATCCGGTAACTGCAACGGCGTGTATACCCAGGCTGGCAATGTTTCCTGCAAATATTCCGCGTTTAACACCAGGTTCACCGCTTTGCGGATGGTGTTCTGGCTCAGGCCCGCGGTGGTCGGGTAGACCGGCGTCAAGGCCGTATTGACCGGAGTGTCTTCTTTGACCTTGCGTTGCTGGGGATGCACCATCTCATAGCCGAAAAAACCGGGACGCACTTCGCCAAATGCACGGATACGGGTACCGGTCTGCATGGCGGCAATCTGGCTGGGATAAAAGTGGATAAAGCGTAAATTGATCATGCCGGAGTCATCCTGCACCCGCACATTGAGCATTTTACGTGGCTTGTAACTGACTTCGTTATGCACGACTACGCCTTCGATCTGGGCCTGTTCACCCAGCCTTAGATCGCGGATAGCGGTGACATGTGTTTCATCAAGATAACGTAACGGTAAATGCAGCAACAATGCCTGCGGGGTGTTAATGCCCAGTTTTTCCAGTTGGCTGCAAACGCTGGGAGTGAAACCGCGGATTTCGCTCAAGGAAGGCATGCTGGCTATTCACCCGCCGTTTACTGGATGCGTTGTTCCAGCTGGTTACCCTTGACCCGGTTAATCCGCACAATTTGCTGTATCTTGCGCAGGTTGCGGATCAGGGTCGCCAGATGCACGCGGTTGTGCACCTGCAACGTGAAGTTCACATTGGAATACTGGCTGCCATCTGTGGATTCGACGCTGACATTATCAATGTTGGCATCTGCACTGGAAATGGTGGCCGCGATCTTGGCCAACATTCCGCGTTCGTCAACCACGGTAATGCGCAGGTTAACCCCGAACAGTTTTTTCGGGTCGGCATCCCATTCCACATCCAGCCATTTTTCCGGGTCCAGCCTGAATTTGCGGATGGCCGGGCAATCGTGGGTATGAATGACCAGACCCTTGTCCTTATTGATAAAGCCCAGGATAGGGTCACCCGGGATCGGGCGGCAGCAAGGGGCGAATTGTACGGCCATGCCTTCGGAACCGCGGATGGTGATGGTATCCAGCTTCTTGCCGGTTTTTTCTTCCGCTTCTGCCGGATGCGCCAGCAGCTGGTGCGCTACCATCAGGCTGTTGCGTTTACCCAGGCCGATATCGGTCAAAATCATCTGGCGGGTTTTGGCGCCATAGTCATTCATGACTTTTTGCCATTGTTTATCCGAAATTTCGCCAGGCTGGATATGCATCGCCCGTAAGGCCACATTCAGCATGCGCTCTCCGAGCTGCGCCGACTCTTCAACCTTGACTGTTTTCAGGTAATGGCGGATATGTGAGCGCGCTTTGCCGGTGACGACATAATTTAGCCAGGCCGGGTTAGGTTTAGCCAGCGGCGCGGTAATGATTTCCACATGGTCACCATTACGCATCTCGGTACGCAGAGGGGCCAGTTCGTTATTGATTTTAACCGCCACGCAACTGTTGCCAACATCAGAGTGCACTGCGTAAGCAAAATCCACTGCGGTGGAGCCGCGCGGCAAGGCCATGATATTGCCTTTAGGCGTGAATATATAGACTTCATCCGGGAACAGATCGACCTTGAAATTCTCGAGGAACTCATGGCTGTCATCACTCTCGGTCTGAATCTCCACCAGGCGTTGCAGCCACTGGTGGGTTTGCTGCTGCAGCTTGGTCAGGTGCGCATCGGTCGTTTTATACAACCAGTGCGCAGCCACGCCGGCATCAGCAATATTGTGCATTTCCTGGCTGCGGATCTGCACTTCGATCGGTGTGCCAAATGGGCCAAATAAAGTGGTATGCAAGGACTGGTAGCCATTGGCTTTGGGGATGGCGATATAGTCTTTGAAGCGACCGGGGATCGGTTTGTATAACGCATGTAACGCACCCAATGCCAGGTAGCAGGCAGCAGTGTCTTTCACCACCACGCGGAAACCATAAATGTCGCCAATTTGCGACAATTTTGTGGATTTCTCCGCCATCTTCTTGTAAATGCTATAAAGATGCTTTTCGCGGCCTTCGACATTGAATTCGAGCTGGTAATTGGTCAGCTGGGTCTGTATTGCTTCCAGGATTTTGCTGATGACTTCTTTACGATTGCCGCGCGCAGTGCGTATAGCCTTATCGATTACGCGGTAACGGTTGGGATATAAATACTTGAGACTCAGGTCTTCCAGTTCATGAAAGATAGGATTCAACCCCAGCCGGTTGGCGATCGGCGCATAGATATCCAGGGTTTCCCGCGCAATGCGCTTTTGTTTTTCCGGACGCATGGCGTCCATGGTTTGCATGTTATGCAAGCGATCCGCCAGCTTGACCAGGATCACACGTACATCCTGGCTCATGGCCAGCAACATTTTACGGAAATTCTCTGCCTGTGCCTGGGTAGCGGTTTGCAGTTCTACCTTATCCAGTTTGGTCAGGCCATCGACCAGGTCGGCGACTTGCTTGCCAAATTTCTCGGCGATTTCCGCACTGTTTACGTCAGTGTCTTCCACCACATCATGCAGCAATGCGGCCAGCAGGGTAGGCAAATCCAGGTGCAGTTTCGCCAGGATGCAGGCGACAGAAATCGGGTGGGTGATGTAAGGTTCGCCGGTTTTGCGGGTTTGCCCGGCATGTGCTTGCTCGGCGTAGCGATAGGCCTGCCAGACGAGCTGTACTTCTTCTTCGTTTAGGTATTTTCGTATCAGCTGCGTGAGGGGGGAATCCTCACGGTCAGCCGGGAGTAAGTCTGCCGCTTCTAAAGGTGATTTAGACTTGCGATAGGAATGGTCACCTTGGGTATGCGGCATGACTGCTTAAGCCTGCCCTTTTTTTTCCAGAAGTTCAACGCCGATTTTGCCAGCGGCGATTTCACGCAGGGCAATCACGGTCGGTTTGTCTTTTTGTGCACCAGCAACCAGCGGGTCGGAACCATTGGCGATCTGTCTGGCACGGTAAGCGGCCACCAGGGTTAATTGAAAGCGGTTAGGGATGTTGTCCAAGCAATCATCGACGGTAATACGAGCCATAAAAAACCTTTATATTTGAATCACAGATCAGCGGCGGATTGCGCTGGGTCAGGTGAGGAGTTGAATCAGTGACGCGTGGCAGGCAACCTGGCGGTCAAGCTGCAAGCGCTTGGCACGCACAATGGCGATTAAATCCTGCAAGGCCACGTCAAAATTGTCATTAATTGTAACATAATCAAACTCATGCACGTGACGCATCTCCTCACGTGCAGCTGCCAAACGCCTGCTGATCACTTCTTCGCTATCCTGGCCACGGGTATTCAGGCGGTGTGAAAGTGCCTCAATCGAAGGCGGCAAAATAAAAATAGATGTGACTTGCGGATACAGGGTGCGGATCTGTTGCGCGCCTTGCCAGTCAATTTCCAGGATTACGTCACGCCCCTCGGCCAATGCATTCTCGACTTCACTTTGCGCTGTGCCATAACGGGCACTATGCACATGCGCACTTTCGAGGAAGCCGCCATTATCCAGAATCTCCATAAATGCCGGTTCAGTGACAAAGTGATAATGGATGCCATCTTCCTCACCAGGACGCGGTTCGCGCGTGGTATGTGAGACGGATAGTTTGAGCAAGGGGTCCTGTGCCAGCATGGCACGCACCAGGCTGGTTTTGCCGGCGCCGGATGCGGCAGAAATCACAAACAAGTGGCCGTAACTCATTATTTACCCCATTCCGGATTAGGCAATGAGGAGAATACGGCTCTCAGTCCTTCAGCCCATCCTTTATGGACACTGGCGTAATATGGGTCGCGTTCGGTCAGGCGTTGACGGCAATCCGCGGTCAGCGTGTCAGTGCGGTAAATCATCAAATCAATAGGCATGGCGACAGAAATATTGCTGCGGATAGTGGAATCAAAAGAAATCAGTACGCATTTCACCGCTTCCATCATGTCGGTCTTGTGGTTGATCACGCGGTCAATGATCGGCTTGCCATATTTGGTTTCGCCGATCTGCAGGTAAGGCGTATCAGAAGTGGCTTCAATAAAATTGCCCGCGGCATAGACATTAAACAGGCGCGGCTTTTCACCCTTGATTTGCCCGGCGACCAGGATGCTGGCAGTGAAATCGATGCCATGTTCCTTCAGCGCTTCGCCATCGCGATGATGTACGCTACGCATGGCTGCGCCGACCACGGTGGCGGCTTCAAACATAGACTGCACATTATTTAAATGCGCGGTACCCGGCTCAGGTTCTTTAAGTTGTTCACGCAGTAAATTGACCACTGATTGCGTAATCGCCAGATTGCCGGCCGTGAGCAGTACAATCACCCGTTCACCGGTGACTTCAAATACATGCGTTTTAGGGGCAATGGCTACCTGGTCTACACCCGCGTTAGTACGTGTGTCAGACGCGAGCACCAGCCCTTGTTCCAGCAGGATGCCTACACAATATGTCATAACGGTATGGAAGAAAAAGCGGAGTCGCTAAAGTGACATGATAGCACGGGCCGTCTGCGTGACTCCACTGCGGCGATAGCTGTTATTGTTGCGCGAGTATCGCCTGTTGATACAACTGGTCGTGATGTTGTTTACGCTGTTCATGCGTCAGTGCGCTTTGATTGACACTGACCACGCTGGACATGCCCTCCTTGCCGCCACCAATGCGGGTGCCGGTCACCGGGCTGGCACTGCGGTAATCCAGTCCGGTCGCCAGTCTTACATGCGTTTCGTTGGTCAGGATGCCATTGGAAACATCCAGCCCCAGCCATTGATCGTTTTGCCAGACATCGACCCAGGCATGGGTTTGCATCAGGCTGCCATCTTCGGTAAACAGGTAGCCACTGACATAGCGGGCTGGCAGACCTAAGCTGCGGCAACAGCCGATAAAGGCATGTGCGTGGTCCTGGCAGACGCCTTTGCCCAGCTGAAAAGCCTCGGCTGCCGGGGTATTCACCTGGGTGGCGCCCTTGATATAGTGCATTTTGTCACGCAAGGCATGCATCATGTCTGCTAACGATGCACGGGCAAATTGCTTGGCAAACGCCGTCATGGCGGCATCCGCCTGGGTGAGCGGCGATTCGCGCAGATAGAGTTCAACCGGTAATGGTTGATGACATGCCAGGCCTGCAACACCAGTTTCTACCTCTCCTGCGACTGAAATCAGCAGTTCGTGATGCGGCTCGTCAATCACCAGCGTGTGCGTGAGGTTGCCATAAGTATCTTCAAAAGCATGGCACTGGCCGTTAACCTTGATTTCCCAATGCTTGACCTGTTGACCCATGCCGTCTCTAGGCGTCAAGCGCAGTTGCTGAATGGTGTATTGCACCGCTTTGCTGTAAATATACTGGGTTTGATGCTCAATATTCAGCAACATGACTGTGGGCTATGATAAAGAAGCTTGTTGTTGGCTGAGGGCAATACGCGTCGTGAGGGCGCATAGGAGACCGTGCTTAATATCCGCTGCGGCATCAGTGATCAGACTGTCGCGCTCAAAAAGTTACGCTGAATCTCTTCACCCAGTTTGCGATTTGCCAGAATAAAGTCATCCAGGAAATGGTGTACACCATCTTTCACAATGTCCAGCATGCGGCCATAGTGTAGTTTGGCATGCATTTGCCCTGCCAGGCGCTCGGCCTCGGTTTGCCGGCTCCCGGCTACCTGGCGCAAAATCGGCATGATTTCGGCGTAACACGCATGCAAGGAGCGCGGCATATCTTCACGTAATATTAAAAGCTCAGACACTTTCACCGGCTCAATCGCGTCGCGGTAGACTTTTTGATAGGCCTGGAATGCCGCCACTGAACGCAGCACGGCGCTCCATTCGTAATAATCCACCGCGCCTTCGTTGGCTTCCTGCAAGGGGATTAAGAATTCGTATTTCACATCCAGCAGGCGAGCCGTATTATCCGCGCGTTCCATAAAGGTCCCCAGGCGGACAAAACTGAAGGCTTCATCACGCAACATGGTACCAAAACAGACGCCACGGAACAGGTGCGAACGGCTTTTAACCCATTCACAAAATTCGTTCAGGCCCGACTGTGTCAAATCCTGCTTGATATACTGGTCAAACTCCAGCCACAGCGTGTTCATGTTTTCCCAGGTTTCTACTGTCATCGCTACCCGGACCGCGCGGGCATTTTCCCGGGCGTTACGCAAAGAGCTGTAAATGCTGGAGGGGTTATTGCTGTCCATTACCAAGTGTTGAATGACATGGGCAGCATTGAGGTCATCGTAGGTGCTGTCGTAAATGTCCCGCACACCGGCAATTTCCAGCACGCTATCCCATAACGCCTCTTCGTTGCTGGCATCAGTGGGTAGCAAGGACATGCTGTAAGTCACCTCCAGCACGCGTGCCACATTCTCGGCACGCTCAATATAACGTGCCATCCAATATAAATGCTCTGCGGTTCGACTTAACATATCACGGCCTCTTGATGCATTTGTTGGGCAGCCATTTGCGACTGCGTTTGTTCGAGACAGACATCGTCGCGCTCTAGCACCCAGGTATCTTTAGTACCGCCGCCTTGTGACGAGTTGACCACCAGTGAGCCTTCCTTGAGTGCTACGCGGGATAATCCACCGGGCACCACACTGACCGTTTTGCCTGACAGCACAAACGGGCGCAAGTCCACGTGGCGTGGCGCAATGCCTTGCTCGACCAGGGTCGGGCAGGTGGATAAAGCCAATGTCGGTTGCGCAATATAGTTGGCAGGTTTGGAAACGATGCGCAACCTGAATTCATCAATCTCCTGTTTGCTGGCGGTCGGGCCGACCAGCATGCCGTAACCGCCCGAGCCTTGCACTTCCTTGACGACCAGCTCGGGCAGATGATCCAGCACGTAAGCCAGATCATCTTCCTTGCTGAGTTGATACGTAGGCACGTTTTGCAGGATGGGAGACTCACCCAGGTAAAACTTGATCATCTCCGGCACATAAATGTAGGTTGCCTTGTCATCAGCCACGCCGGTGCCCACTGCGTTAGCCAATGTGACGCCACCATTGCGGTAGACGGAGAGCAGACCCGGCACGCCTAACATGGAATCAGGCTTGAATACCAGGGGGTCTATGTAGTCGTCGTCGATGCGGCGGTAGATCACGTCCACCCGTTGCGGGCCTTGCGTGGTGCGCATATAGACGGCGTTATTACGGACAAACAGATCCTGGCCTTCCACCAGTTCAATACCCATTTGCTGGGCGAGGAAGGCATGTTCAAAGTAGGCACTGTTATACGCGCCAGGGGAAAGCAATACCACGGTCGGGTCGGTGACACCGGTCTGCGCGACCGAGCGTAAATTGTTGAGCAACACATGCGGGTAATGTTCGACCGGGGCGATCGGGTACTTTTTGAACAAATCCGGGAATAGCCGCATCATCATTTTGCGGTCTTCCAGCATGTATGAAACACCAGAAGGCGTACGCAGGTTATCTTCCAGCACATAAAACTGCGATTCGCTGGTACGCACCAGGTCAATGCCGGCCACATGTGCATAAATCTGGTTAGGCACATTCACGCCGACCATTTCCGGGCGATACTGTGAATTGGTCAGCATGCTATGCGGCACAATGCCGGCCTTGATGATTTCCTGGTCATGGTAAATATCATGCAGGAACATATTCAGCGCGCGCACGCGTTGCACGGCGCCTTTGGATAAATGCGCCCATTCGCTGGCTGAAATCAGGCGTGGGATTACGTCAAAGGGAATCAGGCGCTCAGCACCATCCTCTTCACCGTATACGTTGAAAGTGATGCCTACGCGGCGGAACAATACTTCGGCTTCTGCCCGTTTGGCCGCCAGTTGCTGGGTTGGTACAGCACTTAACCAGCGGTCATAAGCCTGGTAGATGCCACGTACATTGCCACCATACCCCTGCATTTCATCGAAAAACTGTTTGGCCGTTTGCGTCATGGTCCATGACCTTTACATTATTTGTATCTGATATCAGCAAGGTGTGTGCCAGCCAGAAATAGGGTTTTAAATCATTGGGTTAAGTAAAAACATGATTCGAAAGACATACAAAATGCACCATAAAGGTGCATGCGAGGATGCGGTTTTTGGTGCGATACTCAGAAGTTGGATCTGTAAAGATCTTTAAAGTGCTTATTTATAGCTGAACGTCTGCTCAAATGTTTCCAGCACCTTTAAATCCGCTTCAGTGGGATTGACAAAAGAAATATGCACATTGTTCCACTTGTTGCGGTAGGCAAATAGAAAATAGACATGCCGTTGCTTGATACCTTTATCCTGGAAACTGTTTTCCAGATCGTAGCTAAGCTTGCAATAATGGCTGTTGCAGCTTTTTTGCACGCTGGCCTGGTTGATCAACGGCTCTTTACCGGCCTTCTGCCAAAAGCAGTTCAGTACATTTTCATGTGAGTCACCGCCTTCGCAAGCTGGCGTATCCACATTGATTACCACTGAAAAGAAATTGGCGTTGCCATAATACATATAGTGATCATTGGAATCCGCTTCCCTGACCGGTCTGAGCGGAGGCGCATCAAAAGTGATCGCCCAACCCTGGTCAGGAATCGACAGGGTGGTGATTTCAGCAGCGGATGGCAGGGAGAACAAACTGCTGAAGACAAAGGCGCAGCAGGGTATGGCATAGCGGAGAAGAGGCATAATTCTAGACCCTATGTTTTTCTTGGAATGATCTTGACTATACCATCATGCCAGCAGGGTATAGCCACTTCACAAGTGAAGTGGCTAATATTTATGCAAATTGTTGTATTTATTCAATATTCTGGATTTGTTCGCGCATCTGCTCGATCAACACTTTTAACTGCATGGAAACCTGGGTGGTTTCAATCGCGACTGATTTTGACCCCAGTGTGTTCGCTTCACGGTTCATTTCCTGCATCAGGAAATCCAGCTTTTTACCGACAGCGCCGCCTACTGTCAGGATGCGATCCATCTCGCTGATATGTGAGTTCAGCCGCGCCAGCTCTTCATCCACATCGGTGCGTTGCGCATAAAGCACGATTTCCTGGCGCACACGGTCATCATCGGCTTGCATCGCTTCACGCAGTTTGGCGGTGAGTTTTTCCTGGTATTGCTGAATCACTTGCGGTAACAGCGGTTTCACAATGCTGATCTGTTCACGCACGCCTTGCAGGCGGTCCAGCAATACCTGTTTCAGCTTTTCGCCTTCACGCTGACGCGCCGCAATCAGTTCGTCTATCGCCTGGCTCAATCCCTGTTGCAGGCTTTCTGCCATGGCTTCGGTATCCACGGCCTCGCTTTGTAATACGCCTGGCAGCTTGAAAATATCCACCAGGTTGACTGGTTGTGCCGCCGGGAAATGTTGGCCAAGGTCTGTTAATGTTTGCGCAATTTGCGCCACCATGTTGGGGTTCAGTGCCAGTTTATTCGAGCTCGTACTGTCGCTTTTCATACTCAGCCGGCATTCCACCTTGCCGCGCCCAAGCCTGGTTTGCAGCTGTTCGCGGACCAGCGGCTCAAACTGGCGCAAGCTATCTTCAATTTTGACATTCAGCTCCAGGTAACGATGATTAACTGCACGCAATTCAATCAGCAACAGGCCAGCCGGAAAGCGGGTTTCGCTATTGGCAAAGCCAGTCATACTTAAAATGGGTTGATTATTGGTATTCTTTTTGGCAGTCATTATTCGCTCCGAGCTAAGCGGGAGATTGTATCAAATGCAGTATCGATATGCGAAAATAGCGTTATAACAAGTTAACACGGTTTATTTCGTGTTTTCCTCAATAAAGCCATGATCAGTACGTTAACCATTAAGTGAAGCTCGCCAATAAAATCGATATTGCACTGCCGGTAGGCACCGTGTTACATGACTACACCATCACACGGGTGTTGAGTCTGGGCGGGTTCAGCTTCGTCTATCTGGCGCAGGATAAACAGAAAAATACTGTTGCCATCAAAGAATATATGCCGGTGACACTGGCCAAGCGTGATGGACAGACGCATATTCGTTCTAACGGAAAAAATGAAGCCGCCTATAAACATGGCATGAAGTGCTTTTTTGAAGAAGGGCTGGCGCTGGCCAATATCGAGCACAAGAATATCGTGCGTGTGAAAAATTTCTTCCGCGCCAATAACACTGTGTATATGGTCATGAAATATGAGCGTGGCAAATCGCTGCAGGACTACATCATGGCGTTAACGCAGCCGGTACCGGAAAACTTCATGATCCGCATGTTTGTTGAATTGCTGAATGGCTTGCGTGAGGTACACAGCCGTAAACTGCTGCACCTGGATATCAAACCGGCCAACATTTATATCCGGCTGGATGGTTCCCCGGTGTTGCTGGACTTCGGTTCGGCGCGCCAGGCATTGTCTGAGGTGACCCTGGCACCGACGTACACGCCGGGTTTTGCCCCGCCGGAACAATATATAGACCGCAAACACCTGGGTCCGTGGAGCGATATCTACAGCATAGGTGCCAGCATGTATGCCTGCTTGCAGCGCTCGTCGCCGTTGGCGGCCAATATCCGCCTCAATGAAGATACGCTGGTGCCGGCCGCTCAATTGGGCAAGCAGATCTATTCAGAAAAGCTGTTATCTATCATTGATGACTGTATGCAAATTGATTACCTGCAACGGCCGCAAAGTGTGTTTTCATTGCAGAAAAAAATGATAGAGGTGCACGTGGCGGATGACGCGCGTGGTTCCCTGGTAGATAAAATTATTAAAGTGCTGACCAAACCACTATGAATACCACGTTGAATACGATCAAGCTGAGAATTTCAAAATAATGAAATTCTCAATTTCTCAGGGCACCCGCCAGGGACCGCGTCCTTACAACCAGGACCGGTTGGCTTATTCCTACCATAGGCACTCTATTTTAATGGTGCTGGCTGATGGCATGGGCGGCCACCAGCATGGCGATGTGGCGGCAGAGATCGCAGTCAAAAGCATGGTGGAAGCGTTCCAGCGTGAATCTGATCCGCTCATCGCGCAGCCGGCGCAGTTTCTGCGCGAGCAGATCGGCCAGGTGCATGACGTGATCGAAAATGTGCGGGTACGCAAAAAACTTTCTGAATCGCCGCGCACGACCATTGTGGTGGCCTTGATCCAGCACAATAAACTGTTTTGTGCGCATGTCGGGGATTCCCGCCTCTACCTTTATCGCAACGGCCTGGAAGAGTTCCAGACCCAGGACCACTCTGTCGTGCAGTCGCTTTTGCGCGAAGGCAGGATCACCGCCGAGCAGATCGAGCGTCATCCGCATCGCAACAAAATTTATAATTGCCTGGGCGGCGATAAGCCACCGCAAGTTGAACTGGCAGACCCTATCCCCCTCAGCGAGGGCGACGTCATTCTGCTATGCTCGGACGGCGTGTGGAGCACCATGCCTGCGATCACCATGGCGCAGCATATGCTAGCAGCCAATATACAGGATGGCATCACACGGTTGCTCGATGATGCTGATGCCGCCAGTATCACGGTAGGCGATAATATGAGCGCGATTGCCATGCAGTGGGGCGAGCGAAATACTGCGCCGCTGGCCGTTTCCACCCTGGATTTGCCCAGCGATGGCACTACCACCATGATCAATCATGCCGGTAGCATGCCCAACCCGCATGCGCTGGATCTGACCGATGACGAAATCGAAAAGGCGATTACCGATATACAGGATGCCTTGGGCAGAAGCAGCCAACATCTCAATAAACAATAACTTGAACCAGGAAAAATTTAAAATGACCAGACCCAGCCAGCGCGCCAACGACCAATTGCGCAGCATTGAAATCATCCGTAGCTATACAAAACATGCCGAGGGCTCGGTATTGGTAAAGTTCGGCGATACCCACGTCATTTGCACCGCCAGCATTGAAGAAAAAGTGCCTGGTTTCCTCAAAGGCAAAAACCAGGGCTGGGTGACTGCCGAATACGGCATGTTGCCACGCTCCACCGGTTCACGTATGGATCGCGAAGCTGCCCGTGGCAAACAAACCGGCCGCACCCAGGAAATTCAGCGCCTGATCGGCCGCAGCCTGCGCGCGGTGATTGATATGCAAAAACTCGGTGAGCGCACCATCCATTTTGACTGTGACGTGATTCAGGCCGATGGCGGCACGCGCACCGCCAGCATTACCGGCGCTTATGTGGCCATGGTCGATGCTGTGAGCACTTTGCTGGCAAAAGGCTTGCTGACTGAAAGCCCGATTAAAGACTCAGTTGGCGCGATTTCGGTTGGCGTTTACCAGGGCATTCCGGTATTGGATCTGGATTATATTGAAGACTCCGATTGTGATACCGACATGAATGTGGTCATGACCGGCAGCGGCGGCTTTGTCGAAATTCAGGGGACTGCCGAAGGTGAGCCTTTCAGCCGTGACGCCATGAACGAGATGCTGGCGCTGGCGGCAAAAGGCATTGCGGAGATATCCAAACTGCAACAACAGGCATTAGCGAAATAACATGGCATTAGCATTCAACAAACTGGTGATCGCTTCTGGCAACAAAGGCAAAATCCGCGAAATCGCGCATGTACTGGCGCCCTTGAATATCGAGATTGTGTCGCAATCTGAATTCAATGTACCGGAGTGCCCGGAGCCGTATGAAACCTTTGTTGAAAATGCATTAGCCAAGGCGCGGCATGCCAGCCAGCACACCGGTTTACCGGCATTGGCTGATGACTCCGGTTTATGCGTGAATGCGCTGCAAGGCGCACCGGGCGTGATCTCGGCGCGTTATGCCGGTCCCTTGCCAGCCAATAGTTTGCTCACGCAGGATGAACGCAATAACGATAAGCTGCTCACAGTACTGTCACGCGAAAGTGATCGCCGTGCGTATTTTTATAGTGTGCTGGTGCTGGTGCGGTCGCCCAACGATCCGCAGCCTATTATTGCCGATGGTATGTGGCTAGGTGAGATTTTGCGCGAGTTTCGCGGCTCTGAAGGGTTTGGCTATGACCCATTATTTATGGATCTCGAAACCCGCAAAACCGTGGCTGAATTACCGCTGGAAGTGAAAAGCAAAATGAGCCATAGAGGGCAGGCCTTGGTAAAATTGCTGCAAGCTTTGGAAAAGAGTAAGTGAAGGAAACCATAGGTGAAAGTAAACGTATGACAAACGAATGGCCTAAATGGCTGCGTGACGATGGTTCGGTGGTTTCGTGTACCGAAAAAGTCAAAGTCATGTCTGAAAATTTTGATGAACTCAAACAGATCGCACAAGATGCGCTGGAAGATGGCTTGCTGATGGAAGTCAGCGAAGAGCAGATGCGTCAGGCGTTGCATGCGCTCGTCGATACCCTAGTCAATCCTTACAACAAAATCTAGTTTGCCATCCAATATGGCAAACCCCTCACCGCAACAAATCCTCCACGACGTTTTCGGTTACACCCAGTTTCGCCACCAGCAACAAGCCATCGTAGACCATGTGATCAGCGGGCAGGATGCGCTGGTGCTGATGCCTACCGGCGGTGGTAAATCC
>NZ_DATHWZ010000063.1:0-145081 GCF_035460085.1 Methylophilus sp.
CTGGCGGAGAAGGAGGGATTCGAACCCTCGATACGCTTTCACGTATGCCTGATTTCGAGTCAGGTACATTCAACCAGCTCTGCCACTTCTCCGTTCTTCGCAGCAATAGAATGGCTGGGTAGGGCGCTAGTCTACACCTGGCTGCCTCGCGGATTCAAGTGCTGGTTCAGTTCAAAGGCAAGTCGATTTGAACTACTAGCCCTGATGCCGGCGCTTGTTTATTGGTTAACGTCATATTGCCGCCATGTTTTTCTATGATCATGCGCGCAATGGATAAGCCTAAACCGGTGCCGCCAGTATGTCTGGAACGTGAATCTTCCAGCCTTCTGAAAGGTTCCAGCACATTATCTAACTCTTGTTCCGGAATGCCTGGGCCATCGTCCGAAATAACACACAGTACGCGTGACTCTTTCACCTGGATAGTGAGCGTTGGCGATTGGGCATAGTTGATGGCATTGCTCAGCAGGTTGTTCAGGCAGCGCGTAAGCAGGTGTGCCGAGCCCATGATGGTGATGGCTTGGTCTGGCAGGGTTTTGTGGATTGTATGCCCGGCTTCTTCAAAGTTATCGCATACCGCAGTGGCGAGTGCGGCGAGGTCCACTCGGTTTTTATCGATGTTTTCGCTGCATAGCCGCGCAAAATCGAGACCTTCCCGCACCATTTCCTGGGTCGCCGTCAGGTCATTGACCAGGCTTTGCTTGAGTTCAGGGTCTTTGACTTTCTCCAGGCGCAAGCGTAAACGGGTTAATGGTGTTTGCAGGTCATGCGCGATCGCGCCAAGGATAAAGCCACGTTCTTGCACATGCTTTAGGATACTCCGCTGCATTTCATTAAAGGCTTTGGCGGCATGACGCACTTCAGTCGAGCCCTGGTTTTCCGGTAAAGGCGGGTTTTCAATATTGCGCGCCAGTTGCAAGGCTGCGTTCGCCAGCTTGCGTAAAGGCTGCGTTGCGACAGAGGCGACTACCCAGATAATGCTGATCAGTCCCAACAGTGCCAATACAATCGCCAATGGGTTACGCTCAGGCGGATGCCCGGGAGGCGGCCTGTGGCCGCCATAGCGCAACTGGATTAATACCGGTGTGTGGTCTTGCAAATGCGTGTAGACCGCGAGGCAATAACCTTGCAGATGTGGCGGCGTTGGGCCGAAGTCTGGCGGAGGCGGCGCAGGCGGGCGGTTTCGTGAGCTACAGCGAGTCTGTGGGGTGATGCTGATGAAGTCCGCGATTTCCGGCACTAACAAAGCATGCAGGTTTTCCAACTCTGCAGGCAGCGCAGGCGCATCTTTGGGTGGTGTTGCGCCCAGCTTTAAGCTGCTGCCCATGCGTTTAAATACATCCTGGATCTGCGAGCGTTTTTCGGCGTCGGTAATTTCCAGGATGCGGATCATGCTTTCAATGCGATCAAAGGCAAACTGGTCGCGCAGGCGTGATTCGTTCACGCGTGAATCGCGTTGCCCAAGCATGCTGACCACGGTCGCTGTCAACAGGATACCAATGACGGTGATCAGGAAGATTCTGACTGACATGGCACCTAACAGTTTTTTTAACATACCCTCAGGCCTCTTATTTCAGGTAGCGCACATCGGCAGTGAGCAAATAACCTTCATTACGAAGTGTTTTGATCACGGTAGGATTTTTGCTATCCACTTCTATTTTTTGCCGGATCCTGCTGATCTGTAAGTCGATAGACCGATCGAATGGGCCTGCTTCGCGGCCATGCATTTCTTCCATTAATTGATCGCGGCTCAGCGGGCGGTTAGCGTGTAGCAGCATAAAGCGCAAAAACTTGAATTCTGCATTCGATAGTGCAATGCTGGTGTTGAATCTATCAATCAGCGTGCGGTTCTGGATATCCAGCGTCCATTCATTAAAAGCAATCTGGCGCAAGATGCCGTTATCGAGTTCTTCACTCTGTTTGCCTGCATTTTCTGCGACCATACGGCTACGTCTTATTACGCTGCGTATGCGTGAAAGCAATTCCAACGGTTCAAACGGTTTGGCAACGTAATCATCTGCACCCGTTTCCAGTCCCATGATGGTATCCAATGAACTGCTGCGGGCGGTGAGCATGATGATGGGGATGCTATGGTATTTAGGTGACTCACGCAGTTCACGGCACAACTCTATGCCATTGCGCTGCGGCATATTGATATCGAGGATGATGACATCTGGCACTTTTTGTTGCAGCACCTGCCACATTTGCGCATGATTGGCGGCTTGGTACGTGCTTAGCTGATTTTCCTGTAGAAAGTCGCAAAGCAGGTCGCGGATCGCGTCGTCATCATCTACCACCAGCACATGGATATCGTGGTTAGCTTCTGTCATCACTGGTTGTCTCTATAAGTTGAAGTCATTATTTGAGCATAAAACCGGCCATCAAGGCCGGTTTATATACATCACTTACGATTATGACTGTGGCTTGTCGTGGTGTGGTTTACCGTGAGGATGGTGATCGCCACGGTGAGGATGCGGGAACGCATTCTCATCAAACACTTTCTTCTGTGCGTCATTCAATTGTGCATAGAAAGTACGGATCGCTTTTGAGCGTTCAGCCTGGCGGGCATCACGTTCTTTATCCATAGCTTCCATTTTATCCAGGCGCTGAACTGTGTTCAATGTATCCAGGCCAGCTACATCAGGGCGTTCACCTTTGTCTTTAGGCTTGATTTGCGCCTGATAGTTATTCCAGGCATTCTCCTGCGCCGCGGTCAGTTGCAGCACGGTGTGCAATCTTTCCTGGTGCTTTTCAAAATGTTCTACACGGTGCTCCTGCCAATTCGTTTTGTCGAATTTACCTTTTCCGCAGGTAGGGCCATGGTCTGCAAAGGCAGTCACGGATATCAAAGCCAGGGTACTTGCGATAACCAATTGTTTTAATTTCATGATGTATCCTTTTCAATCATCATTGCGAAATTGCAATGTTGACATTAAAACACCCGAATGTATCGGGTGTTTGTCAGGAGCGGAGGGCTATGTATCGGAATGTATCGCAAGGCAATGCTTAAGAAGAGTGAGCGACAAGGTATGAGGAATGAGGAGCGCAGAGCCTGGACAACTGACGCAAGTATTGCGGCGCAGGCTAACCGTAAACCGTGTTAAGCGCAGCGGCCATAATCAATGCACATGATCACATGAGGACCGCGCAACGAAGTTGGTCGCTCGTACAGCCACTGATAACGTCATTCCCTTATGCGATGCCTTGGCTGGCAAGGTAGTCCTCATAATTACCGGTAAAGTCGACAATGCCATCCGCCTTGATTTCAATAATACGGGTAGCGATCGAACTGACGAATTCACGGTCATGGCTGACAAAGAACAGGGTACCTTTGTATTTATCCAGCGCGGTGTTCAGCGCTTCGATCGATTCCATATCCATATGGTTGGTGGGTTCATCCATCAGCAGCACATTGGTTTTTGCCAGCATCAGCTTGCCATATAACATGCGGCCTTTTTCACCACCGGACAGCACTTTGACTGACTTCTTGGTCGCTTCGGTCGGGAACAGCAAACGGCCCAGCATACTGCGCACCGTGTTGTCATCGTCACCTTGCTGGCGCTGTGCTGTCATCCATTCAAACAGGTCTTCACCTTTTTCGAACTCGTATTCATGGTCTTGCGCAAAATAACCGAGGTTGGCTTTTTCTGCCCATTTCACTTCACCGTGCTTAGGTTGCAAATCGCCAGCCAGGCAACGCAAGAAGGTGGTTTTACCGATGCCGTTCTCGCCAATAATGGCGACTTTCTCACCGGCTTCAAACATCATTTCAACGCCGTTGAATAAGGGTTTATCAAAGCCGTGGCTGAGTTTTTTCAGTTCTACCGCGTTGCGGTGCAGTTTTTCGCGCTCGTCATATTCAAAGCGGATAAACGGGTACTGGCGGCTGGAAGGCTTGAATTCCTCCACCTTGATTTTGTCGATCTGCTTGGCGCGGCTGGTCGCCTGTTTGGCTTTGGAGGCGTTGGCCGAGAAGCGGCGTACAAAGTCCTGCAAGTCAGCGATTTGCTGTTTGGCCTTGGCATTGTCTTTGGCCTGCTGGTTACGCGCGGCAATGCTGGCTTCCATATAGTCGTCATAGTTGCCAGGGTAAGAGGTGATCTTGCCGTAATCCATGTCACAGGTGTGCGTGCAGACCTGGTTCAGGAAGTGCCTGTCATGCGAAATAATGACCATGGTGCAGTCACGATTGTTGACGATATCTTCCAGCCAACGGATGGTGTTGATATCCAGGTTGTTGGTCGGTTCATCCAGCAGTAATACGTCCGGATTGGCAAATAGAGCCTGTACCAGCAGAACACGTAATTTCCAGCCTGGTGCAACGGCGCTCATTGGGCCGGTGTGCTGCTCGATAGGAATGCCTACGCCCAGCAACAATTCACCAGCACGTGCTTCAGCCGTGTAGCCGTCATACTCTGCAAACTCGCCTTCCAGTTCAGCGGCGCGCATGTAGTCATCTTCGGTGGCTTCGAGGTTGGCGTAGATCGCATCGCGCTCTTGCATGGCTTTCCACATTTGCTCGTGGCCCATCATGACTACATCCAGCACGCGCTGGTCTTCATAGGCGAACTGGTCCTGTTTCAGGAAGGCCATGCGCTCATTCGGGTCGAGGCTGATATTGCCACTGGAAGGTTCCAGGACGCCCGCCAGGATCTTCATAAAAGTGGATTTACCGCAACCGTTGGCGCCAATCAGGCCATAGCGGTTACCGTCACCGAATTTAACGGAAACGTTTTCAAACAGTGGCTTGGAACCAAACTGCATGGTGATATTGTTTGCAACTAACATGCAAGAACTCTCAAAAAATAGTTAATTAAATCGGTAATCAGGGCTGCGCGCTTGATTTAAAACGCACAAGATTATTCAAAACGGTTGTAAATCACGACTTCATCCATAGGTAATTGCCCACTGCGAGGCTTGGCAGCTTCCAGTGGTTTGCCAACCACGACGAACATCACTGGCACATGGTCTGCAGGCAGGTTGATCAGTTTGCCAACCGCGTCAAAGTCAAAGCCATCCATAGGGCAAGTGTCATAGCCCATTTCCTTGGCAGCCAGCATCAAGGTCATGGCTGCCATACCGCCGGAGCGCATGCCTTCATCCCGCTCCGCCTGAGCATGATCGGTGTAATAGTCATGAATAGCTTTGACCAGGTAGTCACTGGCCTGCTTGGGCGCATTCACCCAATAGCGTGCCGGGTCTTTTTCCCATGCTTTGAGATCAGCGGTCAATACGATCAGTAACGAGGCATCTGTGACTTGCGCCTGGTTCCAGCTCGCAGCGCGAATCTGGTGACGCAGCACCGGGTCAGTCACTACGACAAATCGCCAATGCTGGATATTAAAAGCGGTCGGTGAGAGCATGGCCAGCGACATCAGTTGCGCAATCTCAGCCTCTGTCATGCGGTGGCTGGGATCGTAACTTTTAACGGAGCGCCGTTCGTTTATGGCTTGTGAAACTTTCATGTGGTGTTCAATACTCAATATTTAAAATGTCTAATTGCAAAGCACCAGCCGGACGTTGCCAGGTGGTGCTGTCGCCAACTTTACGTCCCAGGAGTGCTTTAGCCAGCGGGGAGGCATAGCTGACTTTTTGCCGGGCGATATCGGCTTCGTCTTCACCTACAATCTTGAACTGCGACTGCATGCCTTCTTCATCTTCAACGGTCACCGTGGCGCCAAACAAGACAGTATGTCGAGGCTGTAGCGCTGGGTCTACCAGCTGGGCAGATTCCAGCCGGGCGAATAAATAACGTAAATCACGGTCAATCTCGGCCAGTTTTTGCTGCGCGTTTGGGTCTTCCTTGCGCGTTGCGTATTGCTGACGCTGGCTTTCCAGTGTTTTCACAGCGTGCTGTAATTGCTGCAGGCCATCCGGTGTCACGTAATTGGTATGCGGGCTGACCGGCCGCTCTGGCAGGTCGGTACCCGCTAATTCGAGATCATCTTCTTTAACGAATCCGCGACTCATGCAGTTAGTTGATGCCAGCTAGAAATAATTCAACCCCAGCGCAGCGCGCACCTCACTCATAGTCTGCGCCGCGACTTCGCGTGCTTGTTCGGTGCCTTCGCGTAATAATTGCAGAATATAGCCTTTGTCACCAGCTAGTTCGGTCCGGCGTGTACGGATAGGTTCCAGCATCTCCTGCAAGACTGCTTCCAGGCGTTTTTTAACGATGCTATCAGCCAGGCCGCCGCGTGTGTAATGCGCTTTGAGCTCCGCCACTGCTGCTTTATCGGTATCGAAAGCATCCAGGTAGGTGAATGCAATATTACCTTCGACATGACCAGGATCTTCGATTTTCAGATGTAACGGATCGGTATAGACCTTTTTAACGGCTTTACTGATTTCGTCGGCAGTCGCGCCCAGGTTAATCACATTGCCCAGGGATTTACTCATTTTGGCTTTGCCATCAATACCTGGCAAACGGCCCAGTTCCGGCACCAGGGCTTTAGTTTCCACCAGGATTTCCTGTTTGGTGCTCACGTTTTTATAAGTACGGTTAAAACGGCGCACGATCTCGTTGGTTTGCTCAATCATGGGTATCTGGTCTTCACCCACAGGCACCAGTGTCGCTTTGAACGCAGTAATGTCTGCCGCCTGGCTCACCGGATAGGTGAGGAAACCGGCGGGAATATCGCGCTCAAAGTCGCGCAGGCGGATCTCTTCTTTCACGGTCGGGTTTCTTTCCAGGCGTGCGACGGTGACCAGGTTCAGGTAGTAAAACGCCAGTTCAGTCAGTTCAGGTACTTGCGACTGGATGAAAATGGTCGATAGCTTGGGATCAATGCCGACCGCCAGATAATCCAGCGCGACTTCGACCACATTGCGATGCACTTTATCAATATCATCCATATTGTCGGTCAGCGCCTGCGCGTCGGCGAGCATCACATATTGTTTGTATTCGTGCTGGTATTTCACGCGGTTGCGCAAACTGCCGACAAAATGCCCCAGGTGTAACGGGCCGGTTGGGCGGTCGCCAGTGAGGATAATCGGTTTTGTGCTCATCGTCTTGTTCTCTGTTTAATGTGAGATCGAATCAATAGGGAAATTTATTCCCATTCAATGGTTGCCGGAGGTTTGCCGGAAATGTCGTAAACCACGCGGTTAATGCCACGCACTTCGTTAATAATCCGGTTGGAAACTTTACCCAGCAGGCTATAAGGCAATTCTGCCCAGTGGGCGGTCATGAAATCGCTGGTCACGACGGCGCGCAATGCCACCACATAATCATAAGTACGGCCATCACCCATCACACCAACCGATTTTACCGGCAGGAACACGGTAAATGCCTGGCTGGTCAGGTCATACCAGGATTTGCCGGATGTTTCGTCTATGGTGTTGCGTAATTCTTCAATGAAAATGGCATCGGCACGTTGCAGCAGCAAGGCATATTCGCTTTTCACTTCACCGAGGATACGTACCCCAAGGCCAGGGCCAGGGAAAGGGTGGCGATAAACCATATCGCGCGGCAAGCCCAAGGCGACACCCAGTTCACGCACTTCGTCCTTGAAAAGGTCTCGCAAAGGTTCCAGCAGTTTTAAACCTAATTGTTCCGGCAAACCGCCTACGTTATGGTGGCTCTTGATAGTGACGGCTTTTTTCGATTTCGCGCCGCCGGATTCAATCACATCTGGATAGATAGTACCTTGTGCCAGGAAAGTAGCACCTTTGTGTCCGGCGCCACTGGCCTTGAGTTTGGCTGCCTCGGCTTTAAACACTTCTACAAACTCGCCACCGATAATCTTGCGTTTGGCTTCCGGGTCGCTGACACCAGCCAGCTTGCCCATGAATTGCTCGCTGGCATCAACACGGATGACGTTGGCATGTAAACGACCGGCAAACATTTCCATGACCATATCGCCTTCATTCAGGCGTAACAGGCCGTGGTCAACAAATACACAGGTGAGCTGGTCGCCAATCGCGCGATGGATCAAAGCCGCAGCGACTGACGAGTCGACACCGCCGGACAATCCTAAAATGACTTCTTCATCACCGACCTGTGCCTTGATGCTGGCAACCGCTTCGGCAATGTAGTCGCCCATGATCCAGTCCGGTTTCGCGCCACAGATATCGAGCACAAAACGCTCAAGCATGGCCTGGCCCTGCTTGGTGTGGGTCACTTCGGGGTGGAATTGCACCGCGTAAAACTTGCGGTCTTCGTCAGCCATCGCGGCAATCGGTGTCGTTTCGTTGCTGGCGATCACTTTAAAGCCACCGGGTAATGCCGTGACTTTGTCGCCATGGCTCATCCACACATCAATCAGGCCATGGCCTTCATTATTGGTCGCATCCTGGATATCGCGGAACAGGGCAGAGTGGCCGCGCGCACGTACCTGCGCATAACCAAACTCACGCTTGTGACCAGCTTCCACCTTGCCACCCAGTTGTTGCGCCATGGTTTGCATGCCGTAGCAGATACCGAGTACGGGTATTCCGAGTTCAAAGGCGGCTTGTGGCGCTTTATCCGTTTCTTCTTCATAGACGCTGGCGTGGCTGCCACTTAAAATGATGCCATCAGCACCAAAGTTGCGGACAAATTCGTCCGACACATCACAGGGGTGAATTTCACAATAGACGTGGGCTTCGCGGACACGGCGGGCAATCAGCTGCGTCACTTGCGAACCGAAATCAAGAATCAGAATTTTTGAGTGCATAAATTTTCAGGTCACTAGAATGAACAAAAGCGCAGCGGTAAAAACTGCTGCGCTTTTGCGTTAAAACAAGCGTTAGTCAATACGATAGTTCGGTGCTTCTTTGGTGATTTGCACATCGTGTACATGCGACTCATGCATGCCGGCACTGGTGATTTGTACAAATTCGGCCTTACTGCGCATCTCTTCAATGGTGGAACATCCTACATAACCCATGGAAGCACGCAAGCCGCCCATTAACTGGTGTACAACAGCGACAACAGTCCCTTTGTATGGTACACGGCCCTCAATGCCTTCAGGCACCAGTTTGTCAGCATTTGCAGTATTGTCCT
Source organism: Methylophilus sp. (assembly GCF_035460085.1). Classification (GTDB taxonomy): domain Bacteria; phylum Pseudomonadota; class Gammaproteobacteria; order Burkholderiales; family Methylophilaceae; genus Methylophilus. The sequence goes on from NZ_DATHWZ010000063.1 coordinate 8,984, forward strand.
GGAAGTAACGGTCAGATGAACCTTTTTGCATGGCGCCAATGGAGCCCATGCCACGGTAAGATTTGTATGAGCGGCCCTGATATAACTCGACTTCGCCAGGGGCTTCTTCAGTGCCTGCAAACATGCCACCTAGCATCACGCTGTTAGCGCCCGCTGCGATTGCTTTTGAAATATCACCGGAGAAGCGGATGCCGCCATCGGCAATAAATGGCACACCGGATTTTTCCAGTGCCTTAGCTACATTGCTGATGGCCGTGATTTGCGGCACACCGACACCAGCCACGATGCGGGTAGTACAGATAGAGCCAGGGCCAATACCTACTTTGACACAATCTGCGCCGTGATCAACTAAAGCCAAGGCTGCATCGGCAGTGGCAATATTGCCACCAATAACCTGCAGGTTTGGATAACGGGTTTTTGCCCATTTGACGCGATCCAGCACGCCTTGTGAATGGCCATGTGCAGTATCTACAACGATGGCATCAACACCTGCTTCAACCAGTGCAGCAATGCGGTCATCAGTGCCGTCGCCGACACCGACCGCCGCGCCTACCAGCAAACGGCCTTTTTCATCCTTGCATGCGAGTGGGTGGTCAGAAGACTTTTGAATGTCTTTCACCGTGATCAGGCCTTTAAGCTCAAACTGCTCGCCAATCACCAACAAACGTTCCAGGCGATGCTTGTGCAGCAACCCCATGATCTCTTCACGGCTGGCACCTTCTCGCACAGTCACCAGGCGATCTTGCGGCGTCATGACGTTGCTGACCGCCTGGTCGAGATTGGTTTCAAAGCGCAGGTCGCGGTTGGTCACAATGCCAACCACTTTGCCATCTTGTAATACTGGTAAGCCGGAAATCTTGTGGTGCTTGGTCAGTTCCATGACCTCACGAACTGACATGGCCGGGTGAATCGTCACCGGGTCGATCACGACGCCGGATTCAAAGCGTTTAACGCGGGAGACGCGTGAAGCCTGCATCTCTATTGACATGTTTTTATGAATAATACCCATGCCGCCCAGCTGTGCCAATGCAATCGCCATGCGGGCTTCCGTCACGGTATCCATGGCGGCAGAAAGTAGCGGAATGTTAAGTGTGATGTTTTTTGTAAGTTTTGTACGCAGGCTTACATCGCGGGGCATCACAGTAGAATGGGCTGGAACGAGTAAAACATCGTCAAAGGTTAGAGCTTGTTGCAACAAACGCATGTGGAATCCTTATCTCCAAAATATAATTATACCGATTTCGTTTTGCCTTGACAAAGCGTTTTGCATTTTTGGCCCGGAAATCAAGGGTGTCTGGCATGGTTTATGCATAGCCATTTCGAATGGCAAGGATAAGTAGCGACTGGTGAGGCGGGAATTAAAAGTGAAATTTATGGAAGTGATGCGGAATATTGTATTGATAGCCTGCTTGTTGCATGTCCCCGCGCACGCGGAGATTTACAAGTGGCGCGATGCCAAAGGAGTCGTCAATTATTCCGATATGCCGCCGCCTGCAGGTAAGGAAGGCGCGCAAAAAATCAAAGCGGCTACCGTCACTAGTGAGTACCCGTTAACCCGCGCAGATGCTTATAAAGAGGATGCGCCGGCGGCAGATGCTGATCAACGTGCCACAGAGGGAAAAGGCAAGCAAAAGACACAAATGTCCGACGAAGCCGCGGCTGTCGCTAAAGCTGCAGAAACACGTATGAAAGCGCAAAACTGTGCTGCAGCAAGGTCGAATTATCGCAATTATGCGGTAGGTGGGCGCATGCAAACCGTGAATGAAGTTGGCGAAAAAGAGTATTTAAGCGATGAGCAAATTCGTGAAAACCTGGCACGGGCGCAGTTCGAAATTGACGAAAATTGTCCAGTTGAATAAGGATGTTTTCTAAAGCATCATTATTTTAGACGTTTTTGCTGACCACTTTTGGCAGCAAGGTCTCTATTTGTAGCGCTTTCTTTTTGTCACTGCTCTTAAGCGCCTTGCCTGTTTAGGGTCGGCAATCAAGGGGCGATAAACCTCTACGCGATCCAAAGGTTGCAATACGGCATCGAAGCTAACTACCTTGCCAAATACACCTATCCTGCAATTTTTCAATGATAGTTCTGGGTAATCCCGCAGAAGTCCCGAGTACTGAATGGCTTCTAGTGCAGTTGTCCCCGCTTTAACTTCAATGGAGATGATTACCTGTTGCTGTGGTAGCGCGTAAGCGACTTCCACGGTTATCAGTTCAGAAATCTTTTCGGACATGCTTATTATTTAGAATAAAGCTTGTTTGCCTGCTTCACAAAGCTATCGACAAAAGTGTTGGCTATGTGGCTGAAAACCGGTGCAATAATCCGTTCGATCAGGCCGTTGGCGAATACATATTCCAGCTTGAATTCGATCTTGCAGGCATCTTCACGCAGGGCAATAAAGTGCCAGTGGCCGGTGAGCTGCTTGAATGGGCCGTCGACCAGCGTGATATCCATCTGGTGCGGAAACTGTTTGTGGTTACGCGTGGTGAAATGCTGCACGATGCCGTGATAGCGAATGTGGATAGTGGCCTGCGTCACCTGGTCGGTGCGCTCGATCACATCACTGCCCCCACACCATGGCAAAAAGCTGGCGTAATCTTCAACAGCATCCACCAGCTGAAACATGGTTTCGCAGGAGTGCATGACTAATACGGTTTTTTCTACTTGAGCCATTATTAAATATAGCGCCGGAACGGAGTTTGGTTTTGGGTTAAAATGCTATTTTAAGTGATTTAAGCCAGCAAGCCAGCGTTATGACCATCGCGCAAAATAAAAAAGCATTTTTTGACTACTTTATCGAAGATAAGTACGAGGCCGGTGTGGTGCTCGAAGGCTGGGAAGTCAAAGCCATCCGCGATAACCGCATTAACCTCAAAGAGGCCTATGTGGTGATTATGCGTGGCGAAATTTACCTGATCGGCTGCCATGTGACACCGCTGGGTGCTGCTTCCACACACGTGCGCCCGGATGCTATCCGTACCCGTAAGTTGTTGTTGCATAATGAAGAAATCGGCAAGTTGATTGGTAAGGTCGAGCGCGCCGGTTACACCATTGTGCCTTTGGATATGCACTTCACGCGTGGCCGGGTGAAAGTGCAGATCGGCCTGGCTAAAGGCAAGAAGCAACATGACAAACGCGATGTCGAGCGCGAAAAAGACTGGAAGCGCGAGCAGAACCAGTTAATGAAAAATAAACAGCGTACTCGCGAATAGTATTTCTGTTGCTTGCTGAGTTTTAAGCTCAGGCAAGCAGTTGTTCCAATACCTGTGGCACCAATTCCGGCAAATCTTCTGCCATCAATCCCAAGCCAAATAACCTCGCAGCTTCACTATGGATCCAGGCAGCCGCCGCTGCTGCTTCCAGTGCGGGCATACCTTGCGCCAATAAGCTGGTAATCATCCCAGCCAGCACATCCCCCGCGCCTGCAGTAGCCAATGTCGGTGGTGCATTTTCGTTCACAATGACGCTGCCGTCTGGTGCTGCAATCACGGTGTTGGCGCCTTTAAGAAGTATCACCGCATTGGCCTGCTGACTTGCCTGAAGTACCTGGCTGATTCTTTCATTAAGGTCGCTGGCAGGAGTAATGCCAAATAAACGTTGAAACTCGCCTGCATGCGGCGTCAATACACAAACGGCAGTGATGGCTCTGCTTAGCTTATCAAGTTGTCGGGCAAATACAGTTAGCGCATCTGCATCAATCACAACCGGTTTCCCTGTGTGCAGCATTGTGAGTGTTGTCTGGCGTGTTTCTGTGCTGTTGCCTGCGCCTGGTCCGATCAGCAACGCACAGACTCTTGCATCCTGTATAAGGGCATGCAGGTCAGCGATGCTTGAATAGGGTTTCGCCATCACACTTAATAACTGGCCGGCGTAAATGCTGAATGCGTTTTCAGGTACCGCAATGGCGGTAATGCCTGCACCGCTGCGCGCTGCAGCGAGTGCCGCCAACCTGGCTGCACCCGTCACGGGATACCCGCCCTGGATCAATACATAACCGCGGCTATACTTATGGCTGTTGGCATCAGGTTGCGGTAATAAGGATTGCCACAGGGCAGGCGTGTTCGATTGATAGTCTGGCATGGCTGAATTGTATGCTTGAAGTGGCTGGTTGGCGAGTTGGTGCGAGATTTTATCCCTAACCTTCATTGTGGGCGAGGGGGCTTTACGGTAAAATGTTCTCCCGTCTGCAACAATCTCAAAGTACCTCATCCATGACCAAATATGTATTCGTAACCGGCGGTGTAGTTTCTTCTCTTGGAAAGGGTATCGCAGCGGCTAGTTTAGGCGCTATTCTCGAATCGCGTGGTATTAAAGTGACCATGCTCAAGCTTGACCCGTATATCAACGTTGACCCAGGCACCATGTCGCCATTCCAGCATGGTGAAGTGTTCGTCACCGATGATGGTGCAGAAACTGATTTAGACCTTGGGCATTACGAGCGCTTTATCAGCAGCAAGATGTCCAAACGCAACAACTTCACCACCGGCCAGATTTACGAAACCGTGATCAAAAAAGAGCGTCGCGGTGAATACCTGGGTAAAACCGTACAGGTTATTCCACATATTACCGACGAAATTAAATCACACATCAAACGTGGTGCTGAAGGTGCCGATGTGGCGATTGTGGAAGTTGGCGGCACGGTGGGTGATATTGAATCATTGCCTTTCCTGGAAGCCATTCGCCAGATGGGTTTCGAAGAGGGTAAGAACAATGCCTGTTATGTGCATTTGACTTTGTTGCCGTGGATTCCAACCGCAGGTGAGTTAAAAACCAAACCAACGCAGCACTCGGTAAAAGAATTACGCGAAATTGGTATCCAGCCGGATATTTTATTATGTCGCGCCGAACGTGAAATCCCGGAAGATGAAAAGCGCAAAATTGCCTTGTTCACAAACGTACCATATGAAGCAGTCATCAGCGCAATCGACAGTGACTCCATTTACAAAATCCCAGGCTTGCTGCATGACCAAATGATGGACGAAATCGTCTGTCATAAACTGAATATCCTGGCTAAAGCGGCCGATTTATCTGCCTGGCAAAAAATCAGCCATGCGGTGGCCAACCCTAAAGCGCAGGTGGATATTGCCTTTGTCGGCAAATATGTTGACCTGACCGAGTCTTATAAGTCTTTGACCGAAGCGTTGATTCACGCCGGTATTCACACTGAATCCAAAGTCAAGATCCACTATATCGACAGTGAAGATATCGAAAAATCAGGTACCGATAGCTTACATAATATGGACGCTATCCTCATTCCAGGTGGTTTTGGTGTGCGCGGGACTGAAGGCAAGATTGCCGCGATCCAGTATGCTCGCGAAAACAAAGTGCCTTATCTGGGTATCTGTCTGGGCATGCAACTGGCCGTGATCGAGTTTGCCCGCAATGTTGCTGGTTTAAAGGATGCTAACAGCACGGAATTCAACCCGTCTACCGAACATAAACTGATCGGCCTGATCGACGAATGGCAAGATGCGACCGGCAAGATTGAAAAACGCAACGAACATTCAGACCTGGGCGGCACCATGCGCTTAGGTGCGCAAAGCTCACCGATCGAGCCTGATACACTGGCCGCCAGCATTTACGGCAGCGAAGTGAACGAGCGCCACCGTCACCGTTATGAAGTAAACAACCATTATGTGGATCAGTTGAAAGCTGCTGGCCTGGTGGTTTCTGCACGTACACCTCGTGAAGAACTCTGTGAAATGATTGAGTTGCCGCAAACTGAACACCCATGGTTTGTTGCGTGCCAGTTCCACCCGGAATTCACTTCTAACCCAAGATACGGTCATCCTTTGTTTAAAGCCTATGTGCAAGCGGCACTGGCGCAAAAAAGCAGAGTTTAAATTTACAGCAAGGGATTATCATGAAGTTATGTGGTTTTGATGTAGGTATCGAGCATCCGCTATTTTTGATTGCGGGCCCATGTGTCATTGAATCCCGGCAAATGGCGATTGATACCGCTGGTCAATTGAAAGAGATTGCTGCGCGTGTCGGTGTCCCATTTATCTATAAATCTTCTTATGACAAAGCTAATCGCAGCTCCACCAAAACCTTTCGTGGTTTTGGCATGGAAGAGGGCCTGAGGATACTGGATGAAGTACGCGCCCAAATCGGCGTGCCTATCCTGACCGATGTGCATAGCGAGCAACAAGTGCCGCATGTGGCTGCAGTGGTAGATGTATTGCAAACGCCGGCGTTCCTCTGCCGCCAGACCGATTTTATTGTCGCCTGTGCCCAATCCGGCAAACCGGTGAATATCAAAAAAGGCCAGTTTTTAGCGCCTGGTGACATGAAGCAGGTCGTCAATAAAGCTAAAGAGGCTAACGGCGGTGTAGACAATATTATGGTCTGCGAACGAGGTGCTTCATTCGGCTACAACACCCTGATTTCGGATATGCGCGGCCTGGCAATCATGCGTGAAACCAATTGCCCGGTGGTATTCGACGCCACCCACTCGGTACAGCAGCCAGGTGGGCAGGGCGAGAAAAGCGGTGGTCAGCGTGAATTTGTGCCCGTATTGTCGCGTGCAGCGGTTGCCAGTGGCATTGCCGGTATTTTTATGGAAACTCATCCAGACCCAAGTAAAGCGCTATCAGATGGCCCGAATGCCTGGCCATTAGGCAAGATGGAGGATTTGCTACATCTGTTGGTTGATATGGATAAACTGGTTAAAAAAGCCGGTTTTGCTGAACATACCCTTTAGTGGATTTTGCCTGGAGCAAACTTTTTAAATTGATTTCGCAAGTTATTCGTAAAGTTTAAGTTAAAAACATAAGGAAAATAGAATGAGCGCAATTGTAGATATTATCGCCCGCGAGATTATGGATTCACGAGGCAACCCAACGGTTGAAGTGGATGTATTGCTGGAAAGTGGTGTCATTGGCCGTGCAGCCGTGCCTTCAGGCGCGTCTACCGGTACTAAAGAGGCCGTAGAGCTGCGGGATGGCGATAAAAGCCGCTATTTAGGCAAAGGTGTATTAACCGCGGTCGAAAACGTGAATACCGAAATCACCGAAGCGATTTTGGGCCTGGACGCTGAAGAGCAAAGCTTTATCGACAGAACGCTGATCGAGCTGGATGGCACAGAAAACAAAGACCGTCTGGGTGCCAATGCGATTCTAGGTGTTTCTATGGCCTGTGCGCGTGCTGCCGCTGAAGAAAGCGGTTTGCCACTGTATCGCTACCTGGGCGGTTCAGCTTTCATGCAATTGCCGACGCCAATGATGAACATCATCAATGGTGGTGCGCACGCTGACAACTCTGTCGATATTCAAGAATTTATGATTGTGCCGGCTGGCTTGCCAACCTTCCGTGAAGCGTTGCGCGCTGGCGCTGAAATTTTCCATGCCTTGAAGAAAACGCTGCATGACAAAGGTTTGGCAACCACTGTAGGTGACGAGGGTGGTTTTGCACCTAATCTCCCATCCAACGAATCTGCCTTGCAATTGATTATGGAATCGATTGAAGCAGCCGGTTACGAGCCAGGTAAAGATATCTACCTGGGCCTGGATTGCGCGAGTACCGAATTCTACAAGGATGGTAAATATCGTCTGGAATCAGAAGGTGCATCATTGAGTTCTTCGGAATTCAGTGATTACCTGGCTACCTTGGCTGGTAAATACCCAATCATCACCATTGAAGATGGGATGAGCGAATTTGACTGGGACGGCTGGGACCTGTTGACCAAACGCCTGGGTAAAACCACACAACTGGTCGGCGATGATTTGTTCGTGACTAACCCGAAAATCCTGCGTGAAGGCATCCAGAAAGGTGCAGCCAACTCTGTGCTGATCAAAGTGAACCAGATCGGTACCCTGACCGAGACTTTCCAGACGATCGAGATGGCGAAACGTGCTAACTATACAGCGGTAGTTTCACACCGTTCCGGTGAGACAGAGGATACGACGATTGCCGATATCTCTGTGGCGACCAACGCATTGCAAATCAAAACCGGCTCCCTGTGCCGTTCAGAGCGCGTAGCAAAATACAACCAATTGCTGCGTATTGAAGAAGAGTTGGGCGACGCGACTAGCTACGCTGGTTTGTCAGCGTTCTACCAGTTGTTCAAGTAATCTAGTCTGATCCCGCATCTAGGCCGATGTGCGCAAACTGACTGTGATCTTCATTGTCCTGATTGCCCTGCTGCAATATCCATTGTGGTTGGGCAAGGGCAGTTGGTCACGCGTCTGGCAATATTCGCAGCAGATTGAAGCACACGAAAAGCGTAATGACTATTACCGCCAGCGGAATGAAACCTTGCGCGCGGAAGTGCGTGATCTTAAACAAGGTCAATCGGCAGTTGAAGAGCGTGCCCGCAGCGAATTGGGAATGATCAAGCAGGATGAAGTGTTTTATCAGGTGATGCAACGCAAAAACACGAATCCTCCAGCGTCTAAAGGTGTCGTTACCAACGTGCCGTCTAAGGAATCCATCGTGAATCCTGGAACGCCGGATGTTCCAGCTGCAATACCAGAGCAATAGTAATCAGGTAGTAGGTGATAAAAAAATGGCGCTTCAAGCGCCATTTTTTTGGTGGAAATTTTAGTGTAGCGCAGGATTGTTCAAAATTTCTTTCTTTAGCTTTTCTGATAAATCGCTCGTTGCGCGACTACCGGCCAAGCCAAAATTAGCTTTAAATTCCGAAAACTCAGCATAGCCATTTCCATCTACTTTGATTGTCGTGACGGCTTTGCCTTTATTGTCAGCCACACTGCATGAAAGCTCTACTCTAAAATAAGTAGGCGGCCAAGTGAAAGAAGAGTCTGAACTCGATACAGTCGTAATCGTAGGTGTATAAATTAAATCGACCGCATTCTCTCTAATGGATTCAAGATCACTATCTGACTTAAGCACTATGACATCTTGATAGACGGATTTAAGTGCATCGCGTATCGCTTTTTCAGAATCTTTATACGGATAATAAGAAACTTTATCTCCACCGCCGCCCGCTGTAGTTATCTGCTTGTTTCTTTCAACATCGGACATCACATAAGCAACCTTTTTAGATTTGAGGTTGCTTTGAGTTCGCTCAGGCGTTTTATCAGGGTTAATCGAAATGGGATGAGCGCACGCGCCCAAAAATAAAGAGGTTAAGCTTATCGCTATAATTTTGTGAATATTTAATAGATGCATACAGTTTCCTTATTTCTTGATTGCGTTTAGAAATTCTGGGTCGTTGTATACATTCTTCAAAAATGACCTGACTAAATTTGGGTATTCTCGTTGACCAATGCCGACGGCAACTGCACCAGCAAATGAGGATTCAAACTGGGTTGTTGTGGAATATTCTTTATTCAGGGTAGTGCTACCATTTTTGGTGACAAGTAATTTGACAGCCAAAGTACCCGAGCCTTTGCTAATGCCCGAAATATCAATATCATTTTTAATCACAGTAGCATCAAGTTTCAAATTGGCGGCAGGGTCAAAAATACCAACTTCCTTCATGTCTGAACGAATAGCATTTTCTAAATATGTGGAGAATGCCCCCTCAACCGCTTTCATTGAACCACCTCTTAAGCTGATGTTATTAACAGCAGCCTTTGGGTCTTTAGGTTGAAAGCTTTCGACAGATAATTTGGCTAAATTCAATTTTTTCAGATTGTCGAGAGTTTCGTAATCTGGACTATAGCTAGGTGGTTGAAATGTAGCGCAACCAGGCAGGATAGACATAAGGATTGCTAGTATGAATAACTTTTCTTTTTTCATTATTATCTCGCTTATTTGAAGTTTTATAGCGAATTGATTCGCTCACGAATCTTAACCTAAATGTTTTTTAATGAATAACTAATTGAGTAGATATAAGGTGTGGGCCGTAATAAAAAATGGCGCTCAAGGCGCCATTTTTATGATTAAAATTTATTTATGGCAGCGCGTAAGGCAACTCAGCAAAAGTTAGCTCATATTCTTGCCAGAAAATGCTGCCGGCAGCTTTAGCTTCGAGCCTGCATTCTGCTAACACCCACCAACCGCCTTGTGGATTTGGGGCGACACGCACTATCTGGCCAGCTTCCTGTTGCTGGGCATCGTGCACTGCATCACCGGCATTTGGTGTGGCCGCAGTTGCAGGTAAAGTGGCTAATAATGTGCGGCGTTTCACTTTGCCAAGGTAATGGGTGCGCGCGACGATTTCCTGGCCTGTGTAACAACCTTTCTTAAAGTTGATGCCATTCAGCGCATCGAGATTGACCATTTGCGGTACGAATTGCTCGCGCGTGCTTGCATATACTTGCGGAATACCAGCCTGGATTTCCAGCGCATCCCACTGATTGGTACTGGTTGGGCTAAATGTGGCCGCAAGTGTTTTCCAAACCTGTTCTGCCTGGTCTGCATTCACCACTACTTGCGCGCGCTGTTTGCCATGACTATCCGGCAAACGGATTAATGTCCCTAATGTTGACTGGCCGGTTTGATGTGGGTGTAATGGCAGATGTTGAATATGGGCTGCCGAGTCAGTACTTGCCAGGCCTAAAAGCACAAATTGCTCACTGACATCTTCGACAACCACTTTGCTGCGCATGACAAACATGCGCAACCGTTTTACCAAGTCAGGAATCAATGCGCGCGGGCATTGCAGGTAAATGATTTCGTTGATGCTGAAAGCATAAAACAGTGCCAGCAAGCGGCCTTTTGCCGTACAGTAGCCGGTGAATTGGGCTGCCAGTTCCAGTTGCTTGATATCGTTAGTGAATTGACCTTGCAGGAAAGTCTGGGAATCTGCGCCGCTTACGGCAATCAGGCCATCTATGGAGAGGTCGAATAATTGGCCTGAAGCCGGAATCTCAGGCGCGACGAATGAAGCTTCACCTGATGCGTTAAACTGAGCGCCCTGTAAAATTAAGAATTGTTGCCAAGCTGCGCTGGACATAAATGACTTTCTGTTGAGAATGTAGGTGTTGTCACCAACACCTTTCACACAAACGTGATGAAAAAACCTATTCTACCAAGTGAAATTACGTTGCGCTTTCACCCCTCTAATTTTTTATGGGGGTGGTGGCTGGTATTTTCAACCGCGGTGCTGTTTTCTCTCTGGTTAAGCTTGTCGCCGCTATGGGCATTTTTTAGTACTTTAGTCTATGCGGCGGCTAGCTTCTGGCAATGGACGCAGCTTGTAGCTACCACTAGCAAATTTAGTGTGCAAAAGTTCAGTGTAGATGTGTTTGGGCAGATGACGATCACCAATACACTTGGGCAATGGTGGCGTATTGAGGTGTTGCCAGATAGCGTGGTGCACCATAGATGTATGGTGCTTCATCTTGCCTATGCAGAATTACAGTCAGAAGTCTCTGAAGAAAAATATAGCACTCAGCTTCAAGATTTGTGGCGATTGCTACGTCCCACACGCTTGCTGATATTGTTTGATCACGCAGATCCCAATTCCCAAAAAGCATTGCGTGTCTGGTTAAAGTGGGGCCTGAGCGCATAGTCTATTGAAAATGGTTGTCGTGTGCGACGGCATCACTGCGGCTGAACAATCTGGATTTAAGCTGTTTGCGATAAATGCCAGACTTTTGTTTAAGTTGACGTAAAGTCTCACGATGCAGACTGGTACCTAGCAAACAAATTCCTGCCAGCGTGGCGAGTAGCCAGCTGATCGAAAAGGGCACAACTTCATAGCGAGGGGATTTGTGTGACTGGATGTTTTGCAAAACATCGTAGGTATCATCGCCATTGATATATTGCGCGCCGATTTCCTGTGCCAGTTTTTGCAAATAAGCAGAGTCGCGTTTGGATATAAATCGATCATAGTCTGAGAGCGCGACACTGTCATCGCGACCACTGCTTTTGCTGGCTGTCACTTGTGCGATGTTCGGCTGCACGGCAAAGCTTTCATTCGACCAGTAGCCTATCATCTGGTTATCTTCCGTTAGTTTTGGGATGCCAGTTCCTTTTTCGCTGCCTATGCCTACAAAAAACCAGCCATCCCCGCCCTGGAAATCCCTTAGGTTGCGCGTGTTGAATGCATGCAGCAAGGGCGCTTCATCGCCGTCGGTAAAAAATACCGCTTTAGTGGCCTCTGGCATTTGGCGCAGCAGTTTTGCAGTGATGGCCAAGCTTTCACGTAGTTGACTGTTACCCGTCCAAGCCATGCGCCAATCCAGGTGGTCTATGGTTTCGTGCAAGGCAGAAAAATGCTGGCAGACATGCAAAGGTGTATACAGCGCGGCAACTGCATCCCCTGCAAATAAGCCTATGCTGACGCGGGTGTGGCAAGGCAGCTGGGCGACAATTTCGTGCATCATACGCTTGGTGTATTCCAGGCGGCTGACGGGGTGGTGATTGAGCATCATATCCACAGAATTCATGCTCTGTGTAATGTCTGCAATCAGGAAATAGGTATGTACATTGCGCTTGATCGGGATGCTAGGCACCAGAACTGCGCCTAGCAGGCATAGCAAAGCAATAGTGAGTAAAAGGGTGTCGCGATGGTGCAGCCAGATTCTTAGCCAATGATTGTTCATGGTGACTTCTCATGAGTGCCTGCATCACTGGCCTAGGATGACAGAGGTAAATCAGGCGTTAATGTTTATCGGGAGTGCTGATTAAACCTACCTTCGTCGCCATACGTTGTTTATCATAAAAATTTCCTTCTTAACTATCAAACATACACTGCGTCAAATTTCTTTGCTCTTGCCTGGTCTGGCTTAGAAGTCGTATTTAATCCAGGCTTTGCTACTGAAAATGGTTATCGTGCGCGACGGCCTCACTGCGCGCAAATAATCTGGATCTGATTTCATTGCGGTAGATTTTCAGGTTTTGCTTGATTTGCCTGAATGGATGGCGGCTGGCGTAAGTGCCTACGATACATAATCCGCCTAAAGTAGCGAGTAACCAGCCCAATGGCAAGGGTGCAATATCTCGTCGCGCCGGTTTTTGCGCTTTCATGGCCTGAATTACTGTGTAACTGTTATCGCCCTTGATGAATTTTGCACCTATCTCTTGCGTCAGGCTTTGCATATATTCAGCTGCCATTTTTGAAATGTAACGGTCATTTTCACCAGCCACGTTGTCATCGCGCACACCCAGGGTGCTTTCCGATATCTGCGCAATCCCCGGCTGCATGGCAAAGCTTTCGTTCGACCAGTAACCGATCACCTGGTTATCTTCGCTGAGTTTGGGGATAGCATCACCTTCTTCAGAACCGATACCGACAAATATCCAGTCGTCACCCCCCTGGAATTCTTCCAGGTTTTTGGTGTTGAAGGCGTGCAATTTCGGCGCTTCTTCACCATCGGTGAAGTAGACTACTTGTGCTGGCTCAGACAATCCACGTACCACTTTGGCAGTCACAAAGAGGCTTTCGCGCAGGCGGCTGTTTCCAGACCATGCCATGCGCCAGTCCAGGTGATCAATCGTATCTTGTATCGCGGCAAAATTTTTGCAGACTTCAATAGGCGAATACATGGCAGCGACCGAGTTACCGGCGAAAAGACCAATGCTGATCTTGGTACCGCACGGCAGTGAGCCAACCACTTCATGCATTATGTTTTGCATATAGGCCAGCCGTGTGACTTTTTGGCCGCGGATTGTCATATCCTTGGTATTCATGCTTTGCGAGATATCCGCAACCAGGAAGTATGTATAGATGTTGTGTCTGAACGGAATACTTGGGCGTAAAACCGCGCCCAATAGCAATAGCAGTGCAAGTCCCAACAGGACAGAGTCACGGTGTTTGATAAATCTTCTGAGCCAGATATTCATAATTTCAAACTTAAGTTAGTCGGCATGTAGTCATGCGCGCTATTAAGGCAGACCATTGGGAATGTTGCCCATGATCAAGCCCGGGTTATCAGACTCGCCCACACCCGGGGTTGGTTTTTCCGGCAGCAAACTCATCACGCGGTCGTAGTTGCGGCGGGTGCCCCAATGGCTGTTCTCTGCTTTGAGTGCACTTTTATAAGAAGTCATGGCTTGAGTCAGCAAGTATTCGACTTCATCACGCGTGTTGTTGTCGTTGCCGCCTGTTACCTGGATCGCTTTCAGGAAAAACATATTGCCGATGTTGTGCAAGATGGCTGCGCGTTGCACAGGCGTCGTGCCATCAATCAGCTTGGCAAACAGCAGCGTAGCTTCTTTATAGCGTTCATTTTTTGCCAGCCAGTAAGCCACCGCATATTTTGCTTCAAAACTTTGCTGATCGGTTTGCGGTGTTTTGGCAGTGGTAATGGCCTGATTGAATGCCTTGGCCTGTTGGATCCTTTGCCAGGTATAAGCCATCGTGCCTATCGCAGCCACGGCCACCACGATCAGGCCGATGACCAGTTTTTTTACGCTGAGCGCCATGTGTTGATCTCCAGATATTTAACTGCCAGCAGAATCGCAATCATGACGATGGCGATCCAGTAACACACATTGGTGTAATCATGGCCGGGGATTTTTTCCATATATTGAATCGGCTTTTTTTCTTTGCTGTTGATGTCGGCAATCGCCGCTTCCAGTGAGCGCGGGTCCGAAGCCTCATAGGCGCTGAAAGGCGTGCGTAAAGTCTGGAAGTATTGATACAGCAACACTTCAGTCGGCATATGGCCGTCGTAACCGCTTGCGGTGTATTTCGGGTCGAAGATAGTGATGCCGCCAGGCTGGCGCAGCACAATCCAGTATAGGCCGATATTGTAACGCTGCAGCCAGTCACGCAGTTTTTGCTGCACCATGTCGCTGACACGGCCGGCACCATCTGAGATCAGGATAATCGCGCGTGAGCCTGAATCAGGTACATCCTTAAATAACTCTACTGCACTAGTGAGGCCGCCACCGATATTAGTCTGGAACAAGGAGTTGCCAGCTGTTGCCTGCACGGCAGATAATACTGCCTCCCTGTTTTCAGTCAATGGCAATACGTACATGGCCGAGTTACTAAAGGTAATCACGCCCATCATGTCATTACGGCGGCCTTTAATAAAACCGGTGATGATACGGGCCGCTGCGACTGATTTGGTTTCGCCGATATGGCCGTCTTTATCGCCGACAAAAGCATCATCCATACTGGCACTGCGGTCTAACACTAAACCGATTTGAGCGCCTATGCCGGTGCGTAGTGCTTTTTGCTCAAGTGTATGCGGGCCAGCCAAACCTAAAATCACAAATAAAATGCTTAATGCAGCCAGGGCTTTCAACAGAAGGCCAATGATGCTAGACAGAGGATCTGGCGGTAACAAGCCTATCCAGGAATAATGTTTGCTATGTGAGCGTTCCAGTAACAGTGGCAGCAGTACCAGCGGTAATGCCCACAAAACCCAAGGATGAGTGAATGCCATAATGCTATTTCACCCTTGGTTTCAAGTCAGGATTCAAGTCTGGTTTCACATCTGGCGTCAGACCGCGTTCACAATCACGCATATGACGGCAAAATGTGCGCAGCCATTGCTTGGCAGGCATGCCGAGGTCTAGCGGTGTTTTCGGGTCAAAAAATACCTGGCGGGATAAATGAAAGAAACGCTCAATCTCAAGTTTAGCGGGCTGGTAGGCGGGTTTTTCCTGCAAAAACTGGTCTACATTATTACCAAATACACTATGTCCGGCGACTTTTTGAATGGCCTGGTGCACCACACCAATCGCCTGTTGCAAGCCTTCCTCATTTTCCGGCAGTTTGCCTACGCTACGATAAGCCTTGGCAAATGCACCTCCCATACGTGGTAGCCAGGTACGTGCGCCTAATATATATAACAAGCCAAGCAGGCTAAGCGCAAGCACAGCAGCGGCGATCTTCAGGGCCTGTTCTTCTTTTTTAGTATCTAGCGTGAAGGGCGGAATAAGCGGACTCATCTCGTTTTTGAGATTGACTTCACCGTATACAGATAATGGAGAAGTCCTGAAATTGAACGAAGGGAAGCGCAGCTGACGCAATTCCGTTTTGCCATTGTGACGCAGCTTGACGATTTCACCACGCAGGATAGCGGGACGTACTACGCGCCCGGATTTAAATACCTGGTAAACAAGGTGTATGGTATGCACACTACGGTCAGAAAAAGTTTCTTCTTCTACACTGATATTTGCCAGTTCAACACCGGAAACCTGGCCACGGTAGCGGTGTTCATAACCGACAATCGGCAATGATTCTTTAATCAGTTCATAAGGCTTCTTGACGGTCAGGATAATGGTACGTTCCAGTTTGTCACCTACTACATAACCAGCATCACGGGTAGGGTTGATTTCCTTCACCGTGATATATTTATTGTCTACATTCGGCAATGTGACATCGGCAATGGCTGGCAGAGCGGTGGTAGCCATTGCTGCCATAAGCAAGCAGGCGAATAAGGTTTTTTGCGCTTTCATCAATCGCTTTCCTCAGACAGTCACATATTGATGGAAGTAATCAGTGAGCATGTCTGCATCAAACTGGTCTTCCACAAAAAATGGCTGCATATCAAATTTCATAAACATATCTTCAATCGCCTGGCGACGCGCAGCAAAGGTATCCAGAATCCGCTGGCGATAAGAAGCCCGCAGGAAAAGCGTACGGCGTTCGCCGGTTTCCGGATCATTGATGCTGGTCACGCCAAATTCCGGCAGGTTTTTATATTCAGTACTGTTCCATAACACCACCGGCACAATGTGATGACGCAGCATCAGCAGCAATGCTTCTTCCAGCTGCTCAAGCGGCATGTGGAAGTCGGACACCAGGAAAATCAGCGAGCGTTCACGGGGTAATACTCTCGCGCTATCCAGCAATGCACCGGCACCTACTTCATTAGGTAAATGATTTTCCAGCCTGTCAGCCAATTCCAGCATGCTGTGCGGCCTGGCCGAGAGTGTACTCAACCATTCATCGCGTAATTCATCATCAAAGCCAACAAACGCTGCCGGATCACCATTACGGGTCGCTGATTGAGCGACTGAGCGTGTGATTTCAGCGGCAGTGGTCAATTTGGTATGTGGCACGCCGTACTGCATGGAACCGGATAAGTCACACATGACGAATACGGGCGTGGCGCTTTTCTGGTTAAAAATACGCACATACACCTGCTCCATCGGGTCGCGGATGGTCTGGCGGATATCAATCCGACGGGGGTCAGGGTAAGCAAGCAAAGTCGTATGCCCGCGAAACTCCATACCCATGCCACGCTGGTTGCTTTTATGACGACCAGGACGGCGGGAGCGTGAGCGCCAGCTGATGTGGTAACTGAATTCCTTGATGTAATCCATTAGGTTTAGCTCAAACCGGTATTAAGGCGCAGCGACGGCGTTGACAATACCGGAAAGCATTTCACGCGCGATTTCAGTGCGGCGCATTTCGTAAACCGGGCTGAACACCAGACGGTGCGCAATGGTTTCGTGAAAGACGGCGTGAATATCTTCCGGCACCACTGCATCACGGTTGTTCAACCAGGCATTTACGCGGGCGGCACGCAACAGCATACCCATACCGCGCGGGCTGGCGCCTGAAAGTACCAGGCGCTTCATGTCGACGTTAGATACTTTAATACCATAGGCCAATGGATCTTTAGTCGCCAGCCACAAATTCAATGCGTATTTGCGCAGGGCAGGGGTGGCGGAAATGTTTTCCTGGATGACTTTGGCAAAACTGTTCAACTGGTCAAATTTCAGGATGTCTTCTTCAACATTGCTGATCAGTTGGTCTACATCATGGAAGCGCGTATCAAAAATCAGCGATTCCATAATGTCGTGCGCAGGGGGCACCAAAATTGGAATTTCCATCATAAAGCGGTCACGCGCCGCAGACGGAATGTCGAATGTTTCTTCACGTTCTACCTGGTTACGGTCAGCGAATACCAGCATGTGCGGGAAGTAATGTTCTTTATTAAAAGCAGTCAGCGTGCGCTCAGCCATCACCCGCAGCATCAGCGAATGAACCTGAGGGCGGGCACGGTTAATCTCGTTAAAGAAGAAAATAGACAGGTTTTGCCCAGACATGAGTAACGGGCCTGGGCTAACGTGCGGTTTGCCATCTTCGCCAAGGTAAGTGTGGTAGACCAGGTCATTCGGCATCAAATCGATCGTGCCTTCAATACGCTGGTAGCCGCCACCGATACCGCGCGTAAAAGCACGTAACAAAGTAGTTTTACCAACACCGACATCACCTTCAAGCAATACATGGCCACGAGCAAAGACGGCTGTGGTGATCAACCGCACTGGACTTTCTTGACCCACCACCACTTTATTGACTTCTGATTCAAGTTTTAACGCGTGTGCTCGCCAATCGGCTAGTTGTTGATCATGCATTGCTGATTTTCCTGACGTAATATAATTTTTGAAAGGTAATTGTAACTAAATTGTAATTTCTTCACAGCCGTATATTGCGAATTATTATCCAAACGGTAATAAAACCGTCGTTTTGAATATGTAAAATTCCGTAACAATTTAGGGAATGTTACCTAGGTTTTATCTAAAAGTATACAGGTCTGTATATTTTCGGAATGACAAAAAGCTTTGACTAAACGCAATTTCCGGCGAAAATATTGTTTTATACTAATAAATCAAAATTACATGTCTAGGAAAAGTAGTTTCAGTAAAGAAGAATTATTGGCCTGTGGCCGGGGTGAGATGTTTGGCGAAGGGAATGCACAATTGCCTTTGCCGCCAATGCTAATGTTTGACCGGATTGTTAAAATATCTGATGATGGCGGCAAATATGGGCAGGGTGAAATTATTGCAGAGCTCGATATCAGCCCAGATTTATGGTTTTTTCAATGCCACTTCACTGGTGACCCGGTCATGCCTGGCTGCCTCGGCCTGGATGCCATGTGGCAATTGGTGGGATTTTTCCTGGGTTGGAAAGGTGGCTTGGGCCGCGGCCGCGCCTTGGGTTCAGGCGAGGTCAAATTCACCGGTCAGGTTTTGCCTAAGGCTAAACTGATCCGCTACCACATTGATTTAAAGCGTGTGATCATGCGTAAATTAGTGATGGGTATCGCAGATGCACGTATGGAAGTAGATGGCCGCGAGATTTATAATGCCAGTGACCTGCGTGTTGGTTTGTTTACCACCACGGATAATTTCTAGAAGTCCTTACCGTTTTTGAAGGAGGCGCAATGCGTCGCGTAGTGATTACAGGATTTGGTATCGTATCAAGTCTTGGTAATAACAAACAGGAAGTGCTGGACAGCCTGAAAGCAGGCCGTTCAGGGATTACCTATCAACCCGAATATGCTGAGCGTGGTTTGCGTTCGCATGTGGCTGGTTCTATCAAAAATCTGGATATTGAAGCGCTGATTGACCGTAAGTTATTGCGCTTTATGGCGAAGGGGCATGCTTATGCCTGGCTTGCCATGCAGGAAGCAATTGCTGATGCCAACCTGCCTGAAGACCTGGTTTCCAATGTGCGTACTGGCCTGATTGTAGGCGCGGGGGGCACATCTACCGAGAGTATGCTGGAAGGCACGAATACGCTGGAAGAAAAAGGCATACGCAGGGTTGGCCCTTATATGGTGACCAAAACCATGAGCAGCGGTATTGTTGCCTGCCTGGCAACTGGTGCAAAGATCAAAGGTGTGAATTACGGTATCAGTTCAGCTTGTTCAACCAGTGCACACTGTATTGGTGCTGGAGTTGAGCAGATCCAGCTTGGCAAGCAGGATATTGTGTTTGCCGGTGGTGGCGAAGAAGAGCATTGGACCATGAGCTACCTGTTCGACGCGATGGGTGCGCTATCCAGCAAATATAACGAAACACCTGATAAAGCGTCGCGTACTTATGATGCTGATCGCGACGGATTCGTGATTTCCGGCGGTGGCGGCATTGTGGTGCTTGAAGAGTATGAACATGCCAAAGCGCGTGGTGCCAAGATTTACGCCGAGGTCGTTGGTTACGGCGCTACTTCAGATGGCTACGATATGGTCGCACCGAGTGGTGAAGGCGCAGTGCGCTGTATGCAGCAGGCTTTGCAGGGCTTGGATATCAACGAGATTGATTATATTAATACGCATGGTACCAGTACCCCTGTGGGCGACACTAAGGAGCTGGAAGCCATCCGGACAGTATTTGGCGAAAGCAAAACGGCGATCGCATCCACCAAGTCACTATCTGGTCATGCATTAGGGGCCGCTGGGGTGAATGAAGCTATCTATACATTGTTGATGATGCAACATGGCTTTATTGCCGCTTCTGCCAATATCGATAATCTGGACCCGGCCGCCGAAGGTCTCAACATCGTGCGTGAGCCTATCACATCCACCAAAATCGAAACCGCTTTATCAAACAGCTTTGGTTTCGGGGGCACTAACGCTACTTTAACCCTGTCTACCAAAAATCTTTAAAATAAAAAAGTGTGTTTCTGAGACCAGAAACACACTTAATTTTTTAAATTCCGATACTTAGCGCTGATGATTTTGTGTCCGAGACTTCACATGCTGGAGATGGCTTGCCTTCGTGATATTTAACAGCCGCTACTGTCGATAATCACAGATAATGCCGATGGGTTTGGTGCCGCGGAAGTGATGCTGTATTCAAGCTTGCAATGGTTTTCATCTCGCGCGCCATCCAGGAAATAGGTGGCATGACGGATATCTGAAAGCTCGGCCTGGATGCTAAATTTTCCGGTATCTATCAATTCATTTAGTCCTGCGCCATTAGGATCCCAGCCGACCGGGTACCTGCCGGTAAATAAAATGGTGTTGCCATTGATGATGGTAGAAGTGGCGTGGCCTTGATCAATGTCGCATTGTGGATCAGCAATACAAATCCCTTTCGCCATGGTGGCTACCGACAGCACCGTGGCTTTAAATGATTGCAGAGCGGCAAGTCTTGCCTGTGAGCCGGTTTGCGAGATGTGGGCATAAGCGGTCACTGCCAACGCTGATAAAATCAGCATAACAATCACCAGCTCGACCAGTGTAAATCCCTGTTGCGCGAGAGTGCCTAATTGAGAATAAGAATTCTTCTTCATGGTAAAGCTATCTTACAATAGCAGGTATGGATAATTGTCAATTTTTGACCAATGTTGCATGTGTTAAATAAGGCTTACAAATGCGTCTTTTAAAAGTTATTTTTTCAGGAATGTTAGGGCTGCTTTTATTGAGCCAGTGTGCAACATTGATCGGCGAGCGCACTGTTAGGATGAGTGCTGGCCAGATCCAGCAGAAACTGAATCATAAGCTGGAAAAACCTTTTACTGTCATGCGTGTATTCCATGTCCAGTTGTCTAATGCACTGGTGACGCTGGATCCGGCCTCCAACAGAATACATACCACCATGGATGCCAGGATCGCCAGTGATTTGTTGGCGAATACTGCCACAGGCAAGGCAAGCTTATCAGGACTGCTCAAGTATGATGCATCACGCAATGCGGTGATTCTTGACCAGCCCGCAGTTGATGCAATTCAATTGGATGGCGCTAATAGCCAGTGGAATGGGTTGGTACAACAGCTAGCCAAAGAGATCGGGGCTAAGTGGGTTAATCAGGTGGTGCTATACGAGGTAAAGCCGGAGGAACTGACATATGGTGGAACGCATTACCAGCCAACCGATTTGCGCATGACGGCAGACGAAGTGCAGGTGACGTTGAAGCCGCAATAATTGCGTTAATCTGTCACCAGATGTTTTTCCAGTAGCAGGGCAGCGACCACTTTCCGGCCTTCAGCCGTCAGTATATTGAAAGTGCGGCAGGCAGCCGCTGTCGTCATGCATTCCACAGCGATATTTTGTGACAGGAATAGCTGTGTATGTTTAGGATGTATGAAGCGATGCTTGTCACCCGTGCCCAATAACACCACTTCGGGCTGGAACTTCATGATCGCAGCCAATGTTTGCGCGTCGAGTGATTCCCATCCGCCTTTAAACCAGTCGGTACTAAGCGCATCTCCACTGACGATCACGCTTTGCTCATAAGGCTGTCGATTGATGGTGATTGCTTGGCTGTCTACGCCGTTAATCTGGTATTGCTGGTCACTGCTGTGCAAGTGTAATTTCATGCTTATGTGTTCATCTCTCACATTCAAAAATAAAACAGAAATCGTACCTGGCCAGACCGTCATCTCATCGCGTCGTTCATTGATGAAGCGGGGCTTTGCAGGTAGAATGAAAGCTTTATTTTAAGAGCTTAACACACGCTAAATGTGTTTGTTAACAGAGTATGCAGCCAGTCAATAAATCAAACAAATTAAGCAATGTCTGCTATGACATCCGCGGCCCGGTTTTGCAGCGCGCCCGCCAGATGGAAGAAGATGGTCAACGCATCATCAAGCTGAATATCGGTAATCCGATGCCTTTCGGCTTTAATGCGCCAGAAGAAATCGTGCAGGACGTGATACATAATATGGATCAGGCCTCTGGCTATACTGACTCCAAAGGCCTGTTTTCAGCGCGTAAAGCCATTATGCATTACACCCAGCAAAAGAATATTGAAGGGGTGACCATAGACGACATCATCATTGGTAATGGCGTGTCTGAGCTGATTGTCATGGCCATGCAAGGCCTGCTGAATAATGGCGACCAGGTATTGATCCCGATGCCGGACTATCCATTGTGGACGGCGGCAGTGAATCTGGCTGGCGGTATTGCGCGTCACTATATCTGTGACGAGAAGTCAGGCTGGTTGCCAGACCTGAAAGATATCGAAAATAAAATCACGGCCAATACCAAAGGGATTGTCATCATTAACCCGAATAACCCGACGGGTGCCTTGTACCCGAAAGAGATTCTGGAAGGTATTATCGAGATCGCGCGTCATCACGGCCTGGTTATTTTTGCCGATGAGATTTATGACAAGGTATTGTATGACGGCAATACGCATACATCGATCGCATCGCTGGCAGATGATGTGTTGTTCGTCACCTTTAACGGATTATCAAAAAATTACCGTGCCTGTGGCTATCGTTCGGGCTGGATGATTATTTCCGGTGACAAAAAACCGGCCAAAGATTATATCGAAGGCCTGAATATGCTGGCCTCCATGCGTTTGTGCGCGAATGTGCCCGGGCAATTAGCGATCCAGACAGCATTGGGCGGTTATCAAAGTATTAATGACCTGGTCGCCCCGAGTGGCCGCTTGTGCAAGCAACGCGACCTGGCCTATGACATGCTGACTGCCTTACCTGGCGTCACCTGTGTCAAACCGCAGGCCGCCATGTACTTGTTTCCAAGGTTGGACCCAAAGATTTACCCGATCCAGGATGATCAGCAATTTATCCTGGATTTATTGCTGGAAGAAAAAGTACTACTGGTACAAGGGACCGGCTTTAACTGGCCGTCACCTGACCATTTCAGGGTGGTGTTTTTGCCCAATGTGGATGACCTGACAGAAGCGATGACACGTATTGGTCGCTATCTGGATGGATATCGTAAAAAACATACCAAATAGCACGTGCAAATACGTGTCAATGATTCATTCAGAGGTTTGCTAAGTTATAGAATGTGGATATGAAAGAACTTAAAGTCGGTAAAGAATTAAAAGTAGGATTATTGGGCATAGGCACTGTCGGCGGCGGTACTTATACCGTGCTGACACGTAATCAGTCAGATATAGCGCGCCGCATTGGCGGCAATATTCGTATTGTGCAGGTGGCGGACCGTAATCTGGAACTCGCTAAACAAGTGACTGGTGGCCAGGTGGCAGTCACCGATGATGCATTTGCGGTAGTCAATAATCCTGAAGTGGATGTCGTAGTTGAGCTGATCGGTGGGTATACCATTGCCAAAGAGCTGGTGCTGAAAGCCATTGCCAATGGCAAGCACGTAGTGACTGCGAACAAGGCTTTGCTTGCTGTACACGGTAACGAGATTTTCAAGGCCGCCGCAGAGCAGGGCGTGATTGTAGCCTTTGAAGCGGCAGTGGCTGGCGGTATCCCTATCATTAAATCCTTGCGCGAAGGCTTGAGTGCCAACAAGATTGAATGGGTGGCGGGGATTATTAATGGTACAACCAACTTCATCCTGACCGAAATGCGCGATAAGGGCCTGGCCTTTACTGATGTGTTGAAAGAAGCCCAGCGTCTGGGCTATGCGGAAGCCGACCCGACCTTCGATGTGGAAGGCATTGATGCTGCGCATAAACTGACCATCATGGCCAGCATTGCATTTGGTACGCCGATGCAGTTTGAACAGGCCTACACCGAAGGCATCACCAAACTCACTACCCAGGATATCCAGTATGCTGAAGAGTTAGGGTATCGCGTTAAATTGCTGGGCATCAGCAAAAAAACCGAAGCGGGCATTGAGCTGCGGGTGCATCCGACCCTGATTCCTGAAAAACGCCTGATTGCCAACGTGGATGGTGCCATGAACGCTGTAGTCGTCAAAGGGGATGCCGTAGGGCCAACCTTGTATTACGGAGCAGGCGCCGGTGCTGAGCCTACCGCCAGTGCCGTAGTGGCTGACCTGGTGGATATCGCCCGTTTACATGGGACTAGCGCTGAGCAGCGCGTGGCGTTCCTGGGTTATCAACTGGATCAGCAGCTAGCTTTGCCGGTGTTGCCGATTGCCGAAGTACACTCAGGCTATTATTTGCGCTTGCGTGCTTCAGACAAGCCGGGCGTAATGGCGGATGTGACCAAAATCCTGGCAGATCTGAATATCTCAATTGATGCCATGCTGCAAAAAGAGCCGCAGGAAGGCGAAGCTGAGGCCGATATCATTATCCTCACGCACATTACGCAGGAAAAAAACATGGATGCCGCAATTGCCAGCATCGAGACTTTGCCTGCCATCGCCGGGTCTCTGACCAAAATCCGTCTGGAAACATTGTCGCGCTAACTTGGGTTCAATCGACTGGTTCAATCGATCGTTCTGTCGAATGATTGCACCGGTTTAATACATTAGGCTAATTGCAATGAAATATATCAGTACCCGTGGGCAATCACCCGCGTTGAGTTTTAGTGAAATTCTGTTGGGTGGTTTAGCACCGGATGGCGGCTTGTACTTGCCTGAGCAATACCCGCAATTCAGCGACAGCGATTTAACGTCCATGCGCGGTATGAATTACCGTGAACTCGCATTTGCTATTTTATCTCGACTGGTGGATAACAACGATATTCCGCACGCCGACCTGAAAGCCATTATCGATAAAACTTATCGCGCCGAGGTGTATGGTTACACCCGTGCCGGGCAATCCGCTGAAGACATCACGCCTACCATCAAGCTGGAAGAAAATCTTTATTTATTAAGTCTTTCCAATGGCCCAACGCTGGCTTTTAAAGACATGGCCATGCAGTTGCTGGGTAACCTGTTTGAATATGTGTTGGCTAAAACCGGGCAAACCACCAATATCCTCGGAGCGACTTCAGGAGATACTGGCTCTGCCGCTGAATACGCCATGCGTGGCAAAAAAGGCGTGCGCGTTTTTATGCTGTCTCCTTACCAGAAAATGAGCCGGTTCCAGACTGCGCAAATGTTCAGTCTGCAAGATGACAATATCTTTAATATTGCCGTCAAAGGTGTGTTCGATGATGCACAGGATATCGTCAAAGCCGTGTCGAACGACCACAATTTCAAAGCCAAATATAAAATCGGTGCTGTAAACTCCATCAACTGGGGCCGCATTGCCGCGCAAATTGTCTATTACTTCAAAGGCTACCTGGCAGTGACTGCCAGCAACAGCCAAAAAGTCAGCTTCACCGTGCCTAGCGGTAACTTTGGAAACGTCTGTGCCGGCCATATCGCGCGCATGATGGGCTTGCCGATAGATAAACTCATAGTAGCAACCAATGAGAACGACGTTCTTGATGAGTTCTTCAAAACCGGAGTATATGCACCTCGCGGTGCGGTGAATACCTACCAAACCTCCAGCCCATCCATGGATATCAGCAAGGCTTCCAATTTTGAGCGCTTTGTTTATGACCTGGTAGGGCAGGATAGTGCCAGAGTGCGGGAGTTATGGACTGCCGTTGATCATGGCGGCAAGTTTGATTTGAATGCAGATGGTTACTTTGATAAGGTGAGTGATTTCGGTTTCGTATCTGGTAGTAGCAACCATGTGAACCGCTTGCAAACCATACGCACGACCAAACATAAATACGGCGTGACCATTGATACGCATACTGCAGATGGTTTAAAAGTCGCATTGGAAAAACGCGATCCTGATGTACCCATGCTGGTGCTAGAAACTGCGCTGGCCGCTAAGTTTGAAGATGCGATCGTAGAAGCGCTGGGTGAAAAGCCGGAACGTCCGGCAAGCCTGGATGGCCTGGAAGCGCTGCCGCAGAAGTCCACTGTATTGGACGCCAATGCAGATGCCATCAAAAGCTTTATTGTTGCCAATACTTAACTATCCCAACTTGACGGAGTCCTCGTATGCAACAGTACCATGACCTGCTAAACCACGTGCTCGTACACGGGCACCAAAAGACGGACCGTACCGGCACTGGTACGATTTCGGTATTTGGTTACCAGATGCGTTTCAACCTGGCTGAGGGTTTCCCGTTACTGACCACCAAAAAAGTCCATTTGAAATCCATTATTCATGAGCTGTTATGGTTTTTAAAAGGCAGTACCAATATTGCCTACTTGAAAGAGAACGGCGTAAAGATTTGGGATGAATGGGCGGATGCTGAAGGAAATCTAGGCCCGGTGTATGGCTATCAATGGCGCAACTGGCCGAAACCTGATGGCTCTCATATTGACCAGATCACACAGGTCGTAAACCAGATCAAGAAAACGCCAGACTCACGTCGCTTGATCGTGTCTGCCTGGAATGTGGCCGATGTTGACCAAATGAAATTGCCGCCATGTCACGCCTTTTTCCAGTTTTATGTCGCCGATGGCAAATTGAGCTGCCAGTTGTATCAGCGCAGCGCAGATATTTTCCTCGGAGTGCCCTTCAATATTGCTTCTTATGCTTTGCTGACCATGATGGTGGCACAAGTCTGTGATCTTGAGTTAGGAGATTTTGTGCATACGCTTGGCGATGCGCATATTTATAACAACCATTTTGAGCAGGTGAAAGAGCAGCTCTCCCGTTCGCCACGCGCATTGCCCATCATGCGTATTAACCCTGATGTGAAAGATATTTTTGCCTTCCGTTTTGAAGACTTTACGCTGGAAGGCTATGATCCTCACCCAGCTATCAAGGCGCCAGTCGCTGTATAGTCCAGTGAATAAAAAATATCAAAAATGGCTATTTTTAGCCATTTTGTTAACAGGATGTAATATTTTCAACAACTAATAATGTTTTTGATATCCTTTTTCGCGTTATGAATCGTAATGGGAGAGTCCCTAGCTCAAGCATTGCACCCTCATCATGACTTTAAACACGGAGATCAAAAATGCAAAAAGTGTCAATTATTACTGCCGCGTTGTGCGGTCTACTGTCTGGTCAGGCGTTTGCTGACCACGAAACCATCAAACCTAAAGCCTACGACAGCCTTGGCAAATGCGTCAAAGCAGCTTTATCCAAGCACGATGGCAAAATCGTTAAGCTGGAAGCCAAATCAGAGCGCAAGCAATTGGTGTATGAGTTTGACGTGCAATCTAATGACGGCAAAGCTTGGGATATCGAATGCAATGCTAAAACAGGCAAAGTCACTGAAGTAGAAGAAGAAGTGACTGCGGATGATGAAAGATTCAAAGCGTTGGCTAAAGTATCTGAAGAAGATGCAAAAGCAACTGCTTTGGCTGCACACCCAGGCAAAGTGGTAGAAACAGAGTATGAGCTTGAGCCAGATGGTAAAGCTTCATACGAGTTCGACATTCTTGAAGCTGACAACGAAGAAGTTAAAGTTGAAGTGGATGCGACGACTGGCAAAATCGTAGAAACCAGTTACGAAGTTTACCAAATCGGCCAAGAGTAAAAATGATGTAATGACCTGATCTTTTATTCAGGCGTTCAAGATGTTCAAAAAGGCACCGCATTTGCGGTGCCTTTTTTGCATGAGATCAATATGCAAGTTAGGGAGTGTCTACCCCGATATGGGCAAATTTGCAGTTGCCCGTATCGGTCCTAGTGATAGTTCACTCCCTGAGTGTATACAGCATTTTGTGTGCCAGTAAGCGTCGTACAATTAAAGCTATGATTGGAAAAACGTTTTTTTCTGTCAATGGGAGTTTTTCCTGCATTTATGGTGGTTGATTACAGCCAATTGGTTGTATTCGTTTAATTAAACTTCTTTTAGGAGTTTAGTGTCAGGACTTTGCAGGAAGCGATAAATCCCTGTCAGCAGCTTTTTATATTCCCCGCGTTTGATCAGCTCACTTTGCGCTAACATATTCAACAGTGAGGATTGCTGGTGTTGTTCATTCAAAGCGCCAAGAAACTCGCTGGAAAGACTTTCATTACTAGCCACATAGCTCAAGTTAAACGTATCGCAAAAATTGCCGTACAAGCTTCCCAGCAGCAGGCTTCTAGCATATTTGCTCGCTAAGGGTGGTGGGCTTTCCTGGCTTAACGGAAAACTACTGCGTTGGTCATCAATAAGTAACAGGTGGTAGTCAGACAGTTTTTGTGCAAGTAGCGTTTGCTTGGCAGCATCACTTTCACTGCTAAAAAGTGCCGAGCTATTGCACCAGACCGCTGCGACAGGATAATTGATGCAGTATTTCTCTATTTGCTCACTAAAGTTGATAGCCTGGTTACCTGTAGTTTCGCGAAGTTGAATGACTGTAATGCCTTGTTTTTGCAGGCTCTTGATCATTTCATCGCTTGTATGATGATCTGCCAGCAACATGCCATCTTCAGGCCTTATGCTATGTATGACTGCATTTTGCAGCGCTAACCAGCCGCCGCAAGCAATGTGGTCAGGGGATACCAGAAACCGTCTTTCGTGCGCCAAGAGATTGGCTAACATATGCTTAAGGTTAAACAAGCCGGTGGCATCATAGTCATGCACTTGCAGTTTGTGCATATGCAAAGCTGCACGGCGGATATGGTGCAAACTGGTTTTCTGGATCAGGTGTTGAATACTGTTGGAGTAAGGGTCCACCTGCTGACGCTGCAAGGGGATGTATGTCTCTGATTCATGTGAAGCTGAGGGAGAGAATTCAGAAACGAAAGTGCCGCGTTTGGGTTGTGTGTAGATCAGGCCTAAGGCAGATAACTCTTCATAAACGCGGGAAACGGTTTTTCGGTTGATTCCCAAGCGTTGCGCAATGTCACGTGAGCTTGGTAGGGCGCTGCCACTGAGCCAGGAGCCGCCTTCGATCATCGTGCGGAAATGTCCGATGAGTTGCTGATGGATTGACGAAGAGGAGTCTTTATCCAATACCAGAGAGTAATGCCAGGGTCTGAGCACAGTCAGTGTTTACCTTAAATTTATCAAGTAAAAAAGCACCACTTTTTTATAGTGAAAGTGCCGCAGTTACCTGAAGGTCACACTAGGACATGTCCCTCAATAACACAATGATACAAAAAAAAACCAATTCAACAAAGTTTTCAGAAAAATTCCCTGTCTGGCCCATGAATAAAACCCTGAACTGGCTGGCTGTTATCCCAGGCTATCTATATTACAGTTACAACCGCTTAATAAAGTGATACATCTGTTACAAGATGGTTAAAAGCTCTGGAAGCCTAGTCCGGTTGCAAACTTAAAGCATTCCGCAATGTTTAAACCTTTCTTTAATATTGCTACATGTGATTTATCTTCGGAGATATAACTAATGATGAAAATCAAAACTGCTTTCGGCATTGCTGCTAGCGTAGCACTTGCCTTGCCAGCCATGGCATTCGCCGCTGCTGACCAAGAAGCCGCTATGAAAGACCCAAACAACTGGGCACATCCACGCGGTCAACATAATAACCAAGGTTACAGTGCCCTGTCACAAGTTAACAAAGGCAACATCAAGAACCTTAAAATGGCTTGGACATTTGCGACAGGTGTAAACCGTGGTCACGAAGGTTCACCAGTGGTTGTGGGCAATATGATGTACCTGGTATCTGCATTCCCTAACAATGTTTACGCATTGGATTTGAACGATAACCAAAAAATCGTTTGGTCCTATTTCCCGAAACAAGACCCTAGCGTTCAAGCAGTTCTGTGCTGTGACAACGTGACACGTGGCTTGGGTTTCGGCGACGGTAAAATCTTCCTGCAACAGAATGACGGTATGCTGGTTGCTTTAGATGCTAAAGACGGCAAAAAAATCTGGGAAGTTAAAAACACAGATCCAAAAGTAGGTGCGACTAACACTAACGCGCCACACGTGATTAAAGATAAAGTATTGACCGGTTGTTCAGGTGCCGAATTCGGTGTACGTTGCTTTATCCAGGCTTACAACATCAAAGATGGCTCTACTGCATGGAAAGCCTACTCAACAGGCCCGGACAGCGAAACATTGCATGACGCAAACACTAACAAAGACAACCCTTTGTACAACGCATTGTCAGTATACCAAGACGTAAACGGCGGTAACAGAGAAGGTGGTTCTTTCAAACGTCTGACTGCTGAACAAATCAAAGGTGGCGAAAAAGAATTGGGTACACGTACCTGGTTGAAACCACAAGCGATCAAAGATGGCTGGCAGCATGGTGGCGGTTCCGTATGGGGCTGGTGGCCATATGATGCTAAAACAAACCTGGTTTACTACGGTGCTGGTAACCCATCTGTTTGGAACCCGGACGTACGTCCAGGCGACAACAAATGGTCTATGACAGTGACTGCACGTGATCTGGACACTGGCGTGGCCAAATGGGCGATGCAAATGACTCCACACGATGAGTGGGACTACGATGGCGTAAACGAAGTCATCTTGTTCGACAAAGGTGGCAAAACATACGCATGGCACCATGACCGTAACGGTTTCGCATACACATGGAATGCAAACACTGGTTCCCTGATTGCTGCGGAAAAAGTACACCCATTCGTTAACTGGGCTGCAGACGTAGACCTGAAAACAGGTGTACCAAGCAAAGATGGACGTTATTCAACTCACCAGGACTACAATGCTAAAGGCATCTGCCCGGCTGCTTTGGGTACTAAAGACCAACAACCAGCGGCTTACTCACCAAAAACTGGTTTGATGTACTCTCCACTGAACCACGTATGTATGACATATGAGCCAGTTGAGTCTAAATACGTTGCTGGTCAACCATGGGTTGGTGCAACATTGACCATGTTTGCTGGTCCTGACGGCGTGATGGGTGGCTTTGCTGCTTATGATCCGATGACCAACAAAAAAGTCTGGTACAACAAAGAGAAGTTCTCCGCATGGAGTGGTGCTCTGACAACGGCAACTGACCTGGTGTTCTACGGTACTTTGGATCGCTGGTTCAAAGCGGTTGATGCCAAATCCGGTAAAGAGTTGTGGAAATTCCAGGTGGGTTCAGGTGCGATTGGTAATGCATTCACCTACGGTAACAAAGGCAAACAATACGTTGGTATCTTCTCCGGTATCGGTGGCTGGGCTGGCGTGGCGATGAACCTGGGTATGACAAGTGACACCGACGCACTGGGTGCTGCTGGTGGTTACAAAGAGTTGACCAAGTACAACGCTGCTCCTGGCGGCGGTGCACTGAATGTATTCTCACTGTAATTTGAGATTGATCTTAAAGTTACTTTAGAAATACGTTGACTTAGAAACACCCTGCTTCGGCGGGGTGTTTTGCTTTGTGAGAAGGCAACAATAGAATTAAGCTGTGCGGTGAGACTTGAGTATGCGCTGGAAATGTAACCAGCCATAACGTCATTGGCCTGAAGATAAGGAGGCTAGGCGCTTAGCCGTAGATATGCACAGCGTTTTCCGCGCGTATCTGCTGAAATATCTGGTGGCGTGCCGGGGCAATTTCACCTTTGGCAACGGCTTCCAGGATCATGCATCCAGGCTCGTGCGTATGGGTGCAGTTATTGAATTTGCAGTGACCAATATGCGGCCTGAATTCAACGAACGCGTATTCAAGCGCGATGCTATCAATATGATATAAGCCGAATTCTTGCAGGCCGGGGGAGTCTATGATGGCGCTGTCACTATCCAGGTGATAAAGATGCGTGGCCGTTGTGGTGTGTTTGCCGCTATCCAGCGTGGTACTGATTTCCTGTGTCTTGCTACGTACTTCAGGTAACAAACTGTTGATGATGGTCGATTTGCCCATGCCCGATTGCCCGACCAGTATACTGGTATGTCCGGCGAGGATTGGTCGTAACGCATCTACCGATTCTTTGGCGTTGAGGGGTAACGAGATATAGCCCAGCTGCGCATATTGGGCTAGCTTTTCCACCGCATCCGGGTTAGGTAAGTCACTCTTGTTCAGGATGATGACTGCGCGTATGCCAGCGGCTTCCGCTGCAACCAGGCAACGGTTCAACAAGTCCTCGTAAAAGCTGGGCTGGGTTGCTAGCACAATCAGTATTTGTGTGACATTGGCGGCCAGGATTTTGCTTTTGAAGGCATTGCTGCGATAGAGCAGGGTATCCCGCTCGGCCGTCTTCTCTATCACGCCTTCTTTATTGGAGGTCAGTTTGACTGAGACACGGTCACCGGCGGCATTGTCAACTTTCTTGCCACGTGTCACACAACTGAGTTTGCGACCATCAGCCAATTCAACGTTATAGCGCTTGCCGAAGGCAGCGACAATCAATCCTTCTTCCAGCATATTAGAAATGATAGTAAGCCTGATTGAGATACTGCACCACCTGTTGCTCATCGTCATCGAACCACTTGAGATTGAGCATGGTGTTGCAGTTGGTGACCTGAGCTTTCAGGCCATTGAAGGAACGTACTTTCCGGTATTCCCTGGTATAAATCCCGCTGCCATCCCCGCCAAAGCTACTGGCATGGCAGGAGATGCAATGCGTTTTCACCAGTTTTTCGCCTGCCAGCAGATCAGCTTTGCTAGCCGCTTGTACATTTGTGACTAGCAATGTTAAGAAAACAGTGATGGCGAGTGATTTCATGCGTAAGTTTGCAATTTGGCAATACGCAAACTGGCAGGCGGATGCGAATCGTAGAATGCCGAGTGTAATGGGTCTGGCGTCAGCGTGGACGCATTATCACGGTAAAGTTTGACCAACGCATCAATCAGGTACTGTGGACGTGACTGCTGCGAGGCATATTGATCCGCTTCGAATTCGTTAATACGTGAATAGGACGCCAGCAGAGGGCGCAGGATAAACATAAACACCGGGCTAACTAGCATAAACAGCAATAAAGCCATATGGTTGCTGGCCTGTGCCACGCCCAGGCCATGATAGAACCAGTCCTGTTTCATCAGGAAACCCAGTAGTGCCAGGCCGAGCAGGCTGAGGCCGAACATCATGACGATGCGCTTGATCACGTGTTTATGCTTGAAATGACCCAGCTCGTGGGCCAGCACCGCTTCGATTTCATCGGCGTTGAGTTTCTCAAGCAGGGTGTCAAAAAACACCACGCGCTTGTTTTTACCAAAGCCGGTGAAGTAGGCATTACCATGGCCTGAGCGGGTAGAGCCATCCATGACAAACAAACCCTGGCTGGCAAAGCCGCATTTTTGCATCAGTGCTTCAATGCGCGCTTTCAGGCTCTGGTCTTCCATAGGCGTGAATTTATTGAATAGCGGCGCAATCCAGATCGGGTACACTGCCAGCATAAACAGGTTGAATGCACTCCAGATGAGCCATAGATACAGCCACCACCAGTCGCCAGCGCCTTGCATCAGCCAAAGCGCAACGAATAACAGCGGGCCACCTAACAGAAGACCTACGATCGAGTGTTTAATTAAATCCCCAAAAAACATGGCGCGGGACATTTTGTTAAAGCCAAATTTTTCATCCACCCTGAAAGTCTGGATATAATCAAAAGGCAAGGTCGCCGCACTGGAAATTAACAGGGCAGAGCAAATCACTAAAGCGCCACGAATAATCTCATGTTCAGGTATCCACTGTAACCAAAGCTGATCCAGCGTTTGTAAAATACCTCCTAAAGTTAAGGCTAGCAAAACAACTGATTCTATGACCGTTTCACTCAGGCGCAATTTCACTTTTGCGGATGTGTAATCAGCCGCGCGCTGATGCGCTTCCAGGCTGATGCTTTCACTAAAGGCGGCAGGCACTTGCTGGCGGTGTTGCTGGATGTGACGAATATGGCGAAAACCCAGCCACACGCGGACACCGAGGCTGATGACAATGACAGCAACAAAAATTTGGGTAAAGAGTTCAGGCATAACGGTCACGGATTCTTAGAGTAATTGGTAGCTATTTTGATGGATTTATATCCACCTTGTTCACTGAACTGAATATAATGTCCCATTTTAATGGAAATCATGACATGAGGCACACAATTGGCGACTAATCAGGACAATTTAATCTGGCTGGACATGGAAATGAGTGGGTTGCTACCGGATACGGATCGTATCCTTGAGCTGGCGGCCGTTGTGACGGATGCGCAACTCAATGTGATTGCAGAATCTCCTGTACTGGTCATTCACCAGTCTGATGCCGTCCTTGATGGTATGGACGCCTGGAATAAAGGCACACACGGCCGCAGTGGCTTGATTGATAAAGTAAAAGCCTCTACGCTGGATGAAGAAGCCGCAACTGATGCCATGCTGTCTTTTCTTAAAGAGCATGTGCCTGCGAGCAAATCGCCTATGTGTGGTAATTCCATCTGTCAGGATAGACGTTTTATGGCGCGCTACATGCCACGCCTTGAGCAATTCTTTC
Source organism: Methylophilus sp. (assembly GCF_035460085.1). Classification (GTDB taxonomy): domain Bacteria; phylum Pseudomonadota; class Gammaproteobacteria; order Burkholderiales; family Methylophilaceae; genus Methylophilus. The sequence continues at coordinate 43,430 of NZ_DATHWZ010000063.1, forward strand.
ATTATCGTAATTTGGACGTGAGTGTGTTTAAAGAATTATCACGTCGTTGGCGCCCGGATATTTACTCAGGCTTTAAAAAAGCCAGCCGCCACGAAGCCCTGGCCGATATTTATGAGTCGATTGATGAGCTTAAGTATTACCGCGAGCATTTTCTTATCATGACTCCACCGGCCAAGCCAGAATAAAAGGCAAAAAAAAGACGCTTACTTGAGCGTCTTGAGGGAGGAGAAGTTAGCTTTGGAGAAGCTTGATTAGTAATAAGCATCTTCTGTGCCAGCTCTCCTCCCTTTTTATATGGTTTAAAGTGGAAGGTTACTTTTTCATTTTAAAACAGTGGCTTGGTAAAGATTTGAATAGTTTTTAGCTCTGGTTTCCCAGCTAACATCTTGCAACATGGCCTGTTTTTGTAGCTGTTGCCACTGACTAGAATTGGCAAATGCTTTCATTGCATGACGTAATGTGACCAAAAGTGTCCAGGGATTATTTTGCGGCATCACAAATCCTGTCATGTTTACGGGCACCACTTTTTCCTTAATTTCGCCTCCATGTACTGAGTCTGCTAGTCCACCTGTCTTGGCAACCAGGGGAATAGTGCCATAGCGCAACCCGTACATCTGGTTTAGCCCGCAGGGCTCAAAACGGGATGGCATCACGAAAATATCTGTGCCAGCCATGATGCGATGAGAAAGCGGTTCGTTGTAACCGATGGTGACCGACACTTGCCCCGGATATTGCTGCATGAGCGCTTGATATTGCTGTTCCAGAACCGGTTCTCCGCTCCCCAGCACCGCTAGCTGGCATCCGCTTTCCAGCAGTTGATGGGCAATGGTGACCAGCATATCCAGACCTTTCTGGTGTGTCAGCCGGCTGACCACACCAAGTAAAGGCACATTTGCATCCTGTGCTAATCCCAGTTCAGTTTGCAACGCATGTTTAACCTCTTTTTTACAGCGCAATTTATCAACATGGTAGTGCACTGGTAGGTAAGCATCTGTCGCGGGATTCCAGACCTGAGTGTCAATACCATTCAAAATGCCAGTCAAATCTGCTGCGCGATGCTGGAGTAAACCTTGAAAGCCGAAACCAAACTGCTCGGTTTGAATTTCTTGGGCATAGGTGGGGCTGACTGTGGTCAAGGCATCGGCGTAATAAAGACCTGCCTTCATGAAAGATATCTGGCCATAAAACTCATAGCCATCGGTTTTGAAATCCTGTTCATCCAGAGTGAGACGAAAGCGCCAGTCTGCATGAAAATTACCCTGGAATGCCAAATTATGGATGCTGAAAACAGACTTGGCTTGACTGCCCATTTGGCGTAAATAGTAAGGTGTCAGGCCGGTTTGCCAGTCATTGCAATGGACGACGTCCGGTTGCCATACCTGTAGCGCATTCGGAATTGCCAGCAAAGCAGTTACTTTGGAAAGTACGCCAAAACGCAAAGCATTATCCTGCCACTCACCATAGACCGGATGATGGTATGGCCCACCTTCACGATCATACAGTTGCGGATAATCAATCAACAGGAGCGGAATCTGCGTACCCGGCAGCTTGGTCTGGTAAATATCACAGCTGATATCATGAAAAACCTGCAGCGAGCCAAGCAAATGCGGTGATTCGCAGGTTGCCAACATGCCACGGTAGGCGGGTAGTACAATCTGAATATCCAGGCCGGTGGCAAATAATGCTGTTGGTAAAGCACCGCTGACGTCTGCCAAGCCTCCTGTTTTGATAAGTGGGAAAATTTCTGAAGTAGCAAATAATAAACGCAAGGGACTCTCTTTAAATCAAACAGAATGAGGTGGATAGGCACTATCACTAGCGAGTTATGATACATTGCCTGAATTGGTTTTAGAAGGAAATTGAAATGAAATCTTGGCTTGCAGTGGCGATAGGAGCAAGTGTTGGTGCCTGGATCAGGTGGGGGTTGACGGCCAGTTTAAATGGAGTAGGGGTGATCCCCTTGGGGACTTTTCTAGCCAATGCCGCAGGTGGCTTATTGATGGGCGTTGCACTGGGCATATTACAAAGTATGCCAAGTTTATCGCCAGAGTGGCGATTGCTAATGACTACCGGTTTCCTGGGCGGATTAACGACCTTTTCGACCTTTTCTGCAGAGGCTTTCACACTCATGCAAAAACAGCATTATGGTCTGGCGATGCTACACATAAGCAGCCATGTCATAGTATCGATTGTGCTCACCATGATCGGCTACTGGTGTGTGCTGCGCCTGCAATAAGTAAGCACACAAAAGACCAACCAGAACAGTAGCGTGTAAAGTCGCCCATAAAAAAAGAGAGCCACTGGCTCTCTTTTTTTGTGCCGGCATAACTCCAGCATTAGCGATCAAGACTACTCTTTTTTCTGCGTTTCTACCATCACCATCTGATTGGCTTCGCCAGTCGCGGCCTCATCTTTTTTCCACTTTGCAGCGGTACGAGGTTTTTTAGGTTTAGCAGAGGCATCTGCAGTTTTAGACTCTGCTGCTTTGCTTTCACCAGAATTGGTCTCTACCAGTTGAATGCCAGAGTCCGCATTCGAAGCGTTAGCTTCTTTGGCAGCGGCCGGTTTGCGCTTGCGTGCGGCCGGTTTCTTCTGTGCATCTGGTTTTTCATCTGCAGTGTCTTTGCTTGTTTTGCTTGTCGCTGCAGTTTCAACCAACTCAATGGCTGGCGAAGCGCTGGAAGCTGCTACATCTGAAGCTTTACCACGCGTTTTGTTACCGGCTTTTCCACCACGGGAACGATTGCGGGCAGGCTTTTCTGCGTTAGCTTCGTCAGTCACTGCTTTTTCATCTGTTTTCACTTCGGCCATTGCATTAGCTGGTGTAGTCGTTTCTACAGTTTCAGCAATATTAGTTTTTGCCGCTGGCTTGATGTCAGCTGCAGGCGCACTAGTTTCACTGTTGACTACCGGTGCTTGTACAGCAGGTGCTTGAGTTGCTGCGCCTGGTAGCGTATCGATCTGCTGGCTATTGTTGCTTAAGTTTTCTGCATTTTCGCTGTTGGCAGATTCATCACGAGGGCGACGGTCGCGGCGACCATGACGGTTACGACGATTACCACGTTCGCTACGCTCTTTATTGTCACCTGGTTGCGCAGTCAATGCTGCCTGGGTAGAGTCAGTTTTGACCACTTCTTGCGCAGGTTGACGTTGCTGCCTGTCTTTATTATTTCTTTCTTGTGGATTATTTCTTTCCTGTTGCGGACGATCCTGTCTGGATTTGCTGGCAGCATCCTGCTCTTTTGCCGGGCGCTCACCACGTTCTTGTTGTGGGCGTTCACGTTGACGGTCACGGTCACGACGGTTGCGATTTTTATTACGGTCGCGGCCATTATCTTTGGTTTCCCTAGCTGGTATGGTGACTTCTGCCACAGGCTCTTTTTCTTCAAGACCTAACCAGGATTTGATCACACCGAAGAATGATTTTTTAGCAACTGCCGCTACGTAAACAGGTTTCTCTTCCACAATCGGTGCAGAAGTAGCAGGCGTGATACCTTTCACCAATGCTTCAACCTTGCCCGGCGCAGCCGCTTGCTCCAGGCGGTGCTGGTAATCTGACTCGGTTGGCAGGTCTACCATCTTGTAGCTGGCTTGATTGGTTTCTTCATTCACATCGTCAAGGCGGATACGCACAATATTGTAGTTCGGCGTTTCCATATGGATGTTAGGAATGAGGATAACTTCAACACCGGTACGCTGTTCGATTTTATGAATATCGGCACGCTTTTCATTGAGCAGGAAAGTCGCAGCTTCAACAGGCAGTTGTACCTGGATAATCGCGCTATTGTCCTTCATCGCCTCTTCCTGCGTGATGCGCAGAATATGCAATGCAGTTGATTCGATACCGCGGATATGGCCTGTACCGTTGCAACGTGGACAGGTCATATGGTTAGTTTCCCCCAGGCTAGGACGCAGGCGCTGGCGTGAAAGCTCTAATAAACCAAAGCGTGAGATCTTGCCCATTTGCACACGGGCGCGGTCATAGTGCAAAGCATCGCGCAAGGCATTTTCCACGTCGCGCTGGTTACGCTGGTTCTCCATGTCGATAAAGTCGATGACCACCAAACCACCCAGGTCGCGCAGGCGCATCTGGCGAGCCACTTCTTCAGCAGCTTCAAGGTTGGTATTGAACGCAGTTTGCTCAATATCAGTACCTTTGATTGAGCGGCCGGAGTTGACATCGATGGATACCAATGCCTCAGTGTGATCGATGACGATCGCACCACCGGAAGGCAAACGCACTTCACGTGAGAATGCAGATTCAATCTGGTGTTCGATCTGGAAGCGGGAGAATAACGGAATTTCATCCTGGTACAGTTTGACGCGGGTGACATTGCCCGGCATCACGTGATTCATGAACTGTAACGCTTGCTCGTGCACATCAGCCGTATCAATCAGGATTTCGCCGATGTCGGCACTGAAGTAATCACGGATAGCGCGGATGACCAAGCTGCTTTCCTGGTAAATCAGGTAGGCACCAGGCTGGAAGTTGGAAGCATCTTCAATCGCCTGCCACAATTGTGTCAGGTAGTTCAGGTCCCATTGCAGCTCTTCAGCCGTACGGCCGATTCCGGCGGTACGTGCAATAATGCTCATGCCGTTAGGCACTTCCAGTTGCGCCATAGTGTCGCGCAATTCATTGCGGTCTTCGCCCTCAATGCGGCGGGAAACACCGCCTCCGCGCGGGTTATTCGGCATCAGTACCAGGTAACGGCCAGCCAGCGAAATAAATGTCGTTAAGGCGGCGCCTTTACTGCCACGCTCATCTTTGTCGACCTGGACAATGACTTCCTGGCCTTCCTTCATCACATCCTGGATACGGGCGCGACCTTCAGGTTTATCCTGGAAATAATTGCGGGAGATTTCCTTGAAAGGCAAAAAGCCGTGCCTGTCTGTACCATAATCGACAAAGGCGGCTTCGAGAGAGGGTTCAATACGGGTGATGACCCCTTTGTAGATATTGCTTTTACGCTGTTCTTTGCCAGCGTGTTCAATATCCAGGTCTATCAGTTTTTGTCCATCGACAATAGCAACGCGCAATTCTTCTGATTGCGTTGCGTTAAATAACATTCTTTTCATGCAGTGCTCCTAAACCGAAGCTGCAGAATACGAATGAGTACAGGGCGAGCCAGGGTTGTGAATCAACCACCTGAATTTAACGTGGGATAAGTGCAAAGGCTATTGCAATGCGGAGAAGCAATGCAGGCATCAATGTGCACAATATTCAAGTATGTCAATGAACCACAAGGGCAATCATATTGATACTCAATAATCTGACAGAGTCTAGCTTGATGAAAGGTTTGGCAGGTGTTGGATTGTTATCCACCTGTATGATCCAACACTATTTATCTACTAAAATAAAACCCTATGCAGAGTCTAAATTCGTTAAAATTCGGGTTTGGCAAACGCCGGGCTCATATCATTAATTATTCTGCTTGAGCTTCGCGTTTCGTATTTCTATTAATTATCGCTACTTGATGGCGAGCGGTATTCACCAAAATTTTTTGATTCTGAATTTACATGCGAAGCCATTTAAATGGCTGCTGTAATGATGGTTATTTCGATGTCGGCATGATAAAAAATTGTCGACGAAACCGTAAAAAACGCAGACCCAGAATGCCGACAGTATATCTATAAGTCCTGATAAAGCAAAGCAACACCTGCATATGACCTCGAATTCACAGCTACCGCCATTACCAGCGCCTCCTGCAAGCGCCGAAAGGCCTTTCATCAGCCATCAGGATAAACCGGCCAGTGACCGGGTAACGCAATTGTTAGTGGATGAAAGCTCTGAAACTCAACGCGTGGATAACTATCTTGCCAAAGTGCTCAAAGGCGTTCCCAAAAGTCATATCTATCGTATCTTGCGTAGCGGGGAAGTCCGCGTCAATAAAAAACGTGTCACTGCCGAATATCGTTTGCAACTGGGTGATGAGGTCAGGGTGCCCCCTATCCGCATTGCAGAGGCTGCGCCTAAGCCTGGCCTGCCTACAGTGAAACCCAAGCTTGCAGATATGGTCATTTATGAAGATGACGCCATGCTGGCGTTGAATAAACCTGCCGGAATAGCGGTTCATGGCGGCAGTGGTATCAGCCTCGGTGTGATCGAACAATTACGTCTGGAAAGGCCACAAGCCAAATTTCTCGAATTGGTACACAGGCTGGACAGAGAAACTTCCGGTGTATTGATGATCGCTAAAAAGCGCTCCGCCTTGACTGCCTTGCATGAAGCCATGCGCCAGCACAAAATGGATAAGCGCTATGTCATGATGGTGCAAGGACAATGGCAGGAAGCGAAAAAGAAAGTCACGCTGGATTTGCAAAAATATGTCACTGAAAGTGGTGAGCGGCGCGTGCATGTGGTTGACCAGCCTTTACTGAACACTGAACCAGGTGGACGGAAATCACTCAAATCCAGTGGTGTGATTGCCAAACAGCACGCAGCTAAAGGCAGGTTTGAGGTAGAAACACAAACTTCTGAAACCTGGTTTTATCTACAAGAGTCACTTGGGCAATACAGCTTGCTACAAGCGAAACTGATTACCGGACGCACGCATCAATTACGCGTGCAATTGTCTCATCTGGGCTTTCCGATTCTCGGCGATGATAAATATGGTGATTTCGCGTTGAACAAGCAACTAAGTAAACAGCGGTTGAAGCGCATGTATTTACACTCCAGCGAAACGCGTATCGCGCATCCCTTAACCGGAGAGCCGTTACACCTCGTGGCACCATTGCCGGCTGAACTGGAAAATTTCTTGCAACATCAGCGTCAACTGAATGTTGAATAATGTTTTTTTGATCTAAATACCAAGGTGACACGTGAAGCAGTTTGATTTAATTGTTTGGGATTGGGATGGCACCATAGCGGACTCGACCGGCATGATTACGCAGGCACTGATTAAAGCTGCTGCAGAGGCAGGTTTGCCTGAGCTTAGTGAAGAGCGGGCGCGTAGCATCATAGGTCTGGGTTTGCGTGAATCGATCGAAGTACTTTTTGGCGATATCCCCAACTTTCAGGCCCAAGCCCTGGTTACTCATTACAACCAGCATTACTACGCAGCTGAAAATACCATCCTGCTGTTTTCCGGTATTGCAGAAACGATTGCCGGCATTGCCAGGAAAGGCTGCAAGCAGGCGGTCGCTACCGGTAAAGGCCGGCGCGGATTGAATACTGCTTTGCAACAATCTGGCCTGGTGAAATATTTTAGTGCAACCAAAACCGTCGATGAATGTTTTTCGAAACCCCATCCGCAAATGCTGGATGAGCTGATGGATGAACTGGTGGTCATGCCTGAGCGCACATTGATGATAGGCGACTCGCAATATGATATGCAAATGGGTAAAAACGCCGGTGTCATCACAGCAGCCGTGACTTATGGCTCGCAAACAGCCACGCATTTACAGCAGTATTCCCCTAATCATATGTTTCATGATGTGACAACATTGGGCGAATGGTTGTTGGAATCAACATGAGTGCCGCTCTATTGACCTTTAACAGTGACGATCTGTTGGAAAAAGGGGATGGGTTGCGCTTTGCCATTCCGGTATTAGGGCCGCATGCCACCGGGTTTGTGGTGCGTTTTCAGGGTAAGCCCTATGCTTATGTCAATCGTTGCGCGCATGTGCCAGTAGAATTGGACTGGGAGCAAGGGAAATTTTTCAATATGACACAAGAGTGGTTGATTTGCGCGACCCATGGCGCCATGTATGCTCCTCAGAGCGGTCGCTGTATTGTGGGGCCATGTCAGGGTAAATCGCTGTCGCCTATCCCTGTCAGTGAGCAGGATGGCGTCGTGACCGTACACCTGGATCAGTTCTAGCTGGGTTTTTACAACATCTTTTTAGCGCATGATGACTAAAATAGTGGCAAACTGATTAAAATTGTTAAAGTGACTAAAATTTATTATCGAAAGTCGAGTTATGCAAGAAGAGAACCAGCAGTCGCCAGATCTGAATAATCACCAGCCTTCACAAGCGGCCGCGATTTCCAGTCTGGAAAAAATAGCATTAGCCGGCTTGCAAGAGCAAAAAGTATCAAGACGCTGGTCTGTTTTATTCAAGTCTTTAACCTTTATCTACCTGTTTTTCCTGTTGCTGATGTTATTGGGCTGGGTAGGAACCAACAAGAATTCTTCATTGGCACATACCGCCTTGATCGACATCAATGGTGTGATCGAAGCTGGTGGCCAGGTGAATGCCGATGCTGTCATCAGCAGCCTGAAAGATGCCTATGAGCATAAAGGCACCAAAGGCATCATCTTGCGTATCAACAGCCCGGGTGGCAGCCCGGTACAAGCCGGCATTATTAATGATGAAATTCATCGCCAGCGCAAATTGCACCCTGAAGTGCCTGTTTATGCGGTCGTTGAAGATATCTGCGCCTCAGGAGGTTATTACATCGCCGTCGCAGCCGATAAAATCTTTGTTGATAAGGCCAGTATTGTCGGCTCAATCGGCGTTTTGATGGATGGCTATGGATTCACCGAGTTAATGAAAAAAGTCGGCGTAGAGCGCCGCTTGATGACTGCCGGTGAAAATAAAGGCATGCTGGATCCATTCTCACCGGTGAACCCAAAACAACAAGCATTTGCACAGAGCATGCTGGATCAAATCCACCAGCAGTTTATTAAAGTGGTGCGTGAAGGCCGTGGTAACCGCCTGAAAGAAAACGAACAAACTTTCAGTGGTTTGTTCTGGAACGGTGAAGAAAGTATCAAGCTTGGCTTGGCAGATGCTGAAGGTAGTGCGGATTATGTGGCGCGTGAAGTGGTCAAGGAATCTGAAATCGTAGATTTCACTTACCAGGAAACCGTGGTTGACCGTTTTGCCAAAAAACTGGGTGCAAGTATGGGGCAGGAGTTAGGCACAAAAGCGAAAGCATGGTTGCCAACGCTACGTTAACGAGATAAATGAATAAATAAAAAGGGACAGCAATGTCCCTTTTTATTTTATTTGAATGCCCGTAAGCATTTATTTTTTGGTCTTATTCTTTTCGTTACGTTGCTTGAGTTTGGCGCGGAGTTCGTTTTTACGACGACGCATAGTCACAAGACCTTCCCCTTGTTTTCGCTCGTCTTCCTTGTCAAACGGGTTATCACCCTTGTGATATTGCACTCTTAATGGCGTCCCGACCAGTTGGAAGGCTTTGCGGAAAATGCCTTCCAGATAACGCGTATAGCTATCCTTGATGCCATCAATATGGTTGCCGTGCACGACGACGATCGGCGGGTTGCTACCACCTTGGTGAGCATAACGTAATTTTGGGCGGATACCACGGGTAATCGGTGGTTGATGTTGCGTAGTGGCTTCTCCCAATACGCGTGTTAATTGCGGTGTTGCCAGTTTGGCCATCGCAGCTTTGAAGGCGACATCGACTGAGCTTAACAACTCATTCAGGCCTTTTTTACGCAAGGCGGAAATGTAGTGGAATTTGGCGAAGTCCAGGAATTGCAGTTTACGGTCAATCTCGCGCTTGATCCACTCGCGTTCATCGTCTTGTAAGCCGTCCCATTTGTTGATGGCTACTACTAACGCACGACCAGAATCCAGGATATAAGCAGCCACGTGCGCATCTTGTTCGGTGATACCTTCTTTGGCATCGACTACCAGAATGGCGACATTGGCATCTTCAATCGCCTGCATGGTTTTCACGACAGAGAATTTCTCTACCGCTTCAAATACTTTGCCGCGTTTGCGTACACCTGCGGTATCAATAATGATGTAATTTTTGCCGTCTTTTTCGAGTTCGATTTCGATTGAATCGCGCGTAGTACCTGGTTCATCAAATGCAATTACCCGGTCTTCACCGAGCAGGGCATTCACCAGGGTGGATTTACCCACATTCGGGCGACCCACGATGGCGATTCTAGGCGTATCCGGGTTGATAGGCGCAGACTCTTCTTCGATCTTGTCCGCAATGGTTTCAAGTGCGATCTCTATCAAGTCACGCACACCTTCGCCATGCGCTGACGAAATAGATAATGGTTCGCCGATGCCAAGCTCATGAAAGTCTGCGCTGACGACAGCTTTGCGCATCCCTTCGGTTTTATTCACGGCTAGCAATACCGGACGTTGAGCCCTGCGTAAAGTCTGCGCAATGGTAAATTCTTGCGGCGTAAGCCCGGCACGTGCATCCACCAGGAAAATAATCACATCAGCTTCATCAATGGCTAGCAGTGTCTGCTTGGCCATTTCTTTCAGAATGCCGCTATCAGCAGTCGGTTCAAAGCCACCGGTATCAATCACCAGATACGGCTGGCTTGCGCCCATGCCACGGCCATAGTGACGGTCACGTGTTAGTCCAGGCAGGTCAGCAACCAGCGCATCACGGGACCGGGTCAGACGGTTAAATAAGGTGGATTTGCCGACGTTTGGTCGGCCAACTAGAACAATGGTGGGTAACATTATTTGTATGTGACGGCATAAATGTGCCCATCACGTGATTGTGCCAGAAACTGGTTATTCGTTCCTGCAACCAGTGACATGATTGGTTTGGAGCCAAGCTGAATGCGGCCTACAAAGCTGCCATCGTCCTGACTTAATAAATGTATATAGCCTTCAAGATCACCTACGGCAACCACACTACTCAATGGTAATGGAACTGTCAGGAGGCGGTAGCCAAGATTACCCTGGCGCCAGAAGGTTTTACCATTGCTGTTATCCAAAGAGTAAACAGACCCGATGGTATGGCTTAAATAAATTTTGCTGTTATCCACGCTCAGGCCAACATAGCTGGAGATATCACGGCTCCATGCAACCTGCCCGCGTTGTCGATCAACGCCAGCTACTTTACCTTGGTAGGCAACCACGTAAACGAAAGCACCATCCACAAACGGCAGGCTGGTAATATCGGCGATACGCTCGATTTCAGTCACGCCTTTAGGCTGGGCAACGGTGGCTTCCCACAACAGTTTGCCATTGTCGGCCCGAATGGCAACCAGTTTGCCACCAGGAAAGCCTGCATAGATAGCACCGCCATCCACTACGATCCCAGCCTGGTTTTTAAGTGATAGCGAAGGGGTCGCGCGTTCATATACCCATTTACGACGGCCATCAGCGGCATCTATACCGTAAATATGATGATCACTGGTACGCACAATGACAGTACCGTCGTAATAACGCGGTTGTCCTTGAATCTCGCTGCTCAGGATGGCACTCCATAGCTTTTTGCCATTCATGTTCAACGCATATAAATGTCCCTTATTGGTGCCAGCCAATACCAGCCCGCCACCAATGCCAGCACTGCTGCTGATCGCCTCATCCAGCTCGGTGCGCCATAAGATTTTGCCATTGTCAGCAGCGAGTTGCATGACGCTGCCTTCAGCATTGACGGCATAAATCATGTTATCAGCCAGCACTGGCGCGTACGTATAACGACCAGGCTCGCCCACGTCGGTCGACCATGCTACGCGCGTTTCGTAAGAGCTCTTGATCTCTTCAAGTTCCACTGGCGGATTAGCCGGCTCAGCCCCGAAGATACTTTCGCTCAAATTAGTTTTCACATCATTGAACGCGGTACACCCGCTAAGGCCGCTGCCAAGCAACAACAAAGCAGACAGCGTGAATACATTCAGCGTGGTTGATTTTTTCATGCGCAGGGCAGGGAGGTGAGGCAAACGTTGCATGTTAACCCAATGCGTCCAGTTTTTGCTGAGTCAGGTAAAACAGTTTACCTTCAGGATCCAGGCCTTTGAGCGCTTGCAGATAAGCTTCTTTTGCTTCTTTTTCTTGTTTTTTGGCAATGTAGATATCGCCAAGCATGGTGTTTTTCAGTCCATCAAACCCTTTGTCATTGATGGCTTCCAAGGTTTTCTTGGCATCATCGAAAGCATTAAGTTCGATTTGCAGACCTGCGATTTCAATGGCAGCCATTTCTCTGATCGCAGGTTCTTTGGCTTCAGCCAGCGCCCAGTGCAATTGTTTCTCGGCGGCTTCATTTTGTTTCGCTTGATGCAAGGCGCGTGCTGCAAATAAAGCGGCTCTGCCGGCATAAGGTGTCATGCTGAAATCGTTTTGTAATGCCTGTGCATCTTTGGAGATTTGCTCGGCTTTTTTATCATCCACGTCCAGCAATGAAGTGCTCACCAGTGTTTGATAGGCTGTGGAGGCGGCCGTGGCTTTGCTGTTCATCCAGGATTGATAGCCTTGCCAGGCGGCATAGGCAACAATAGCGACCAATACCAGGCGGATCGCCATCTTGCCGTTTTTGTTCCACCAAACTCTGAACTCGTCGAGTTGTTCTTGTTCTTCCAAATCGTACGCCATGATATTTTCCTGCTTGTTTTTTGTGTGAGTGATTATGCGGTTGCTACACGCAAGCCCTGACCGGGAATTGCGCTAAGTAATTGTTGTGTATAAATTTGCTGGGGTGCATTATAAATGTTTTCTACGCTTCCTTGCTCAATTACTTTGCCTTTTTGCATGACCAGCACTTCGTCTGCAATGTGTCTGACCACTCTTAAATCGTGCGTAATAAAGAGGTAACTCAGCCCCATTTCATGTTGCAATTGTTTTAATAGCAACAGAATTTGTGCCTGCACAGAGACGTCAAGTGCTGAAACCGGCTCATCACAAACCACCAGCTTGGGTTGCAGAATCAATGCACGTGCGATGCCTATGCGTTGCCGCTGACCACCGGAGAACTGATGTGGATACTTTTGCGCATCTTCAGCTTTCAATCCAACCTTTTCCAGCATTTTGATGACTTCGTCTCGCTGCTGGCTGGCATTGCCGATGCGGTGGATTATCAGGCCTTCACCGATAATGTCGCCTATCCGCATTCTGGGATTCAATGAGGCAAACGGATCCTGAAAGATCATTTGAATATCGCGGCGGGCAATACGCAAGGCAGATTTACCCAATGCCAGGAAGTCTACGCCATCAAACACAACCTGGCCGCTATCCAGCGGTAATAGGCGTAATACGCCACGTGCCAAGGTGGACTTTCCACTGCCAGATTCACCGACAATCGCGAGCGTCGTTCCGCGTTTCAATTGCAGGCTGACATCATCTAGTGCGCGAATGCTGTGATTGCCCAAACCCAGTACGCCTGTACGATGGGTATAGGTTTTTACCAGATGATGTGCTTGCAGGATCAAATCGGACATATGCACTCCGTCAGGCAGGGGTTAACCAGTCATAGGTCATCGGCTGTAACGTTTTTTTACCTTCAGCATCTGGTACGCAGGCTAATAACGCTTTAGTGTATTGATGTTGCGGGCTATGCAGCACTTGCGCAACCTTGCCCACTTCGACAATTTCACCTCTGAACATCACAATCACTTCATCTGCAATATCCGCTACTACACCAAAATCGTGCGTGATAAACAGCATGGCCATCTGCATACGGTCTTTAAGTGCTTTCAACAAACCCAACACCTGCGCCTGCACGGTGACATCCAGCGCGGTGGTCGGCTCATCTGCAATCAGCAAAGCCGGCTCACAAGCAATGCTCATGGCGATCATCACACGCTGGCGCTGACCACCTGAAAGCTCATCTGGATAGCTATTCGCGCGTGTCGGATCAATGCCTACCTGTTGCAATAAATCGGCGACTTTTTGTTTAAGTGCAGCGCCTTTGAGCCCTAAATGGGTTTGCAATGGTTCACCGATTTGAAAGCCTACGGTCAGCACAGGATTCAACGAGGTCATGGGTTCTTGAAAAATCATGCCTATTTGCCGGCCGCGTATGCTTTGCATGGTTTTTTCGTCCAAGGCTGTGATGTCCTGATCCAGGAATAAAACTCGCCCCCGCATACGCAATTGCGGAGACAGTAATTTCATCACACTCAACGCGGTAAGGCTTTTTCCGCTGCCTGACTCACCTACAATGCAGGTGGTTTTTCCACGTTGTAATGATAGGGAGACGTTATGCACCAGTTTTCGTTCCGGCGCATGGGCAGGATAAATACTTAACTGATCAATGCGTAGAATTTCGTTCATGGTAGACAATAAAATACGCAGAGTATTTTGCTGGACGCCGACAATGATTCCGGTGAAACAGATGCATAAGAGTGTGTTTTTTCAGCCATCCGATCTCCTTGTTGCAGCTTATGCTGCCTCTACGATACCCGGGACTTGCTCAATATTCACCCGGGTTTGTTCGCCCTGGCCCAACATCGGTTTTAAGCTGATTTGATTAGTTGCTGCTTCATCATCGCCAAAAATGGCAGCGAAGCGTGCGCCGCTACGATCTGCTTTCTTCATCTGCGACTTAAAGCTGCCGCCGCCAGCATGCAGGACCACGCTCAGCCCCATATTACGCAGGGTTTCCGCCACGGTAAAGGCTTTTTGTTCTGCCAGTTGACCCACATTCACCAAGTAAATGTCAGGTTGATTCTGAGCATTAACGCCATATTCCTGCATAAGTAGATATACACGTTCCAAGCCAATGCCAAAGCCACAGGCAGGGGTGGCATTACCACCGATACGCTCAACCAATGTATCGTATCGCCCGCCACCAGCAATTGTGCCTTGCGCGCCAAGTTTGGTGGTGACCCATTCAAACACAGTACGGTTGTAGTAATCCAGCCCGCGTACCAAGCGGTGGTTGATTGTATATTTAATCTCGGCTTGAATTAACAATTGACAGAGATTTTCAAAGTGTTTTTTGCTTTCATTTCCCAGGACATCTATAAGCTTAGGGGCAGCTTGGCACATCTCCTGCATTTTTGGATTTTTGCTATCCAATATTCTTAGAGGATTTGTATGCAAACGACGCTTCGCTTCTTCGTCTAGTAGATCAATATTTTGTTCAAAATATCGAATTAACCACTCCCTATATTCTGCACGCTCATCGGCATCACCAATACTATTAATCTGTAATTCGACATCCTGTATGCCTAGGGCCTGCCACAACCGTGCCAGTAACACGATTTGTTCTGCATCCACATCCGGGCCTTCAAAACCAAACGCTTCGACGCCGATCTGGTGGAACTGGCGCTGGCGGCCTTTCTGCACATTTTCGTGGCGGAACATAGGGCCCATATACCACAGTCGTTGCGGGCCGTTGTAGGTAAGGTTATGCTCGACCACCGCGCGTACACAGCCGGCAGTGCCTTCAGGACGCAAAGTTAACTTGTCACCATTAAGCGCATCTTCCCAGGCATACATTTCTTTTTCGACAATGTCTGTATGTTCACCCACGCTGCGTATAAATAATTCGGTAGGTTCCACCACCGGCATACGGATATTGTTGTAACCATACTGGCTCAAGATTTTGCGTGCGGTATCTTCCAGTTTGAACCAAAGCGGTGTGGCTTCCGGCAATATGTCATAGAAACCTTTGATGGATTGGAATTTTTGGGTCATTGCTAACAGTTGTTGCTTGAGTTATTGGGGGATGGCGACAATAGGGATGACACTGGCTTTGCTAGCGCGCAATTTTCCGCCTTCTGCATAGTGGGCGCGCACATAATCATCGACGATCAATTGGAATTCCTGGGCGATATGGTCGCCTTTCAGGGTCACCGTTTTTTCGCCATCCACAAACACAGGCGCGACCGGTGTTTCACCAGTGCCTGGCAGGCTGATGCCGATATTAGCCAGTTTGGACTCGCCAGGGCCGTTCACGACGCAACCCATCACAGCCACATTCAGTGATTCAACACCCGGATATTGGCTGCGCCAGACCGGCATCTGGTTACGTAACCAGGTCTGGATTTGCATCGCCAGCTCCTGGAAATAAGTGCTGGTTGTACGGCCACAACCAGGGCAGGCGGTCACTAAGGGGGTAAATGAACGTATGCCCATGGTTTGCAGGATTTCCTGCGCGACCACAACTTCTTTTGTACGCGATTCATTCGGTTCCGGTGTCAGCGATACGCGTATGGTATCGCCTATGCCTGATTGCAATAAAATCGCCAGGGCAGCGGTTGAGGCGACAATACCTTTTGAGCCCATGCCTGCTTCGGTGAGCCCCAAATGCAGAGGGTAATCGCAACGTTGGCCAAGTTCGGTATACACCCGAACCAAGTCTTGTACATTACTGACTTTGCAGGAAATAATAATCTGGTCGGGGCTCAGGCCAAGATCTATGGCCTGTTGCGCACTTTCCAGCGCGGATTGGATCAGTGCCTCACGCATCAAAGCATCGGCAGATAATGGCTCGGCCAATTTGCCATTGTCATCCATCATTTGCGCCATCTTGGCTTGATCCAGGCTGCCCCAGTTTACACCGATACGTACTGCTTTTTTGTAGTGGATGGCCGCTTCAATCATGGCGCCGAATTGTTCATCACGCTTACTGCCTTTACCGACGTTGCCGGGATTAATGCGGTATTTAGCCAAGGCCTCTGCACATTCGGGATAAGCTTGCAGCAGTTTATGACCATTAAAATGGAAATCACCTACCAACGGCACATTGCAACCTAACGCATCCAGGCCTTTGCGAATGGTAGCGACCTGTGCGGCAGCTTCAGCAGTGTTTACGGTGATACGTACCACCTCAGACCCGGCCTGCCACAACTCATAAACCTGGCGTATGGTGCCTTCAGCATCTGCCGTGTCGGTATTTGTCATACTTTGTACGACCACCGGTGAGGATGTCGTGCCATACAGGCCGCCACCGACTGCGACGTGGCCTATCATGACCTGGCGGGTATTTCGACGTGAGAGCATGCTTATTTCAATTGAATACGTGCAACACGGCCACGTGTCGCCTGGGTTAAGTCATAGGGTTGATTATCAATGGTCAGTTGCGTACCTTGGGCATGACCGACAATCACGTTAACCGGTTTTTCAGCCGTCACATTATGCTCGCTGCCTGCAGTAAGGACTTCACTCAATACTTTTTTGCCTTGCATGTCCTCTATGCGTACCCAGGAGTCTTCAGTGACCCTGAATACCAGAATGGCTTTCTGCGGATCAGCAGATTTAAGGGTGGTGCTTTCCACTACATTGTTGGCAGCTGGGGTAGGCGTGCTTACGATCGTGCTATCGGTAGGCGATGAAGCGATATTGGTCGGTTCTGCAGTCAGGGTCTGCGAGACTTCAGGCGCATTGCCAGCTGCAGGTTCTGTCGCTGGTAATGTCGTGGGGGCGACTGCATTTTCCGTAGCCGCCGTTGCATCATCGGGTGGTGTGGGAGATGTTACAGCGTCAGTCACGGGTGCCGGAACATTGATCTCTTGCCCGGTTGTTTCACTGATCTCATCGACATCCAGCGCCAGTGAGGCATTTTTAAGTGCTTGCGGTTTGATATGGTTCACATAAAAGTAAGCCAGTATCGCAGCCAGGATGAGGAAAATAAAAAACGTTAATATACGTTGCGGACGAATAGTGCGCGCCGGCTTGTCAATAACAGACGGGCTGGCGTTGGATCTGACACTGAGTGGCAAAGGTGCCGTGCTGGGTACCATACGCTGATAGGCTGCAAGCACCGGTGTGACATCTATATTCAGCAGCCTGGCATAGTTACGGATAAATCCGCGCACGATGCTGGGTTGTGGCAGTTTGTCAAAGTCATCCTGTTCAATCGCCTGGATCTGCTTGACACCCAAACGCAACTGGCTGCAAACCTCATGGATGCTGAGGCCTTGTGATTCACGTGCGGCTTTCAAAATGTTTCCACAGCCTGAGCCAGGTGTCAAAGCCACAGGGGACTCTTCAATGATGGGTGCTTCGTTATCTGGTGAAGAAGGTTGCATGCTGTCCGTATCGTTTATTATTGCGGTTGAAAGCGTATCAAAATTTTGTGCTTCAACGCCGTTGATTGGTGACAGCTCAGGCATAGTCTCTGAATCAACTTTGCGCTTGCGCCCACGTCTTGGTTTATCTGCCGTCTCTGCTTGCAGAGCGCTGACGTTATTTCTATCTTCTGACGTCACTTGCATTTACTCCATTTTCAACAATTGTTTGGTTTCGTTGGAATTTGGAAACAATTTATGCAGTTGCACACTGTAATGATGTGCCTCATCGTGCATTTGTAAAGCACGGTAGATGCGCACGGCTAGCAACAGTGATTCTGGGGTCGGGGCGACACTGACACTATTCTGCAAAGTGTTCATGGCGGCAGTGGCATCACCACGACCAAATTGCAAATTGGCTAATTGATAAGCGCTGGCATGTGCCAATGGATCAACTTGCAATGCTTTGCTGAAATATGCCTCAGCTTGCGGTTTCTGCTTGCTACGCAGGGCGCATACGGCTGCATTGTAATAAGCCACCTGCGGTGTTTTATAGAGGGGGTTTTTAACCGCCAGCATGAATTCTCTTTGTGAATCCTCATAGCGCCCCTGGTCACACAAAAAACGGCCATAGTTATTATGGGATTCCGAGTTGACCGGTTGTAATTGAATCGCACGCTGAAAAGCCGTTTCAGCACGTGATTTGTCGCCTAAGGCTGCATATACCAGTCCCTGGCCATTATACGCAAGTGCGTAGCTTGGGCTGCGTTCAATCGCGGTATTGAACTCTTCCAGCGCAACGTCATAACGTTTGAGGCGGAAATATTCGGCACCCAATTCGGTATGCACGCGGGCAGATTCAACATCTCCAGTTTCGCGGCCAATCGGCTGCTGATCATAAGGGGCAGTATTGGATGCGCCAGAAGGATTTTGTGCGCAACCGGGCAGCCACAAGCCTGCAGCCAGCAATATCAGTAAATGTTGCACAAAAAAGTGTTTTTTCATGACTTATTGGCCAGGTTGCAAGGCATCACGCTCAATTGCGCCAGATTGTATGGCGATCGTTCTTTCTGTCCGACGGGTTTTGTCGAGCACTTTGCCAGCGAGTTGACCGCAAGCGGCATCAATATCTTCACCGCGCGTTTTGCGTACAGTGACCACGTATCCAGCCTGCATTAACATATCACGAAAAGCGCGTACCTGCATGGGTTTGGAGGTGCCGTAACCGCTGTTCGGGAAAGGGTTGAACGGGATCAGGTTGAACTTGCATGGCACGTTGCGTACGACATCGAGCAATTGTCTGGCATGCTCGAGTGTGTCATTCACCCCATCAAGCATGACATATTCAAAGGTAACAAAGTCGCGTGGGGCTTTTACTAAATAGCGTTCACATGCGGCCATCAAGTCTTTAATCGGGTATTTCTTGTTAATAGGCACTATTTCATCACGCAATGCATCATTGGGTGCATGCAATGATACCGCCAGCGCAACCGGGCAATCTTCTTTCAGCTTATCCATCGCTGGCACCATGCCACTGGTAGACAAGGTGACACGGCGGCGGCTCAGACCATAAGCGCTATCATCCAGCATGATCTGCATGGCGGTGACCACATTGTCGTAATTGGCGAGCGGTTCACCCATGCCCATCATGACCACATTTGAAATGATCCGGTCACTGGCCGGCAGCATGTTGTAGCCTTCTGATTGACGCAGTGAATGGTTGGCAATCCATAGCTGGCCGATAATTTCAGACACGCTCAGGTTGCGGTTGAAGCCCTGGCGACCGGTGCTGCAAAATGTGCATTCAAGCGCACAGCCAACCTGGCTGGAAATGCACAAAGTGCCACGGTCATCTTCAGGGATAAAAACGGTTTCTACGCTATTGGCGGTGCCGTCTTTCAGGTTATTTGTGCCTATCAGCCATTTGCGTGTGCCATCGTCGGAAATTTGTTCCAACTGCACATCTGGTAATTTAAATTCGGCTTCCTGTCGCAATTTTTCGCGCAAGACTTTAGCAATATCTGTCATCTGGTCGAGGTCTAGCACCCCGTAGTGATGCATCCAGCGCATGAGCTGCTTGGCACGGAAGGGCTTCTCGCCGATACTTGTGAAGTAGTCGGCGAGTTGCGGTTGGTTCAAATTCAGTAAATTAACCAAAATTCCATTTCTCGATTTCAATCAATAGCCTACTCGATCATCAGCCTTTAAATCGTTCGGGCTTCAAAACCAGTGAAGGCATGCTAAAAAATGATGAGGCTTCTAAGGTGCATCTGTCAGAAAATCATTTTCTAGCAGGCAACGCCGTTTCCGGCGAAGCTTTAATGATTATCCAAAGAAGTATTTGATTTCAATAGCTGCATTTTCCAGGCTATCGGAACCGTGTACTGCGTTTGCATCAATGCTTTCAGCAAAGTCAGCACGGATAGTGCCAGGCGCTGCGTCTTTAGGGTTTGTTGCACCCATTAATTCACGGTGCTTCAATACGGCATTCTCGCCTTCTAACGCTTGAATCATGACTGGACCGGAAATCATGAATTTCACCAGGTCGTTGAAGAAAGGGCGCTCTTTGTGAACAGCGTAAAAGCCTTCAGCTTCAGCCTGTGTCAATTGCGTGAATTTAGCAGCCACGATTTTCAAGCCAGCGTTTTCAAAACGTGTGTAAATTTGACCAATCACGTTTTTTGCAACGGCATCTGGTTTGATAATGCTAAGTGTACGCTCTAAAGCCATGAGAACTCCAATATAGTTAATTAACAAGAAAAATCAAACAGCTATTCTACTATTTTTAACGTGATTGATAAACCTTGATTGCGGATTGTTTATCTATGTGTGCCTCATTGATTCCCGGTAGCTTTATTTTCAATAGCCTAAATAACGCGCATTCCCTGCTTTATTTTTTCTATCCATCTAGTTTAGATGTTTGTATGATGTGATTGTTTTCAACGATGCAATTAGTTTTCAGCGTAGAAGAGAGATCTTTCCATATATGGTAAATACAGAACAGACTATGCATGCTTGCCCGGCGTGTGGCTTGTTATGCGACGATATTTCGGCGGATACAATTGCCAAACAGCAGTTTTCGTGTGGCAAGGCGGCGAAATTCTACGCCCGGTCTACCTCTTTGAATGTGCAGCCCCAAGTAAATGGACAGGCTGTTTCCCTGCCGGAAGCGGTAAAAGCCGCGGCCGCATTGTTGCAGCAAGCACAATCGCCGTTGATAGCCGGTAGCAGTACAGATGTACATGGCGCCCGTGCATTGGTAAGCCTGGCCAACCAGAACAGTGCGGATATGACGCACTTGAATGCAGACAGCACATTGCGCAATATGAAGGTGTTACAGCATAGAGGCTGGCAAACCACCACATTGACTGAAGTGCGCAACCGCGCCGATGTGATCCTGATGATAGGCACCGATGTCGTCACGCATAACGCACGTTTCTTTGAGCGTGTGGTATGGGTGGATGAAGCCATGTTTACTGAACCGGCAGCCCGTAAGATTATTTACCTGGGTGGCGATCAACTCAAAACGCAGGCCGGTGTTGCACCGGATGGCCGCGCCCCGCAAGTGATTGCCTGTGCAACCGAGCATTTACCTGAAGTCGTCTCTGCCTTGCGCGCCCTTATTATGAATAAACCTCTAGCTGGCGAAAGTGTTGCGGGTGTGCCAGTCAGCACACTCGCCGAGCTGGCTGAGACATTGAAAGCCGCCAAGTATGCTACTTTGGTCTGGATATCTAAAGACCTCCATTTCAACCACGCAGAATTAACGATAGAGAACATTACCGAAACCGTGGTAGCACTGAACCAGAAATCGCGCGCCATGGGTTTATCTTTAGGCGGTAGCGACGGTGATACCAGCGTTAACTACGCGCATACCTGGTTGAATGGTGTGATTATTGATGCGCCAAACTGGCAAGAACATGATGCGGTGGTGTGGGTGAACAGTTTTAGCCCGGAAGCGATGCCGCCTGCCGAAGTTTCGCCAGTGATTGTGCTGGGCGCAGCTGATAGCAAGTTCACCACAGTACCCGCCGTGTTTATCCCGTTAGCCACACCAGGCCTAGATAGCAATGGTCAGCAATTCCGCGTTGATGGCTCTGTGACTTTGCCGCTGACAGCAGCGAAACCTTCTGATGTCCCTACTTTATCCAGAGTAGTTGCTTTGATTGAACAGGCCATAGCCAATGAAGGGAAGTCGGCATGATTACGTTGCTAAAAAATGCCAGGGTAATTGATCCTGCCCATCATAAAGATGGCGTACTGGAAGACATTTATATCCGTGATGGCCGCATTATCGCCAAGCCCGCCGAGACTGAGAAAATCGACCAGGCGCATGAGCTGAACGGCAAAATAGTGATGGCCGGTGCGATTGATATGCACAGCCATATTGGTGGCGGCAAAGTGAATATTGCACGCATGTTGCTACCTGAATACCAGGACATGCGCCGCATGCAGGAACCTGAAGCGCATATCTGCGGGGCCAATTGCAGCCATCATGCAACGCCCAATACCACCGATACCGGGATGCGCTATATCGAGATGGGTTATACAGCTGCGTTTGAGCCTGCGATCCTTGCAGTGAATGCACGCCAGGCACATATGGAAATGGGTGATACGCCCATGATCGATAAAGGCGGCTACGCCATGCTCGGCAACGATGATTATTTGTTGCGTTTACTCAGCCAAAATGCTGACCAGAAAACCATTAATGATTATGTCGCGTGGACTTTGCATGCAACACAAACCATAGGCATCAAGGTTGTGAACCCCGGTGGTATCTCCGCCTTCAAGTTCAACGAGCGTCGCCAGGATCTGGACCAGCAGCACAGCCATTACCACATCACGCCGCGCCGTATTTTGCAGGCGTTGAGCCGTGCCGTGAATGACCTGGGCATCGCCAAGCCATTACATGTGCACTGTAACAATCTGGGAGTGGCTGGCAACTTCCAGACGACCTTGGATACGATGGGTGCCAGTGATGGCTTGCCCATGCACTTAACGCATATCCAGTTTCATAGCTATGGTACTGAAGGCGATAAGAAGTTTTCTTCCGCTGCGGCCAATATCGCTGAAGCTATCAATAAAAACAAACACATTACCGCTGATGTCGGCCAGATCCTTTTTGGACAAACCGTCACCGCCTCTGGTGACAACATGATGCAGCATTTGAATGCAAAAGTGGCCAACCCGAAAAAATCGGTGATTATGGATATTGAGTGTGATGCCGGTTGTGGCGTGGTGCCATTTAAATACCGTGACGAAAATTATGTGAATGCCTTGCAGTGGGCGATCGGCCTTGAGGTCTTCCTGAGTGTGGATGATCCATGGCGTGTCTTCCTGACGACTGACCATCCGAACGGTGCACCATTTACTACCTATCCGCATTTGATCCGCTTGCTGATGGACAAATCATTCCGTAATGATGCCTTCGATAAATTGAACCTGGATGCGCAAGCGATGAGTAACCTGAAAGCGCTGGATCGCGAATACACGCTTTACGAAATCGCCACCATGACACGTTCAGCGCCGGCCAAATTGATAGGCTTGCAAGACCGGGGGCATTTAGGCGTTGGTGCCGCCGCCGATATCACCGTCTACACCGAGCAGCCTGACAAAGAAGCCATGTTCAGCAAGCCTGACCTGGTATTTAAAGATGGTGAACTGGTAGTGAAAGAAGGGAAAGTCATTAAAGTAGTATGGGGCGCTACCCATACTGCCAAGCCTGCATTTGACCTGGGCGTTGAAAAAGACATCAAGCAGTATTTTGATCGCTACCACACCATGCAAATGCAACACTTCAAAATCAGTAATGACCATATTGCGGAAGATGGCCGCAACCATGTCATTAACCATGTGCAGGGGGCATGATGGTTATCAACGGCGTAGAAATAGACGACACCTTTGCTGAAGCATTCAATATGCGCGCCACGCGGGTATTGATCACCGCGCAAAACTTGCGCTGGGCTTATAACGCAGCCAATGCCATGACTGGTTTTGCCACCAGCGTGATCGGCTGTGGTGTAGAAGCCGGGATAGAACGCGAACTGACTGAGGACGAAACGCCGGATGGCCGTCCGGGTGTCAGTGTGCTGTTGTTTGCCATGGGTAGTAAAGTGCTTATGCAGCAGCTGGAAACCCGCATGGGGCAATGTATCCTCACTTGCCCGACGGCGGCCGCATTTGCCGGCATTGAATCGGAGGATATGATCAGCCTCGGTAAACATCTGCGCTTTTTTGGCGATGGCAACCAGATATCGAAACAGATCCCGAATGCCGAGGGCAAACTGAAGCGCTATTGGCGTATTCCAGTGATGGATGGTGAGTTCCTTACCGAAGAAACCACCGGTATGGTGCGCGCGATTGGTGGCGGTAATTTTCTGGTGTTGGGCACCAGCCAGGCGCAAGTTTTGACTGCGTGTGAAGCAGCGATCGATGCCATGCGCACTTTCCCGAATGTGATTATGCCGTTTCCGGGTGGCGTGGTGCGTTCCGGCTCCAAGGTGGGCAGTAAATATCCCAAAATGTTTGCCAGCACCAATGATGCCTTCTGCCCGACATTAAAAGGCGCGGTGAAAAGCGAGCTCGATCCGCGTGTAGAAAGCGTGATGGAGATTGTAGTGAATGGCCTGGCATTTGAAGATATTGCCGCTTCTATGAAAGCCGGTATTGAAGCTGCCTGCGGTTTGGGAAAAGAGAATGGCATTTTGCGTATTTCTGCCGGTAACTATGGTGGAAAACTGGGCCCACATCACTTCAAGCTGCGTCCAATTTTAAGTGGGGAGGCCGTATGAGCCATATCGTCTTAACCGCCAAACCGGTCTCGCGCCAGATTGATTGCCGTGCATTGTCGCCACAAGCTTTGCAGGGTAAAACGGTTTCTGAAATTACCGCTATCAAACTGACTAAACATTTAACGGTGGATGAAGTATTCGAGGTAAGCGTTGATAACAGTGTTGAAGCATTGAAAGTCAGCTTTAAAAACACCGATTCACAGCATGCTTATATTGGTTTTGGCATGACTACTGGCCAGGTGATTGTTGAAGGGGATGCCGGCGATTTTCTGGGTGCACAACTCCAAAATGGGGTGCTCATCTGCAAGGGAAATGCTGGCGCACGTGCTGGTGATCGCATGCGCCGAGGCATGTTGCTGATTGAAGGGAATGTCGGAGACTATTGTGCTTCTGACATGATGGCGGGTACCTTGGGTGTGCTGGGCAATACCAGCGCTTATTTAGGCTACGGCATGAAACGCGGCACACTTTTGCTGGCAAAAACACCTGCGGCACAAGCGACCTGGATTGATTGTGGGCCGCATAAATTACCTTTCCTCAATATCCTTTATAAATCATTCAAATTGCTGGATAGCCGGTTTGCTGACATTAGCAGTTTGCGTGTACACCGCTGGATGGGTGATATGGGCGGTTTGGGCAAAGCAGAAATTTTAGTGATTCAATAAATTTTGATCTGGATCAATTATTATGAAACGGGCGCTAAGCCCGTTTTCTTTTTTGCACATTTCCCTTTTTCATTCAGCGGCTTAGGGTGGTAAAATGCGACTCTTTGAAACAAAGCTACTTCGCAAATGAGTCAATACCTCACCGTCGCACTCTACAAATTCGTTACTCTGGATAATTACAAAGACCTGCAACAACCTATCCTGGAACAATGCCTGATGCTCAGGATTAAAGGCACTTTGCTGCTGGCGAATGAAGGTATCAATGGCACCATTGCCGGTAAGCCGGAAGATATCAAAGCAATTTTGAATTACCTGCGCCAGGATCCGCGCCTGGCAGAACTGGAGCACAAAGAATCCTGGGCTGACAGCCATCCGTTTTACCGCATGAAGGTCAAGCTGAAAAAAGAGATTGTGACCATGGGTGTGCAGGGCGTAGACCCCAATCATGTGGTCGGCACTTATGTCAAACCCGAAGACTGGAATGCGCTGATTTCAGATCCGGATGTGATTTTGCTGGATACGCGTAACGATTACGAAGTGCATATCGGTACTTTTAAAAATGCAGTTGATCCGAAAACCACCACTTTTCGTGAATTCCCCAAGTATGTCGCAGACAATCTGGATAAAACCAAGCACAAAAAAGTAGCCATGTTTTGTACCGGCGGAATCCGTTGCGAAAAAGCATCCTCCTTTATGAAGCAGCAAGGGTTTGAAGAGGTATATCACTTGCAGGGTGGCATTCTCAAATACCTGGAAACCGTACCCAAAGAAGAAAGTTTATGGGAAGGCGATTGTTTCGTATTTGATCAGCGCGTTGCGGTCAAACATGGGCTGGAAGTTGGCGATCACGACCAGTGCTACGCTTGCCGCATGCCGCTGACCAGTGAGGAGAAATTGAGCGAGCAATACGAAGCAGGTATCTCTTGCCCTTATTGCTATGAAAAACTCACAGAAGACAAACGGGAATCGCTGCGTGAGCGTCAAAAACAGGTCAAGCTAGCCAAGGTGCGCGGGCAAAGCCATATCGGGGACAAGCAAAAGAATCAAAGTGGTAAGTGATTTTCAAAATTGTGAATACATTTACTAGGTCTGACTAGTGCCCATTAATTGAACGCGAGCATTGAGTTTGCCTGATGGCCTTAAAAATCTTTCCTCGGCTGTATAGTGCCGAGTATCTCTTTCTTTGCTAGCTGCAAACCTGAGCATCAAATCACATCCAGCGGACTAGCCACGCCACGCCCGCCAATATTCACTACCTGCGTGTAAATCATGGTGGTGCTTACATCGGCATGACCCAATAACGCCTGCACAGTACGAATATCCTGCCCGCCCTGCAATAAATGAGTAGCAAAACTGTGGCGGAATGTATTGGGCGTCACTAATTTTTTAATACCAGCCTGTTTCACCACCTTTTTAACTGCACGTTGTACAGTTTTTTCGTCGGCATGATGACGGAAAATAGTGCCCGTTTGCTGGGTGACTGAAAGCCTGCTCGAAGGGAAGGCATATTGCCAGGCCCACTCCTTACCGGATTCGGGATATTTCCTGGCTAAGCCAGTTGGCATTCTGGTTTCGCCAAATCCTTTAGCCAGGTCTTCTTCATGTAATGACTGCACTTCCACTAAATGCGCCTTCAATGGTTCAACCAGGCTGGCAGGCAACAACGTGATGCGATTCTTGTAGCCTTCAGTATCCCTTACAAAAATCTCAAGTTTGGCAAAATCAATGTCAGCAACGCGCAAACGTAAACATTCCATTACTCGCAAACCGCTGCCATACAACAAGCTGGCTATTAACCACATCGATCCATTCAAGTTAGAAAGAATAACTTGCACCTCGTGTTTGGTCAGTGTCACAGGCAGCGTTTTGCTGGCTTTTAGTTTGACCAGATTTTCCATCACGGGTAATTCACGTGCCAGTACTTGTTTGTACAAAAATAACAAAGCACTTTTAGCCTGGCTTTGCGTGCTGGCCGAGACTTTTTTCTCTTCAGCCAGATGGTTTAGATACGTTTCGATTTCTGCTATGCCCATATCACGCGGATGCCGCTTGCCATGAAATGTGATAAAGCGTTTGATCCACTGGATATAAGATTCTTCAGTGCGTTTACTGTATTGAAGCGTACTCAGACGCTCAATGATACTAGGGAATAATTTAGGTTGAGTCTTTTTTTCTGGTGTGCTATTCATTAATAAATACCCTATAAAAAGGTGCACTAAAATGTATATTTTTATTGAAAAATATAAATAAAGAATAATTTAATTAATTATAGACCAAAAGATAAATAAAATTTCAATTGCAAGATTCAATTAACTTGCGACATGTATATCCACCAGCACTGATAGCTTTTCATTGGTAGAAACTGGCAGTCCGAATGCAGTAAACTGGGTATTCAGCTGATATTTGGATAAAAATACAACTCACCTGCATGGCTAACAGAGGGAGAAAAGAAATGACTGCTAAAAATACGATTTGTCTTTGGTTTGATGGTGCAGCGCTAGAAGCCGCAAATTTCTATGCTGCCACATTTCCTGATAGTAGCGTGGGTGCTGTCCATTTCGCGCCTGGCGATTATCCTTCTGGCAAGCAAGGAGATGTATTGACCGTTGAATTCACCGTCATGGGTATACCGTGCCTAGGTTTGAACGGCGGTTCGACCTTCAGACACAATGAGGCATTTTCGTTTCAGATAGCAACAGATGACCAGTCCGAGACCGATCGTTTGTGGCATGTGATTGTCAGCAATGGTGGGCAAGAGAGTGCTTGCGGCTGGTGTAAGGACAAGTGGGGAGTTTCATGGCAAATCACACCGCGTGCGTTGATCGCAGCGATTAGTGATCCTGACCCTGCTGCAGCGAAACGTGCGTTCGAGGCAATGATGCAAATGCGTAAGATCGATATTGCAAAAATTGAAGCTGCACGACGTGGGTAGTGTGTAAGTAAGTTAGCAATATAGTTTGTGTGAGTAATATTGATTGAAACATGTGAGCACCGTTGCATTCATTCGTCAGTCACCACATTAGGGCTGGACGTATACAACGCCAGTCCGTACTATGATGAAAAAGTTAAGCAATGTTAGATTGACGAGGTTAATGTGGCTATCCAGTTTTTACCTATAATCAAGGCCTTGGCGCCTTATATCGCGCAGGTGGCAACTTCGGCTGTACCTGCATTTACTTCCAAACCTGAGGCGGCGGTCAAGGTTGATCCTTTGCTGGTCAAGCAGATTGAGGAGTTGCAGTCTGCAGCGCTCCAGAATGCAGAGTCTATCCATGTATTGGCAGAAAAAATGCAGCAGGCCATCCAGCAAATTGAAGCCGCTGCGCAAATAGCCAATAAACAGGTCACTGCCTACAAGACCATGTTGTTTGTTTCGTTCGGCTTGTCGATTGCAGCGATGTCAGCATGTATTTACCTCCTGGTCAGATGAATATTTAAATAAATTACCCAGAGACAAAAGCCATGAAACCATGTATTGCGATGATTACGCTAGGGGTGGATAACCTTGAAGCTTCATTGAGGTTTTATCGTGATGGCCTGGGTTTGGTCACTGAAGGCATCATGGGCACCGAGTTTGAGTACGGGGCGGTGGTGTTTTTTGAATTAAAAGGTGGCCTGAGACTGGCCCTCTGGCCACGTAACAGTCTTGCACATGACGCTACACTCCCGGTTTCGTCTCCTGGCCCGGCAAGTTTTTCGATAGCTCACAATGTTGGTTCAAAAGCCGAAGTGGACGAAGTCCTGGAACAGGCCAGAAAGAGCGGGGCAATGATTACAAAGCCGGCGCAGGATACTTTCTGGGGTGGCTATGGTGGATATTTTCAGGACCCGGATGGTCATCTCTGGGAAGTGGTCTGGAATCCGGAGTGGCGAATTGAAGAGTAAAGTTAATTCTTTACTGATGATGTGTTGATCGCATCAGTGACGACATACATCAATCCAGTATCCATCCAAAGAACATCGTGGCGTTTTCAACACATGAAGATTATTTTG
Organism: Methylophilus sp.; assembly: GCF_035460085.1. Classification (GTDB taxonomy): domain Bacteria; phylum Pseudomonadota; class Gammaproteobacteria; order Burkholderiales; family Methylophilaceae; genus Methylophilus. The sequence continues at coordinate 72,506 of NZ_DATHWZ010000063.1, forward strand.
CAAGTCTTGCGCCAGATGTAAAGGCTACAATGGTTTCAATCCAGCACAGAGTGCAGACCTTATTGCCAGAAGCGACACCTTGCATTCATTACAATATCCCTGCATTCCGCGCCAAACGTGTGTTTTTCTATTTCGCAGCCTTCAAGAAACATATCGGTATATATCCGCCCGTCAGTGAAGATCAAGAATTAATCACGGTGCTTGCACCCTACAGAGGCGAAAAGGGCAATTTATCTTTCCCGTTGGATCAACCCTTGCCACTCGACCTGATCGGCCTGGTGGCCGTGGCATTGCATCGTGAGTACGAGGCCGCTGCACCTCATCAGTAAGGTTGATTTATACTTAATATATTCATATATTTTCAAAAAATAATAACGAGGATTCCACCACATCATGACAAATCTGAAGGTCACTGAAATTAAAGCTTTTGTGCCGGCCAAAGACTTTGAGTTATCCAAGCAGTTTTACCAGGAAATTGGTTTTACCATGGCTTCAGAAGGTGGCGGTGTGGCTTACTTTCATCATGCGCATTCAAGTTTTCTGCTGCAGAATTTCTGTGCAGATGGTTTTGCTGAAAATTTCATGATGCATTTGCTGGTAGAAGATGTAGATGCATGGTGGCAGAAAATCCAGGAAAGCGGTGTAGTAGGGAAATATAGTGTCAAACTTTGGCCAATCGAGCTGCAACCATGGGGAATGCGCGATTTTTGTATCGCTGATCCTTCAGGTGTGCTTTGGCGTATTGGTCAAAATGTGGACTAGGCTGCCATTGTGATGCCGAGCATTGGTTTTCTGGGCAGCACTTTCCTGATTTGCTGTATGTATTGCCGCTTTCGCTTCTGCGGAAGCCATCGCTAGTTGGTTTCTGATGAGTTTGAAATTGCTGGTTGAAACCGGGCAGGGCAACCCAGCGCTAAATGATGTCAAGATCGATCACTGGAATTAGTCAGAATGAAGTTGAACAGGATCAGGCTATGCTGCGTGCTTTAATTTACGGCCTTGCCATTTTGCATCTGGGTCCCGGCTTTGCGTTTGCGGTGGTCGCTTTTGGGTGTGATACTACTGATCCGTTAATATCCATTTGCCGGCAGGACACCTTTGCAGCATTTATAAAATTGACCTTACTTGCCTGGGGCGTATTGATTATTGGATTGTTGCTGAAAATATATATTATAAAATGGATTAATAAAAATAAATAATTAATTGATTTAAAATATATAAATATTTTTATAAAAGTGCCATGAAAACTTTTCCTTGTGCGCGTAACTCGTATATAGCATAAGAATGGAGAACCTTGTTTTGCTTTATTTAGACCATCAACTGTCAATTCGACCACTTTCAAAATTCTTGATATTTATTCTCTGCTGGCTGATATTGAGCTGGAATATGCTGCTACCCACAGTGCATGCCGGTGATGATGTAGTACCCAGATTATTATTATCCGGTAGCGATGCCGCACAAGCGGATAAAGAGGCAAACAAAGAGCCGGAGCCGCCTAGAATCAGTTCGGTATTTGGGACGCAACCGCTTAAAGTGTATAAATTGCCATTCGAGGATCAATACCCCAGCGGACCATTCGAACGTTTGGATAAGCATTTGTTTTTGTTTATCAGTAAATGTGGTGAAGTGTATTTCGTACGTCAGAACGAAACGATGGAATTGGTCAAGCCCAGCAAGCCATTGGCTAAGTTTATTCCAGGTGGCGATACCTCATCGGACGAAAGCAGCAGCAAGCAATTGGTTTATTGCAAAGAGCTTTCAGGCGTCAAGGATTCTTTACTGATCGGTAAAACCTTATACGTCGCATATACTGCCTGGGATGAAGTGACCAACGGTGTACGTCTGGCCGTCAGTGAATTCGCGGTGGATGTGGAAAACAGCGAAGTGAGTTTTGACCGCGAAATTTATATCAGCCGACCAGCCATTAAAGAACCGATTCTCGGTCACCAGGTGGGCGGGAAGCTGGCCTTAGGTGAAAATGAGCGCACCTTGTATTTGAGCTTAGGCGATTTTTCTAAACCGGACAGGGTCCAGGATAAAACTACGTCTCTGGGTAAGGTATTGCGTATTGATTTACAACGTTTGAATGCTGAAGTATATGCCACCGGCTTCCGCTCACCTTCAGGCGGCCTGTTTTACGACAAGGAAAGTAATGAACTCTGGTTAACAGATCATGGCCCGCGCGGTGGCGATGAAATTAACCTGATCAAACGAGGTAAAAATTACGGCTGGCCGATTGTGAGCTACGGCACTATTTATGAGCGCGATGGCATGAGTGGCTATTATGGCAATAAATTCAATAGCCATGAAGGACATGAAAAACCGCTCATGACGTTTGTGCCTTCGATTGGCATAGGCCCGCTCGCCAAATACCCCACAACAGGGCGCAATGACTTTTGGGATAACGATTTTTTTGTAGCCGGCATGGGGAATACTACTTTGTACCGGGTTCGCCGCGAAGGCACAACTCTGGTGTATGCCGAGCCCGTATTAAGCGATTACCGCATACGCGCTATCCAGATCGATGCTAACGGCACGTTTTACCTGAAAACGGATCATAACCAGTTGCTGATTTCAGATCAGGAGTGAGTGCTGTATGGATGATAGGCTTCAATGTAGGCTTTAGCTATCAGCATGAATTCCTGGTGCGGTATCGAAAGCTTTCCGCTCCCTATACCTGGAGCAAAGGATTTCCAGAAATGCCGTAAGTTTCTGCAACAGGATTAATAAGCCTTTCTGGAATGGAACACAGGCCAGCACATCCATATTAGCTATCAGGCACAATGCGTGCTTCGTGAGTGTTAAAGATAAATTTTATGCAAAAGTTGCGATAATTCACGCTACTCTACAACAGCCAAAAAAGGCCTGACAATTGATTAAAACATTATTGTTGTTCGCTCTGACCGCGGTGGCTGAAATCATAGGTTGTTACCTGCCTTATCTCTGGTTGAAAGAGGGTAAAAGCGTCTGGTTGCTCATTCCCGCTGCCATCAGCCTGGCAGTGTTTGCGTGGCTGCTGACATTGCACCCGACGGCAGCTGGGCGAATCTACGCGGCTTATGGCGGCGTTTATATTGGTGTAGCGATTATTTGGCTGTGGCTGGTAGAAGGCATACGTCCGACCGGTTGGGATTTAGTCGGCGCTGGTGTAGCGATATTGGGAATGGCGATTATTATGTGTTCACCCAGGCATATTTAAAAAAATGCATCATTTTTAGCCGCACAGGCTGGCTGGTATATTCAAGGTAATACAATTTTGCGCCTACTTATTCTGTTATGGACTTTGCCAACGACCCTGATAGGCATCATTGCCGCCATTATATGGTTGTCACTTGGCGCAAAAGCACGCTTGGCACATGGTGTGCTAGAGATCCATGGCGGGAAGTTTGCATACTGGATGATGGCGCGGGGATTCGCCGCGATGACATTGGGGCATGTGATCCTTGGGTTTTCAGCCAGCAGATTAGAGCAACTGCGTTCGCATGAACATGTGCATGTCAGGCAGGCCGAGCGTTGGGGGATTTTTTTTATTCCGGCTTACCTGTTGGCGGGGCTTTGGCAGCGTATGCGAGGACGGCATATCTATTATGACAACCCTTTTGAGCAGGAGGCTTTTGCCGTTGATGCCATACAAATAAAGCGGCAGGCTGGAATTAAAAAAGCGCCATAACAGTGGCGCTTTTCAATCTCTCAACAATTACTGATACAAGCTTTCCCAGAATTTCCACCAGACCTTTTCGTCTTCATTGATTTTGCCTGTGATCATTGGGTTTTCGGGATAGTTAGTTTTAAGTACGCGCAGCGTATCCTCTTTCAGGTCATCCATATTCATGGCATCGTAAGCGCTGATCATGGTAACTAACGCTTCTTCAACCGCGCTTGAGTTCGGGTAGGTTTCCAATACATATTTTGTGCGATTCAGCGCAGCGACATAAGCCTTACGCTGCATGTAATAACGTGCGACGTGCATCTCATGCATGGCCAGCGTATTCACCAGGAAAATCATGCGCTGCGTGGCATCTTTTAAATAGCGGCTATTGGGGAAACGTTCGACCAGCTCTTTGAATGAGTTGAATGACACACGTAGTGTTTTCGGGTCGCGGTCGTTGATTTCCTGCTTGGTATATTTCTCAATCACACCACGTTCGTTAAAGGTAGCCAGGCCTTTCAGGTAGTAGGCGTAATCAAGGTTGGGATGGTTTGGATGCAGCTTGATAAAGCGGTCAACCGCAGATAAGCACAAAACCGGCTCGGTTTTTTTGTAATAGGCGTAAGCAACTTCAAGTTGGGCCTGGGTGGCATAAGCCCCGTGCGGATAACGCGCTTCCAGCTTTTGAAAGTATTCAATCGCCTTATCGTAATTCTTATCCATCATCTTTTCTTGACCAGCGGCGTACAGGCGTTGCTCAGGCCAGCCTTTGGTTTCGTCAAGCGGATTGGGATCGCCAAAGATAGCACAAGCACTCAAGGTAAGCGCGGCGATGAAAATAAAAGCGCGCGTGAGCAGGGCGTTAAGCGGTAAAATGCGAAGCATGTTGTTCAATATCGTTATATATAAGGAAACTCAGGTCATTATAACTGATGCCGTTTGAAAATATGAAAGAAAGCGCTTCCTTACATCTGGTCGTACCTACCAATCTCGGTGGGCAACGGCTGGACCTGGTTTTGCAGCAGATGCTGCCAGACCATTCTCGTAGTCGATTACAGGGTTGGATCAAAGAAGGCCTGGTATTGCTGGATGGCAAAGCACCCATTGCTAAAACCAAAGTGTGGGGTGGCGAGAACATTATCGTTACGCCACCAGTGAATGCGCAAGACAACGCATTTGAACCCGAAGATATTCCGCTGGATATCGTCTATGAAGATGATGCGCTCATGGTTCTCAACAAGCCTGCCGGGCTGGTGGTGCATCCAGCAGCGGGAAACTGGAGTGGGACTTTGTTAAATGCTTTGCTGTTCCACCGGCCGCAACTCAAGGAAGTGCCACGCGCTGGCATTGTGCACCGGCTGGATAAGGATACCAGTGGCTTACTGGTGGTGGCGAAAACACTAGAGGCACAAACCAGCCTAGTGCGCCAGTTACAAGCGCATTCCGTGAAGCGTGAGTACCGGGCCATTGTCTGGGGCCAGCTTTGGCGCAACGGCAAAGTGGATCAGCCGATAGGGCGTCATCCACACCAACGCGTCAAAATGGCGGTGATACGCCGAGGTAAATCAGCAGTGACGCATTACCAGGTATTAGAGCGTTTCGGCACGAATACCTATCTACGCTGCAACCTTGAAACCGGCCGCACGCATCAGATTCGGGTACATTTGCAGCATTTAAAAGCGCCTATGGTGGGCGATCCCCTGTATGGCATCGGCAATATCATCCCGCACAAAATGATGTCTGCAGAGTTGCGTGCGGTGATTGGTGATTTCAAACGCCAGGCTTTGCATGCGATCAAGCTGGGTTTGACTCACCCGGTCACCAATGAGCATATGGAGTGGCAAATTGAGTTGGCGGATGATATGCGCGCTTTGCTCGAAGCCATGCGTGCCACTGAAGTGCCGGATGAACCCTTGTCGCCGGTTGACCTCAATGTAGACGAAAACGGATTGTATATCGGTGACGATGATGAAGATTGGGGTGATGACGACCTTGAGGAGGATGACCTGGAAGATAGCGAAGAGTGGGATGACGAAGAGTTGGTAGCGGACGAGGATGATGCATAAACCCGAATTCATCAGTCCAGATTGGCCTGCGCCGGCGAACGTTAAAGCGTTGCAAACGACGCGGGCAGGTGGCTTCAGCACCGGCAACTACGCCAGCCTGAACTTGGGTGATCATGTGAAAGATAATCCTTTACACGTGGCGCACAACCGCCAGTCATTAAGCCCGTTTTTGCCGACGGAACCGGTCTGGCTGCAACAGGTGCATGGCATACGTGTCATCGATGCCAGCACTTCAAGTTGCATCGAAACTGCTGATGCCAGTTTTTCAACGCGCAAAGAAGTCGTTTGCGTGACCATGACGGCAGACTGTCTGCCAGTGTTGCTTTGTGATGAAGCGGGTTCTGTTGTAGCCGCCATTCATGCCGGTTGGCGCAGCTTGTGTGACGGTGTGATTGAAGCCACTGTCAACGCCATGCCGGTCGAAGCCGCACAGCTGATGGCCTGGCTGGGACCAGCGATTGGTCCCGATGCTTTTGAAGTCGGTGGTGAAGTACGTGCGCAATTCATAGCGCAGGATGCGCAAGCGGAAACTGCTTTTCGTCCGCAAGGGGATAAATGGCTAGGTGATTTGTATACCATTGCCAGGCAGCGGCTTAACACGTTGGGCATTCACCAGATTTATGGTGGCGGGCGCTGCACCTTCAACGAGCCGGATACATTCTTTAGCTTCAGGCGAGATGGGGATACAGGCCGCATGGCGACCATGATCTGGCTGGAATAGTCGGGCGCTAATCATCCATCAATCACACAATTGACTTATATGAAAACTGTGTTGGTCAAGGTTATTGACCCACAGTCCAGCAGTTCGAGAGAAACATACTTCATGAAAAAACATCTGATTTTTGATCTGGACGGCACCTTGATCGATTCCGCACCCAGTATCCTGGAAGGCTATGACCATGCCTTTAAAACGACAGCTACGCCTTTAAAGGTGCCATTAACCAGCGACGTGATCGGCCCACCACTGATCGAAAGCCTGAGGATACTCTCCGGGTGTGATGATGAAGCGCTGCTGCAATCATTGGCTGCTGTGTTTAAACAGCATTATGATAGCACCGGCTACCTGAAATCCGTGGTGTTTGACGGTGTGACTGATATGTTGCAGCAACTACATAATGAAGGTTATCAGCTCTATATTGCGACTAATAAACGCTTTTTCCCAACGAAGAAAATTATTAGTCACTTGCAATGGGCTCCATTTTTTCAGGGTGTTTTTGCACTGGATTACTTTCAGCCTGCATTAAGTCGCAAAGCGGAGATGGTTGGCCGGATAGTGCAGGACCTTGCACTGCCGATTGATGAATGTCTGTATATCGGTGACCGGCTCGAAGATGGCCTGGCCGCTGATGCGCACCAGATGGATTTTGTGCTGGTGACCTGGGGGTATGCTGAAGATGCTTCACTTAAAAAACCGCACTGGCAAAGCTGCACTGTGGTGAATGACTTACCTAAGCTTATCGCTGGTTTAAAGGGAAGCGCTTGATGAGATAGCATCGTACTCGCCGTCCTCCAGCCAAACTTGTTGGGCGATCCTATTTCTTTCATTGCTATCAGGCTTGAGTATTCAAAAGATGTAATGAGTTGCCTGAGTTTAACCCTGGTGTTGATGATAGTCTCTTCATCGGATAGGTCATTGCGCAATTTATTTAAGCCTGATTGGCTGATGCTTTAATTTATTTTAGATTTTTTTCAGGCCTGTAAAGTTGATAACTGATTGTTTATGCTCATTTTTGCCAGAACTCACGTATAATGCGCGCCTCATTTCTACAAAGTATGCATGACTAATTTCTCGACCTCCTTGACGGCAACATTAGCGACGATTTCACCGCTGACTGGCATGGTGCTCGCCTGTCTGGCTGGTGGTATTTTAAGTGTGTCGGTGGCTGCTGTGTTTGCGCTCAATGCCAGGAAACATTGGGTACCCCTGCTTGTGAGCTATGCGATTGGCGCTTTGTTGGCAGCCGTATTCCTGGAAATACTGCCGCATGCGATTGAAACCAGCCCGAATATAGAGGCGATGACCGCGACCATGCTGTTCGGGATTTTGCTGTTTTTTGCGTTGGAAAAATTGGTGCTTTGGCGTCACTGTCACGGTGAGCATTGTGAAATGCATGCCATCCATGATGAGGCACATTGTCCGGAACTGCATCCTGGTCAGGCTTCTGAACAAAAAGTAAAAGCGCCGCAAGGGGCGATTAAATTCCGGCCAGTGTCGCTCGAAGCCCCACAGGTAATGACGCATCACCATCATCATGATCACGGACGTAGCGGCATGATGATTATGATAGGCGACACTTTTCACAACTTTGTTGACGGTGTACTGATTTGTGCGGCATTTATGGTTGATATGCAAGTGGGGTTGGTCACTGCGCTGGCAATTATTGCGCATGAGATTCCGCAAGAGGTGGGTGATTTCCTGATTCTGCTTCATTCCGGTTATAGCAAACGTAAAGCATTCCTGTTTAATATTGGCTCCAGCCTTGCCACATTGGTGGGTGGCTTGATCGCTTATGCCGGTCTTTCCATGGTGCAGCACTGGGTGCCTTACATTTTAAGTCTGGCGGCTTCCAGCATGTTGTACGTGGCGGTGGCAGATTTGATTCCCGGATTACACAAACGCACAGCGTTACACGATACGTTGTTGCAGTTATTATTGATTACATTAGGCGTAGCTTCGGTTGCTGTTACCAAGCTCCTGGTGGAAGGTTAAAAGGTTTAATTTATGCAGACTATGCCTAAAGTGGGTTTTGTTTCACTGGGTTGCCCTAAAGCCGGTTCAGACTCCGAGCGTATTCTTACTCAGCTGCGTGCTGAGGGTTATGAGATCAGTAACAGTTACGAAAAATCCGATCTGGTAGTGGTGAATACCTGTGGATTTATTGATTCAGCGGTGCAGGAATCACTGGACGCGATCGGCGAAGCGCTGAATAAAAACGGCAAGGTGATTGTGACCGGATGCCTGGGTGCTAAAAAAGACGTGGTCACTGGCGCACACCCAAGCGTGCTGGCAGTCACCGGCCCGCATGCGCTGGAAGAGGTGATGGGCCATGTGCATACCCATTTGCCCAAACCGCATGATCCGTATACCGACCTGGTTCCACCACAAGGCGTGCGCCTGACGCCCAAGCATTATGCTTACCTGAAAATCTCCGAAGGTTGTAACCACCGTTGCAGTTTCTGCATTATTCCAAGCATGCGTGGTGACCTGGTCAGCCGCCCGATTGGCGATGTCATGAATGAGGCAGAAAACCTGGTCAATGCCGGGGTGTCTGAAATACTGGTGATTTCTCAAGATACTTCAGCTTATGGCGTCGATATGAAATTCCGTAGCGGTTTCTGGAACGGCAGGCCCGTGAAAACCCACATGACCACGTTAAGCAAGGCATTGGGTGAACTGGGGGTATGGATACGCTTGCATTATGTTTATCCCTATCCGCATGTGGATGAAGTAATTCCATTGATGGCAGAAGGGGCGATTTTGCCTTACCTAGATGTGCCGCTGCAGCATGCCAGCCCGCGTATCCTTAAAGCAATGAAACGCCCTGCCAGTAGTGAAAACAATCTGGCGCGTATCAAGGCCTGGCGCGAAACCTGCCCGGAAATCGCCATCCGCAGTACATTTATTGTAGGCTTCCCTGGTGAAACAGAAGATGACTTTAAAATGCTGCTCGACTTTATGGAAGAAGCGCAGCTGGACCGTGTCGGCTGTTTTGCCTATTCTGCAGTGGATGGTGCAACGGCTAACGCTCTGGATTTTCAGGTGCCGGAAGAGATCAAGAAAGAACGCCTGAGCCGTTTCATGGAAGTGCAGGAACGTATCAGTGCCGCCAAGGTGGCTGCCAAAGTTGGTAGCCTGCAAACTGTGCTGGTGGATGAACTGACTGAAGATGACGATGGCAATGTAATTGCGATTGCGCGCACTAAAGCGGACGCGCCGGAAATTGACGGTATTGTTTATCTACAGGATGCTGATGGTATCAGCCCGGGTGATTTTGTTGATGTGCAGATTGTGGATGCACAAGGACATGACCTGATAGGGGCGCCGCCTGAGTTTTAATGAATCAGATAGAAATAAAACATGCCGCCATTTGCGGCATTTTTTTATGGGTTAGCGCTGTGACTTAAATCGCGTGATTCTATGGAATTTATTAAACTTTATTCTTAATTACGCAGGTTGGCTGAATTGAGGTCGTTCGTAATCGGCCCGATCAGCAAAAATATCCAGTGTAAAAGGGCACCGTTTGAGTTTGGATTGGATATTTTTACGTTTTGTCGTTTGTGCCAGGTTCACATAAGGGGTTTGGCTAAGCCTGACATAACCTGACTGCAGCAGTTTCTGTTCTGTGGTTTCAAACTGGCTCAATGGATTATCCATGTTTTGCAAAGTGATGCCTAGTTTGTGCACGGCAATCACGTGATAAATCACACTGGTTTGCCCAGGCATCGCCGGCTTGCCGTAAAGCTCGCCGACATGAATCTCGCTGCTTGAAGGAATAGACTGCATCATGGACGCATGATAACGTGTTTATAACAGCGCTTCAATCGTCCTCATGCAAAAAGCAACGCGCGGCAAGAGTATCGTCAACATGTTAAAATAGTCCGCTTAAGTATTCAGAGAGTCATCATGCAACAAGCTGTTAAAACCCGTTTCGCGCCTAGCCCCACTGGCTACCTGCACATTGGCGGCGCACGTACCGCATTATTTTCCTGGGCGTATGCCAAACGTCACGGTGGCCAGTTTATCCTGCGGATTGAAGATACGGATGTTGCACGTTCAACACCAGAAGCAGTGCAAGCGATCCTGGATGGTATGGCCTGGCTGGAGCTGGATCATGATGAAGGCCCTTACTACCAGATGCAACGCATGGATACTTACAAGGCCATGATCCAGAAAATGTTGGATGCGGGGCAAGCCTATCATTGTTATAGCAGTAAAGAGGAACTGGATGCATTGCGTGAAAGCCAGATGCAGCAAGGCCTGAAGCCGCGCTACGATGGTCGCTGGCGTCCTGAGCCAGGCAAGGTGTTGCCGGAGCCCCCGAAGGAAGTCCCGCCAGTGGTACGTTTTAAAAATCCGCAAGACGGTGTCGTGGCGTGGGAGGATATGGTTAAAGGCCGTATTGAGATTGCCAATGCCGAACTGGATGACCTGATTATTGCTCGCGCGGATGGCACGCCTACCTATAATTTCTGTGTGGTGGTGGACGACTGGGAAATGGGTGTGACGCAAGTGATTCGCGGCGATGACCATGTCAATAACACACCACGCCAGATCAATATGTTGCAAGCGCTGGGGGCGCAAGTGCCTCAATATGCGCACTTGTCCATGATTCTCGGGGATGATGGCCAGAAGTTATCCAAACGCCATGGTGCTGTGAGTGTGATGCAATATCATGAAGATGGCTATCTGCGTGAAGCCGTGTTGAATTACCTGGCGCGCCTGGGCTGGTCGCACGGTGATGATGAAGTGTTCAGCATGGAGCAGTTCTGCCAATGGTTTGACCTAGACCATATCACGCCTTCAGCCGCCCAGTTCAATACTGAGAAACTGAATTGGTTAAACGCTCACTACATCAAGACTCTACCGCTGGAGCAGATAGCTAATGAAGTAAAGCCAAGACTGGCTAAACTGGGTATTGTCGATACTGATACACCGGATTTACTGGCAGTGCTTACCCTATACCGTGAGCGGGCCAATAATTTGAATCAGCTGGCTAACGAGATAGCTTTTTTCTACCGTATGCCCGAAATCAATGAAGCAGATGCGACCAAGCATATTCAGCCGGAAACAGCGGCTTATATCGAGAGTTTTCTGGAAAAAATTAAAGATTCTGACTGGACTGCCGATAAATTACACGATGGCCTGAATCAGGTCGTCACTGAGCAGCAGATTAAATTCCCTAAATTGGCCATGCCATTGCGGGTGGCTTTAATCGGGATCGCACAGTCTCCAAGTATTGATCAGGTGATGTCGATATTAGGCAAAGAACCATGTTTACAGCGCATTCGCGCTTTATTTCCAAAAAAATAAAGTAGAAGCATTGAAATTGGAACAAATTGGTACAATTATAGTCACTGTTAGGAATTGGTGTTCTACATAATAAAAACTCCAATATATGATTAAAACAAAGAAGGAGCAATTCGATGAATAATAAAGGCCAAATGCTGCAAGACCCTTTTCTGAACGCCTTGAGGAAAGAGCATGTACAAGTGTCTATTTATCTCGTAAACGGTATCAAATTACAAGGCCAGGTAGATTCGTTTGACCAGTATGTTATTTTGCTGAAAAACACAGTAACCCAGATGGTATATAAACACGCTATTTCTACCATCGTTCCAGCGCGTCCTGTTAATTTAGGGCCACACGAACCCGCACAAGAATCTTAATGCATGTTTGATAGACCTAGCGGCGGAGATGCTGTCGTTCTGGTCAGTGTCAACTTTGGTGATGCTGATTACGAAGAAAGTTTACAAGAGCTCCGCCACCTTGCCGGTACTGCCGGATTAAATATATCTGCTACGCTTGAAGGCAAACGCCAGTCACCTGACCCCAAATACTTTATCGGCTCAGGCAAGGCGGATGAACTCAAAGCATTGATGGCCGCATACGAAAGTAAAGTGGCCGCGTTTAATCACGACCTCAGTCCTTCTCAACAACGTAATCTGGAAAAATTTCTGGAAGCCCGAGTAGTGGATCGCACAGGCCTGATTCTGGATATTTTTGCCCAGCGTGCGCAATCGCATGAAGGTAAATTGCAGGTCGAACTGGCGCAGTTGGAACATTTGTCTACGCGGCTGGTACGTGGCTGGACCCACCTGGAACGTCAAAAGGGCGGGATTGGCGTGCGTGGCGGTCCTGGTGAAACACAGTTGGAACTCGATAGGCGAATGTTGCGCGTACGCGTGAAGCAATTGCGTGAAAAGCTGGCTAAGCTGAAGCAACAACGCGGTATGCAACGTCGAGCCCGCAAACGGTCTACTTTGCTGACAGTCTCGCTGGTCGGTTACACCAACGCTGGTAAATCCACTTTATTTAACCGCCTTACACATTCAGGTGTCTATGCCGCTGACCAATTGTTTGCCACGCTGGATACCACTTCTCGCAAAATGCATTTGCCTGAAGGTTATCCTGTGGTTATTTCAGACACTGTGGGCTTTATCAAACATCTGCCAACGACCTTGATTGAAGCTTTTGGCGCCACACTGGAAGAAGCGTCGCAAGCTGACTTGCTACTGCATATTGTGGATGTTGCGAGCCCCAACCGCGACAACCAGATTGAACAAGTCAATATCGTACTGAACGAAATTGGTGCCGCTGATGTGCCACAGATTCTTGTGCTGAACCAGATTGATCGCATGGGTATGCCGCCGGGAATTGACCGCGATGAATATGGTAATATCAAAACAGTGCGCGTCTCTGCCATGGACGGTACGGGTATCGAAGATTTACGTCAGGCATTGCTGGAACACCAGCAGCATCTGAAGAAACTGAGTACGGAAGAACGTGCCTACGTTTAACCGGAAAAAATAAAACACGGAGTAGATGAATGAGAAAGTTTCCAGGCTTTTGGAATAAGAATAATGAAGGCCCGCCCGATCTGGATGAGGTATTCAAGGATTTGAATCAAAAGCTGAATCGTATGTTCGGTGGCAAAGGCGGTCAGGGTAGCCCTAAGGGTAACGCACCTGCGCCACAACCTTTGCCAATAGCGCCGATTTTAGGCCTGGTCGCTTTGATCTGGCTTGGCTCGGGCTTTTACATTGTGGACCAGGGCTCCCGCGGTGTTGTGCTGCGATTTGGCAAGCATGTCGAAACGACTACACCTGGGCCGCGCTGGCATCTGCCTTTCCCGATTGAAACAGTCGAAAATGTAAACCTTGAGCAAGTGCGGACTATTGAGTTGGGCTATCGCTCGTTCGAAGGTGAGTCTGGCCGGAGTAAAGAGCCACGCGAGTCTTTAATGCTGACCGATGATGAAAATATTATCGATCTGCAAGTGGCTGTGCAATACAACCTGAAGTCAGTTGAGGATTATCAATTCAGCAACCGCTCTACCGAAGAAAGTGTACGCGGCATTGCCGAGACTGCCATTCGTGAGATTGCCGGTAAAAGCAAAATGGATTTTGTATTGTACGAAGGCCGTGATGAAGTCGCCGCGAAAGCGAAAAAGCTGATGCAGGAAATGCTGGATAGATACAAATCCGGTGTGCACGTCGTCAACGTCACCATGCAAAATGCACAGCCGCCCGAGCAGGTACAGGCCGCATTTGATGATGCAGTAAAAGCCAAGCAGGACCTTGAGCGGCAGAAGAATGAAGGCCAGGCCTATGCCAATGACGTGATTCCTAAAGCACGAGGGACCGCTGCACGTTTGTCAGAAGAAGCTTCTGGCTATAAATTACGTGTAGAAAACGAGGCCAAAGGTAATGCTGACCGCTTCGAACAGATTCTGACGCAATATAACAAGGCGCCAGAAGTCACACGTCAACGGTTGTATATAGATGCTCAGGAGCATATTTTGTCTAACACCAGCAAAGTGCTGGTGGATCAAAAGGGTGGCAATAGCCTGCTTTATTTACCGCTGGACAAACTGATGAGTAACAGTGGTGCAGGAGGCAATACCAGCGCTGCGCCACCAGTTGAAAAGTCGAATCAGGAATCTTCTCCATCCGATAACGGCGCACTGGATCGCACCCGCGATGCCATGCGTAGCCGTGACCGTGAATATCGCTAGTTGCCCTGAAGGATAAAAGAACATGAGAAATATTGGAAGTGTGTTAATCGGGGTATTTGTATTGCTGGTAGTGATTACCTCATCAGCGTATACCGTAGATCAGCGAGAGTTCGCCTTGGTCTTCCGCTTAGGTGAAATCGTATCAGTTAAAAAAGAGCCTGGCCTCTACTTCAAGATGCCGATGGTGGAAAATATCCGTTATTACGACAAGCGTATCCTGACCTTAAACTGGGAAGAGCCAGATCGCTTTATTACCAGCGAGAAGAAAAACGTGCTGGTGGATTCTTTCATCAAATGGCGCATTATCGACCCGGCTAAATACTATGTGTCTGTGCGTGGTGAAGAAGTGCAGGCTGAGCGTCGTATTTCGCAAATGGTCAATGATGGTTTGCGTGCAGAGATCGGTAAACGCAATATCCACGATGTGGTTTCCGGCGAACGTGCCACTATCATGAGGATTTTGCGTGAGCGTGCCGACAAGGAAAGCCGCCAGATGGGTATCCAGATTCTTGATGTGCGCCTGCGTCGGGTTGACCTGACTAAAGAAGTCAGTGAGTCGGTCTACCAACGTATGGAAGCGGAACGTAAGTCGGTAGCGAATGAATTGCGTTCAGAGGGTGCAGCTGCTGCCGAGAAGATTCGTGCCGATGCAGACAGGCAGCGTGAAGTGATTATTGCGGAAGCCTACCGTGAAGCACAAAAGGTCAAAGGTGAAGGCGATGCCAAGGCCTCAGAAGTGTATGCGCAGGCGTTTGGTAAAAACCCGGAATTCTATGCCTTCTACCGTAGCCAGGAAGCTTATAAAAACAGCTTCAAAAGTAAATCTGACGTAATGGTGATTGACCAGAGTTCGGACTTCTTTAAATACATGCGCAATTCCGGTAAAAAGTAATTTAGTCTACTATCCACAAGATCATTGTATGAAATGGTGGTGGCTTATTGGTGGTGTGTTGTTGATTGAAGGTTTGATGCCATTATTGTTTACTCAGGCATGGCGTCAAAGCTTTGAAAAGCTGCTGCAACTGAGAGACGGGCAGATTCGTTTTATTGGATTTCTTTCAGCACTAGTTGGCCTGTTGATTTTATGGCTGAATCGCTGATCGTACAGTTGAAATATGTATGAAATATCTAAAGGCACGCTTAATCAGCGTGCCTTTTTTATATTCGCCTCTCGTGATTACAAGCCATTTCCATTACTAAAGCCATGTCTTAGGCAGGGGTTTGCAGGTATAATAATGGGATGCATAATTGGTTACTTCCAGAATATATTGAAGACGTGTTACCAGCCGAAGCTGCGCGTCTTGAATCCTACCGCCGTCAAGTCTTGGATTTATTCCGTGTCCACGGTTATCAGTACGTGATGCCGCCCATGATGGAGTATGTGGAGTCGTTATTAACCGGCACAGGGCATGATCTGGATATCGCTACTTTTAAGGTAGTGGACCAGCTAACCGGCCGTTTGATGGGCTTGCGTGCTGATACCACACCGCAAGCAGCCCGCATTGATGCGCATATGTTGAACCATCAAGGCGTTTGCCGCCTGTGTTATGCAGGGACAGTTTTGCGTACCAAACCAGATGGTCTGGCACGCACGCGTGAACCGTTGCAACTGGGTGCGGAAATCTACGGCCATGCCGGTATTGAAAGCGACATCGAAGTGCAGCGTCTGATGGTAAAAGCATTGCAGTTGTTAGGCATGCGTACCCTTTTCGTTGATCTCAGTCATGTCGCAATTTTTGCCAGCTTGTCTCATATGGCGCAGCTGGGGACTCAGCAAGAGCGTGAATTGCAAATAGCATTACAATCCAAAGATGTCTCCCGCGTAAAAGAGTTAATCACAAATCTATCTGAAAAATCACGCAAAGCTTTTGTGGCATTGACTCAATTAAGTGGTGGTCTAGAAGTGCTTGAGCAGGCGAGGGATGTCTTGCCTGATTCCCCTGAAATTGAACAGGCCTTGCACGAGATGGCTGCAGTAGCGGCTGCATTAAGCAATGATGAAGTGACAGTGACCATAGACCTTAGCGAATTGCGCGGCTATCACTATCATAGTGGGATGGTATTTGCAGCTTACGCAAAAGAGTATGCCGGACCGATTGCTTTGGGTGGCCGTTACGATGAAGTCGGCGCTGCTTTTGGTCGCGCGCGTCCGGCAACCGGGTTTAGCCTGGACTTGCGTGGAGCTTTGCAGGCACTCGGTCCTGCTCGCTTAAATAAAGGCATTCTAGCCCCTGTATCCAGTGATGGCGAGTTGGCGACAGTGGTTGAAACCCTGCGTGCGCAAGGCCAGGTCGTCGTCGAGGCTTTGCCGGATGCGTTGCTGGATTATTCTGAATTGGCATGTGACCGTACTTTGGAAAAAGTAGATGGTCGCTGGCAGGTCGTTGCAATTTAAAACTGTTTTCAAATTGGCAACCCATTTTCGTTTTTGACAAGATAATTATTGAACATGACACAATCAAGGCAAGCAAAAAACGTCGTTGTTATTGGTACCCAGTGGGGCGACGAAGGTAAAGGTAAAATTGTTGACTGGCTGACCGATCACGCCCAGGGTGTGGTGCGTTTCCAGGGTGGGCATAATGCGGGTCATACATTGGTCGTTGGCCAGGGTGCAGCGCAAAAAGTCTACAAACTGAACCTGGTGCCCTCCGGTATTGTGCGTGATGGCGTTAATTGTTATATCGGTAATGGCGTTGTGCTTGATACCACACATTTATTACATGAGATTGCTACGTTGGAGGAGGGCGGCTTAGATGTTAAAAACCGCTTGAAAGTCAGTCCTGGTTGCCCATTGATCTTATCCCACCACGTTGCGGTTGATCTTGCGCGCGAAGCCAAGCGCAGCGCCGAGAAGAAAATCGGTACCACAGGCAAAGGCATAGGCCCCGCTTATGAAGATAAAGTCGCACGCCGTGCTCTGCGTGTCTATGACTTGTTCCATCCAGAACGTTTTGCCGAGAAACTCCGCGAAGTGATGGATTACCATAACTTTGTGTTAACCCAGTATCTGGGCGCAACGGCCGTGGATTTCCAGCAGCAATACGATGCCAGCATGCAGCATGCATCAGTGTTAAAACCGATGGTAGCCGATGTTTCTGCTGCGCTGTATGAAGCGAATGCGCGCGGCGAGCATCTTTTATTTGAAGGTGCGCAAGGCACGTTGCTGGATATCGATCATGGTACTTATCCGTATGTCACCTCCAGCAACTGTATCGCTGGTCAGGCTTCAGCAGGTACCGGCGTTGGCGCCAATATGTTGCATTATGTATTGGGCATCACCAAGGCTTACACCACCCGCGTTGGCGGCGGGCCTTTCCCTAGTGAACTGGATATCGAAACTGAAGGCGTGCCTGGCTATCAAATGTCTACCGTAGGGCAAGAAATTGGCACGGTGACACGTCGTAAACGCCGTTGCGGCTGGTTTGATGCTGCAGCGTTACGCCGTTCTGCACGTATCAATGGCTTGACAGGCTTATGTATCACCAAGCTAGACGTGCTGGATGGGATTGAATCGCTGGATATTTGTACCGGGTATACACTCGATGGCAAAGTGGTTGATATGTTGCCGGTAGGTGCAGATGATGTGGCTGGTTGTGTGCCGATTTACGAAACGGTACCCGGCTGGACTGAAACCACTTTCGGCGTTAAAACCTGGGAAGGCTTGCCGAAAAATGCCCAGCATTACCTGAAGCGCCTTGAAGTATTGTGCGGCGTGCCTATCGCTATTGTGTCAACCGGTCCTGAGCGCGATGAAACCATTGTTTTGCAACATCCTTTTGCCTGATTAAGGGATTTCAGTCATGCGCGCACAACGATTGGCTTGGGCAATTACCGGTTCCGGCCATTATCTGCGGGAGTCTCTGGAGATTTTGCAGACCTTGCAGGATGTCGATATCTACCTGAGCCGCGCTGCCGCTGAAATTATCAAGCAATACGGTTTCCAGGCGCAACTGGATGCGACCGGCCACAAGGTCTATCAGGATAAAACCGCCAGCAGTATTCCGGTTGAGCGCTTTTACGAAGGTGTTTATCACACGCTGGTGATTTCTCCGGCAACCTCCAACACCATCGCAAAAATGGCTTATGGCTTTTCAGATAGCCTGGTCACAAACTTATTCGCACAGGCAGGCAAAACCCGTGTGCCTAGTGTCGTGTTCGCCTGCGATACTGCGCCTGAGCTTGAATCTGAAGCGCCGCGTGACAATGTCGTTAACGTATATCCACGTCAGATAGACCTGGAAAATGTGGCTAAACTGAAGACATTCGCTGACACCGCGGTGGTAGAAGACATGGCTGATTTGCAATCCACCATTATGCAACGCCTGGTGACGCACCATGATTTACATTTGCACGCAGGTGTACAGGTAGCTGATCACCTGGCAGATTAACGCTATGGCAAAACTGCTGTTCCTCACCGGAAAACTGGCAGAACACAGCCTGCACCAGGTAATAGAATCTATCCTTGCGGATAAAAAGCAATCCCCATTTGAATATGAAGTGAAACACATAGGTGTGTCGGTCGCTGCGCTCATGACCCCCGCATTAATTGCGCGCCGGGTGCCCAAAGTTGAAAATATAGATAAAGTGATTTTGCCTGGCTTATGCCAGGGAGACCTAGAGCCATTAGTGGCACAATGGGGTGTACCCGTTGAACGTGGACCCAAAGACTTGAAAGACTTACCTCAATATTTCGGACAAAAAGGCAAGGCGCCGGACCTGACCCGCCATAGCGTGACGATTTTTGCTGAAATCGTTGATGCTCCTGATTTAAGTATTGAGCAGATTGTCGCGAAAGCTGAGCGCTTCAGGCAACAGGGCGCAGATGTGATTGACCTCGGTTGCTTGCCGGGCAAATCATTCAATCATATGCCGGCAGCCATCAATGCCCTGAAAGCACAGGGCTTCCAGGTCAGTGTTGACTCCATGCGTGACGAAGATTTATTGGCGGCGGGTAAAGCTGGCGCCGATTATTTACTGAGCTTGCATGAAAAAAATCTGTGGATAGCCGATGAAGTGGCAGCTACGCCCATTCTGATTCCAACCAGGCCGGCAAACACAGCCAGCCTGACGCGGGCGATTGAGCATTGTCTTAAACACGAACGACGTTTTATTGCTGACCCGATCCTGGATCCGATTCACTTTGGCCTGACCGACTCTATTGTCCGCTATCATAAGTTGCGTAAACGCTACCCAGATATCGAGATCATGATGGGCGTGGGTAACCTGACCGAACTGACTGATGCTGATACCACCGGCGTGAATGCACTTTTATTTGGTGTCATCAGCGAGTTGAATATTAATGCTGTGCTGGCAACTTCTGTCAGCCCGCATGCTTCTGAAGCCATTGCAGAAGCAGATGTCGCCAGGCGTGTCATGTACCGTGCTAGTCAGGATAAACGTTTACCGCGAGGGTATTCCAGTGGCCTGTTAGGGCTGCATGATCGCAAACCATTCCCGTATTCCGGTGACGAAATCATGGATCTGGCCAGCCAGATCAAAGACCCCAGTTTCAGGATTATGGTGAGTGAAGAAGGTGTGCACGTTTATAATCGCGATGGCATACAGCAAGGTATTGACCCTTTCAGTTTTTACGCAGGGCTGAATGTGCAGAACGATGCATCGCATGCTTTTTATCTTGGTGTAGAACTCGCCCGTGCGCAAATCGCATGGCAATTAAAAAAACGCTATGTGCAGGATGAGATGCTGGAATGGGGTGTGGCTTCTATGCAGCAAAACAAACAGGCCAAAATTGCACATCGCGAAGCCTCAATCAAAGAGCGTTTGGAAAATACACGCACTGAATCTAAATCAGCATTCGATCCGGAATAACCCATGATTTATGAAACGATAGTCACGACATGCTCTGCGCAAGGTGAAGTGCATATTGCCCCCTTTGGTGTGCAATGGAGTGATGGCAAAGTAGTGATTGCACCATACAAGCCTTCAGCTACATTGCAAAATATCCTGGAAACAGGTCGCGCTGTATTGAACCTGACAGATGATGTGCGGATATTTGCGGCTGCAATCGCAAAACGGACGCCCTTTGCCACGCAAGAGGTGGCACATGGTTGTGTGCGTCTAGAAAACTGCCTTACGCATCACATCCTGAAACTGGATCAAGTAGAAGAGGATGCAGTTCGTCCCAGATTGACCATGACTGTTGAGGAAAGCGTGTTGCATGGCCCTTTCATGGGGTTTAACCGTGCGCAGGCAGCGGTGATTGAATTGGCGGTGCTTGTCAGTCGCCTGCATATGTTGCCTATCGAAAAAATTAATCAGGAAATGGAGTATCTGAAAATCGCCATTGATAAAACGGCAGGTGAACGTGAGCTTGAAGCCTGGCAGTGGCTGGTCGATACGATTAATAACCATATCGCCCGCGAAAGCGGCTTGCAGCAGGCCTGAGAAATGCAAGTGTTGGTCAGTGTCAGTTCGGTACCTGAAGTACAAATCGTCTTGTCAGCCGATGTCAGGTTGATTGACCTCAAGGACACCTCGCACGGTGCGCTGGCTGCACTTGATCTCAAATTGTCTCAATCAATTGTAGAGACAGTGAATACCTATAGAAATTGCAATCCAGGCATTGAAATCACAGTCAGTGCCACGATCGGGGATGATTGTGCATCCGTTGTTCTGTTAGATGAATTGATTCAGTCAAGATTGGCAATAGGCGTTGATGTCATTAAGTTACCTGAGGCTATCTGGGCGAATGCAAACTACAAGGTAGCAATCAACAAATTTCTCTCTCAACAGGTCAAGTTGATCGCAGTATTGTCACCGGCAACGCTTCTTAAGCAAAGCTCCATGAAAGATAGTTTGTCATCACTTGCTGAAGATGGATATTGGGGAGTGATGGTAGACACAATAAGAAAATCAATGCCTTTAACGGCATTGGTTAATCTGGATATGCTGAATTCTTTCGTGTATTCGGCAAAATCATTGAATTTGTATGTCGGTCTGGCTGGTGGTTTGAGCTTGGAACAGTTCGATCAACTGGCAGAATTATCGCCGGATTACCTCGGCTTCAGAAGTGGTTTATGCATCAATGAGCAGAGAGGACAGCCGTTAATTGCGGAAAAAGTGCAGGGGCTAACAACAAAATTGTCTCAAATTTGTTGTTTATAGCCTCAAAGCCAATAAATACTTGAATCCGAGTGCTGTTGAGGGTTGCGTCAGGAGGTAGGTTTGAGTATAGTCTGACATGTAAGTCTTTCTAAAGATGTGGTGATTTAAGCCAAATAATAAAGGAGTCGATGAATGAAAAAGAATTTTTTAAGCTTGGCAATTGCGTCTGCATTTGTACTGGCATCGCAAGTTGCGCAAGCTGAAGACATGTACCGTGGTGCATGGTATGTGGTACCTGGTGCTTCATACATGAACACTGACAACGATCTTGAAGCTGACAATGGCCGTGGTGGCTTCTTGTCAATCGGTAAAGAGGTAAGCGAACACTGGGATATCCAGGGTCGTTTGGGTTATAACCGTGCTGACGAAGATACCGGTATTGCTGGTGCAAGTGGTAAATATAAACAAACAGCCTTGGGCCTGGATGCATTATATGTATTCAGCCGCGAAAAATTCCGTCCGTTCCTGTTAGCAGGTATTGGCGCAGCACGTAATGATGTTGATTACACAGTTCCTGGCTTTGATGTTGATGGTAAAAAAACATCATGGATGGCTAACGTTGGTTTGGGCGCGCAATATCTGTTCAACGACAAATTCGGTATTCAAGCTGATGTACGTCATCAATGGAGTCGTGCAAGAGTTGCAGTTAGCAATGGCGTAGCTACTGGATCTGATACAGATACTATTGGCAACACATTAGTAAACTTGGGCGGTATCTTCCGTTTCGGCGCACCAGCACCGGTTGTTGAAGAGCCAACACCAGAACCAGCACCGACTCCAGTAGCTGCTGCTGCTGAGCCAGCACCTGCACCGGCACCAGCACCTGCTCCAATGTGCAAGCCACAAACCGAAGTGGTCACAGTGAGTGCTGAAAAACTGTTCGGTTTCGACAAAGCTAACCTGCGCGAAGAAGGCCGTAAAGTGCTCGAGGAAACTGCGGCTAAAATCAAGGCAAACCCAGAAATCACTGCTGTTATCGTAACAGGTCATACTGACCGTATCGGTACTGATGCTTACAACCAGAAGTTGTCCGAGCGTCGTGCCAAGCAAGTTTCTGATTACCTGATTGCTCAAGGTATTGATGGTGGTATCATCACTTCTGAAGGTAAAGGTAAATCTGAGCCAGTTGTACAGTGCGAAGGTAAAAAAGTATCCAAGAAATTGATCTCTTGCTTGCAACCTAACCGTCGTGTTGAAATTCGTGCTGAAGGTACGAAACAACTTGGTTGCCAGTAATTAGCAGCTAGTTTTACTAAAAAGCCACGCGTTTGCGTGGCTTTTTTTACGTCTGTAGTTTGGAGCGGGCACAGTGCAGACTAGCCTCGGTTATAATTCAAGCATGAGTGACTCTCAATTTATTATTAAACCACGTTGGGTAATCCCCATGGATGGAAAGCAGACCTCACTGGAACAGCATGTAGTCATAGTGGATGCGGGTGTTATCCAAGCGGTGGTTCCTAAAAATGAGATTCCGGAATGGGCCAGTGATTGGGAAATTATTGATTGTTCTCAACATGCACTGCTTCCTGGGCTCATTAATTTGCACACGCATAGCAGCATGAATTTGCTGAAAGGCTATGCCGATGATTATGCATTGATGCCATGGTTAAACGATTATATCTGGCCAGCTGAAAGGCAATGGGTATCAAAGTCCTTTGTGTATGATGGTAGTCTTTTAGCCGGTGCTGAAATGCTGAGTGGTGGTATAACCACTTTCAATGACATGTATTTCTTTCCTCAGGCTACGATTGAAGCTGTCAAGAGGTTAGGCTCGCGGGCGCATATTGGTTTGGTAATTATGGAGTTTCCCACCAATTACGCGAATAATGCGAATGAATACATTCGTTTAGGCACTGAAGTCCGGGATCAGTTTAAATCTGACGCTCTCATCAGTTTTTCATTCGCACCACATGCGCCCTATACAGTAAGCAATCAAACTTTTGAGCAAGTAAGTACGCTGGCGGAGCAATTGAACCTGGGCATCCATACGCATCTGCACGAAACCCGCGTCGAAATCCAGCAAAGCCTGGATCAGTTCGGGGTCAGGCCAATAGAAAGATTAAAAGCGCTAGGTATTCTTGGTCCAAGTACCGTGTGTGCGCATGGCGTTCACCTGGAACCAGCTGAATTAGAGATGCTTGCCACACAAGGCGCACATATCGCGCATTGTCCTTGCTCCAATTTGAAATTGGCCAGCGGAATTGCACCTGTAGCCGCTGCCTTGCGCGCAGGATTAAATGTTGGCTTGGGAACTGATGGAGCGGCAAGTAATAATCGCTTGGATTTATGGCAGGAAATGCGTACTGCCGCTCTGTTGGCTAAAGTCGCTGACGACAATGCTGAAGCGGTGCCTGCTTATACAGCCTTAGAAATGGCGACGATCAACGGTGCGCAGGCATTGGGTTTACAGGATAAGATAGGTAGCATCGAGCCGGGCAAACAGGCCGACCTGATTGCAGTCAGGCTGGATGATTTAAATAGTTTGCCTTGTTATGATCCTATATCACACTTGGTATATGTCGCCGGACGTGAGCAGGTCACTCATACCTGGGTAGACGGCCATTTACGCTACCAGCGCACTGAACAAGGCCAAGCCTTTTTTGAAGGCATAGAAACGGAAGAATTAAGGTCTATTGCATTGCAATGGCAATTAAAAATACAGTCATCACAGTCTTAAATTAGTGAAGAGGAATGCATCATGGCAAATGTAGAGGCCGCTGAAGTTAATAAATTTGCTGATCTGGCACATCAGTGGTGGGACGCGCAAGGCGTGTTTAAGCCTTTGCATCAACTTAATCCCTTACGCCTGGATTATATTGATAGCCGTGCCAGGCTGGATGGTAAACAGGTATTGGATGTGGGTTGCGGCGGCGGTATTTTAAGTGAATCCATGGCGCGTCGCGGTGCGCGGGTGTTAGGCATTGATATGGCTGAAAGATCTTTGGAGGTCGCACAACTACATGCGTTAGAGTCAGAAATACAGGTCGAATACCGCTGCATCGCAGTAGAGGCGTTGGCTGAAGAAAAGCCAGCATCATTCGACGTAGTCACTTGCATGGAAATGCTGGAACATGTGCCTGACCCTGCCAGTGTCGTACGCGCTTGTGCTGCTTTGGTCAAACCGGGTGGTCATCTGTTTTTTTCTACGCTTAACCGCAATGCCAAAGCCTATTTAATGGCAGTCATCGGCGCTGAGTATGTACTGAATCTGCTGCCCAAAGGCACGCATGACTATAGTAAATTCATCAAGCCGTCAGAACTGGCAAGCTGGCTGCGCCAGTCTGGGCTGGAACTGCTGCATCAGACCGGCGTGACTTATAACCCGCTCAACAAGCAATATAGCTTGACCGCAGATACCAGTGTGAATTACATGTTGCATGCAATAAAGGATTATTAATGCAGGCAGTATTGTTTGATCTAGACGGTACCTTGGTGGATACCGCACCAGATCTGGGTTATGCATTGAATTTGCAACGCGCGCGACATGGGTTACCTTTTTTAGCGGATGACACTATCCGCCCCCATGCATCTCATGGTTCGCGTGGTTTGCTGGCAATTGGTTTTGGTTTAGAGCCTACTGATAGCGATTTTGATGCGATGCGACACGAGTACCTGGATTTATATACTGAAGTGATGACTCGACAGCCTTTGTTATTTGATGGTATGGCCGAAACATTGGCAGATATTGAAGAACGCGGTTTGCATTGGGGGATTGTGACCAATAAACCAAGGCGGTTTACCTTGCCAATGATTGAGCATATGGGTTTGAGCAGCCGAGCCTCTGCGGTCATAAGCGGCGATGATGCACCACTGCCGAAGCCGTCACCACAAACGTTGTTATTAGCCAGTAAACAAATACAAGTGGATCCCGCCCATATCTTGTATGTGGGCGATGCTGAGCGCGATGTGCAAGCAGGTAAAGCTGCCGGTATGACCACGTTGGTGGCTTTGTTTGGCTACCTGTCAGGCACGGATAAGCCTTATGAATGGGGCGCTGACGGCTACATCCAGCAACCGCGAGACTTGCTCTCCTATCTGTAACCTGTCCTAACTTAGCTATTTAAACATTAACCGCGAGCACTGCTGAGGATAGCCATTGCTGCAATGTTAATATCGGCAACCAGAATACTGATCAGCTTGCCTTTGTCATCAAGGATAGGTAAAGAGACGGTCAGGCAGAAATCTTCAGTCGCGGTGGATAAGTAAATACTTGAGATATATGGCTCATTCGTTTCTGCCACGCGCTGATAATATGCCTGTTGGCTCCGGTCTATACCTGCACCGCCAGCCTTGATCTTTCCATACATGTTCGGGTTGATCCAGTTGGCATAGCGTTGGACACCATCAGGCTCAAGTTCAAATATTACTTCAAAGTATGGGAATTCGGCAAAGCAGCTGTCCAGGTCGTGCGAACCCGTTGAGCGATGCGTATTCAACAACGATTGTAATGCCGACAATGCTTTCTGTTGCCAACCGGAATAAAACTCTTTTGTCGGTAAAATGGTTTGCGGAGGCGTATCTTCAACAACCACAATGCTACCGATATTTGCTTTCCCGATTTTTTTAAGATAGGCGGCCCGTTCTGCCGCGACCACGCTATTTTCAAGAGCGCCTTGTTTACCATTGACGACAGCAATAGACACGCTGGCAACTGGGTGATCCTTACCATCTTCGGTGGTAAAAAATCCCCGCTCCAGATCGCTTGCGTCATATAGATGCACAGCTAAAGCCTGAAATTGGCTAATAACATGTAGCAAGGTGTCGTTAAGGGTAGGCGCATTATGATCATAGATCAGCACGAAATCATCGCCGCCAATATGCCCCACCATGACGCCGGCTTTATCCTGGTATTCCTGGCGGATGATTTCAGATAACAACCGGATCATGGCGTCGCCGCGAATAAAGCCGTAGCGGTCGTTATATGCCTTAAAATGATCCAGATCAATATAGATCAGTTGTGTGTTGGTGTTATTACGCAGGCTGTTATCCAGCGTTTGTCTCAGCGTAGGTCCGGTGGTCAGGTGGCTAAGTGGATGCAGGTTGCCGCTAGAGGCTTTGCGGCTGATGAGCTGGGCCATAATTTCCATCGGTTGCAAGACGCCCATGTAGCCGCCTTCTTCATTCACCGTAATCCAGATGTCGATATTGCCACGCTCCAGGTAAAAGATGCGCGCCAGCACAGAAGATGGCAGCATATGGTTAATCACCTTCGGTAAAGGGTCACAACAAGCGCCAAGTCCAGTATGTTTCTTGGAAAATACCTTGCCACGTCTTAATACGCCCAGAGGTTTTTGCCCATCGAGTACCACTGCGTTTGCGATATCCGCATGGGCATTGAATAAACGTCTTGCCTCGGCCAGCGAGCAGCTGACATCAATCGTCAGGCCGTGGCTGATGTATTCGCCAATATGAAAGTCGTCAGGTATATGTGAGCGATGAGATTCATCTCTTACCGGCAACGCCGTCACCTGGTCACTGGGCATGCTTTGGGGATGCGCAAAGTAATGCCCTTGCGCATAATGCAAGCCTAAATCCTGACAGTAGGTGATATCTTCTACGCGTTCCAACCCTTCCGCAATAATGGTACATCCCAGACGTTGAGCCATGGAGATAATGGCTTCGAGCAATACGGTACGCACCCGGCTGCCTTGCGCCTCATGCACAATTGCGCGATCTATTTTGATGAAGTCTGCGCGTACCTCGGCCAGAATCCGCAAACCGTTAAAACCAGATCCCATATCGTCAAGCGCGATACGCAGGCCATGCATACGGATTTCGTCACAGTAGCGAGCCAGTACTTCAGGATCTGTCTTTTCACTTTCTACAATTTCGATGACTACGTCACGTTTATCAATTTCCTGCTGATTCAATATTTTTAGAATAAAGTCTAGCCAGCCAGGACTCATGATGGTTTGCGGCAAGACATTAATAAAGATCGGCTTCTCTGCAGAGATGGATTGTGACTTCCCAATCAGAGCCAGCTGCTGGCAAACCAGATCCAGTTCGTGGGTACGCTTCACTTCTGCCGCAAGTGCAAAAGCCTCCATGCCGTTAAGCCATTTTCCCTCAGGCGTTTTCAATCTGCATAAAGCTTCAAAGCCAAATACTTTTCCGCCCTGGCCAAAATCTACAATCGGCTGGTAATGCATTTGTACGTGGGGTGTCAGGTCAGAGAGCAGCCATGGATATTTATGGCGCGCATAAAACGTATTGAAGGGCATTGTTGCCTGCAAAGCCTCCATCGGATTCATGGGCTGATTGTCCTCAGTTATTAGCACCCAGGTATCCCTCAATATACGCGCACCTTCTGTCGCAATCACTTCATCGAGTATGTTCAAAAGCTCGGGCTCTGAGTCATAGTTGAATGATGAAGTATTAATGCCTGAGAAAAGTGGGTTTTCTGAATTGGTGTGACTGTTGGCGTCAAAAGTATGCAGAAATAATTCCATTCAATACGACCTTGCTTTTATAAGTGTGACAGTCTGGTTGGACGCCATGCTTGATTTGAAAATTGGGCGTCTCAATCCATATAACGACAATGTACGGTTTTTATTAAGAGTGCCGGATGAGTAAACTTTGGCTAGAATCAGCTTTTGTATAACCTCTATTTTAATTGGTGAATACTGGGATTAAATTGCCAAAAAGGATTGCTTTTCAAAGGCATAACCTCAAATTTACCCATCTTCCAGTTTTAAAATCCTACAAGTGAATAAGTAACTACCTATAAAAAGGCTATTGAATTAAATCAATAATATTTTTAATAGCTGATAGAAGGAGAACAGTATGAATGAAGAAATTGTAAAAGATGACTGGAAACAGCTTGCAGGCAGGATTAAAGCAAAATGGGGGAGACTGACCGACGATGAAATTCAGGAAGCCCAAGGAAATACCGAATATCTGATTGGAAAATTGCAAGAACGCTATGGACTGGCAAAGGAGCAGGTTGAACAGAATTTACGAGATATCGGATATGATCGATAAATTCTAGTGACCAAGACTTTGCATTTCAATTGTCAAAGGGTGTATCGGTTTAAGATTGAATTTATCAGTAAAGCCAAGAAATATTCTTGGCTTTATTTGTTCTAGACATTAAAAAAATCTAACTTAACGCGGCGTCGCGGTTGTAGGCATGCAATCGCCACCGCCGGTGGTTGGCTGTCCCGCTATTGATTGACAGCCGTTGTCTGGTACAGGTGGTACAGTCCTTGTATTAGTGTTGTTCATATTATTCCCAGCCCGGGTATCGCGGGTATTGGGATCAACCCGGTTCATATCTTTCCTTGCAGGATTTGCCGTCGGGTTAATATCCTGCCCGGTAGGGGATGTTGGCTGATTCGGATTGACAGTTGGTCTTGCTGGAGCCGCGACTCCTGCATTACCCGTTCCTGTTGTTCCCGGCGCTGCACCGTTGGGAGAAACGCCGTTTGTAGTTGCGCCATTGCCTACAGTGCCATTAGTCGCTCCGCCTGTTGCACCTGCCGGATTGCCAGCACCTGCTGCTCCGCCAGCCCAGCTATAAGAGCATTGCAACACACCTGTGAGTAAAACACTCAATACTGAAACTTGTAATTTGTTTAATTTCATTAAAATCACTCCTTATGGGAAAGTAACACAATGCTTTACTATAAGGAGTCAGGCGCGGTAGCTTAATAGGTTTAAGCTTAAATTCCTGTAGGAATTAATTGACTAAAGTGATTGAACGGTATTAAAGATAAGTATGTGACCGGGCCTGGAAAGTGAGTAGCATTTAAGTCACTATTTTGCGCTCTAGCAAGGCGGTAGAGAGTGTTCCGCTATCCACATATTCAATCTCCCCACCCATCGGTAATCCACGTGCAATCCGGCTGACTTTAATCCCTCTGGATTTCAGCATCTGACCGATGTAATGGGCGGTGGCTTCACCTTCAGAAGTAAAGTTGGTGGCCAGGATGACTTCTTCTACCAGGTTATCCTGCGCGCGGCGGAGCAGTTTATCCAGATGAATATCTTTAGGGCCAATGCCATCCATGGGAGAAAGTTTACCCATGAGTACAAAATATTGCCCCTGGTAGCTGCGGGTATTTTCCAGCATCATCAGGTCGGTAGGCATTTCAACTACACAAAGAGAAGATTTATCCCGCTGGCTATCTACGCAAAGGCTGCATACAGCATGCTCACTGAAGTTGTTACAGTAATCGCAATGCGCCAGTTTATCCAATGCCTGCTGAAGGCTGGCGGCCAGGCGCTGCGCGCCTTCGCGATCCCGCTGCAACAAATGATAAGCCATGCGGGTGGAGGATTTAGGCCCTACGCCAGGCAGGCAGCGCAGGGCATTAATCAACTGTTCAAGGACTGCCGGTGAGTTCAAACGGGCACTTCCGGTTTAAAACGGTAATTTGAAACCGGCCGGCATCATGCCGCTCATCTTGGCAGAAGAGGTCGCTTCAGCTTTAGCTTTGCCGTCTTTGAGCGCAATCAGGATCAAGTCTTCCAGTGTTTCTTTATCATCCATTGCCGCATCATCAATCTGGATGCGTTTAACATCGTTGCTACAGGTCATGGTGATTTTGACCATACCATTGCTGGCAATGCCTTCAACTTCCGTCAGTGCAAGTTCGGCTTGCGCTTTCTGCATGTTCGCTTGCATCATCTGGGCCTGTTTCATCATATTGCCCATGCCACCTTTCATCATTTTTCGCTCCTCGTCTGATGTGGTTAGTGTAAAGGTTTAATTGAGTTGGGCACAATGGTCGCGCCCATTTCCTGCATCAGGCCCTGCACAAAGTGGTCGCTCAATATGGCGTCTTTGGCTTGATCCTGTAATTCAGCTTTTTCCACCGCCATCTGCCTGGCAGGTGTATTGGCTTCTTGCCCGACTTGTATAGTCAGCTTAATCCTGCGTCCGAAATGGTTGTTCAAGGCACTATTCAGCTTATCTGAATAATTAGCACTGGCAAGATGCTTGTGAGCGTCACCGATACGCAATGTCATTTGGTCGGCATCATAAGAAACCAGCTCGCAGTTTTGCGCTAATGCGCGCACCAGGCCTAGCTTACTTAAATGATTTTCTACTAAAGAACGCCAGTTGCCATCCCAGTTGACTGTCGCTGCCTCATTTGTACTGACTGGCTGTGAAGATACAGGTTCGTCAATCTGCGGGCTCTCGGTGACTGACTGGTTGATCACGACTGCTTGAGTGACTGAGATAGTCGTTTCAATCATACCAACAGGAGGCGTGCCTGCCGGATCTAGTGCCAGGATATTGGGCGTTGCTGCCTGTCTATTCTGTGCCAAAGCGGCGCGAGCGCCAGCGCTGGCTGAGGCATTACGCGAGTTGTTCTCGATTGATCCTGCATTTCCGGCTGGGCCGGCTGAAGTCGGAGCCATGGCATCTGCTTTAAATGCCAGCATGCGTAGTAGCGTCATGGTGAAACCTGCATACGCATCAGGTGCCAGGCCTATATCCCTATGCCCCAGAATGCTGATCTGATAATACAGTTGCAGTATTTCTGCGGATAGCTGCGATGAAAGATCCAGCAAGGTATGACGTTCAGGGTGGTCATCTGCGATAGCCTGGGGGTTGTGCTGGGCAATCGCCAGCAAATGCAACAACGCCGCCAAGTCTTTAAGGGCACTTTCAAACCCTATGCTGCGCGAATCCATTTGCTGGGCGATATCCAGCATGGCGGGTGCGTCGTTTGCAAGCAGGGCGCGCAATAGTTCATACAGGTAACTCTGGTCAATCGCTCCCAGCATACTGCGAACATCTGTTTCACGCACTGACTGGTTTCCATAAGCGATCGCTTGATCTGTTAACGATAAGGCGTCTCGCATACTCCCATTGGCAGCGCGTGCAATCAGTTGTAAGGCAGGCGCTTCGAAGCTAATCTGCTCCTGCCCAAGGACATTCTGTAAATGTGCAGTGATGGTGCTACTCGCCATTTGCCGCAAATTAAATTGTAAACAGCGTGAAAGGATAGTAACCGGTACTTTTTGCGGGTCGGTCGTCGCCAGTATAAATTTGACGTGTGCTGGCGGCTCTTCCAGCGTTTTCAGCATGGCATTGAACGCTTCTTTGGTGAGCATGTGCACTTCATCGATCATATAGACTTTGAAGCGGCCGGAGGAGGGGGCGTAAATCGCCTGTTCCAGCAAGCTGACCATATCAGCAATGCCGCGGTTGGAGGCAGCATCCATTTCTACGTAATCAACATAGCGGCCAATATCGATCGCGCGACAGGCGTCACATTCACCACAAGGTGTCGCGGTGATGCCTGTTACACAGTTTAATGATTTGGCAAGAATGCGGGAGAGTGTTGTTTTACCAACACCACGCGTGCCGGTGAACAGGTAGGCATGATGCAGTCTTTGCTGGCTCAGCGCATTACTCAACGCTTGAACCACATGGTCTTGCCCGACCAGATTGCTAAAGGATTTTGGGCGCCACTTGCGCGCCAGCACTTGGTAAGACATTGCGGACTCTATTGATTAAATGTCATAAAGGCAAACCAATACTTTAGCCTAAATTGCCTGATTATGCGCACTTCCCTCAACTAAATCTTTCAAGAGGATGCATATGAAATTTGCGGAATGACAATACAGAAAGGGGCGAGCCCAACCCCCGGCACTTGCTTGACAGTTGTGGCTGCTTGCTTCCGCACCTGACCAGGTTGGCTATCTTACAATGCGGGGAGGCCCGCCGGCGCTATTGTAACGCAAAACCCAGTATGCATGGCTGTGTTTTTCAAAGTTAGGCGCTGAATCTCGCCATTTTTATAATCCAGAAAATAATGGGCAATCTGCCTTCTTATAACCACATCGATTTGCTAAATCCGGCTTCACAATAGGCGTTATTTTCAGTCAATTTGTGCGGTAACAAATATTATGGCAATGAATGGAACTCCATGACTGCATCCGAAATAGCACGCGAAACCATTAAGCAAATGGCGGTACGCCGGGTGGAGCCTACGCCGGATAATTACACACAGATTTACCTGGAAATCTCCGGTAAACCCGCGAAGGAAGATGCCGCATCCGCCTTGCGCAAAGCACTCAAGCAGTTGCCGCATGACTCCATGGAACAAACCAACTGGGTCAACCGTTGGGAAAAAGTACTGAAACAGGATAACTGGCAAGGCTTGGGCGATCTGCTGAAAGAGGCCATGCAGCAGCAACTCAGCCATTCCACCAAATGGCCAAAGGCGATCCGCACCTTGATGCAGGGCTGGGATGACAAGCGCTCAGCGATGGAGCCCGCCAAAAAACGCGAAATGCTGGAGCGGGTACTGATCAACTTTGGTAACGATGACACCTTATCGGACAAGTTGCTGGGCATGGCCAATAACTGGTTACCGGCGGATGCCAGGGTTGAGGGTGTCTCTGTGCCAGAGTTAAAAGAGGTGCCCGGCACAGCTCAGGTTGTCGCGCCCATAGAGCCATTAACTAAGGACGAGTTACCTAACGAAGTACAGCAATTCCATGGGGCATTCACTATTTTGCAAACCCTGCTCAAGCAGACTTTGCAACTAGGTCTTATTCCGCGCTTGGAAGGTTATCCTGACTTGCAGGTAGAAGCTGTTGCCGTACAAGAAAGCACCGAACGCGCTAAAAAGGTCAAGGAATGGGAAGCGCTGGCCAAATCACTGAAAGCCTTGCTGATGCGTGTGGAAGTGATCGGTGCCAAAGAGGATGATGTACGCGGCGACATTATTGATTTGCTGCACTTGCTGTTATCTAATATTGGTGAACTGGTGGCCGAAGATAGCTGGGTAAGTGGCCAGGTGTATGCGGTGCAATCGATTATCAGCGGCCCATTAGACCGTGCCAAACTCAAACAGGCTGAAAAAAGCCTGAAAGAAGTCATTTACAAGCAGGGATTAGTGAAGCATAGCCTGGTGGAGGCTAGAAATTCATTTAAAACATTGATTGGTTCTTTTATTGATAAGCTCAAATACATGGGTGAAGCCAGCGAGTTGTATAGCGGAAAAATTGAAAGTTATGCCGAACAGCTATCACAAACGGATGACCTGATCAAAATCAATGAATTAGTCAATCACCTGATGCGTGATACCTCTGTGATGCAAACTGACATTATGCGTTCGCGAGATGATTTGCTTGATCAGCAACGTGTTGCAAACGCGACGCAGGAGCGTATGGTAAAACTGCAAGATGAGTTAAGCCAGTTAAGTGAAGTTGTACGTATTGATCAACTGACAGGTGTACTCAATCGCCGTGGCATGGACGATGCATTCAGCACTGAGATCGCCCGTTTTCACCGGAGCGGTGAGTTGTTGAGTGTGGCACTGCTGGATATTGATAATTTTAAATCGCTGAATGATCAGCATGGACACGGTGCCGGTGACTCCGCCCTGAAGCATTTGGCAGCCGTGATAAAACGCACTGTACGCCCAACCGACATCGTGACGAGGATGGGCGGTGAAGAGTTCGTGGTGATTCTCCCGAATACTAAACTCGACGAAGCCGTGACCACGATGAGTCGCTTGCAACGCTCACTGACGAAAGAGTACTTTCTTGGTAATAACCAGAAGTTGCTGATTACCTTTAGTGCCGGTGTGGCGCTTTTTCAATCAGAAGACGATGTGAGCTCGATTTTATTGCGTGCGGACCAGGCAATGTATCTGGCCAAGAAGAGTGGAAAAAATCGTGTCATGACAGAAGTCGATTTACGCCAAAGCCAGCGCTGACTCACTTTTCGTCTAGGCCCAGCTTCATTATTTTCCTAAGAAGCACATCAACCTTGACCGGCTGCCTGCATTTCCTATAAAGCATACCCAACGCACTCGCTGTCATGGTATGCTAATTGGCATCTTGAACGAGGTGCCCTGTGACCAGCCCTGCAACTGACCTCCCTGTCGATAGCGTCAAAGATGCCTTGCATGAAAGCGAGCGCAGATTTTCAGCCATTGTTTCCAGTATCCCCGGCCTGGTATTTCAAATGCATATGACCGCCGATGCGCAAGTCGTATTCACTTACTTGAGTGATGGCTGCGAAGCGTTGCTGGGCATTCCCACCGCTGCATTGCTCAAAGACGCACAGACTTTATTCAATGCCATGGAAGAAAAGTCTGCCACCCAGTTCAAATACAAATTGCAGCAATCCGCCAGGCAACATAAACGGCTGGATTGGGAAGGTAAAATCTGGATTGCTGACTGGCAGGATATGAAATGGGTCAATATCCGCGCCACCATACAAGCACTGGGGCAGGGCGCTGTGCAATGGGATGGCATCATGCTGAATATCAGCCAGAGCAAGCAGGAAAAGCTGGAAATCGAGCAGGCCAGGAAAGATCTACAGGCACTTACCGCGCATTTGAACCAGGTAAAAGAACAGGAACGTGTCAGCATTGCGCGCGAGATCCATGATGATCTAGGCGGCAATATGACAGCGATGAAGCTTGGCCTTTCCACCATTATCCAGAAAATCCAGAACGGCTCACCTGTTGATATTGAACAGGCAACCATGCTGCAATCGATTGTGAACCAGACATTTGACTCTGTGCACCGTATTTCCGGCAACCTGCGACCGAATATCCTTGATCTGGGCTTGGTTGACGCACTCGAATGGCAAGTGAATCAATTCAAAAAGCAATTGGGGTTGAAGGCAAGGTTTGTCACTAATTGTGATGAACTGGAATGCGACCACGACAAATCGATGGCCCTATTCCGTATTTGTCAGGAAGCCTTATCTAACATAGCGAAATATGCCCAGGCAGATGAGGTGCGGGTAGAATTAAACAGGGTTGAAGAAGCGTTATTCATGACCATTGAGGATAATGGTATAGGCATCGCTCCTGCCGATAAAATAAAGCCGAACTCTTTTGGCTTGAGGGGCATGCAGGAGCGCGCAGCAGCCTTTGGCGGTGAGTGTTATATTGAGTCCCCGGTGCAGGGCAACGGCACTTTGATTCGCATACAAGCGCCTGTGCGTCCGATTGCATGATTTAGAACAGCACCAGAGAAAATATGAGGGAACGGTTTGGATACTAAAAAAATTAGAGTCATTATCGTCGATGACCACGCCATCCTGCGCTCAGGCATTAAACAGATATTAATGGCGAGCGGTGATATTGATGTTGTCGGCGAAGCTGAGAATGTTGCGCAAGCACTTAAATGTGTGCGGGAAATCGATGCGGATGTGATGTTGCTGGATATATCTCTGCCTGATAAAACCGGGATTGAAGCGCTGAAACTGATCAAGCGTGAAAATGCGGCATTGAATATCCTGATGCTGTCCATGTATATGGAAGACCAATATGCGGTAAGGTCTATCCGTTCAGGCGCTTCAGGCTATTTGTGCAAACACACAGCCTCGGAAGAGTTGCTCACTGCCATCCACACCCTGGCTAAAGGCAGAAAATATATCACTGCCAATGTGGCGGAAATCCTTGCAGAGCAAGTAGGCAATGAACATGCTGCTGCATTACATGAGTCGTTATCTGATCGTGAGTTCCAAGTGATGCGCATGATTGCATCAGGCTTATCTGTGGGCGAGATTGCGGATAAACTTGCATTGTCAGTAAAAACTGTCAGCATGTATCGCACGCGTTTACTGGAAAAAATGAATCTGAAACACAATGCGGATATCACCCATTATGCAATCAAAAATCAACTTGTTGAATAATTAATTGAATAAGTAATGAGCAATAAAAAAGGCCTTACGAAAAGGCCTTTTTAACTTTTAAATCAATACGCTATGATGATTTCTTTGCGTAATTGATTAAGCCATTGGTCGAACTGTCAAAGCACGTAATTTCATCCTCATTTTTCAACAGTGGCAGGATCTGACTGGCAATTTGCTTGCCGTATTCAACCCCCCATTGGTCATAGCTGTTGATATCCCAGATAATCCCCTGCACAAAAACCTTATGCTCATACAAAGCAATCAATTTACCCAGGGTGAATGGCGTTAATTGCTCAAACATGATGGAAGTGGTCGGGCGGTTACCTTCAAACACTTTATGCGGTAACAAGTCTTCCAATGCTTTGCCGCTAAAGTCTTGTTGAACCAGTTCTGAACGCGCTTCTTCGCGGGTTTTACCCAGCATCAATGCCTGGGTTTGTGCCAGGAAGTTAGCCAGCAAAATCTTGTGATGCTGGTCATCCGGACTGCCGACTTTGTAATGGCTTTTCACAGGCATCAGGAAATCGGCGGGTACCATCTGCGTACCCTGGTGGATGAGCTGGTAAAACGCATGCTGTCCATTGGTGCCAGCTTCGCCCCAGATCACAGGGCCGGTTTTGTAGCTGACGCGGCTGCCGTCACGACAAATGAATTTGCCGTTGCTTTCCATATCTGCCTGTTGCAAGTAAGCAGCGAAGCGTGACATGCCTTGGTCGTAAGGCAAAATCGCGTGCGTATCGACATGGAAGAAATTGTTATACCAGATGCCCAGCAATGCCATGATGACGGGCATGTTTTGTTCCAGCGGAGCGGTTTTGAAGTGCTGATCCATGGCGTGACCGCCGGCCAGCAACTGCTCAAAATTGTCCATGCCTACGTACAGGGCAATCGATAGGCCGATCGCAGACCACAGGGAATAACGCCCGCCTACCCAATCCCAGAAGGCAAACATATTATCCGGGTCAATACCGAATGCTTCCACAGCCTTGGCATTAGTAGATAATGCGACAAAGTGCTTGGCAATGTGTTGCTCATCTTTTGCAGACTCAAGGAACCAGCGACGAGCGGAGTGCGCATTGGTCATGGTTTCCTGTGTGGTGAAGGTCTTGGAAGCCACGATAAACAGTGTGGTTTCAGGGTTGCATTCTTCAAGCGCCCGTATGAGGTGTGCACCGTCGATATTGGACACAAAATGTGCTTTTAAATCCGGGCTGGCATAAGGTTTCAATGCATCACAAGCCATCACCGGCCCCAGGTCTGATCCGCCAATCCCGATATTCACGATATCTGTAATGCGTTTGCCAGTGTAGCCGGTCCATTGACCATTACGCACTTGTTCAGTAAAGCTACGCATATGCGCTAACACTGCGTTGACTTCCGGCATCACATCCTTGCCATCAACTTCTACCGGAGTATTGCTGCGGTTGCGCAGCGCTGTATGAAGCACAGCGCGATTTTCAGTGATGTTGATCTTCTCACCGCTAAACATACGGTCGCGCCATGCCTCTATTTTGGAGTCACGGGCCAGTTGGAACAGCAGGGATAAAGTTTGTTTGGTGATGCGATGCTTGGAATAGTCCAGCAGAATATCATCTACGTTTAAACTGAATTCTTCGAAGCGTTTTGCGTCTTGTTTAAACAAATCACGCATTTGAACATTGCGGATATCACTTTGATGCTGGTTCAGCGCGTGCCAGCTTGGATGCGTCGTTAATTTTGCCATGTTATGTTGTTGCTTTATTTTTCAAGTCAATTAAATTTCAAGTCAGTAAATTTATCAGGCCCGCAAACGGCAATCATTCAATGCCTTTTGCGAGCCGTTGTGTCATCGTTGTAGTGTATCAATTCATTGTAACTGAAGTATGACACCTGCCAGTGGAGGTAAGTTTATACTGATTGAGTCAGGATGATCCATCCACGGAACGGGGTCAGAGCGGCAGCCCTGGCTGTTGCCTACGTCGCTACCACCATAAATAGTTGCATCACTGTTAAACACTTCTTTATATACACCCGGTTGCGGCACGCCCAGGCGATATTGATGTCGAGGTACCGGTGTAAAATTAAGCACTATTATAACAAAACTATGATCATTACCGCGGCGAATATAACTCAATAGGGATTGCCCTGTATCCTGGCAATCTATCCATTGAAAGCCTTGCTGGTCAAAATCATGTGCATGCAGGGCAGGGCGTTGCTTGTAAAGTATATTCAGATCGCGTGCCAGCGATTGCACACCTCTATGCATAATGTGTTCGGGATAGCTATCTTCCAGTAAATGCCAGTCCAGGCTCTGGTTGACATTCCATTCACGCCACTGCGCAAACTCGTTGCCCATGAAATTCAGTTTTTTCCCGGGGATGGTCATCTGGAAAGTCAGTAGCAATCTTAAATTGGCAAATTTCTGCCAGTTATCACCTGGCATCTTGCCCAGTAAGGATTTTTTTCCATGTACCACTTCATCATGCGAAAAAGGCAATACAAAATTTTCTGAGTATGCATACATTTGGCCGAAAGTCAGGCGATTGTGTTCGTATTGACGATAGAGTGGATCGATTTCCATATAGGCGAGTACATCATTCATCCAGCCCATGTTCCACTTCATATTGAAACCCAGCCCACCTGTGTAGACAGGGCGTGAAACCGCTGGCCATGAAGTTGACTCTTCAGCGATGACAAGTGCACCGGGGAAGCGCTCGCCAACCATAGTGTTCAATTGCTTGAGGAATTCAATCACCTCGAGGTTTTCACGGCCGCCATAAATATTGGGCACCCATTCACCCGCATTACGAGAATAATCCAGGTATAACATCGAAGCTACCGCATCTACCCGCAAGCCATCAATATGGAATTCTTTTATCCAGTAATAAGCGTTACTTAACAGGAAGTTGCGGACTTCATTACGTCCGTAATTGAAAATATAAGTGCCCCAGTCGGTGTGTTCACCTAACCTGGGGTCAGCATGCTCATAGAGCGCCGTACCGTCAAAACGTGCCAGCGCCCAGTCATCTTTAGGAAAATGTCCTGGAACCCAATCAAGGATCACGCCGATATTGGCGGCATGGCATTGATCAATAAAGTATTTCAG
Source organism: Methylophilus sp. (assembly GCF_035460085.1). Classification (GTDB taxonomy): domain Bacteria; phylum Pseudomonadota; class Gammaproteobacteria; order Burkholderiales; family Methylophilaceae; genus Methylophilus. The sequence goes on from NZ_DATHWZ010000063.1 coordinate 111,786, forward strand.
GTCATCCGGACTGCCAAAACGTTGGGTAGGTGCAAAGTAGCCCGTGACCTGGTAACCCCATGATTCATTCAGTGGATGCTCTGCAATCGGCAATAATTCAATATGGGTGTAGCCCATGCTGGTCAAATGCGGGATTAAGGTATCAGCCAGGTCACGATAAGTCATGAAATGACCATTTTTATCGCGTTGCCAGCTTCCTAGATGCACTTCATAACAGTTAAACGGCGCATGCAGCCAATCATGCTGCTGGCGTTGTTGCAGCCATTGTTCATCTTGCCAAGTGTAGCGACTCTGGCAGATACGGTTGGCCGAACCGGGTCTAGGTTCAAAAGCTTTGCCATAAGGGTCAGCTTTAACCACCACAAAGCCATGCTCGCGGTTACGGATCTCAAACTTATATAAATCGTGCTCGGTCAAGCGAGGGACAAACAATTCCCACACACCGCTGCCACCGAGTACACGCATGGCATGCACACGGCCATCCCACTGGTTAAAGCTGCCCACCACGCTGACGCGGGCTGCGCTTGGCGCCCACACGGCAAACCTGACACCCTCTACGCCATCGACCGTCATTGGTATTGCACCCAAGGTATTGTAGGCTTCGAGCAATCTGCCTTCGCCAAACAGGTAAATATCTTCTTGAGGAATCGTGCTTTTGAAGCTGTAGGTATCTGTGGTTTCGTAATAGGTTTCCTTGCCGTGCGGCTGGATACGCAATTGCGCCGGAACTGTTAAAGCTACCGGTGATGCATATTCAAATAACCCCTGGCGATCGACTAAGGCCAGCGGTTGCCAGGTTTTATTGATTTTTACCCAGATTTTATCCGCATCAGGCTGGAATACACGTACAAACCATGGCCCATCTACTTCATCCTGATGCGTCCCTAGGAATTCGAAAGGGTTGTGATGGGTAGCATCAAGAATACGTTGCAGGTGCAGGGAATATGTGTGATGCGATGCTGCTGATTTGACTGTCATGCTTGCAAGGTCCGATTGACTATCCTTCATCCTAACAAAAAAAGTGAGGTTTTACGCCGTTTCCGGCGGAAATATCGTTGTCTTTGCCTGAATTATCATGCAGACTGTGGGTGTCGGACCTGCTGTTTACAAGCGTTGTGTCGTCTTTTAGGGTGTTTCGCTATGCATGGCTGCAGGCTGATTTTCAGGATCAGGAAAACAGGAAGGCATCATGTCTAAAGCAGTTGAATTTGTTGAACGCAGAAGGTACAACCGTAGGCAAGAGCGTCATTCTGACCGGTTCATCAGTACTCTTACAAAAAATACAGTGGCTATTATTCTTGCCGGTGGCCGGGGCAGTCGATTAAAAAACCTGACTGACTGGCGTGCTAAACCTGCAGTGCAATTTGGCGGTAAGTTCCGCATCATTGATTTCCCGCTTTCCAATTGCATCAATTCCGGCATTCGTCGCATCAATGTCGCTACACAATACAAAGCACAAAGCCTGATTCAGCATATCCAGCGTGGCTGGGGGTTTTTGCGTGGTGAGTTCAACGAATACGTCAATATTATTCCCGCTCAGCAGCGTCTGGGTGAGGAGTGGTACAAGGGTACCGCCGATGCGGTTTACCAGAATATTGATCTGTTACGTGAAAACGGTGGTGAGTACATTCTTGTGCTTGCCGGAGACCATATCTACAAAATGGACTACGGCAAAATGCTGGCCACGCACGCGCGCAGCAATGCGGATATGACGATTGCCTGTATCAATGTGCCACTTGAAGATGCCAAAGGCTTCGGGGTGCTGGAAGTGGATAACACCGACCGTGTGGTTGCCTTTGATGAGAAGCCTGCCAACCCCAAGCCTATGGCTGATGATCCCAGCCAGTCATTTGCGAGCATGGGTATTTATATCTTTAATGCCAAGTTCCTGTATGAACAACTCATCCGCGATGCCTATGACCGTCATTCCAATCATGATTTCGGCCAGGATATTATCCCTTACATCATTAAAAAATATCGCGTGCAGGCGCATCGGTTTACCGATAGTTGCGTAGGCGCGCTGGGGAACAGTTATTACTGGCGTGATGTCGGAACGATTGATGCCTATTGGGAAGCCAATATGGAGCTCACAAAAGTCATTCCTGAATTGAACTTGTATGACAGTGAGTGGCCTATATGGACTTACCAGGAGCAATTGCCACCCGCGAAATTCGTCTTCAAGGATGAAGGGCGTACCGGTAAAGCCACCGACTCACTGGTATCCGGAGGCTGCCTGATTAGCGGTTCCAGTGTCTCCAACTCGGTTTTATTCTCCGGAGTGCACGTGGCTGATTATTGCGACCTTGATGGTGCAGTAATATTGCCCAAGGTGAAGATCAACCAGGGTGTCACACTTAAAAATGTAGTAATTGACCGGGGTTGTGACATACCTGCCGGCATGCAGATTGGTGTAGATCTGGTCCGCGACAGCAAGCGTTTTTACGTGTCCGAGAAGGGTATCGTGCTTGTCACGCCAGACATGCTGGGTCAGGATTTGTACCGTGTAAAGTAATTTATAGAACCATGTAAGTCGAAGACGAAAGAGAGATGTATGTCCGATAAAAAATTGTTATTGAATCTGTATTGGCACATGCATCAGCCCGATTACCGGGATCAGGTCAGTGGTGAGTATGTTCTGCCGTGGACATATCTGCATGCGCTTAAGGATTACAGCGACATGGCCTATCATCTCGAGCAGAATCCAAAGGCAAGAGTTACCTTCAATTTTGTCCCCATCCTGGTTGAGCAGTTACAGGATTACGCCGAACAATCCCGTATCGGCCAATGGCGTGACCCCTTGTTACGCTTATTGGCCAGTCCTGACCTTGATCACATTACAGATGCCGATTGCCAGTTGATCGTGGATAGCTGCTTTAAAGCGCACCACGAGAAAATGCTCAGTCCTTTCCCGCATTACCAGCGCTTGCTGCATCTTTATGAATTGGTCGAGCCGGTGATGAAAACCGGACAATTTCATTATCTATCGGCCCAGTACAAGTCTGACCTGCTGGTTTGGTACCATTTGGCGTGGACTGGTGAGGGTTTGCGCCGCAAGAGTAAAGTCATCCAGGGCCTGATGAAAAAAGGGCTGCTGTTTACCCTGGAAGACCGCGTGGCCTTGCTCGAGGTGCTTAGTGAAACCCTTCAGGGCATTTTGCCGCGCTACAAGGCGCTAGTCGCCAAAGGCCAGATCGAGCTCACTACCACGCCTTATTACCATCCTATCCTGCCTTTGCTGATTGACCTCAAAAGCACGAAAGATGCGATGCCAAACGCACCTCTGCCTAACTCACCCACTTACCCGGATGGACCTGCACGCGCCATTACGCATGTTGAGGCCGCCAAGGTTTTTCATGAAAAAGTATTTGGGCAGAAATCAGTGGGTATGTGGCCCGCCGAGGGGGCGGTTTCCCATGCTGCCTTATCGCTGCTGGCGGAACAGAATGTTGCATGGGCCGCCACCGGGCAGGGCGTGCTCGCCAATAGCCTGAAAAAGCTGGGCCTGGAACACGAGCATGCCAAAGACTATCTATACCAGCCATACCGGGTGACCAATGGCCAGCAGGATATCGTGTGTTTTTTTCGAGATGACCAGTTATCAGACAAAATCGGCTTTGAATATTCCAAGCAATACGCCAGCGAGGCTGTAAACGATTTTATCCAGTCACTGGAAGCCATTCATGCCAACAGCGACGAGGATACACCACCAGTCGTTAGCGTGATTTTAGATGGTGAGAATGCCTGGGAATATTATCCTTATAACGGCTATTACTTCTTGCAGGAGTTATACCAGAACCTGGCGAATCATCCTTTGATCCAGATGACTACGTTCAGTGATATTCTCGCTATGCAGGAGTCGCAGGCGCTACCGCAACCCGATCTGTTGAAAGATATATGCGCCGGTAGCTGGGTGCATGGCACTTTCAGTACCTGGATCGGCGAACCAGCTAAAAACCGCGCGTGGGACCTCTTGTGTGAGGCCAAGCGCCAATATGACCAGCATGTGCACAAGCTTTCAGTCGCCGCCAAAGAGAAATGCCAGCAGCAACTCTCTGTCTGCGAAAGTTCAGACTGGTTCTGGTGGTTTGGCGATTATAACAATGCGCAAAGCGTCACTAGTTTTGACAAGCTCTACCGCCGCAATCTGAGTAATCTTTACCATTTATTGGGTTTAGTCCCTCCAGAAAACCTTTCCCAATCTATCAGTCACGGTGGTGGAAACTCCGAAAATGCCGGCACTATGCGTCGAGGCACATCTTGATTGAGCGCTCAATTGACTTGATCCGGTCTACTCTATTCATTTTCATTTAACCCCTTCAAGAGTTTAATTTAATAAAAACAATATGACGCAAGCCAGACAAGTCGGTGTTTTAATGCATATCACCTCATTACCAGAAGGTAATCTTGGGCCGGATGCGTATCGTTTCATAAATAATCTGGTGGATATGGAAGTGTCTATCTGGCAAACCTTGCCGGTCACCCTGCCACACGAAGACCAGTCTCCCTACCAAAGCGTGTCAGCGCATGCCGGGCATACTGGCATGATCAGTGTCAAACAGCTATTGAACGAAGGCTGGTGCCTGCCGGACGAAGTGAATCTGTCTCAACCTGAATTATTTGCCAAAGTCATGCTGCGCGTGCAGTCGAATGGTGCTATCTCGAAAGTGGATGGCCACGGCCTGAGCTGGTCCGGTTTTGCACGCTTCTGCCAGGCGCAACAGTTTTGGCTTGAAGACTTTGCACTGTTCATGAGCTTGCGTGAGCAGCATGGCTACAAAGGCTGGAATGAATGGCCCGAGGCTTATCGTGTGCACGATATATTGGCGTTGCAGGCATTTACGGAGACGCATGAGGAAAAACTGACGCTGATCAAGTTCACCCAATATATATTTTTCCAGCAATGGGCCCAACTCAAAATATATGCCAATCAGCGTGACATCAAGCTGTTTGGGGATCTGCCGATATTTGTTGCTTATGACAGTGCTGATGTGTGGGCGCACCCTGAGTGGTTCAAGCTGGATGCTGAGTCAAACATGACTGTGGTGGCCGGCGTGCCGCCGGATTACTTCTCCATCACCGGCCAGCGTTGGGGTAACCCGCATTACAACTGGGATACCATGCAGGCTAATGGCTTCTCCTGGTGGCTGGGCCGTATCGAAACGCAATCCAAGCTTTTTGATATTGTGCGCATAGATCACTTCCGCGGGTTGCAGGCCGCCTGGGAGATTCCCGTGAGTGAGCCGACCGCAATCAATGGGTATTGGCAGCCAGCCCCAGGACATGCGTTATTACAAGCCATCATACAGACCTTTCCACAACTGAGCCTGGTGGCGGAAGATCTCGGTATTATCACTGAAGATGTCGACGCACTACGCCATGCCTTCAACCTGCCTGGCATGAAAATCCTGCAATTCGCTTTTGGTAGCGGTTACGATAATCCCTATCTGCCGGAAAATATCGATGAAAACAGCGTGATGTATACCGGCACGCATGACAACGATACGACACTGGGCTGGTACCAAGAGGCAGAAGAGGGGCCGCGGTTGCATTTGCAGGACTATCTGCAACAGGAAGCACCAGAGATGCCGCTAGCATTAATGCGGCTTGCATTAAACAGCATTGCTTTCCTTGCTGTTGTCCCCATGCAGGATATTTTAGGGCTGGATGGCAGTGCACGTATGAACACACCCGGCACCAGTATCAATAACTGGGCCTGGCGCATGCACTGGGAACAATTGACGGATGAAAAAATTACTAGCTTTAAAGCGCTTGTGAAAGAAAGTGGCCGTGCCTATGGCTGAGTCAAACACGGCTTTGCGCCTGGGGCTGGATGTCGGCGGTACTAACTTACGGCTTGGCGTATTCTCTAATCTCACATTGCTTGAAGAAACCCGTTTTCAAGCCAATTATTCAGCCATCTGCAAACAAAACTCGCCCGAGCAAGCGTGGCAAAATATATTGCAAGTCACAGCAACGGCAATCCAAACCATGCTGGATAAGCACTCGGCAATACAAAGTATAGGGATAGGTTTCCCGGGCTTTATCAACCCAGAGTCTGGTGTACTTGCTCAATCACCTAACCTTCCCGGGCTTATCAATGTCAATTTAGGCAAGGATTTATCAAAGCTGCTTGGACGGAAAGTGCTCGTAGTCAACGATGGCAATGCAGCGGCATATGGTGAGTACTGCTCGCTTGAACAACCTGCAGGAGGCTTGTTATACGCAGGTCTTGGCACTGGAATTGGTGGTGGATTGGTTGCTAACGGCAAAGTATGGGCAGGGGCACATGGTTACGCACTGGAGTTAGGCCATTTAATTGTTGAGCGTGATGGTCCAGAGTGTGGCTGTGGCAACAGGGGATGTGTAGAACAGTATGCTTCTGCCACCGCAATTGGTAAAAACTATGCCAGGCTAACCGGCAAACAATTATCAGCGCAAGAAGTTTCAACGCTTGCCATACAAGGTGAGAAACAAGCGCAGTCAGTGTTTGCCCTTGCAGGTGAAAAACTGGCACAAGCTATTGCTTTAACTCTAAATATTGTAGATGTTGAAAATATTGTGATTGGTGGTGGCGTGGTTTCTTCTTGGGCGTTAATGGAAGAGTCATTTACCCAGCGATTGCAGACTGATTTGATTCGTGTGTTGCGAGATAAAGTCAAAGTGAATTTGTCGGCTTCGGGAGATAATGCGGGAATGCTAGGAGCAGCCTTCCTCGCAGATCTAGCTGCTAATTGAGTGTGGTCTCTTTTCTTATTGCGTTTTCAAGGGTGAAATGTTCTAGAATTTTTAATTAATAAATAACTTTAATATAAACCATTAAGTATTTGTTATTTATAAATTATTTTCATTATTCATGTTGTTCTAAAGCCCAAACTACATGTTCCCGAAGTATCTCGTTTTCTTCATGGAGTCGTGCTTCCAATGCAGTAATCACTTCAGGCGAAGTCGGCGCATTGCCTAATCCTACCGCCACATTCCGCAACCATTGAATATAGCCTATGCGATAAATCGCACTGCCAGCCATACGTTGCTGAAACTCCGTTTCAGTCCATTTGAAGCAGGACACTAAATCTGTACTATCCAGACCATTTCGCACAGAAAAATCACTTTCTTCACTAGAGACAGAAAACTTGTTCCAAGGGCAAATGAGCTGGCAATCATCGCAGCCGTAGACACGATTGCCGATTAATGGCCGCAATTCCGGTGGGATGCTGCCTTTGTGCTCGATGGTCAAATATGAAATACAACGCCGGGCATCCAATTCATAAGGGGCGACAATGGCCTGGGTAGGGCAGATATCAATACAGGCGCTGCAACTGCCGCAATGTGAAGTAGTTGGTTCATCAATCGGCAAAGCCAGGTTGGTGTAAATTTCCCCAAGAAAAAACCAGGAACCCTGTTGCCGGTTAAGCAGCAGGGTATGTTTGCCACGCCAGCCGACGCCAGCCTTGGTTGCCAAGGCGACTTCCAGCACCGGTGCACTATCGGCAAATACGCGGTATTCAAAACTGCCATAGGTGTCGGTGATACGCGTGCAAAGCTGTTGCAGTTTTTGCCGCATCACCTTGTGGTAGTCACGCCCCATGGCATAACGGGCGACATAGGCTTTGTTCGGGTCTTCCAGTGTTTGCCAGCCGTCCTGTGCATCCTCCGGCATGTAATCCAGGTTAACTGAGATCACCCGCAAGGTGCCGGGTACCAATTCTGCCGGCCGGCTGCGCTTGGAGCCGTGTTTTGCCATATAATCCATGTCGCCATGGTATTTTTTTTCAAGCCAGCGCATAAACCCTGGCTCTGCGGCAGACAGGTCGGTGTCAGTGATACCAATACTGCCAAAGCCCAATTCGCGCGCCCAGCCCTTGATTGTGGCCGCCATTTTTTCGGCAGCATGATGATCAGGCAAGTGAATAGGAGCAGGATGTGAATGGTGTGACATGACAGAAACGTATTCTACACAGATTTTAAAAGACGAAGCAGCCACAACGCATGCCGCAAGCGTGTTGGCAAAGCAGTTGCAACCGGGGCAGGTGATTTATTTGCATGGTGACCTCGGTGCCGGTAAAACGACGCTGGTACGCGGCATTCTGCATGCGCTGGGCCATAGCGGCAAAGTCAAAAGTCCAACCTATACCATTGTAGAACCTTATAACCTGCCAGTCGCTTCATGTTACCATTTTGATTTGTACCGCTTTCAAGACCCTGAAGAATGGGAAGCCGCCGGATTCAGGGATTACTTCAATGCCACAAGCATTTGCCTGGTCGAATGGCCGGAAAATGCGGGTGCCTTGTTACCGATTGCCGATATTGAGATTCGATTTGATATTTTGCCACATGGGCGCCTGCTGCATATCACCAGCCAGCAACCGCTATCATTGGAAGGTTTATGCCAGTAAGTCGTTTTAAATGTTTCAAAAGCTGGGTGCTGACAGCGTTGGTATTTGCATTCAGCATTTCTTCACAGGCCGCTGAAGTCATCCTGGCCAATTTGCAGCAGCAGGGCAGCCAGATCCATCTTGACCTGTTACTCGACCAGCAAATCAAATACCGGATTTTCACGCTGGATAACCCGTTCCGGGTGGTGATCGATATGGATTCAGTGGCTATCAGCCCCACATTAAAAGCGTTGCCGCCGCAGCTGGATCTGCAACATCCTTACCTTTCCAAGATCCGTATCGCGCCATTCACAGAAAACACCACCCGTATTGTATTTGATATCAAATCCGATATTAAACCGTTGGTGACGGATATGAATGCAGGCAACTCCCAGCAGCGCCTGGCTATCAGCATTGCGCCTGCGACTGCCAACGCTAGCGCTGAACCGCCGCTAGGCTCACCGGCGCTGGCACATTCCAAACAATTGGAATCGCAGGCAAGCAGTTCCGAAGAAAAGGCCGTAGAAAGCAACGAGCCAGCGCCTGAGAAAGCTTCCTCTAATACGCCTGCCGATAAACCGGCTGATAAAACCACAGAAAAACCGGCAGACAAGCCGGCGGATAAACCACTAGAAAAAACCGTCAAGCAGGCAAAACCCGGCCAGAAAATAATTACCATCGCTGTGGATGCCGGCCATGGGGGTGAAGACCCTGGTGCCAGAGGCGCCAAAGGCAGCCACGAAAAAAATATCACCCTGGCAATCGCCCGTAAACTCAAGCAGCAGATTGATGCCGAAGACAATATGCAGGCAATCCTGATCCGCGACGGTGATTACTTTGTCCCATTGGGAGACCGCGTCAAGAAAGCGCGTGCGGCTAAAGCAGACCTGTTTATCTCGATTCACGCGGATTCGTTTATCAACAGCACGGCGCGCGGTTCGTCAGTGTTTGCGTTATCCGAGCGTGGAGCTACCAGTGCCGGTGCGCGTTACCTGGCCAAGAAAGAAAACGCGGTGGATTTGATTGGCGGCGTGGCGATTGATACACGTGATATGGATTTGGCGCGTACTTTGCTGGATTTATCACAGACCGCAACGATCCATGACAGTATTCGCCTGGGCAAAGGCGTACTCGGCAGAATCTCTAAAATCAATACCTTACATTCGAAGTATGTGGAGCAAGCGGCTTTTGCGGTGCTGAAATCACCGGATATTCCTTCGATTCTGGTAGAGACGGCGTTTATCAGTAACCCGGAAGAAGAGGCCAGGTTGAATGATGATGGTTACCAGGATAAGTTGGTGAATGCGATCTTGTCGGGCGTGGAGTCGTATATAGCGACGAATCCTTCTTTTTCTAAGAAATAAGCATCAGTTTCAACTCGATATTTTTAACCTAGAGTGGCAGGAGTTTCGTACTGCATCTGTGCGCTTTTGTAACGATTAAAGTAGATATCCTCTGCCCAATTCGTCATTCTGGCGGAGGCCAGAATCCAGGTAGTGCGAGTGCTTAGCGAGGTAGCAATAAATAACCTGATGCCACTTACGTGTTTGGATGAATATTTAATAGATATTTCTTTCGATTTTCACCATTCTTTTTCGCCTCTAGGCGAGTTACTTTTCTTTGCTTGCCCAAAGAACAAGTAACCAAAAGAAAAGGCACCCTAGCCTCCGCTTTTTCCTCCGTTGCTCGTCAAAACAAGCGGTCACGAAACTCAACCTGGTAGCTCACACAAAGCGTGAGCTCCTGCGGGATTCGGACAGTCGCTCCCTTACTTCTTATTTTGCCTGTGCTACTCGGCGCGTCAGATAGGGGCCCGTTGAAAACCACCACGATGGAACGTTGTTTGAACATATGGTATTCAGGATGCTAAGTGACTTTTGGACTTCTAAAACTAAAACGCTACAAACTGTTTTGTATTTTGACGCGATGATTGAGCGGGTTGCAATGTGAAGAGATACAGCTAGGTGAAAGCGTGTGTTCTTATGGGCCCCTATCTGACGCGCCGAGTAGCGCAATCAGCGTGGGAGTTGTCGGCCAGCGTCTGTTTGAGTTCCGCGGTGGCTTGCGACTTTTGCAAGCCACTAGGGCGAGTTTCGTTGGACGCCCACGTTGATGAGCAACGCAGGGAACAAGCGGAAGCTAGGGTGCCCTTTCTTTTGGTTACTTGTTCTTTGGGCACGCAAAGAAAAGTAACTCGCCTAGGGGCGAAAAAGGACATTGTGCCCGTCATTGGATTTTTTAACCTAGCACATCTCTTCTAAATAAAGATGCCGGTCTTGTTCTTTGCAATCTTTAATTTATGGACGAGCATAAGAAAGTGGGGCATCCACAGGAGAAAGAGTATGTTTCATTCAGGAACTAACGCTGTTGCGCCAATTCCATCTCCCTTTGCGTCTTCCCATACCCCGCCTGAACTTTCAACGCCCGACTAATAAATCCATTCAATGTTTTTCTAGCTTCATCCACCAAATCCCTATCAGGGAAAATCTGCGGATATTGATAACTCAACCAGCTATATAAACTCAAATGCTGACAAATCAGTTCCGCCTGTTCCAGATATTGCGCCTGCTGGCCTTTCAACCATTCCGGCATTGTCGGGAGGGCACGAGGTTGCTGATTCACAATCGCCTGCATGCATTGCACAAAATAATCCCGCGCAATCGGCACCTGTATCGCCAGTGGTGCGCACATCAAACGATACTTATCCCGCATGGCTAGCTTGGGTGCGGTTTCATCTATCAGCAACGCTTGCTGGTATTGCAAGGGCGTCACCTGCCACTGCAAAGCGGCAATGCCAGATTGCTGTTGATATTGTGCATGCAAATACTCGACACACTCTGCCAATCGCCAGGTGGGGATGCGCTGGCTTAAAGCTTCAATATCACCGCTACCCACCGCCATCGGCAGGGCAAATGGCGCGACAGTGTCGTCACAGCCCAGCATTTCATTCAAATGCCATTGCTCATCATCTTCCAACACCGTCACATAGCCGGTGTCATACAAACCATGCCGCCCAGCACGCCCGGCAATTTGCCGCATTTCGGTGGCATTGAGTGGGCGCGGGGCCACGCCATCAAACTTATGGATATTGGCAAAAATCACCCTTCGGATAGGCAAATTGAGCCCCATACCAATCGCATCTGTCGCAATCAGTATTTGCGCATCACCACTGGCAAAACGAGCGGATTCGCCACGGCGAACCTCTGGCGATAAAGCGCCGTAAATGGTGGCGACAGTTAAACCCCACTGGCGGATGCGTGCTGCCAGTGTTAATACATCTTTGCGGCTAAACGCGATAATCGCATCGCCAGCTTGCAACACTTTGCGCAGTTTCGCCGCATGGTAACGCTCACCGCAAATGCTGGCATCTTCGATCACCAGCGGCGTCATGCGCTGCAAGTGGGTGAGGGTATAAGGCTCATTCAGGGCATCCAGCACCCGTGTGCAACTTTCAGTCACGCTATTGGCGCCACAGATAAACACCTGTCTGGCGGGCACGCCAACTAAAGCAGCAGTCCATGCGCTCCCTCGATCGGGGTCCATCAGCATCTGGATTTCATCAATCACTGCGACATCCACTGCATGGTCCGGCCGTAACATCTCAATCGTCGAAGCGGTATGTTTTGCACCTGGTACGATGATGCGCTCTTCCCCTGTGACCAGATTGCAGGGCACATCTGCCTGCATCAGCCGATCACGTACTTCCATCGCCAATAAACGCAGCGGCGCGAGATACACGCCAGAATCGGCTTTGCGTAAGGCTTCCAGTGCCTGATAGGTTTTACCGGAGTTGGTCGGGCCGACATAAAAGTGATGCTGGCGATTCAGCTGGCGGGCGAGGGCGAAGCGGTTGAGATAGGCTTGGAAATCAGAAAGTGGCATGGCCTCCATTCTAGCAAAACAGGTAGAATATGAAGATGCAAATAAAATTACTCCCCGACCAACTTATCTCGCAAATTGCCGCAGGTGAGGTGGTTGAGCGCCCGGCCTCGGCGCTTAAAGAGCTCCTGGAAAATAGTGTCGATGCCGGTAGTACACAGATTCAAGTCGCGTTGATGCAGGGCGGTACCAAGTTATTAAAAGTCACCGATAACGGTCATGGCATTGCCAAAGATGAGCTGGAACTGGCGTTGACGCGTCACGCCACCAGCAAGATTCAAAGCCTGGAAGATCTGGAGCAGGTGGGCAGCCTTGGGTTCCGTGGTGAAGCACTGGCAAGTATTGCTTCAATTTCGCGCACTGTGCTCACCAGCCGCCAACAGGCTGCCAGTCATGCCTGGCAAATTAGCGCAGAAGGCACACAAGGCCAACCGATCAGCCCTGCAGCGCTGGATGAAGGCACTATCGTCGAAGTGCATGATTTGTATTTCAACACCCCGGCCCGCCGCAAGTTTCTTAAAACCGAGAATACCGAGTTTGGCCACTGTGAAGATGCCTTTACCCGCATCGCCTTGTCGCGCTCGCAAATTGGATTTTTGCTGCAGCATAACGGCAAAGCCATCATGCGGCTGTCCGCTAATACACCTCAACAGCGTATTACCGATGTTCTCGGCAACGAATTTGCCACTCAAAGCGTTTGGCTGGATGAAGAAAGTAGCGGGCTACGCCTGTGGGGAATGACCGCCTCGCCGACCTACCAGCGCCATAGCCGCGATACGCAATACGTGTTTGTGAATGGCCGTTTTGTACGCGATAAACTGATTGCGCATGCCATCAAGCAAGCCTATCAGGACGTATTGCACGGCGACAAACATCCGGCTTTCGTGCTTTTCCTCGAACTCGATCCTTCATTGGTCGATGTTAACGTCCACCCGGCTAAAACCGAAGTCCGCTTCCGCGAATCGCAAGCCGTGCACCGCTTTATTTTCCATAGCCTGCACAAAGCCCTGGGGAAAACATCCGCCGAAATCCAGGCCAGCCAGCCCGTACAAGCGCCATTTAACCCGTTCACGCCCGGCTTATCCATGCCGCGTCAGCAAGTCGAAATGCCTTTGCAAAACCGCTCGGTATTTGATGGCAGCTACCAGCCCAATGTCAGTAATGGCGCAGCTATGGCCCAACAATTTTACGGGCAAATGTACGGCGACTTAAAGCCTACCAATGTAAGTGCATTGGGGAATGTCCAAGAAAACCCTTCTTCAGAAGATTATTTAAACCCGATATCACTTTCTGAAGCCGTTCTCACTCAAGAAGCAGCGCCACAACCGCAACAATATCCACTCGGTTTCGCGCTAGGCCAATTGCATGGCATTTATATCCTAGCCCAAAACGCGCAAGGCATGGTGGTCGTCGATATGCACGCCGCGCATGAACGCATTATGTATGAGCGGCTGAAAAACGCCTTAAGCGAACAAGCGATTGCCACACAGCCACTGCTGATCCCTATGAGCTTTTATGCGGAAAAAGTTGAAGTCGCCACACTGCAATCCCTGCAAGGCAGCGATACCTTGCAACAGCTAGGATTTGATTTAGCTACCTTGTCGCCGACCACCATTGCCATTCGCGCAGTGCCCACCATGCTGCAAGATGCGGATGTTGTGTCATTAGCGCGTGCGGTATTGCGTGACCTGCATGAGTATGGCGCCAGCCGTGTGTTGCTAGAGCGCCAAAACGAGGTGTTAGGCACAATGGCTTGTCATGCTGCCGTGAGGGCTAACAGGCAACTCACCATCACTGAAATGAATGCTTTGCTCAGGGATATGGAAGCGACTGAAAGAAGCGGGCAGTGTAATCACGGCAGGCCAACCTGGTTCCAGGTGAGCCTGAATGATCTCGATAAGATGTTTATGCGCGGGCAGTAAGACTCTGGATTTAGAAACTTAAATAAAAATATGTGATGGCTTATCCAATTGAACAAAAATTAGTAATCAGCGTTGCCTCAAGCGCTTTGTTTGATTTAACCGAGTCTCATGAGGTTTATAAAACTCAGGGCGTAGAGGAGTATCGCCAGCATCAAGAAAAGAATATTGATGTTCCGTTTGCAAAAGGCGTTGCGTTCCCCTTTATTCGCAGGTTTCTGGCAATTAATAAGGCTTTTCCCAAAGAGTTACCGGTAGAAGTTGTGCTGTTATCAAGAAACTCACCAGAAACAGGGTTGAGAGTGTTCAGATCAATCCAACATTACGGCCTGGACATCTCACGCGCCAGTTTTATGACAGGCAGGTCTCCGCATGAATATATTCCAGCATTCAATACCTCACTATTCCTGAGTGCTAACGAAGCGGATGTGCAGTCTGCGATCGATTTAGATTATCCCGCAGGCGTAGTTTTACCCTCAAAAGTCTATGATGATGAGACTGACACTGAGCTTAGAATCGCTTTTGACTTTGATGGCGTGATTGCAGATGATGAAGCGGAAGCCGTTTTCAAAACGAATAATAATCTAACCGAATTCGAAGCGCATGAGGTTGCCAAGCAATCTATTCCGCACCAGGCCGGGCCTTTGGCTGATTTATTTAAAAAACTATCTTTGATGCAAAAGCTGGAAGACAAACTCCTGAGCGAAAATCCCGATTATAAAAAGATATTGAAAATAGCAATTATTACTGCAAGGAGTGCACCTGCTCACGAACGTGTTGTCACCACCTTAAAAGAGTGGGGCGTTTCAGCAGATGAATCGTTTTTTCTTGGTGGAATGGAAAAAGCCAGAATTCTCTCAGTGTTAAAACCGCATATGTTTTTTGATGATCAGAGAAGTCATTTAAAATCTTCTGCGGGCGATATTCCGATGGTTCATATTCCATTTGGCGTTGCTAATTCAAAAGTTAAATGAAATATTTGGTAGCAAAATTGTTAGCCTGCTTTTCGAGACAAAAATAATATAACTAAGATATTTGTAGAGGGAGAGTTATGGAGAATCAAGATAATCTTTTTGAAGAGTATTACAAATCCGCAAGAGATTTGATCTTGGAGCGTTTTTCTAGCCCTCTCTTTTTCTCTTTTATTATTTCTTGGTTAATAACTAACTACAGAATTGTGATCACAGTCTTGTCCGACCAGACAGCAGAGTTCAATGTGGATTATAAGTTTTGGCTAGTTCAACAGTATTTGAATATTTGGGATGGTTTCGCTTATCCTTTAGTAGCTGCATTAGCATATGTTTTCTTATATCCACATATTGATTTAAAAATTACAGAATATCTTCTAAATAGAGCGATTGAAAAAAGAAATTCAATTCATGACATCGAAAAAACTCAAACAAGAACAGCTGCTGAAGTTGCTGCTATTCATTTAAGGCACTATAAGGTTGAGTCCGAATTACGAAAAGAAATAGAAAATTTAAGAATCACAGAGCAACAATTACGAGAAAAAATTTCTAGTTTCGAAACAACGCCAGCTGAAACTCCTCTAGAGCCCAGCTCAAATACATTTGTAGATGAGCCTTTAGTTAAAAGTGAGAGTTCCGATATCAGATGGGAAGCTGAAGAATTAGATACGATTAAGACTTTGGGAACATTATTTGATAATGGAGACGAGTATGTGGAATTTGAGAATATTGTGAATTATTCGCAATATTCTCATTCAGCAATTCGACTAGCCTTATTAAATTTGGTAGAGCATGAATATGTTGATAACAATCCGACTGTTTATTGGTTGACAAAAAAAGGGCTGACGAAATACCAAGATATCTTAAAGAATGCATCTGTTTAAGATCCGTTACTAATTTTGATAAAGCTATATCTTGTTTACACTTTAGAGTGTGTATGCAAAACTTCCTACCTTAGACATAAAAATAGCTATTCCTAACTACATTGATATTCTAGTATTCCCAGCTGAAATTCGCTGTATAGATTGCGGTGGCTGCAATTAACCCTTCAGAAAAGCCTGTTTCGCGGGCAATGATTTCAATCTAGTGGTGGCCTGTTTATATCATTAATCTTGCAGATTCTAACCAGGATTGGATAGAGTGAGAGAGGGCGCGTCGCGCTTTAAGGCCAAAATTTTCCAATACAAAATCCGGTCTCCGCGGTCTTGCTTCATAACAATTTAGAAAAGGTTGTTCTATGTCTGTAAGCATTAATGTACCTACCCAAATCACTTTAGGTGATCGCCAGCTCCACCGTATTGGTTTCGGCTCTATGCGTATCACGGGAGCCGGAGTTTGGGGGCAACCTGAAGACCCGGCCCATTGCTTGGAATTATTGCGTAGACTGCCTGAGCTGGGAATTAATTTTATCGATACTGCGGACAGTTATGGCCCGAATGTCAGCGAGGATTTGATTGCTGAGGCGCTGTATCCTTATAAAGGACTGACCATTGCAACCAAGGCAGGGTTAACCAGACAAGGGCCTAATGTATGGACAGCCGTAGGGCGGCCAGAGTATTTGCGTCAATCGCTATTGATGAGTTTGCGCCGTCTTAAGGTAGAGCAAATTGACTTGTGGCAATTGCATAGGATTGATCCCAAAGTACCTAGAGATGAACAATTCCAGGTGGTTGCCGAGTTCCAGAAAGAAGGTTTGATAAAACACATTGGTTTAAGCGAAGTGAAGGTTGAAGATATTAAAGAGGCACAGAAATACTTCAATGTGGATACTGTACAAAACCAGTTCAATCTGATTAACCGGCAATATGAGCAGGAGCTGGATTATTGCACTGAGAATGACATCATTTTCATTCCATGGTACCCATTGGCCAAGAATGCATTGGCTGGAAAATTGGATATATTGGGTCAAATTGCACAGAAATACGAAGCCACACCTAACCAGATCGCAATTGCATGGCTATTGAAACGCAGCCCAATCATTTTGCCTATCCCCGGCACCAGCAAGGTGCAGCACTTTGAAGAAAATATGCAGGCGATCAATATCAAGTTAACTAATGAAGATTTTGAGCTGCTGGCGAATACTTTCAAGACGGTTAATTCATAGGTGGTAACCTCTCCAAATAATAATTCTCCAGGCAAAGGTTAAGCTGGTCCTGCTTTCATTAAACAGTCATCTTTGAATCAACCGATTTCTGATATTTTCTATGTTAAGAAAAATCAAAAAAATCGAGAGTGATAATGAAGTTTTTAAAAGCAGCTTTGCTACTGAATTTGGTCTTGATTTCGAATGCAGGCTATGCGATAGAAATCCTAAATCTCGATATTCGCAGTGACTTATCATCACCTTTAATTAGTTCAACACCTAGACCAGTTTTAGTGACTAATATTCAAAACTTTGTTTGGCAAAGTGGCGGTAATATTAATGTCTCTGGCGTTTTCAATGTTGAAAATCCATCAGCAAAGTGGGATATGATAAATCGAGTTATTAATACTCCAGGATCCCTGATTGTTGGCGGAAGTATTTCGATTGGTTCACCTCTGATCCTGACTACAACTGGACCAAGTATTTCAGTCACCCAAATTACTCTAGCTGCAACTGCGGTTCCTGAAGCTGATACATATTTAATGTTATTGGCAGGCTGGGGATTGGTTGGCGCAACTGTAGCCAGACGCTCTGCAAGATGAATTGAGAAACATTCCAAAATTATTACTAGTAGGTTAAAGCCTTCCTGGCACATTTAGCATTCAATAGAACAAAGGTCTTGTAAGTGAGTTTATTAAAAATAATTTTGCTGGTAAATTTGGCTTTGATTACAAATCTGAGCAATGCTCTGGTGATGCCAGCTACAGGCTCATCTCTAGTGATCGATCAAAACGAAACTTTGTATGTGGATGATGGCGATGTATTTAATCTATCATCATTCGATCTAAAGCCTGGCAGTATCCTGGATATTTATTCCAATACCCCGAATGCCACATTTTCCATTATTGCAAGTAACGCTATCACGCTATCTGGCCTGCTCAATGTGTATCTGTCCAATCTCTCTTTCGTAAGTGAAAGTTTTTACCTCTCAGCCACTCTGTCCGTAAAGGGGAACAGTATAAGTGTGGATGCGCCCTATATCAGTATTACAGGAATCGTTGATTTAACAGGTAATGGTGGGGCTGGTGCGCCGATTGACACGTATAGTGGAAGCAGTGGGGTTGTTCTGACTGTATCAGGCTTTCCATATGTCCCCAGATTACCTGCTGCTGGAATTATTATCGGTAACAACACCAATATGCCTGTGACACAGCCCTGGATTAGCGCCACTAACGTCCCGGAGCCGCAAGGTTACACAATGCTACTGGGTGGCCTAGGATTAATGGGCGTGGTGGCGCGTCGCCGTCAGCTTTGATAGCTCCGTCTGGAGTGTAGTCAAACAACAAAAACACCGTTGTTTTTTATCCCCATCAGGTAACGGTTTTTCTTCCACTCCGCTACCGTTTCAGTCACAATCAACTCAACCTCTGACGTGATATTGCGGGCTACGCCTAATCTTGTTTGTGGCTGCATATTGGCAACCACGTCTTCCAGTATGCACTGATTGAGACTAAATAAGATTGGAAGCAAGCATTTGGCTACTCGCAGCGATTGGTGATGCATGTTTTTTCCTGCTATTTCAAATCTGCTGTTAGTATGCCTGCATGAAAAATCCAGCGACATCCACTGTCAGTAAAGACCTCGAACTCATTGAAGCAAACCGGCAATTCTACGACCCGCTATGGACGGATGCGCGGCTAGTCAGCCCTGAGCGCTTTAATACCTGGCCGCTAGTTTCATCCTTAATATCCCAATCTCAAACTCGTCTTGAAATCGCTCCGGGCTTAAGGCCGCGATTACCTATTGAGGGCACACATTTCGTGGACATTAGCGCACCCGCAGTTGCCAAGCTGCAGGCGCATGGTGCAAATGCGATGCAGGGGCTGGTCTCGGCGCTGCCGTTTGAGGATGGCATATTCGGCCTGGTATGCGCTTTCGATATTGTCGAGCATGTCGATGATGACGATGGCGCTTTGTCCGAGCTTTCGCGTGTGGCTGCACCCGGTGCGACATTGTTGCTATCCGTGCCGCTGCATCCATCGCAGTGGACACCGTTTGACGACTTTGTCGGGCACTGTCGCCGCTATGAACCAGAAGGGCTCGTCGCCAAGCTTGCCAAGTATGATTTTGTAATCGAGCAAAGTGCTGTTTACGGTATGCAGCCTAAATCGTCACGCCTGCTTGATATCGGCATGTGGTTTCTCACCCATAGGCGTACACGCGCGCTGTGGTGGTATAACAATGTATTCATGCCCATTGGTGTACGTTTCCAGAAGAAGCTCGACCTTGTCACTGGCATGATAGATACCAAGGGAGTGGATGAGGTTATGCTTGTTTGCCGGAAGATTAGTAAAGGTAATAATGCTTAATCGCTGATCTAAAATGATGAAGCCCGTCATTAACAGGCTTCATGTATCTAGCTTCTAATAGTGACTATTGAATAACCCCTAGTTGTTTAAATAGCCCATACGTATCCAGCACATCCCAATGCTCTGCCAGTTTGCCATTTTCGATTCTGAAAATATCCACTGCATGGATGCTGTAATGCTTGCCGGTAGCGGGGATGCCTAACCAGTCACCTTGCTGGGTGCCTGAATACACACCATACACCCAAACCGTATCACCCTCTGCGACCAGCTTTTCCAGTTGATAGTGCCAGTCTGGGACTGCTTTAAACCAGTCGGCGAAAAACTGTTGGAATCCACTTAAACCTTGTGGCACCAGCGGGTTATGTTGAATATATCCTTGCTGCATAAACTGCGGCAGTTGAGTGAAGTCTTTTTTCACAAAAACGGCATTAGCGAAATCTGCCAATAGTTGTTTGTTTTGTTGAGTGATATCTTGCGCCATGAGGGTGGTTCCTTTCGTTAACAGTGTTGTCAAAATCAATGCATTCAATATGTGTTTGAACAGTTTCATCAAATCTCCTTGCAGCGGTTGCATAACACTTGTGCGTTATGGAGTTGCGCATCATAATTCCATTA
This sequence comes from Methylophilus sp., assembly GCF_035460085.1. Lineage (GTDB taxonomy): Bacteria > Pseudomonadota > Gammaproteobacteria > Burkholderiales > Methylophilaceae > Methylophilus. The sequence continues at coordinate 131,991 of NZ_DATHWZ010000063.1, forward strand.
GTCACTATTAGTAAGTAGGCACCTGAAAGTGACTTAGGCACCTGAAATTAACAGAAAGTAGAAGATGATGAGTGAAGACACTGACCGGGTTTTGCAGATATTGAGTAGCTGGGATGCGTACCACACTGAATGTCCGACGCGGCTGGTATTAAACAGGATTGCGGATAAATGGGCTGTGTTGGTGCTTGGTTTGCTGGAGACAGAAACCAAACGCTTTAGTATTTTGCAGCGCGAGATTGGGGGTATCTCGCAAAAGATGCTGACGCAAACATTGCGGGGTCTGGAGCGGGATGGGTTGATAGCGCGGACCATTTACCCCACTGTGCCGCCTAAAGTGGAGTACACCATTACGCCATTGGGCAAAACGCTGGTGGGTTTGCTGGCTGCGGTACGGGTATGGTCAGAAATGCATATTGAGGATGTGCTGAAAGCGCAAAGCGATTATGACAAGGCTGCGCATGACACCCTCAACTCGGGAACACCAGGCGTGAGAACAATCCGCTTTTAAGTGCTTTAGGCCAGTAACAAAAATACCGTCGGTTTTTTATGCACATCCGGTAACGGTTTTTTCTTCCACTCAGCAGCAGTCTTAGTCACAATCAGTTCATTTTCTGCCGTGATATTGCAGGCTACACACAATCTTGTTTGTGGCTGCAAGTTTGCAACCAAGTCTTCCAGCATATGCTGATTGCGGTAGGGCGTTTCTATAAATAATTGTGTTGCCTGCTGTTTCTTGGAATCAAACTCAATCCCTTTAATAGCTTTAATGCGTTCAGCCTTGTCACTGGGCAAATAGCCCAAAAACGTAAACCGTTGGCCATTTAACCCACTTGCCATTAATCCTAATAACAAACTGCTGGGGCCAATCAAAGGCGTTACGCGTATGCCTTTTTGATGCGCCACGGCAGCGAGAGCAGCGCCGGGGTCTGCGATACCGGGACAGCCTGCTTCACTCATCAGGCCGACATCAGTGCCTTTTTGCAGAGGCTGTAATAGGGCGGGTAAATCTTTTGTCTGCGTGTCTTTAGTCAGTAGAGAAAAGCTTAATTCACGAATCGGTGTCGGATGGCCGCTGGCCGCTAAAAACTGGCGGGCAGTTTTCTCGTTCTCGACGATGAAATGCTGCAGGCTATGCATGCGGCTGATGACTTCTGGCGGCACGACTTGTTGCGGCGAAGTATCTTCTGCCAGGGGAACGGGAATAAAGTAAAGCGTACCGGTTGTCATAGCTTTGTTGTTTGATTGAATTAGCTGAATTATCCCACGGCCGCCATAAAAAAAGCATTCTCGTGAAAGAATGCTTTTTTAGTTTTATCAATCACCACTTCTCAGCCGGAGGCTGCGAATCATTTAATACTTCACTTGTACGCGATATTTAAGGGTGACATCGCTTTCAGCAGGAACGTTGATTTTCCAGGTGGCCTGATGCGCACTGGTTTTTGTGTGTGGCTGCGATTCATTGAGGATTTTCCAGTCGCCATTGATCGGCTCTTGCACGTTGACAGTCACCGCTTCTTTCTTGGCATTGTGCAGGGTGATGGCATAAGCGCTTTCATACAGCGGCACCTGGTTGTTGCTCTTGCTCAGGTTTTTAAAGTCGGTTTGCACGCGGTCTGCGGTGACATCAAATGCATTGCCCAGTTTCAGGCGGACAGTGTCGTTTTTAGCCGTGTGGTCGATCTGGTCTTCACCGACAAACTGTGCAGTGCCATCGTTATCCTTTTTGTACACGCGCATGGTGCCTTTGGGTAATGGAATGCCGAGCTTGCTGCTTTCCTTGTTCTCAAACTCGACATAGACCTGCACCTTTTGTTTTTTCTCCACGTCACGGTATTGACCCTGATAGTAGTAATCGGCGCCAGTTAATACGAGTTCCTTACGCGCCGGAATTTGCTGGGCAGTCAGCAGGGCAACTTGCTTGGTTTGATTCTCGGCAATGCTGGTAGCACGTGGCAAGGTATAGAGATGGTATTCCAGCAGGCCTTGCTCAGTTGGCATAGGCGCATCGGCGGCCATGGCTTCAGAGCGCATCATCATGGTTTTCGGACGGATGGCTTCGCGCACGCGATTGACATCGCCGGCGACTAATTGCACTTTGGCATTCGGGTAGGAGGTGCCGCTGGTATTGTTGAGAGTCACCCAGCCTGAGAGGTCTATGGTGTCTTCCTTGCTGCTGAGTTCAGCGACGTAATCAGCTTTCCAGTTCAGGCCGCCGGTGAGGTAGCTTAATTCCAGGCTGGACTGTTCAGCGCCCTTGTATTGTACTTGTGTGGTCAAAGTCGGGCGATCTCTCAGCTGGCCTGGCACGTTAGGGTAGGCGATACGGCCTGGGACGCCGGTTTCGATACGGTTACCTATCTTGAGGACCACGCCATTCTGGGCTGAAAGCACAGTCGCGGTCTCTTCAGTTTCTGCACCCGTTGTCGGATTGGTTTTAATCACGCTGACTTGCTGGCCGACAAATTTTTCTAACAAGGTTTGTGGGCTGAGCAGGTCAAAATCAAAATTCTGTTCCAACACCTGCAAGCTGGTATTGGGCAACAAGCTGCGTAACAAAGCGGTTTCAGGTTTGATCTGTGCGCTGACATCACGGAAGGACAAAGCGGATAAACCATTATTCAGTTTGAGTTTTCGGCTATCTTTAACCAGGGCCAGGTCTTCGTTGTAAATAGTGACAGCGACGCTGGTTTGATCTGATTGCGGGCTGATGACGGCAGTTTCCGCATGTGCGATTGAAAAACTACCAAGTGATAACAGTAGCAGGGAGCTGAGTCGCATGAGTATCCTCTCGTTGTTGTGTGCTTGTATGCTTGAGACTTTGTTAACGCGGCAGCCGTTCAAAAGTTAACACTGCGCCAGGTCGAATATAGATCATAAGCTACTCACGTGGCAGGGATAAGACATCAATGCCAGCTTGCTTCAACATATCGACCAGCACGATCAGTGGCAGACCTATCAGTGCGTTCGGGTCATCGCCACGCATATAATCAAGCAGCGCAATGCCCATGCCTTCAGATTTGGCGCTGCCTGCGCAATCATAAGGTTGTTCAAGACGTAAATAAGTTTCGATCTGCGATGATGTCAAGGTTTTGAATTTGACGTAATAAGGCACGATGGTGGATTGCATGTGCAGGGTGTCGCTGTCGTACAAACAGATCGCACTGTGGAAGATGACTTCTTTGCCGCTGAGCATGGTGAGTTGCCTGACGGCATTTTCATGGCTACCGGGTTTGCCGATTTGCTGTCCATTGATGGTCGCGACCTGGTCGCAACCGATAATCAAGGCATCCGGATGACCCTCAGCGACTTTACGGGCTTTGCTTTCAGCCAGCCTTAAACAGGTATGCTCAGGTGTTTCGCTCTGGAATGGCGTTTCATCAATATCTGGCGAAATGCATTCAAAAGGGAGGTGCAGTTTTTCCAGCACTTCACGGCGGTAGCGGGACGAGGAAGCAAGAATCAGCGTTTTCATTGATATAGCACAGGATAAAAAAATCCCCGAAGAATGATTCGGGGATTTTAGCATTGCTATTACTAAGGATGATTAATCCGGTTGAATTTCAATCAGTGTTTCGTCTGGTGTCACGCTATCACCTTTGGCCACGTGAATCGCAACCACGGTACCTGCTTTACTGGACTGGATTTCGTTTTCCATCTTCATGGCTTCGATTACCAAAACGCCATCACCGGCACTCACTTTGTCACCCACATTCACTTTTACAGTGACGATAGTGCCTGGCATGGCCGTAGTGACACAGCCTGGATGTGTAGGGCGAGGGCGGCCGCTGGAAGTCACGGCAGCGGCTTTTTTCTTGCCACCGTTGGAAGCGCCACCATCACTGATTTCCATTTCGTCCAGCGTTTCAACGAATACTTCTTCAGAAATGCCATCTACCTTTACGTAGTAAGGGCGGCGCTCTTCACCAGCATGGCCACTACCTGTCAGTTTGATATGGTAGGTTTCACCGTGCAGGGTGATGTTGAATTCATTAGGCGCATAACGTGCAGCGGCAGTTTGCTGGGTCACGGCTTCTTTGCTCAGCAATTGCTCTGGTTGCAATGAACCGGCATTACGCTCCTGCAAAAATGTCTGGCCGATATCCGGGAACATGGCGTAGGTCAGCACGTCTTGTTCGTTTTTGGCAAAACGTTCAGCTTCACCTTGCAACTTGGTCATTTCAGGTTGCAGCAGGTCAGCTGGACGGCCAGTGATCACTTCTGCATTGCCAACCGCTTTTTGGCGTATCTCGGCATTCACCGGGGCGGGTGCTTTACCATATTGGCCCAACAGGTAATTCTTCACTTCGTTAGTGATGGATTTGTAGCGTCCACCGGTCAATACATTCAACACGGCCTGTGTACCAACGATCTGCGAAGTAGGGGTGACTAATGGAGGGAAACCTAGATCTTCACGGACACGTGGGATTTCGGCCAATACTTCATCCATGCGGTTAAGCGCACCTTGTTCCTTCAGCTGGTTGGACAGGTTGGAAATCATGCCGCCCGGTACCTGGTTGATCAGTACACGGGTATCCACACCGGTGAATTCGCTCTCGAACTGCCAGTATTTTTTACGCACTTCTTTAAAGTAAGCAGTGATTTCCTGCAGTTTGCCCAGATCCAGGCCAGTGTCGTATTCTGTGCCTTGCAAGGCAGCGACCATGCTTTCGGTCGTCGGGTGGCTGGCCCCTTCAGAAAAGGAAGAATTACAGGTGTCGATAATATCTACACCGTTTTCAACACTCTTCAACATCACCATGCTGGCTAAACCTGAAGTCGCATGGCTATGCATGTGTACTGGCAGGCTGACGGCAGCTTTTAGCTCCCTGACCAATTCACCAGCCATAGTCGGGGTTAGCAAGCCGGCCATATCTTTCACGCCTATGCTGTCACAACCCAGAGCTTCAAGTTCTTTTGCCATGTTGACGAAGTAAGCCACGTCATGCACTGGGCTGGTAGTGAACGACAAGGTACCGATCGCGTGTTTTTTAACCGATTTGACCGCTTCAATCGCTGTTTTCAGGTTGCGGATGTCGTTCATCGCATCAAAAATACGGAACACATCGACGCCGGTATCAGCCGCTTGTTTCACGAAGGCATGTACCACATCGTCAGAATAGTGACGGTAGCCAAGGAGATTCTGGCCGCGCAACAGCATATTAATAGGCGTATTAGGAATCGCTTTGCGCAGGCTGCGCAGGCGCTCCCATGGGTCTTCTTTCAGGAAGCGCACACAGGCGTCAAAAGTCGCTCCACCCCAGGCTTCAAGAGACCAGAAACCAACATCATCCAGCTTGCTGGCGATTGGCAGCATATCTTCGGTACGCATGCGCGTCGCGATCAGGGATTGGTGACCATCTCTTAAAACGAGTTCGGTGATATGTATTTTGCTCATAATCTTGTCGATCTAATAATCTGCGATACGTTAATTAAATGCCTTCATGGGCGGCAATCGCGGCAGCGATCGCTGCGGCCATCAATTCTTTTGGTAATCCGACGTCATATTCAGTCAGCTCCGGGTGTTGCTCCACAAAGCTGGTGTTGAAATTAGCCGCACGGAAATCCGGGTGTAGCATGATCTGCTGGTAGTAAGGAATCGTGGTTTTAACGCCATAAACCACCATATCGTTCAGTGCACGGCGACCACGTTCAATTACACCTTCCCAATCCAGGGCCCAAACAGTCAGCTTGGCGCACATGGAATCATAATAGGGTGGAATTACATAGCCGCTATAAATCGCCGCATCCATACGCACGCCGGGACCGCCAGGCGCGTAGTAACGGGTGATTTTACCAAAGCTGGGCAGGAAGTCTTTTTGTGGATCTTCGGCATTGATGCGGTATTCCATGGCGAAACCACGGAAAGCGATTTCGCTTTGCTTGTATTGCAATGGCATGCCTGCAGCCACGCGAATCTGTTGCTGCACGATATCTACACCGGTAATGGTTTCAGTCACGGTATGCTCCACCTGCAAGCGGGTGTTCATTTCCATGAAGTAAAAATTGTTGTCGGAATCCAGAAGGAATTCGACGGTACCGGCATTTTCATAACCAACCGCTTTGGCTGCTTTTACGCCTAAGCCACCGATGTAGTCACGCTGCGCTTGTGACAGCTGGGGTGATGGTGCAATTTCAATCAGCTTCTGGTTACGGCGCTGGATAGAGCAATCGCGCTCAAACAGGTGAATGACGTTGCCATGCGAGTCAGCCAGAATCTGTACTTCAATATGGCGTGGATGTACGACACATTTTTCGAGGAATACTTCTGGCTTGCCAAACGCCTTGCTGGCCTCGGAAATCACCCGGTCATAGTTGCTCAGCAAGTCTTTTTCACTGTCGCAACGGCGAATACCACGACCACCACCACCGTTAGTGGCTTTCAGCATGATCGGGTAACCGATTTTTTTCGCTAATGCGAAGGCAGCATCCAGCGATTCCAGGTTGCCATCGCTACCTGGTACACATGGAATACCCGCATCAATCATGGCATTACGGGCCTGGATCTTGTCGCCCATCTGGCGAATCACGTGTGCTTCCGGACCAATGAATTTGATCCCGCGGCGGTCGCAGACTTCTGCCAGTTCCGGATTTTCTGAAAGAAAGCCATAGCCAGGGTGTAGCGCGTCACAGCCAGCAGCGACGGCAATATTCACAATATTATGTGCATTCAGGTAACCCGCAACAGGGTCGGAACCGATGTTATAGGCCTCGTCAGCTTTTTTGACATGCAAGGCATGGCGATCGGCGTCGGAATAAATGGCCACGGATTTAATGCCCATTTCCGAACAAGCGCGCACAATGCGCACCGCAATTTCACCGCGATTAGCGACTAAAATTTTCTTAAACACACATTACCCTTAAAGCAAGAAAAAAGGACAGAGTTTTTGTAGCACCAGTTTTTTTACGCGGTTTTAAACCTTGTATCAACACTGTTTGGGCTAGTTAGGTTGTGGTTTTGTACTATCTTGACCATCAGAAGTATGGTTGATAATACACACCGCACCGTAGTTGCGCTCTTGAAAAGAGCACTGCGTGAAGCGACGCCATTATAACAAAAAACCTGCGCCTTAAATAGTATGAAGTAAACAGGGCGCGCGCGTTTGTATAGAAGGATTCGTCAAGCGCTGCATAGTTTGCTATATTAAATAGCTTGTAAATAAAAGGAGTTTTCTTTGTCGAGTGCGCGTTATCTGGAGTTGGCCAGGCAGCAAAAACAGTCAGAAGGTGTGCTGGAGATGGCATCTCTTAGCCGTTTGGAGCAGGCGTTACGCGAACTGGGTGTAGACGATGCGAAAGCATTGTCAGCTGTTTCGGTGGTCTATCAAATACAAGGCTTGCCGCCGCGTTATTTTGGCGACACGCAATTGCCCATGCTGTCTTTAACGCTGCAAACCAATCTGCCCCTGATTTGCCAGAGGTGTTTTGCGCCTATGCCGCAAATGTTGGATGTGCAATTTGAATTTGCGGTTTGTGACGAGCCACCTGAAGCATTGCTTGAAGATGAAGACGTCGACTGGCTGGAGTCCAGTGCTGAATCCACGTTCGAATCTCTGGTGGAAGATGAGCTGTTGATGGCTTTACCTATTGCAGTGATGCATGAAGAAGAGTGCGCGCCTTTGCAAAAGACTGCGGGTGAAAAACCTAATCCCTTTGCAGCGCTTAAAAATCTGAAACTGGATAAGTGAAAATTAAGCTTCAAGGTAAAATATCAATGAAAAGCGGCCTATGTACTATTTGTTTGCAGTTGTCTCTGGAATATTTTATAATGCTGGATTAGGTAGCAATTCTGGTTTTTAAACTGCCCATTTGCAAATTGCGGCGGTTAATTTTGGAGTGATTTAAAATGGCAGTTCAGCAAAACAAAAAGACACCGTCCAAGCGTGGTATGCATCGTTCACACGACTTCTTGACAAACCCGCCTTTGGCAATCGAACCAACCACTGGTGAAGTACATTTGCGTCATCACGTAAGTCCTAACGGTTTCTACCGTGGCCGTAAAGTGATGCCTGCAAAAGGCGAATAAATCGCTGCTAAAGCATTAAGGTATTAAACTGCGCCGCGCACAAAATGCGCGGCGTTTGTGTATCTGGCATTAGCCTGCGTTTTTTCCGTCGCCCGGCAATGCGAGCACAAGTAAGTCGTGCACATCGAAGTAGTGCACCAGTGAAATAATGTGCAAATTAAAAGTGCATTAGTAAATTTGGGAAATAACATGACTACAAGTCAACTCGGGCAATCTCAGGAAGTTGTGATTGCCATTGATGCCATGGGAGGAGATCACGGTCCACATGTGACTGTGCCTGCGGCGGTTCGTATCCTGGACGAAAATCCTAATCTCAGTATTATCCTGGTTGGATTGCAAGATGCGATCGAGGCTGAGCTGAAAGTATTGCATATTTCAGCCAGTCCACGTCTGCGCGTGCACCATGCGAGTGAAGTGGTGTTGATGCATGAGTCGCCGCAAAGTGCGATGAAGAATAAAAAAGATTCTTCGATGCGTGTAGCGATCAATATGGTGAAAACCGGTGAAGCACAAGCCTGCGTCAGTGCAGGCAATACCGGCGCACTAATGGCGACTGCGCGTTTTGTCCTCAAAACGTTGCCAGGCATTGATCGTCCGGCGATCGCTTCTACTTTGCCTTCTGAAAAAGGCAGTACCTTTATGCTGGATCTGGGCGCTAATGCCGATTGTACGCCTGAGCACCTGTATCAATTTGCGATTATGGGTGCGATGGTGGTGAGTTGCCTTAACAGTAAGCCTAACCCCACCATCGGCTTGCTCAATATCGGTTCGGAAGATATCAAAGGGAATGAAGTTGCCAAGCAGGCTGCAGAATTGTTACGCGGTAGCCATCTTAATTTCTACGGCAACGTTGAAGGTGACGATATTTTCAAGGGCACTACTGATGTCGTTGTCTGTGATGGTTTTGTCGGCAACGTCTCCCTCAAAACGACTGAAGGCTTGGCGCATATGATGGGTAAATTCCTGACCCAGGAATTTAAACGCAACTGGCTGACAAAGTTAATGGCGCTGGGTGCTTTCCCGGTATTAAAAGCATTTAAAAAACGTGTGGACCCTCGCCTTTACAATGGCGCCAGTTTTCTGGGCTTACGTGGCATTGTGGTTAAGAGCCATGGCGGCGCAGACAAAGTCGGTTTTTACCATGCCATTCACGTGGCAATGGAAGAGGCGCAAAGCGGTGTTTTAAAGCGCATTCAATCCCAACTTGAAATCGAACATCTGGCGACTGCAGAAGAGCCATAGCGCGCTCATGCCATTGTTCTGTTAGGCGTTTTTATCCATTTAAGGCATAATCGCACCCATGATTTACGCACGAATTGCAGGGACCGGCAGCTATCTGCCGCCCACTTTATTGACCAATGTGGATTTGGAAAAATTGGTCGATACCACAGATGAGTGGATATTTTCCCGGACAGGTATCAAACAGCGTCACCGTGTTACCGATGAGCTTACCAGCGACCTGGCAACCAAAGCTGCGCTGAACGCAATTGAGGCTGCAGGCATTCAGGCGCAAGATATCGACCTGATTATTGTCGCAACGACTACGCCAGATAAAATTTTTCCCAGTGTAGCCACCATGGTCCAGCGCAAGCTGGGTATCGCAGGCTGTCCGGCCTTCGATGTGCAGGCAGTGTGCAGTGGTTTTATCTATGCGCTGGCCACCGCCACTCATTTCATGCGCTCAGGACAGCATAAAAATGTACTGGTGATTGGTGCAGATACTTTTACCCGTATCTGCGATTATACGGATCGCAGTAACTGTATTTTATGGGGTGATGGCGCTGGCGCCGTTATTTTGCAAACCAGTGATCAGGCCGGTGTGCTTTCTACCCATATTCACGCCGATGGCAGCTACGAAAATCAGCTGCATGTACCGCGTAATCCTGATGGACCGGATACGGTCATCATGGAAGGTAATGCGGTATTCAAAATTGCGGTCAACACCTTAGACCAGATTGTTGATGAAACATTAAAAGCGAATGGCATGCAGAAATCCGATATCGACTGGCTGGTCCCGCACCAGGCCAATATCCGCATTTTACAAGCGACCGCTAAAAAGCTCGATATGTCCATGGACAAAGTGATTGTGACTGTAGATCAGCACGGCAACACTTCTGCAGCTTCCATCCCATTGGCATTAGATACCGCGGTCAGGGATGGCCGCATTCAGCGTGGTCACATTCTTTTAATGGAAGCATTTGGAGGCGGATTTACCTGGGGCTCCGCATTGGTTAAGTTTTAAAGTGCAGGTTAAGTGGTTTCACTAAAACTTAACGCTTTAACCATTAATCTTTTTCAAATAATTTAATCACTCATACTTAATATTATGTCTACATTTGCTTTTTTCTTTCCTGGTCAAGGTTCACAATCTGTGGGCATGATGCAAGGTCTTGAGTCTCACGCTATTGTTAAACAAACATTTGAAGAGGCTTCTACCGTTTTAGGCATAGATTTCTGGAAGATGGCGACTGAAGCCAATGACGAAATCAATCTGACCCAGAATACGCAGCCCATTATGCTGACTGCTGGCATTGCGACCTGGCGCGTGTATGAAAGTCTTGGTGGCAAACAACCGGTAGCCATGGCTGGACATAGTTTAGGTGAATATACAGCTTTAGTCGCCGCTGGCGCGCTAAGCTTTGCAGAGGCATTGCCATTGGTTAAATTTCGCGCCGAGGTTATGCAGCAAGCTGTTCCTGAGGGGCAGGGCGCTATGGCAGCGATCTTAGGGCTGGACGATGACACTGTGCGTGCGGTTTGTAGCGAAGCTGCGCAAGGCCAGGTGGTGCAGGCCGTCAACTTCAATTCTCCTGGCCAGGTCGTGATTGCAGGGGATAAAGCGGCGGTTGACCGTGGCATGGAACTGGCTAAAGCCAAGGGTGCCAAGCGAGCACTGCCATTACCAGTCAGCGTGCCGTCACATTGCGAATTAATGAAGCCTGCTGCTGAAAAGTTACGTAATTATTTACAGAATGTAGCTGTGCAATTGCCGCAAGTACCGGTTTTGCACAATGCAGATGTCGCGTCTTACAGCGACGCAGCACTGATTAAAGATGCTTTGGTACGCCAGTTATATAGCCCGGTGCGTTGGGTAGAGACGGTACAGCAGCTGGCTGAGCAACAAGTATTAATCAGTGCTGAAGCTGGTCCCGGTAAAGTATTGACGGGTCTTGCAAAACGTATAGTGGCTGAAATGAGTTGTGTGGCTCTGGTTAACGAAGAGTCCATAAAAACCTTTATAAACCAATAATAAAAATGCGCTGTGTGAAGGAGAAATTATGCTGAATCAACAAGTAGTGTTAGTTACCGGCGCTAGCCGAGGTATTGGTGCCGCGATTGCACAGGAACTTGGCAAGCAGGGCGCGATTGTCGTTGGCACGGCCACTTCTGCCAGTGGTGCTGACGCGATTACCACTTCCCTTAAGGCGGCAGGCGTGAATGGCGTCGGGATGGCGCTGGATGTGACGCAGCCTGAGCAGATTGATGCCGTGTTGAAGAAAATTGCCGAACAATATGGCGATGTGACTATCCTGGTGAATAATGCCGGCATCACTAAAGATACATTGCTAATGCGCATGAAGGATGATGATTGGGATGCTGTATTGAATACCAACCTGAAATCAGTATTCCGCATGAGTCAGGCGGTGTTGCGGCCGATGATGAAAGCACGTCAGGGCCGCATCATCAATATTTCAAGCGTGGTAGGGCACATGGGTAATGCGGGCCAAACCAATTATGCTGCAGCTAAAGCAGGCATGACCGGCTTCACCAAGTCACTGGCACAAGAGGTAGGTAGCCGCAATATTACCGTGAACTGTGTGGCGCCTGGTTTTATTGAAACCGACATGACTGCCGAGTTGCCAGATGAGATCAAGGCAAAAATGCTTGAGCGTATTGCGGCTGGTCGTTTGGGCCAGGTATATGAGATTGCAGCGACAGTCGCTTTCCTGGCTTCACCGGCTGCCGCTTACATCACCGGCGAAACCATACATGTAAATGGTGGCATGTACTGCGCATAGTCTGACAGTGCAAGTGCATTTACCGTATCATTTTCAATAATAGTGTTTTGGTATTCTGGGTAAGATTTGTTAGAATACCGGTTTACTGAACACGACACTTATCAATAAGGGGTATTTTAGATGTCCGACATCGAACAACGCGTAAAGAAAATCGTTTGTGAACAATTAGGTGCAAACGAAGCTGACGTTAAAAACACATCATCTTTCGTGGATGATCTGGGTGCAGATTCTCTGGACACGGTAGAGTTGGTAATGGCTTTGGAAGAAGAATTCGATTGCGAAATTCCTGACGAAGAAGCTGAAAAAATCACAACCGTTCAGCAAGCGATTGACTACGTCAGCGCCAACCTTAAGTAATTCTTTGACTTAATTCTTTAATCAGCCCTCGCAAGAGGGCTGATTTCTATTATGACCAAACGCAGAGTAGTAGTCACTGGCTTAGGCGTGGTGTCTCCAGTAGGGATTGGTTACCAGAACGCCTGGAACAATCTTATCGCTGGTCAATCAGGCATTGCCCGCATAACCAAATTTGATCCAACGCCATTTGCATCGCAGATTGCCGGTGAAGTCAAAGGCTTTAACGCCGAAGACTTTATCCCAGCCAAGGATGCCCGCCGCATGGATACATTTATCCAGTATGGCCTGGCAGCTGGCCTGGAAGCTTTCAAAGATTCCGGTCTTGAAGTGACAGAAGCCAATGCCGAGCGCATCGGTGTCACCATTGGTTCCGGCATTGGTGGCCTCGGTCTGATTGAATCCACCAACGACAGTTACGATGACGGTGGCCCGCGCAAAATCTCGCCATTCTTTATCCCTGGCACTATCATCAATATGATTTCCGGTAACCTGTCGATCATGCTGGGCCTGAAAGGGCCGAATATCGCGATTGTGACTGCCTGTACCACTGGCACGCATAGCATCGGTGAAGCAGCGCGCATGATTGAATATGGTGATGCAGATGTGATGGTCGCTGGCGGTGCAGAAGCAGCGATCACTGAGTTAAGCGTAGGCGGCTTTGCCTCTGCGCGCGCCTTATCCGGCCGCAATGA
>NZ_DATHWZ010000064.1:0-6370 GCF_035460085.1 Methylophilus sp.
TTCCATCAGTATTATGATGATATTTTCATCGTTACGCCTGCGGGATCGAGCGAAGCCGTGATATATATTGTGTTCTCAGCAGAACCATTCTCCCTCACAGAATGAAAACCACGGAGCCCAACCAGCGGCTACAGACAATGCGGTTTAAGCTCTCCATAAATTCGATAGCACAGGGTCCGCATGCCTAACCCAGAACGTTCGGTAAAATGAAAAAGCTCATACCACTTTTGCTTATTCTGCCCGTTATTTGCTCAGCAAGTGCCGAGTATAAACCAATTCCACCGAGTGAAGAAGTCGCACTCGTGCACTTGCCTGTATTTCGAAAATACGTTCCGAACCCAAACAAGAACTGGTTTGCTGGAAGCATCATCGAAATAAAAGGCGACAGGTTCTACTATAGATACTTCACAGACGTAGCCAACGATGATCGCCCTGAAGTAAAAGAAGGACTGAATGGCTCAGTGCGCTATTTTTCAAGCTACATAGAGCTCACATATCCAGACGGAACGAAAAGCTATCATGTTTTGAGCATGCTAGACGGACGACATGTTCTATGGGATTGGGCAGCATTTGAGCAGTGGAAGCGAAGCGGCTATATAAAAGAGCTCGGAATTTTATTCGAAGACAAAACGGCGCCGAACCAAGCGCCACAGACAACGACCCACACTGTCACGGATCGTGCTCCGAGCAGCACGCTCCGCGCCAGCGCGAGTCGTGTCTGATCTGAAGCGTTCGGCAAAGAATACACAAAAGATGACATTCCTGCTTCTTATCGCCCTCATAGTTGGAACGCTGCTTTACAGATCCGAAATGGGATGGAGAAAGATTGGTATTTATTGGGCCATATTTTTTGGCGCATTATTGCTCGTCCTCATCGTCCCGTCATACGTCGTCCTCTTGATTCATATTGTAGTAGTTGCCTGCTACTTCGCGCATGCAAAATTATCTGCCATTCCGATGTAGCCTGAACCCACGCGAATGAATTCCACAGGTTATAAAACTCAAACCACAGCGCCGAACCAGGCACTACAGACAATTTCGAGGACTGTCCCAGTCGCGGCTGAGCCGCTTTGTGGGCCAGAGCTCGAAATGTCTGACTTTTAACGTTCGGCAAAATCATGAAACGCATTATCATCGCCATTATATTGTCCGCGTCGACGCTATGCGCCGCGACTGAAGTGCGTGTTTACCCAGTCTCGAAGAGCGCCGTGGACTTTATTCGTTACGCATATCCCGAAGGTGAAATTGCAGCGCAAGAGGAGATGCGGAAGTCACCGGGCTCATTTGTGGACTTCACTCCATCCAGTCAGATTTTTTTCGCACGATACGGGATTCGATTGGGATCTGAAGAGTCGTCGCTTGCTTATGACGGTCACGCCTTGCTCATTCGAGAGACGAAAGAGAATCACGAGAAGATTAGTCTTATTATTCGAGTGATCGAAGACATGGTTCGTTCCTCCGAAAATCAGAAGAAGATCACAGCAACGGCAGTAAAATGAAAAAACGGGGCATTCTACTATCTTTAGCCATCCTGATACTCGTAATCATTGGATGCTCGCCGGACAAAAAAAGCCTCCTTTATCAGCAAAAACATGAGCCCTCAGGTTTTCGATTTGAGGTTTATTCGGCCCCAAGTTCTAGCATCATGCCAGGAAGTAGTTACGGAGGCCCAGGCAAAGTATATGTTTACGACAGAGAAGAAAACACCATATTCAAGCGCAGCATCAGCAGCACCGCAGTGGAGATCGCAATCGACGAGAATGAGATATTTATTCCCGGAGAAGGCGTATTTAAGTTTAAGAAGAATTGAAAACCACGGAACCCAACCAGTCGTTACAGACCATGACGATGACTGACCGATAACGTTCGAAAAATCATGAAGCCCGCCACTCCTCAATTCGATGATGAAGAAATAAGTATTTCGCTTACTTCCGAAGAATTCGACCATCGGGTCCGCACGTTACTATCCTCTGCTGAGACCACGCAAATAAGCCCGATGTGCACTCGAATTATTTATTGGCGCGGCGAAATCCCTAGATCGGATTCCCTACGGACAGCAATATTGTGGTGGATTGCCTCGATTGTAGCCATCGGGGTTCTCTTTTATGGAATTTATTCATTAATCCGCGATTTCCTGCTGACGTGATTCAGAAATGACAAAAAACAAAACTACGCCGAACCAGTCGTTACAGACATGACCACAGCTGTCACGTGTCGTGCTGCGGTCATGTCCGATCTAAAGCATTGGACAATATAATGAACACTGTTACTTTAAACTTAGTTGTTTTGCGTGTGCCTGACATCGAACAAGCCGCCGCATTTTATTCAGGTTTTGGACTGTCGTTCACGAAGCACGCTCACGGAAAAGGTCCGGAGCACTATGCCGCTGAGTTAGGTTCGTCGGTATTCGAGCTTTACCCACAGGTTTCGGAAGAGGCTTCGACCAAAAACGTTCGCTTAGGTTTTCAGGTTAGCGATGCCGCTGCAGTTCTTCGCGTGCTGGAAGAAAAAGGCGCGAAGATTATCTCACCACTGAAAGACTCCGAATGGGGATTAAGAGCGGTATTGGATGATCCTTACGGTCACCGCGTGGAGCTTAGCCAACCGAAAAAATGAAAACCACGGAACTCACCAGATACCAGAGACAATGCCGTTTTTCCCCGTCACGTCTCATCTTTAACGTTGGGCAAAACCATGAAACGACTTATAATCATTGCATTGATCGCACTTAGCTTCACCGGTTCCCAGGCAGAAATCACCCGATCCGTAAATGCAGTCGGGAATACCCTGTGGTTTCGCAATGGCGCGGTAAAATTGATTCGATATAAGGAAAGTCGCTCCGACTTAACTACCTACTTAGTCTCTCATAAGGATCTTAAAGATAGTAAGCCTACATACACTGTGCCCGTAATTCGTGGCGAAATTGGCGAGATTAACCCATGGTCAGGAGCTGAAGGCTGTGCGTATCTACTGCACGATTTGGATAAAAATGGGGCTAAAGAAGTATTTGAAATCGTAAACGATAAAACCAAAGAGACTCTTGACGGTTACATGCTCATAAAGGGGGCATTGGAGCCCATTCCCGACTTCACGATCATTAAGAAACCGGGAAGTATTACTAAAATAGACTACCAAGCTCTCGCAGCCTACATAACAGAAGAAAATAAAACGGAGCCTAACCAGCCATAATCGCGTCGGATCTCAAACGTTCGGCAATAAAATGAAAAAAATCGGCACGTGGGCGGCTTCATTCATACCAGCCTTAGTTTTGGCACTCCTTGGTGCATATTGGGCGCTTTCATTTCTCTGGCAAACGCATGATCGTTCTATGGATCTCGGTCTTATTATTTATCCGCTGATCGCCAGCCCGATTTTCATCATCGCTCATTCAGCTGCATACGTGACGTTAAAAGGAGGAACGAAAAAGATGTGGATTCCTATAATTTCAGCAGCTTTGATTGCCCCCTTACTTTACTCGGTTAGCGTCTTTCTAATCGCTAAATCACAAGGCTATACCTGATAAAATCACGGAGCCGAACCAGTCGTCAGATTTACCAAACAACCTCCAGTCCGTGTTTTTGAAATAAACCAAGCCATCGCTGGAGGTCTACGAGTGAGGCGAGAAAGGGCATTGGCCCGGCGTTGCCCTCGGTGACATGGGCCGTTGGCCCGCCTCTAGCTCGGCCGCCTTGGTCGAGCCCCCTTTCTCGCTCACGCTGACCCAGCTTATTTCAAAAACACGGCCTAGCCAAAGGGGAAGGTTTCGGTATTCGTCATTCCCCACTCTCTCCATGCAATCCTCCCGTTTCCCGCTTTTCGTCTGGCTTGGCGCGCTGCCGTTTTTCGTCGCACACATCTGGCTGACCGCCGGCAACCTGCCGCCCAAGGTCGCCACACACTTCAATGCCGCCGGACAAGCCGATGGATGGATGTCCCGCGACGCCCACATCCTTAGTTTCATCGGTCTCGGCCTCGGCATGTCGGCCTTCATCATCGGCCTGTGCTACGGCATCCGTTGGTTTCCCAAAGCCCGCCTGAGCATCCCGAACCAGGCTTACTGGCAGAAACCCGTCAACCGCCCCGCCGCCCTGAACCATATTTTCTATCAGGCATTCTGGCTCGGCACGCTGGTTCTGGCCTTCCTCGCAACGGTCAACCACTTCATCGTCGCCGCCAACCAAGCCGACGCCGCTCCGCTGGCCGCACGTGTCCTCCAAGTCGCCACCGTCGGCTTCATCAGCGGTATCATTATCTGGATTTTCCTCCTCATCCGCTTCTTCCAGAAACCCAAGCGCGACTGAGTCCTGCCAAGCAAGCCCATTCCCTTCGCAACTGAAGCCCCGACGACTCCGTCGGGGCTTTTTAGTGCCCACGCTGAGTTACCTTCCGCGCAACCAGATGCAGCTTGCTTGCCCCCGTTGAAACTGCCCCGCTCATCACAATCAAGCGGCCCTTTATCGCCGTCCGCTTCCAGCTCATCGCTCTCAGTTCCAAGTTTCCAACTCCTAGCTCATAGCTCCAAGCTCCCAGCTCCTCTTACTCATGTCTGAATTCACCCAGCCGACACCTGAAGCCGCCTCCCAATCCAACCGCGCCGCCATCGCCAAAGCCACGCCCGGAGTCATCGGCTCCGCCCGGTGGTTTTGGTGGATTGCCGGCCTGTCCATCGTCAACACCGTGCTCATCCACAGCGGGTCCGACACCTCCTTCATCGTGGGGCTTGGCTTCACCTTGGTAGCTGACGCCGTGTTCCGCGAGATCATGGCCATCGCGCTCATCCTGGACGTGATGGCCATCGGCGTATTCATCGCCCTCGGTTTTTTTGCGCAGAAAGGCCACCTCTGGGCCTTCATCACCGGCGGCATCCTCTACCTCTTTGACGGCCTGATCTATGTCTATTTCCAAGACTGGCTCCCGGTCGCCTTTCACGCCTACGTGCTCTACTCGCTCTTCAGCGGATTCAAGACCCTGAAAACCGCCCTGAACGAAAACACCCCGCCCCCGCTCACTGCGTAAGGAGCCAGAGCGCAGTAAGGCTTTCACCGGCACGCGCAAACACCGCGTAAAGCCTTACCTTCGCCAACCGCTCAAAAACACCCAGTGATGATCAAAACCTTAGCGAGTTCTGGCCCTACCCCGACTCCTCCTAAACCAGCCAGTCAGTTTCCGCGCAAAGCCCGATTGAGTCTGTGTGAATAACACTGTTCGGCAAAACATACCAATTCGAAGGTGAAGAAACAGCGCAAGAAACAGGCGAGCGAAGCCCCAGAAAAAAAGACACCATGGTCCACCCAGTTTTTTATAGGAGCTGCGATAGCTACTGGTTGGATTACGCTTCAAATATTCACAGGGGAATCGTTATCCAAATACAACTCGCGAGAGATCAATCGATCGGAACATGTATTCTGGTATATCTTCCCATTCCTATTTTGTCTCATTGGTTTTGCCTTCCACATTCATGAAAGAGGAAAGAAATAAGACGCCGAACCAGACGCCACAGACAACGACCCGCACTGTCACGGATCGTGCTCCGAGCAGCACGCTCCGCGCCAGCGCGAGCCGTGTCTGACCTTGAGCGTTCGGCAAAGAAACATGGAAATTCGATCACAATTACCGAGTTCGGATATCAAATCGATTGTCGAAGCCGTTGAGGCAAAGACCGATGAGCCCATCATATATGTCGAAGACGGTGAGTTCGGTCCGGAGGTTCGCACGGGCAGATTATACGGACATATCTGGATTGTGCGGCTCGCGCCGTCCGGCTGGCGAGTGCTACATGGTCACCAGTGGGCGACGTGATTAGCCGCATGAAACTCTCCATCTTACTAAATCAAACCACAGCGCCGAACCAGTCGTTACAGACAACGCTCGGGAGCTGCCCGTTTTTTGTGCGTCCCCACTACGCTCGATCCCTTTTGGTCATTCGCCCGAGCGCGTCTGATCTGTAACGTTAGCCAAAAAACATGCCCGAGCAAGACATAGGCCTGATGGTTGAATCCTCTATCGACGTCAGTCGATCAGAAGAAATGTCTATGGTCGTCTATTGGCATCCAGAACATTGTATCGACGAACTTCCCTATCGAAAAATCGTGCGCTGGATGATTGATACTTGGCGGCCGCACTTGGAAGTGAGACTTATTTCTGAGCCCAAAGAAGAGCCTTTCGAAGACTTCGTAGTGCATCATTTCAGTGCTGGAGACAGGCGATTCGGCATCTATTGGGAGAATTCACTTGGTTACATTTCGCTTCAAAGTGCAGATGAGTCTCTGATCCGAAAGTTGGCTGCTATTCTCAAAGATATGCGTCCAGTTATATGAAAACGGCTAACCAGTCGTTACAGACAATGACCACAGCTGTCACGCGTCGTGCT
>NZ_DATHWZ010000065.1:0-46293 GCF_035460085.1 Methylophilus sp.
CCCAGCAAGAAAGTCGCTGATGTATCGTTTTCTTTCACGGCCTGCGCAATCAGTTTAATCGCTTCAGCGGACGCGTTGGCGGCAACCAGTTGCGCCTCGGCATCTTTACGGGCACCTTCCAGGCGAGCTTCAGCATTTAAAATAAGTGACTGCTTGGCGCCTTCCGCTTCAGTGACTACCGCTACGCGTTCACGCTCTGCAGCTGCCTGGCGTTCCATTGCATCCTGCATGTTTGAGGATGGCTTGATATCCTGGATTTCCACACTTTTAACGGTCAGGCCCCAGTCGAGGGCTTCATCAGCAATCGCCATCTTCAATTCGGCTTTGATCCGGTCGCGTGAAGTCAATGCATGGTTTAAATCCATGCCACCGATGATAGAGCGCAAATTGGTCTGCACCATATTGCGCATCGCTTCCCTGAAATTTTCAATGCCATACACGGCACGTTCGATATTCGATACTTTGATAAAGGCCACTGCGTTAGCAAGGATCACCGCATTGTCACGGGTGATCACTTCCTGCTCCGGAATATCCAGAATAATGTCTTTGGTGGTGACCTTATAGCTGACTCTGCTCAGTATCGGATTGATCACGTGCAAACCCGGGCTGATGATGCCGGCAAATTTACCTAAGCGCTCAACCACCCATTCCTCACCCTGCGGGACGATACGAACGCCTTTGACGATGGCGATGATCGCCAGTATCAATACGATAATGCTGATTTCCATGTGGACTCCTTAATTAACAATGTTTGAGTTGCTTATGTCTTAGCAACTCGTGATGACTTTACCTGCTACTGATTAAATCGGCACAACACGCACGCTATTGCCTTCGACAGCCACAATCCTGGCGGGTTGATTGGCTGCGATTTCAACATCCGCTACCGCTGACCACTCCTTGCTTCCCATCACGCCCTGGCTGAAACGGATAAGCCCGGATTGGGCTGGGGTGACTGCATGGATGATGACGCCTTCGCGGCCGATCTCCTCACCCTGTGCTTGCCCGACGCGCGGGGTGGGGTGTGTTTTCTCGCGCTTGCGCCAGATCGCCACCGCCAACACCGAGAAGATCGCATAGATAACTATCTGCCACGGCGTGCTAAATGCAGGTAACAACCAGGCCAGCAAGGCCATTGCCAACGCCGCCATGCCGGGCCACAGCAGATACATTGTGCCGGTCATCATTTCCAGGCACAGCAAAATCAGGCCTAGCCCGCACCAGATCCACATGATATCCATATCAAATATCCCCACTGCATTTACCAAATTAAAGAGTTAGCTTTGCATATTAGCATTGTCTGCCGATTGCAGATATGACACTCCAGAATGCTTTGGGTTAACTGAGCAGCAGAATCTGTAGCAAAGGCAAGCTCAGGCATCAAAGCAAAGGCCGGCCTATGGTAAAATCAGGCGCATGATTACCCCTACACAAAATTCCACTCCTGCACGCGAACTTGCCAAATCGTTTGACCCTAAAAGCATAGAAAGCCAATGGTATGCCTTCTGGGAAAGCAAAGGCTTTTATGCCGCCGGCATGAACCAAGAAGTAAAAGATAACTTCTGCATCCTGCTACCGCCACCTAACGTCACCGGCACCTTGCATATGGGCCATGGTTTCAACCAGACCATTATGGATGCCCTGACCCGTTATCACCGCATGCGCGGCGACAATACCTTGTGGCAACCAGGGACAGATCACGCCGGTATTGCCACACAGATAGTAGTGGAGCGCCAGTTGGATGCGCAAGGTGTGAGTCGCCATGACTTAGGTCGCGAAAAATTCCTGGAAAAAGTCTGGGAGTGGAAAGAATATTCCGGTGGCACCATCACCCAGCAAATGCGCCGTTTAGGCACCTCGCCTGACTGGAGCCGTGAGCGTTTCACCATGGATGCTGGCCTCAATAAAGTGGTCACCGAAACCTTTGTCCGCCTGTTCAATGAAGGCCTGATTTACCGCGGCAAACGCCTGGTGAACTGGGATGTGAAACTGGGCACGGCAGTATCTGACCTGGAAGTGGTGCAGGAAGAAGAAGACGGCTCCATGTGGCATATCACCTATCCGCTGGCGGATGGTTCTGGCAAGCTGACTGTCGCAACCACGCGTCCGGAAACGATGCTGGGTGACGTGGCGGTGATGGTGAACCCGGAAGATGCGCGTTATACACATTTGATTGGCAAGAGGGTTTCCCTGCCTTTGTGCGACCGTGAAATTCCGGTGATTGCCGATGAGTACGTGGATAAAGAGTTTGGTACCGGTGTAGTGAAAGTGACGCCAGCGCATGACTTTAACGACAATATGGTCGGTCAGCGGCAAGGTCTGGACAAGATTATCATCCTGAACCTGCAAGGCTTTGTACCAGAGCAAGCTGAAGTGCATGCCGCTGATGGCAGCGCCAAAACCGCGATTACTTTACCAGCCAACCTGGTAGGCCTGGAGCGTTTTGCTGCCCGCAAGCAAGTGGTTGCCGACCTGGAGGCTGGCGGCTTCCTGGTAAAAGTTGAAAAACACAAATTGAAAGTGCCACGTGGTGACCGTACCAATGTGGTGATCGAACCCATGCTGACCGACCAGTGGTTTGTGGGGATGAGCAAGCCCGGCGAAGATGGCAAAAGCATTACCGAGAAAGCACTGGAAGTGGTCGCTAGTGGCGAGATCAAGTTCTACCCGGAGAACTGGGTGAATACCTATAACCAGTGGCTGAACAATATCCAGGACTGGTGTATTTCACGCCAGCTGTGGTGGGGTCATCAGATTCCTGCCTGGTATAGCGATGACGGTAAAGTGTATGTGGCGCATGATGAAGCTGAAGCCAAAGCGCTGGCGGCCAAGGATGGTTACACTGGCGCACTGACTCGCGACAACGATGTACTGGATACCTGGTA
This sequence comes from Methylophilus sp., assembly GCF_035460085.1. Taxonomy (GTDB): domain Bacteria; phylum Pseudomonadota; class Gammaproteobacteria; order Burkholderiales; family Methylophilaceae; genus Methylophilus. Next base: position 2,883 of record NZ_DATHWZ010000065.1, read on the forward strand.
CTCGTCTGCTTTATGGCCATTCTCGACCCTGGACTGGACCGGCGACGAAGCGATTGATGCACAGAATCAGGCTTTACAGCAGTTCCTGCCCTCCTCAGTGCTGGTGACCGGTTTTGATATTATTTTCTTCTGGGTGGCGCGCATGGTGATGATGACCAAGCACATCACAGGCAAGATTCCGTTCAAGCATGTATACGTGCACGGCCTGATCCGCGACGCTGAAGGCCAGAAGATGTCCAAGTCCAAAGGCAATGTGCTGGACCCGATAGACCTGATCGATGGCATTGACCTGGAATCTCTGGTGGGCAAACGCACCACCGGCCTGATGAACCCGAAAGATGCGGAAAAAATCGAGAAGCGCACGCGCAAGGAGTTCCCCGAGGGTATTGCCGCGTATGGTACGGATGCACTCCGCTTCACCTTTGCCAGCCTGGCTTCACCGGGACGCGACATCAAGTTTGACCTGCAACGCTGCGAAGGTTACCGCAACTTCTGCAACAAACTGTGGAACGCCACCCGGTTTGTGTTGATGAATACTGAAGGCCAGGATAACGGCTTTGGCGTGGATAGTTGTGAAGACGGCGGCCGTAAATTCAGCCAGGCTGACCGCTGGATCGTGAGCCTGTTGCAGCGCACCGAAGCAGAAGTTGAACGCGCATTTAACGATTACCGTTTTGACCTGGCCGCCAAGGCCATCTACGAGTTCGTCTGGGACCAGTATTGCGACTGGTACCTGGAAATCGCCAAAGTGCAAATTCAGGGTGGCAGCGAAGCCGAACAACGCGCCACACGCCGAACTTTGTTGCGTGTACTGGAAACCATCTTGCGCCTCGCCCACCCGATCATTCCGTTTGTGACCGAGGAAATCTGGCAGACCGTAGCGCCAATGACTCAATTGAAAGACAAGTCACGTGGCACAGAAAGCATTATGCTGCAGGCTTACCCCAAAGCCGATCTGGAAAAAATAGATGAAGAAGCCGAAGTATGGGTAGCAACGCTGAAAACCGCGGTGGAAGCCTGTCGTAGCCTGCGTGGCGAAATGAGCATCTCACCTGCGGCGAAAGTACCATTGATCGCGGCGGGTGATGCCACGCAATTGGCCGCTTTTGCGCCTTATCTCAAGTCACTGGCCAAGCTGGAAAATGTGGATATCGTGGCTGAATTACCAGAAGCGGATGCACCAGTGATGCTGGCGGCCGACTTCAGGCTAATGTTAAAAGTAGAAATTGATGTGGCCGCCGAGAAAGAGCGTTTGGGCAAGGAAATCGCCCGCCTGCAAGGTGAAATCACCAAAGCCAGCAGCAAACTGGGGAATGAGAGTTTTGTAGCCCGCGCCCCGGCTGCCGTGGTGGAGCAGGAAAAAGCGCGTCTGGCCGAGTTTAGTGCCAATCTGGAAAAGCTACAGGCACAACTGGCAAAACTGAAGTAATTTTCAGATTACAAGATCTCTATTAGTTTGCAATACCGTGGCCTGGACTTAGGTCACGGTGTTCCGGATCACAGCCTTCCTGGTCAGGATGCCTCAGGCAACGGCACCACACTTGTGGCAAAATTTAGCGAATGCGTTTTTGCGTGCGTGGCAGGCACTGCAATAGTTATGCAGGCAAATACCGCAATGCGTACAAAAGTCATTGCTTTCATTTTTCAGGTCCACATTGCGCTCGCAACCCGGGCACACACTCTTGGCAAGTCTGGCCAGGGCCGTGTCGTATCCCAACTCTTCACGGCGTAGAAACTCAGGCTGCGATTCGGCCAGCTTCTGTTGTTGCAGATACTGTTGCAATGCTGCAATCGCATACTTACCCCCCACCACCGTCAGCAGGATACCGACGGTGTACCGCACATAGCCGCCATAATCCGGCAGGTAGGGTACCAGCTCGACGAAGAAAGCCATCAAGGCAAAGATGATAAACCCCCAGACAAAAGGCCAGTACTGGGATTTTCTTTTATTGGCAAACAGCCACGCAGCCAATATCAGTAGCGGCAAGGTCAGCAACAAGCGGTATAAAAATACGCGCAACTCCTGATCCTCGTGAGCATCAACAAATTGCTGCCGAGCAATCTCCTCAAGGGCATTTTCCTGTGCCAGCAGTTGCGTCTCCCGCTGGGAGATATTCGTCTGCTTTTGCTGGATATCCTCAATCGCCCTTTCAGCATCGCGTTCCAGCTTCTTTAGCGCGTCCAGTGTACGTGTGCGGCCAACCAGGTCATCCACCTCATCGGTGACATCCCTGGCCGAGACCCAGTTATCAAAAGTCATGCGGGCTGCCTGGTAATCTTTTTGCCGGATGATCAGCTGCAAATTGACTTGTTCCAGTTCATCGGCAAGCGTTTGATGCTGCCTGGAAAGTACTTTGAGCTCTGCCCGAAGTGGATCTATTTCTCTGTGATTGACGAAATTTTCGGTGGTGTAGCTGGTTTCTACACGCGGCAAATCTCCGATGACATTCTTGCCCAGCCCGGTGAGAAACAGGGCAAATACAATCGCCACCATCCACAAGGCCCGGTTAAACCATTTTTCTGATAAGCGGACGCCTTTGCTCATGACATGCCCCCAAATGATATTGCCAACGATGCTAACGGGCTTTTACGTTTGCGGCAAGCAATAGTGACAATCCGGCGCTGGCATGTGAGATACGCTGGCGGTAAAATGCAGTTTTACCTCAACGACCGGCAATGGCTGAACTAAAAGACGACTCGCCCGATGAAGTGATGTGCAGTTGCAGTGGCACGACACGCGGCTTGATCCAGGACCTGGTCAAACAAGGCAAGGACCTGGATGCTATTTCGCGATATTCCGGTGCACTCAGCGGTTGTGGTGGCTGTGAGTGGGATATTGGTGAACTGGTGAAAGAGTTAATGGAAAATTTGCCAGCAGCAGCTGATCAAGCAAACCCTGATCAAGCTAAACCTGAATGACCGCATACCTTGCAGCCAGGATCTCTGGATAATTTGATCGTGCGCCATTCTGCGCTTAAAGCATCCAGCAATAACAAGCGGCCTTGCATGGTCTGGCCCATGTCCAGTAACACCTTAATGGCTTCAGCCGCCTGCGTGGAGCCTATCATGCCTACTAAAGGTGCAAATACACCATTATCAGCACACCTCAGTTCCTGGTCATCACCCACATCCGGGTACAGGCAGTGATAACAAGGCGACTCTGCATGCCGGAAATCGAACACGCTCAATTGACCTTCAAAACGGATAGCAGCGCCAGAAACCAGTGGCGTTTTAGTGTTAAAACATAACTGATTCAGCAGATAACGGGTAGCAAAATTATCCGAGCAATCAATCACCACATCGGCGGCAGACACACGTACAGCAGCCTCCTGTTCAGTCATTCGCGTAAGTACCGTATTGACGGTGATCTCCGGGTTCAATTGCGCAATGGCAGCCTGCGCGGATAGCGCTTTGTTCTGCCCGACTGCATTAGTGGTATGAATAATCTGCCGCTGCAAATTGGTTATATCCACCTGGTCAAAGTCACAGATAGTCAATGTACCCACACCAGCCGCTGCCAGATACATGGCTACCGGTGCGCCCAACCCGCCCGCGCCTATGATCAGTGCATGACTTTGGGTCAGTGTTTCCTGACCGGCATATTCGATCTGCGGCAGCATGATGTGCCGGCTATAGCGTAGCAATAAATTGTCTTGCATACCTGTTAGATATATTCCGTTATTCAGGGCAGTCGTTGCGCCAGCACCATTTGCTGGATCAGTACTTTGGGGGAAAGCATGATCAGCCTGTCATCGAATACAGCGTTAGCGGTTTGCTGATAGGCTTTATCAACAAATGTGAGATCGCCATCGGTGTTTTCCTGTTCGTCCGGATGAACAGCAGCACCCATGGCGTGACTCTGCCCACCAGAAACGGATTGTATGCCACCCAAGCCATTTTCGCCATGCGAAAGCACAATGGCAGCGGGTCGACTGGGTAAACTGGTCACCACACCCGCCTCTCCCACCACTTGGACATTACTGGCATTTTCCGCCGCCGTGATTGAAAACCACTGCGCATGGTGCGTAAATGTGCTGTCTGCCCGATAGCGGAAATAACGCCCCCAGGCATCTGTTGCGACCAAGCCGAGTTGCATCCACGGCAGCATCCCCTCATCACTGGCACAACTTTGGTTAGGCAATACATTCTCCCAGCCATCCGGTGGGTTATCGGTATCTGGGCATGGCAGGTAGCGGTGAATGACTGCATGCCCCAGCAATGACTGCTGCGCCATTTGTAATCTCTGCTCAGTTTGCTGATAGTTTTGCAGGCTGTGTTGCACCCGCAATGGCGTCATTAACCAGCCCATCATCAAGCTGAGTATCACCAGCGCAATCGCCAGTTCCAGCAAACTGAAACCCGTTGCATAAGGTTTAGACACCCGATTCATCTGCTTGATTAAACCCTGATCAATCATGGCTACATTCACCGTTCAAAGCTGTCATTGCTGACCAACTCCACTGCCGCCGCACTAGGTATTTGCAACTTTTGCAAGGTACTTGCCTCAAGATAAGCGGCTAGATTAGTTTTTTCTAAGCTGGTATTCCGCATTTGTGAAGGTAACTTTTCGCCTGCCATTATCACTGTAGCCCTGGGTGACCCCGGCTGATAAAAGACCTGCTCACGCCAACCATTTTGCTGAAACCAATGGTGTCGTGCATCACCATTCAGCATATGCTGCAATGCCAAAGGCCACTGTGTGGCATTATCCAGTGGCAGTCTTCCCAACCCTGATGATGCTGGCGAACATTGCCCGGCAGTTAATGATTGTGCGCCTAGGCAGCTACTATCTTCCACTGCTGCAGCCGTCGGCAAAGCGGTACATGGGCTGGAGCTGCATCGCAAGGCGCGCTTGACCTCCGAAAGTACCTGCTGCTGCATTTGTCTATGCATGGTCGATGTGGTCACCGGCCATACAACATCATTAAAATTTATTGAAGCTGGCGCCTGCACAAAACCATTCACCGAGGTTTCTACAGGGCTGGCATTGTCTCCAAGGTCGGCCATATCAAGATAATTCTTGATACCATCAGCACTCGTGTCATTGCGTTGTTGCACCCAACCATCTTTCCGGGCAAGCGGTTGCATAGGTGCAATAATGACGGCCACGACTCCGTTTCCTAGTGTCGCATCCCAACCTATTCCACTTGTAGAAATGACACTCCAACTCCCTGCTGTCTCCGTATTCAATGGCAGCATGCGCGGATTATTCTTATATCGCTCGGAGACGGCATACCACAAGCGCTCACCACTACCATCCCTGATATCGCCCAGGCCGAGCGTTTTCCATGGAAGTCGTCCCAAACGTGCCGTGTTACTGCAACTGGTTTCTGCCAGGCCGTCATTGTTGCGGTCTGGGCAAGGCAAATCACCGGGCCGCTGGCAGTTCATTTCACACTGGGTCACGCCCAGCGGCTGGTTGGCATAAGCGAGCAATGCCTGCTGAGCTAACGCCAGTGATGCCAGCGTTTTTTGCATGACTGACTGGTTAAGCGGATATTTCAACGAGGCTTGTAACGCATAGCCGGCCAGTCCCGCCAATATCAAGAGGATGACCCAGGCGGTAACGCCACGCTGAAGCTTTATTGTTTGCTTCATGTGTCGCTTAACAAACGCGGAAATAAATCGGGAAAGTTAAACCAGCGTAATTCACATTGTGCTGCAATTGAATCCGTGGATTCAGCAACAGACCATGTACAGCCATGTACCAACAGCATATCGGCATATTGATGTTGTAACTGCTGCAACCAAGCGAGAACCTCTGCTTCATTGTTGACTGACCAGTGCATATTGACTGGTGTCAGTGTCATTGATAAACCTGCAATGGTATAGCCTGGCAAAAATTGATTGCAGGCTGCACTTTCACAAGATTTTGCAGGCTGGATGTCGAATTGCATATGTGACAGATGTGCTTGCTGTTGCATTGTCATCCAGGAACTGACCCACAAAGCGGGATTGGCAGTTTTAGACATCCCCTGCTCGTCCCATCGTGCTTTGTTTGAGAAATAAAAATTAGCTTCCCTCTGATAAGTCGACTGCTGCATAACCTGTTGCTCTAAAACATGCAATTTCTGCTGAAGATGAAGGAATATGTCACTTACTTCAGCTTGTTTTGAAAACATCATACCGATGGATATTGCCCCCAGAATACTGACTAGCATCCAGTAAAATAAAAACCAGCGCAGCCCCAGCCAATAAGGGTTGCTTATCATGCCGCTGCCTTTTCGAGTGTACGTAAGCGTATATGGATAGTTGGCTGGTCATCAGGCAGCGATAATTGGCGAGTATCTCCTTGTTGTTCAGGTCGGTCAGAGATGGGCGAAGAATGTATTTCTTTTAACTCGAACAGGTCAGGGTGCTGACGAAATTGATCAAGTAATAATTGCCATTCCTGATGGGCATTTACAGCGGTGGCAGTTTCCTTTTTGGAAAATGTGACCGACACATGTTCATACCACAGATTATCTGGCTGCGCAGCTTGATCAAGCTCGGGTGCATAATGCCATTCAATCTTCTTAACCCTCCAGGATTTTTGATTGGTGATTACCTCTTGCAGCATCGCCAAAGCCCTGTCCGGCAGACGTGCCGCAGACTCAATCCGCTGTATGCCTAAAGATAATGTTTGTAGGCGGGGCAAATCTGCGTCAGCAAATCCCCATGCGGGCTTGGCTGACTGCCACTGGCTAATTTTTGTGTTAGTTTGCTGGATGCGGAATTGGGTATTTTTTATGGCTTGCTGACTGAGCAAGCCTATCACCAGGCATGCACTGATCATCACCCCGCCCGCCACACTGATATTGCGTTTGGCGCGCTGGATACGATCACCCAGCAGATTAGCTTCTGGTGCAAAATTTGGCAGGTGCCGGTCACGCAACACGACTTGCACGGTGGCCCAGTCAACTACACTTATCTGGTCGGGAACGCGCGCTTGGTGAGGTCGAAGAATCACATCCGCAAAGGTCTTGCTCGTTTGTTTGATAGAAGCCGGCAATTGCCCAGTGGATAATCCAATGGCATCTACATCTTCACTCAACCAAACCAAATGCAGTGGCTCATTTTCATGCAGCCACTGCTGGTTGATCAAATACAAGCGTGTCTGGGCGACCTCATTGCTGATACGCGAGTACGAGGGCCCATTAAACGATAGTGTCATCAGGCGGCTGAAAACAAGTTTTGCCTTATACAGGTAATGCATGCGGAGTTGCTGCTTTTCAAAATAAACATACAAGCAGTGTGTATCCGCCGTTTTCAGACTTGAGATCACACAAGGAAAACATAATGCCTGGGTATACACCCCGCGCACACGGATAGTTTGCTGTTGCAGTGCCTGCAGCCAATCGCGCAATGGCGGGTAATGGATAGCTGAAAACAGGTAGCGCTCTTCTTTACGCACATTTTTTACGCTGTCTAATTTATGTACAGCATGCAATCCTTGTGCGAACGGCCAGGCAGCTAATCTGCGTGCCAGCAATTGTTTACGGGCAGCCCCGCTGACGTGCGGCAACACTTCAACGTGATACTGTTCATCAGTAACATCGGTTAAAAAATACACTATCGCTTCCGCATACTGCTTAAGCAAATCCAGCAGCAATAACTGATTTTCCGCATTTGCCGCGAACACATTCAGAGAGAGATATCGCGACCCTCTAAAATGCATTACTCGCCATTGATCATGCCTTATCAAGACAACAAGCTGCTGTTGTGCCATGTGTTAGTACCGCAATGTTGAAAAGCTGTCATACACAGGAAGCATGACGGCCGCCATTAAAAATAGCAGCATCAGCCCAAGTAACATGGTCAATACAGGTTCCAGCAGTTGCAAAAGAGATTGCATGTGTGCCTGCACCTCTCTATCGTAAAAGGTCGCCTGCTGGGACAACATGCGATCCAAGGCACCCGTGGTTTCCCCAACACGTATCATGCGTACCAGCAGTGGAGGAAACCAGCCTGCCGCAGCAAAACTGGCAGCTAAGCTCTCACCGCTTTGAACACGCTGATGCACCTGACTCAAAGCCTGTGCCATCACCCGATTTTGCAAAAGTGGCTGGCACCACTCAAGCGCCTGCAGCAGCGGGATTCCCGTTTGGTACATCAACCCCAGAAAACGGCATAATCTGGTCAGCACCAGCTGATGTAACAACCGTCCCAGCACTGGCAGTTTTAAGATTTTTTGGCCGCAATAGAATGCAAATGCCGGTGAGCGTTTCACAGCGAATCGCAGGCAGAACGCCAGCAGTGTCAACAAAATCAAGCTAACTCCACCATAAGCGATTGCCCAATCAGACAAGCCAAGCAACAGGCGTGTAGACCATGGTAATTCTTGACCTAAGCTCTGTAGGAAGCCCACCATCTGTGGCACCAAAAATGTCAGCATGACGGTGGCGGCTATGCACACCATCACGCATAACAACGCTGGATAAGTAAGGCCACGCCGCGTTTGCGATATCAAATCCGCTTGCCATTGCAAGGTCTGTGCGAGATGCCCGAAGATCTCGGGCAGTTGCCCAGTGTGTTCGCCCGCAGCGACCAGGTTACCAATAAATGCGGGAAACACATTTGGCTGCGCTTGCAAAGCTTGTGACAGTAACTTTCCGGCTTCCAACTCATGCTGTAACGCCCTCAATGCTTTAGACAACGAGGGGTGCTGACTTTGCCCGGCCAACTCTTCCAGTGATTGCAATAACGGGACACCCGCTTGCAACAACTGCTGTATCTGAATACAGAACTGAATCAAATGCTGAGACTTGATACGCGGTTGAAGCCAGTTGACCGGTTGCCCGATCTTCACAGTGAGCAATTCCAGTCCTTGCGCTTTTAAGCTAGCTTCTAGCGCCTGCTCACTTGGGGCTTGCATGACTCCGCGCTGCTGGCGTCCATCATGATCAATCGCAGTGTAGCGATAGGCAGTCATGCATCTGCCTCTTCAAAACAGGCACTGATATCGACTACCCGGCGCAACTCCAGCAAGCTGGTTTCCCCTGACAACACCAGTTGCATCCCCTCTTCAGCCAGTGTGGTATAGCCATACCGTCTCGCCTGTTGTTGTAATTGTTGAGTAGCGGCGTGTCCTGCAAGCAAGGCATCTAACGTGGGATGCATGGTGAGTATTTCCATAATGGCAAGCCGGCCACGGTAACCGCTCATGCGGCAGTGCTCGCAGCCAGCCGCCTCAAAAATGGTCATGCGCTCAGCCCCATCAGATGGGAGTAAGGACTGTAACAATGACTGTGTCTTTGCATCGGCCAAAGTTTGCACTTTGCAATCGCTGCATAAGCGCCTCAACAAGCGTTGTGCAATGACACCCACCACACTACCTGCCGCCATTTGTGGGCTAATGCCAAAGTCGGTCAAGCGCGCAAAGGCTGCAATCGCATTATTCGTATGCAAGGTCGTCATGACCAGGTGGCCGGTCATAGCAGCACGGATGGCCATTGCAGCCGTTGGCTCATCACGCACTTCGCCCACCAGGATAATATCTGGATCCTGCCTCAATATGGCCCTGATCCCACTCACAAAATCCACTTTGTTGGCTTCATTGATCGATGTCTGCCGCATCAGCATATGTGGATATTCCACCGGGTCTTCCAGCGTCATGATATTGACTTGCGGATGGTTGAGGTGCCCGAGCATTGAATACAGTGTGGTAGTTTTACCGCTCCCGGTAGGGCCAGTCAGTATCAATAACCCTTCGGGCTTTTCCAGCATGTTTTTGAGCAGTTGCAATTGCGGCAACCGCAAGCCCATGGCATCTAGGGGAATAATAGATTTGTCTCTATCAAGCACGCGCAGCACGATGTTTTCGCCATGTAGCGTGGGGTGGCTTGAGACTCTGAAATCTATCTGGCTGCCACATAAAAACAAGTTGACGCGTCCATCTTGTGGGCTACGCTGCTCAGCGATATCCATGCCAGCCAGTATTTTGAGGCGCACGCACATGGCAGGCCAATAACGGTCATGCACACTGCGGATTTGCCACAACACACCATCAATCCTGTAACGAATCCTGAGAAACGCCTGCTCGGGTTCAAAATGGATATCCGAAGCGCCCTGCTTAACTGCATCCACCAACACTGCATTGACTAAGCGGATGACTGGCCGAGCATCTTGTTGCGAAAGGGGTTGAGTGTGGGTGGCTTCCTGCTCTATCTCATGCAAAATGGCATCCAGCGATAAACTATGCCCATAGAATTTATCCAGGGCTTGTTCAATGTGTGCCTCGGTCGCCAATACTGATTTAAGCTGTACTTCCCCACCCAGCAGATAACGTAATTGATCCAGTACCATGACGCGATTCATTTCCGCCATCGCCACGCGCAAGACCTTTTTGTCTGTGGAAATATCCAGTGGCAGCACCCGATGCTGTTTGGCAAATGCCTCGGGCACCATAGCCAGCACTTCGTGATCAGGAATCACTTGCTGTAAATCGATACTTTCCTGTGCATGATGCTGGGCTAGTACATCGCGGATGACGGCATCTGTCACAAAATGTAGCCGCACTAGTTGTTGTCCTAGCATCAAGCGACTTTCCCGCTGTTCGATTAATGCGATTTCCAGTTGGTCGACCGTGATCATGCCTTTGGCCAGCATCCAGTCACCTAATCGCGCTTTGTCTGTAGTCATCAACATGCCTAATCCAGTCCGCTGATTAAAGTTTCATTGTGATCAATGTCATAGCCTGGAATTTCCAGCCGTAGCATTTCCAGGTACTTTTGCTCGCTTTCGACATCGCCAAGTTGCCTGGAGGCCAGACGCATGCCTTCCATGGCTTGTACGCTATGAGGGTCCTGCGTTAATACCGCCTGCAAAGCTTGCCTGGCTAAACTCAACTGTCCGGATTGCAGTTGCCTCGCCGCGTTGGCTACACCATCGGCAACCAGTGTTTCCGGGATCGCCGGACGTTGGATATGTAATTGCCACTGCCGTATATGACGCACAGGAGCCTGTGGTCTGCGATCTCGCTCAACTGACTCAGGTAGTAGTGGGTGAACAGGCATGTCCTTTTCCACGAGTTGAAACAAGCTGTCATTATCCTTTCTTTTCAAAGCCATCTCTGGTGCTGCCTGTACAGCCGCAATAGTTATTGCGATACGTGGTGGCAGTTGTTGAAGGGTATGCAAATCCTCATCGGGAAACAGTGTGTCCATGTGCATGCATGTCATCAATACAATCAATCCGATACCTGCCCATAGCAATACGGCCAATGCCCTTTCTGCTTTACATGATGATGAGATCAATGCACCGCCATATGCACTACTGAAGAAGGGGTAAATTGACAGGCGGCTGAAAAATTTCGATATCGTCGAGACCCTGCTCAAGATGGCTCTCCCACTCCAAAATCAATGTCATCCGTGGGCAATGACTCAGGTAACAACAGTTCGAAAGCTTTCAGGTCACCAGACTTGACATCCGCCAAGCCAATCACAGTCGGCCTCAAGAACACCACCAGCTCAGTCTTCTTCGCCGCCTGGTTCTTACCTTGAAATGCGTAGCCGATGATTGGAATACTCGCTAGCCCTGGCACACGGTCGGTGAAATCTCTTTGGTCTTCCTGCATCAACCCTCCCAGGATCGCAACATTACCGCTGGGAATATTGAGTACAGATTCCATTTCGCGCACTTGTATCTCCGGAATACTGCTGACTATGCGGTTACTGCCGTTGCCCAACTGCGGATTGGGATCTTCGATATATCGCAGCACTTTAGAGACAGTGGGCCGTACATTCAAATTGACCCGTTTTTGACTATTGATTTGTGCCGTGACCGCCATCACCAGCCCGACCGGTACGGTATTGGCCGTGGTAGTCACTGCCTGCAAATTCGCACCGTTATTGCTGCTGCTTTGTGAGATTTGCGATTGAATAGTGAAATAAACCAGGTTATCCACTACCTTCAAAATAGCGGTCTGGTTGTTCAATACCATTAACTTAGGGCTCGAAAGCACACGGGTTTTGCCGAACTGCTCAAGTAAAGTGACACTGGCGCTCAAATTCCCAAACCGGCTAAACGGGTTGAAGTAGCCAAACATAAAGGCCACGCTGCCATTATTCTGGCCAAGTGCGTTTTTACTATTATTGCTTTCGAAACTACGCGTGGTGGAGTTGAATTGGGCCGCTTCACTGCCTAACGATTGCGAAAATACAACGCCCCGTTGCTGAGCCGCTGAAGATAATCGACTCCAGTCTATGCCCATCTGAAAGCTTTTGCTTAATTCCACTTCGACGATGGTCGCTTCGATTAATACTTGCCTTGCCGCCACTTGCATGACGGATTCCAGATAAGATTTGACCTGTGCCTGCTGGATATGCGATGCGCGTACTGTCAAGATGCCGGTCTCAGGATTGGCGATCAATCTCGAAGCGCGCCAACGGACATGGGCTTGCTGGGTTTTTTCGGATTTCGCTGATGCCTGAGGTAACTGCGTATTGAGGCTGTCACGTTGGCGGACTGTATCACCGGCATCAGCCGCCTCTGGGGGAACGCTATTCAATATGGATGCGGCACTTTCTAACACTTCATCCCTGGCAATGGTGGCTTTGTCTGTCTCTTCCAGCAATACCTGTAAATTTTGTACGACACTTTCCCAAAGATGGTAGCGGGACTGTGTCGCCACTGCCGTTCTCGAACTATTGCTGTTGCCTGCCGGAGATGCCTGGGATTGTGCTGATGCACTGTTACCAGTTTGCGCAGACCCTGTTGCTGGCCTACCTGTACTGTTAATTTCACTGGCTACCCCAATAAAACCCGTTGTGTCACGCGTCATATTCACGTAATTCAAACGATAACTACGTAAAACCGGCATATCTGGTGCAATCAGCCAGACGCCATTCCCCCACTCATAATACATATCGACCTGCCTGGCGATACGCGACAAAATCGCTGGAATCGATTGCTGTATCGCATGTAATGAAACCTTGCCCCTCAAACCCGGGTGAATATCCATATTGAGGTGGCTCTCTCTGGCAAGCGCCTGGAGGACCTCCTGCACAGGCGCCTCTTGCACCACAAGATTCACCAGCAGGGTGGGCGAAGCAGATTTTAAGGGCGGCCTGGCAATGGTTGGCGCTTCCACATCTGTGGTTTCAACTTCAGGATAAACAGGAGGCTGTGTTGATCCAGGCAGGTCTGGACTGAGTTCTGGCAAGTGCAGCTCAGAGCGATGTTTAACATCCTCCATCCCACGCGAAACACAGGATGTTAGGCAAAAACACATCAATAGCATGGCAGCAAAGCGCATGCTCTCCCCTTTAAAAATTGATTATTATTAACATATATTAAATATAGTTAATAACAAAAGTCAACTTTCTGGTGGATTTATCGGGAAAAGGGATTGATCAAGAGGGTAAAACTTATGGAAACCGCATTAAAATAGTTCTATTTCGCCTTCAATGGTGCTGTCCTGGAGTTTGCCACTTTCAACCAGTTTCTCGTAAAAGCAAATCTGGTCGCGGCCATGCTCTTTGGCGTAATACAATGCCTCATCTGCGCGTTCGAGCACGGTGTTGGGAAGTATGTTAAGCGCCATTTTTGAACAGCCTACACTCATGGTGACCTGGCCCACCTGCGGGAAAACATGCGTATTCAACGTTTCCCTGAAGCGCTCCATTAAGCCAACAATATCATCCTCTTCAGCGCAAGAAAACACACCGACAAACTCTTCGCCGCCAAAGCGGAACAGCAAGTCGCCTTCCCGGAAGGTTTCCTGCATCAGCCTGGAAAGTAGCAGCAAGACTTCGTCACCGATCAAGTGACCATAGTTATCGTTAATTTTCTTGAAAAAATCGATATCGAAGATTGCCAGGAAATGATGCAAGGGAAACTTGTATTCAGGCTTGTAATCATTAAACAGGATTTTGCTCACGCAATGATCAAATGTTTTGCGGTTAAGCAACCCGGTGAGTGCGTCGCGTTCATTTTCAATAATCAGGCTGGCATAGTGGTGAAACATATCCAGGCATTGTTTGACCAGGTTAACCGCATCGTTATCTAACGTTTCATGCTGTATGAGCAAGATGGCATGCTTGTGCGCAATGCTTTGCTGCAGCGGAAAAATATGCAGCTTGCCGTTATGCGTTTGTATGCATTCATATTGCTGGGCACCTTTATCCATACACGCCAGCAGCAATGCATAATTTTCAGGCTCCCAACCCTCAAACGCAGAAGGCTTATCCTCGCTCTCCAGGGAATCGATAACAGACATTAATTGACGCCGGGATAACACCTGCATCCTGACTGGTTCACGTTGGAGGACGAAAATATTTAACCAGTGTTGCATGAGCGTCAGCAAGGCTGGATCCAGCGCAAGACTCTCCCTGACCTTGGTAAGATCAGTAAGACTCTGCATAAAATGGCTCAGATTTAGATGGGTAGTCATGTGTTCGGCGTAAGGATTTACGAACACTTTATCAGCAGCAAAGCGCAGACTTATTGGCAAAAAGAGCCAATTTTTTCAATTAATTTGAAGTTTAGATTTGAGGAAAATAAATGGGGTGGCTGATGGGGCTCGAACCCACGACAACAGGAATCACAATCCTGGACTCTACCAACTGAGCTACAGCCACCATAGAGACTTTTAATTGGCCTGCCCGACAGGAATCGAACCTGTAACCCCCAGCTTAGAAGGCTGGTGCTCTATCCAGTTGAGCTACGAGCAGATAGGTGTTACATGACGATTGGGCAATCCAGAGAAACTGGTCGGCGTGGAGAGATTCGAACTCCCGACATCCTGCTCCCAAAGCAGGCGCGCTACCAGACTACGCTACACGCCGAAAACGGAAATATAACCGATTTCCTGAAATCGTGTCAATGTCGATGTGATAAAATTATCTTTTTTACGATGAACTTTTGCTCATGAGCGCCCACATTATTGATGGTAAGCAAATTGCCAATCAACTTTTAGATGAAATCAAGAATAAAATCGACCAGCGCCTGCAATCTGCTAAACGCGCACCATGTCTGGCCGTAGTGCTGGTAGGCGACGACCCTGCTTCTGCCATATATGTACGAAACAAACAGATTGCCTGCGAAAAGGTAGGCATTGTTTCAAAAGCTTATAAATACCCTTCCAGCCTCAGCCAGGACGAACTGTTTGACTTGATCAGAAAATTGAATCAAGACCCCGATACAGACGGCATCCTCGTGCAATCGCCGCTACCCCATCAGATCGATGAGACCGCCATTCTGGCAATGATAGACCCCGCCAAAGATGTGGACGGCTTTCACCCTTATAACATCGGGTTACTGGCGGTACGTCAGCCTCAATTACGTTCCTGCACGCCTTATGGTGTTATCAAAATGTTGCAAGCCAGCGGCATTAACCTCAAAGGGTTGGATGCTGTGGTTGTTGGCGTTTCCAACCATGTGGGACGCCCGATGGGGCTTGAACTGTTATTGGCAGGCTGTACGGTGACCAGCTGCCATCGTCACACCAAAGACTTAGCCGCACACCTCCTGCGGGCCGATATCGTGGTCGCTGCGGCCGGAAAAGCCGGCTTGATTAAAGGCGAATGGATTAAACCTGGCGCGATTGTGGTGGATATCGGCATCAACCGTTTGCCTGATGGCAAACTTGCCGGCGATGTTGAGTTTGAGGTTGCCAGGCAACGTGCAGCATACATTACGCCAGTGCCTGGTGGCGTGGGCCCAATGACGGTAGCGACGCTGATGGAAAACACACTCAAGGCTCTGGAACTGAGAGAACTGAAATAAATGGCGGTAGCATGCATTGACAAAGATGCTTTGCAAGGCCATAAAATCGGTGTAAACTCGCGCGATTATTGATTAACGTAATGCATTAAAAAGCGCCTTTGAGGCAAGTAATATCAAGTAGTTTCGTCCTTTGGAACCATCATGGCAGACACCGTTAACAAATCTTTTACCCCTTACCAGCCAGCGGCCGGTGAGGAGTATATGAACAAGAAACAGCAGGAACATTTCAAGAAAATCCTGAACAACTGGAAAGCAGAACTCAGTCACGATATCGACCGCACGGTACATACCATGCAAGATGAAGTCACCAGTTTCGCCGACCCTAATGACCGTGCCAGCCAGGAATCGGATATGGCCTTAGAGTTACGTAACCGTGACCGCGAGCGTAAGCTCATCAAGAAAATTGATGAGACATTACGCAATATTGAAGGCGGCGACTACGGTTATTGCGAGGGCTGTGGGATAGAGATTGGCCTCAAACGCCTGGAAGCCCGCCCGACTGCAACACTTTGTATTGATTGCAAAACGCTGGATGAAATGCGTGAAAGGCAAGTCGCTAAATAATGAGTGATTAGCAAAAAAGCGAGTGGCCATTGCCCACTCGCTTTTTTTATTTTCACCTTAGCTTTTAAATTTAAGCCATTGCAGATGACGTCATGGCGGTAACTGATATCTCTAATGAGTTACCCGCGCTGGACTGCAACTTCAAACCCGTATTACCAATTTTCCTCAACAGAAAAAAGTCGCTTATGCTCGCGAATGGCATAGCGGTCCGTCATGCCGGCTATATAGTCAGCCACCGCCCTCGCCTGATCCTGTTTGGCAGCCAGTTGATGCTCATCCGGCATTAATTTGGGTGATTGCATAAAGGCGGAAAATAACTCTTCAATAATCCGGCTTGCTTTGGCACTCATGCGGTTAACTTTATAATGCTGGTACAAATGCTTGCGCAAAAACTGCTTAAGTTCCAGATTTTTATCAGCAATCGCTTGGCTGAACCCTACCAGATACGGCGCCTTGCGAACCTCGCCAATTGTTGCAGGATTAAGTTTTGCAATTGCTTGCTGGCTTTGCTCACACAAATCCACCACTAGAACATTGATCATGCGGCGTACGGTTTCATGGATCAGCCGCTTCTCTTCTATTTCGCCATACAGGCGCTTCACTTCTGCCATATTTTCGGCAAACAGCTGGATACCGGATAGTTGCTGCATCGTAATCAGACCTGAACGCAGACCGTCATCTACATCATGGTTGTTGTAGGCAATTTCATCGGCAAAATTGGTGACCTGGGCTTCAAGACTGGGGGATTCTTTGCGTAAAAAACGCTCACCGACATCGCCCAACTGCTCGGCATTTTTTTTGGAACAATGCTTGAGGATACCTTCACGCACTTCAAAGGTCAGGTTTAAGCCATCAAAGCTGGCATAACGGTTTTCAAGTAAATCGACTACGCGCAAAGACTGCAGGTTATGCTCAAAACCACCAAAGTCACGCATGCATTCATTGAGTGCATCCTGCCCGGCATGGCCGAATGGTGTATGTCCTAGATCATGCGCCAGTGCAATCGCTTCGGCCAGATCTTCATGCAAGCCCAAAGTACGCGCAATCCCACGCGTTAACTGTGCCACTTCAATACTATGTGTCAGACGAGTGCGGAATAAATCGCCTTCATGGTTCACAAACACCTGGGTTTTATATTCCAGGCGGCGAAAAGCCGTGGAGTGGATGATGCGGTCGCGGTCTCGCTGGAATACATTGCGCGTGGGTGATTCTTGCTCAACGACCTTGCGGCCACGCGTCTGTTCGGGATGAGCTGCAAAGCGTGCTAAGGTCATTATTGGTCTCTATTGTGTAAATCAGGCAGCCGGTGACAGGGTCTGCTTTAACTTATCGGCATCGTAATCGGCAGTGATCACCGCCTTACCAATGCCTTGTTGCAGGATTAGGCGAATGCGGCCATCGGCGACTTTTTTATCCAATTGCATCAGTCGCAAATACTCTTCAGGACCAAAGTCTGGCGCTTCAATCGGCAGTTTAGCCGCCTGCAAGATCGCTTTGATCCTTTGCATTTCTGCAGCATTCAGCCAGCCCATGCGTTGGGACAAGTCCGCCGCCATCACAGTTCCGGTCGCAACCGCTTCACCGTGCAGCCACACGCCGTAACCCATGGCATTTTCAATGGCATGGCCGAACGTATGGCCCAGATTTAGCAGCGCACGCTCCCCTTGCTCATGCTCATCCGCTGCCACCACCTCGGCCTTGTTCTGGCAGGAGCGGTAAATCGCATAGCTGGCTACAGCAGTATCTAATGCCATCAGCGCAGACATATTGGTTTCCAGCCAGTCAAAAAAGTCGGCATCGCGGATCAGGCCATACTTGATCACTTCAGCAACGCCCGCTGATAACTCACGCTGTGGCAGCGTTTTTAGCGTATCAATATCAGCCAATACCAGTTTCGGTTGATAAAAAGCGCCTATCATGTTTTTACCCAATGGGTGATTGATGCCGGTTTTACCACCTACACTGGAATCTACCTGTGACAGCAAAGTCGTTGGCACCTGGATAAACGGTACCCCGCGCAAATAGGTTGCTGCCGCATAGCCGGTTAAATCACCAATCACGCCGCCGCCCAATGCGATCAGCGTGGTATTACGCTCACAGCGGTTTTGCAGCAAATGATCATAAATAATCTGCAGGGTATCGTTATTTTTATAAGCCTCGCCATCCGGCAGAATAATTTCAATCACACTCACGCCAGCATCTCTTAAAGGCTGGGCAAGCGCATGCATGTACAAAGGTGCTACGGTGGTATTGCTGACAATCGCCACTTGCTTGCGTTTGAGATGCGGCAGAATCAGATCGACCTGCCCTAAAAGGCCGTTGCCGATATGAATAGGGTAGCTACGGTCAGCAAGGCTGACAGTTAAGGTTTGCATGATGACTCCAGCGCGTGCAATGCAGTTTCTATTTTATGAATAATGACAGTCACGGGTTGATGCCCGGTATCGACGATTAAATCGGCAGTTTCTGTGTAAAGGGGATTGCGCGCGTGAAACAATTGCTCCAGCTTGGCTTTGACATCTACGTTTTGTAACAAGGGGCGATTTTTATCATTCCGGGTACGCAGATACAGCTCGTTGACGTTGGCACGCAGGTAAATCACATAGCCATATTTTTTGAGTATGGCGCGATTTTCAGGAGCGATAATGGCGCCGCCGCCCGTGGCCAGCACAATATTATCCTGCTGGCCGAATTCTTCCAGTGTAGAGGTTTCGCGCTTGCGAAAACCAGCCTCCCCTTCCAACTCAAAGATGGTAGGAATTTTGACGCCAGTGCGCTGCTCGATCACATGGTCGGTATCAAAGAAGGTTTTACCCAGATTTTTGGCAATCAATCTGCCGACTGTGGTTTTGCCTGCGCCCATCAAACCGATCAAAAAAATATTATTTGGTATACGCTCACCCATAAAAATGCCTAACCGATACAGTTGGGCATTTTAAGGCAAAGCGCGCCCGCTGTCAGTAACAGCGGGGCTTAGAATTAGTAATGACGGAGACACGGAAGAAGCGATACAGCGAGATGAGGTGCAAGGCGCACGGCACACAAGCGCTGAAATAGCATGAGATATACGACGAGGTTGTGAAGTAGTATTTGAAAAAGTCTGCGCGCCGAGGTAATCGCTCGCGCAGACACTTATTACGAATTTGCCTAGTTCAAGGCCAGCGTTTCATCCATTACTTTAGGGGTGATGAAAATCAGCAGTTCAGTTTTGTCTTCCTGCTTGGTATTGCGCTTGAACGCGTAACCCACCACTGGCAAGTCACCAAAGAACGGTACCTTGTCAGTAGCCTTGCGCGACACCTGCTCGTAGATACCACCAAGAACCACCGTTTCGCCATTGCCTACCAATACTTGCGTTTGCACGTTCTGGGTATTGATAGCGACGCCGCCAGGTAATGTTTCGCCTCTGCTGTCTTTACGTACATCCAGATCCATAATGATTTTCTGGTCTGGCGTGATCTGTGGCGTGACTTCCAGGCTCAGTTCAGCCTTTTTAAAACTCACCGCCGTTGCCCCACTGCTGGTAGCCGTTTGATAAGGGATTTCCACGCCTTGTGCAATACGTGCTTTTTGCTGATTGGCAGTCGTCACACGCGGGCTGGAGATCACTTTACCGCGTGCATCCGCCTCCAGCGCTGACAACTCAAGATTCAACAGCAAGTTGGCTGACAATTTAAGCAGGCTTAAGGCAATACCACCATATGCATTGGTCACCGGCAGGTTGGACATCAAATCCGGCAAGCCGTCAGAGCTGGTCAAAGTGCTGCCGTTACTGCTGGCAGTTTGAATACTGCCGTTATGTGTACCTTGAGTTGCTACCCCTGTGGCGGAAACTTCCGTGAAGCGGTTACCTAAAGAGCCGCTTACCGTCATATTGGTGTTGCTGCCTGGCGTTCCGGTTTGGGTAATACCAAAACGTGCACCTAAGGCTTTCGAGAAAGTATTGGAAGCAATGACCATACGCGATTCAATCATCACCTGTTTGACAGGCACGTCGACCTTGTTGATGATGGCCTGGATCTCTTCCAGTTTTTTCGGTGTATCCTGGACAAAAATCGTATTGGTACGCGCATCAAAAGTGACACTGCCCCGCTGTGAAAGGATGCGGTTCATACGCCCGGCAGATCCGGTACTACCTCCGATTGAGGCACCGCCAGAAGCGCCAGCCGCCATACCAGGCCCACCTCCAAGTAACATACTCCTGAAATCAGCCGCTTTCTGGTACCTGAGCGAGAACACTTCAGTACGCAATGTCTCCAGCGTTTCCCGTTCAGCATCTGCGGTCAATTGCGCTTTTTCCTTGGCCGCAAACTCTTCAGCCGGGGCGATAGAAATCACACTGCCATTCACACGCATATCCAGGCCCTTGCTTTGCATGATGACATCCAAGGCCTGGTCCCAGGGTACATCCTTCAAACCTATGGTCACGCTGCCAGAAACCGAGTCACTCACCACAATATTCTTACCCGTGAAGTCAGCAATCACTTTCAACACATCCCTGACGTCCACACGCTGGAAGTTAAGCGACAGTTTTTCACCGGCATAGCCCTGTTTTGAGCCCTGGATCAATTTGTTCGGATCTTTTACCAATGGCCGGATATCCACCACCAGCTTGCGGTCAGCCTGGTAAGCAGACTGCTCCCAATCACCTTGAGGCTCAATCACAATCTGTGCCTGGTTATTGCGGCGCAAGGCATCTACATATAGCACTGGTGTGTTGAAATTAATCACATTCAGGCGGCGTTGCAGCGACGCTGGCAGCTCAGTATTGGTGAAATCGATGACCACTGTTTTACCGGCATTGCGCACATTCACGCCCACATGACTGTCGGACAGGTCTACCACAATACGTCCTTCGCCATTTTTGCCACGTACAAAATCAATATTCTGGATACGATGCTGAGCAATTGCTACAGGCTCTGAGAAGCGTTTGGCAGCCGCCGTCGCAGGCGCCAACTCGCCGCTTTCTTGCGCGAGCGCAATCAACAGCGCATTTTGCTGTACTTGCAACTGATGTTGTACCGGCTGGGATAAATTGAGTACGATACGGCTACGGTCATTCGCCTGCACTATTTGTACGGACTTCAGTGCTCCCTGGTTAACGGAGACGACATTCTTGCCGGTAGCATTACTGGTGCGAGGAATATCGAATACGACTCTAGGCGGATTTGATAAAGTAAAGCTCGCCGGCGCTTTAGTCAACGGCTGTGACATTTGCAATTGCACGTTCAGCCTGCCGCCCGGTAGTGTTGTCACTTCAACGGCTTGCAGTTGATTGTTAACTGCTGGCATCTCTGCAGCCATCACCGGTTGCGCTGTCATCACAACGAAAAGTAGTAATAGCTTTGTAGCAAAAGAAATATGTGTTTTCATCATTGATGTTCCTGCAATTCCAATGTCGTCATTTGCTCTGTCCATTCACCAGTTACCTGATCCTGAATGGTCTCTTTTATCTTTAATTCATACTTCAAGGTTTGGCTGTTCTCTGCCAACGCGGTGATCCGCCCCAGATTTTCCCCCATGTATTGCCCGGGCTTTACCTGGTACACCATGTTGTCAGGCGTTTGTATGGCGGCAAATATCCTGTTTTTCTTGCTCAATACACCGACAAACTTGAGGCCTTCGAGCGGGTAAGCTTCCAGGGGCTCTTTATGCCTGTTGAGATCAGGCTGTAAAGCGCTTTTTACTGCGGCTTTGCGTGGCACGAACGGGTCATGTAAAGCCGCGTCAGCGTTATATTGTTTGGGCGAAAACCCTTGCACTTGCGGCAATGGCTCAATCGGTGCTGAAGCAGACTGGCTCGCCTCATTCATAAACTGTGTCAGGTCATCTTCCTGGGCTTTACCGCATGCCCCCAGCAACATGGTCAACATCACTGTTAACAAATACTTATTGCGTATCATTTCTTAACCGCCTTGGCATCTTCTTTTGCCTTGCGTGCCGCCACTTCTTCCGCATCAAGATAGCGGTAAGTTTTTGCGACAGCTTCCATTACCAGCACCTCTTTGTGAGGATGCCTATCGTCTTTCGCCATCGGTTGTATCTGTAAATTATGCAGTGTCACAATACGCGACAATTTGGCTACTTCAGTCACAAATGCACCCAGTTCGTGATACCTGCCCAACACTTTGATATTGATAGGCTTTTCCGCATAAAACTCGGCAAAAACCTCTGGCTGCGGGACAAAAGCTTCAAAAGATAATCCCTGGCTTAATCCTGCCTGGTTGACATCAGTCAGCAACCCGTCCATTTCCGATTTATCAGGTAGTTGTTTCAGTAAAACCCCAAAGGTGCGCTGAATTTCCAGAACTTGTTGCTCATAGGCTTTAATCTTGATGGCCTGGACATTTTTCGCAAGGTACTCATCCCGTAAGCCCTGCTCTTTTTCTTTTTCCGCACGTAGCTCTTTAAGGTTAGGGTTCAGTAAAAACATGTAACCCAACACCAGCAACACGGCTGCGAGCATGCTTAACAGCACCACCTTCATAGGTAGCGGCAGGTTGCCGGCATTTTTTAAATCTATATTATTGAAATCCGAAAGTTGCATGGTGGGTGTTATCCTTTTGGCGATGCAGTTTTTTGCTCGGCCTGGTTATCCGCTGGTGGCTCTTGAATGAGCGTGACCCTGATAACAAACTCATATATTTTGATATCCTGCCCAGAATTACTCGCCTGTATCTCCACCAGATTAGGGTTATGGATAACGGAAGACCCGCTCAAGTTATGCACTAACGAAGCCACCCGGCTATTGGTGTCAGCAATCCCTTTCAGCTCTATCTCACTCTCGACCTGCTTGATACTTTTCAGCGAAACACCTTCGGGCAACAATCTGGCCAATTCATCCAGTATCTGCACCGCCTGGTTACGGTCACTTTGCAGCCCTTCAACAATCTGCTTGCGTTCCAGCACATGCTTAATCTGATCTTTCAGGGTGCTGATGATGGCAATCTCTTTATCCAGCCGCATCATTTCGTCCTGCAGGCGCTGGTTTCTTTCCTGTTGAGTACGGATCTGGGCGCTGATATAGCTCCAGCTGACAAACACTATTGCCGCAGCCGCAATGGCGACCAGCGACGCCATCAGGCCGAACTCGCGTTGACGTTCAGCACGGCGTATCTGCCTGTGCGGTAGCAGGTTGACTTTAATCATGCGTCAACTCCCCGCAATGCCAAGCCACAGGCAATCATCAACGCAGGCGCATCGGTTTCCAGTTGGGAAGGTTTCACTTTATTCACTAGCGTCATGCCATGAAACGGATTAGCCACTAATGTATGTATCTCGGTTTTTTGCGCAATCAATGCAGCCAGGCCTGCAGTAGCCGCTACACCACCCGCCAGCAGCAAATGATCTACCTTGTTGTATTGGGTCGAGTTGGTAAAGAAAGAAACCGCACGTGCAGCCTCCCCGGCCAGCGTTTGCAGAAATGGCTGCAACACTTCCTGGTCATACGAGTCCGGCAAGCCGCCCTGGCGTTTGGCGATTTCACTCTCTTCAGGAGAGAGGCCAAACCGGCGCTGGATTTCCTGTGACAGCAAAGCACCACCAAATGCCTGCTCACGCGCATACACCGAATGCAAACCGACCATGACACTGATATGGGTGACATGGGCACCGATATCGAGGATCATGGTGACGGTTTTTTTATTGTGTTCAGGCAATTGTTTAAAAATCTGGCGGTATGCCGTTTCGGTGGCGTAGGCATCCACATCCATAATGCTGACTTTCAGGCCAGCCTCTTCTGCCACGGCCACGCGGTCATCGATCTTTTCTTTTTTGGCGGCGGCTATCAGCACTTCAACTTCATCTGTATTTTTACCAATAGGTCCCAGGACCTGAAAATCGAGGTTCATTTCCTCTAGCGGAAATGGAATGTACTGATTCGCTTCAGCTTCAACTTGCAATTCAAGGTCTTCTTCACTCAGACCGGCAGGCATAATCACACGTTTTGAAATCACGGCAGATGCAGGCAAAGCCATGACCACCTGGCGTGAACGCGAACCCAGCAATCGCCAGGCCGAACGTATCGTGTCAGCCACCTGGGTTAAATCATTGATATTGCCATCGCTGATCACGCCTTTAGGCAAAGCAATATTGGCGTAACCATCCAGCCGGAACTGATGCTTGCCAATCGCCGACAATTCGACCATCTTGATGGCGGTTGCGCTGACATCCACACCAATAAAACTGGTTTTTTTGCGTTGTAAAAAGCCCAGACTCAACTGACTCGCCCTTAAAAGTATTAAATTCCTAGAGGGCTATGCATCAACCGTGCCAACCGCTCCACCTATTAATGTATAACCGAAACACTGCTATCGCCCATCGCGAGACGGGTCCTGACTATTTGCATGATTCCATAATTAACTGCCGATGAATCAGCAAAAAAAGATTACAATTCAGGGGTAATTCTCACGATGGCAACACTAGGCATGAATTCAAAACGCTGGTTACAGTCTTTTCTTTTTATCTCCATCATCGGCAGTTTGATCGTCGCAGCGCTATTGGTATTGATGATTAGCATCCTTTACCCTTCGCTGCCGTCACTGGAAGCGCTGACCGATTACCACCCCAAACTACCACTGCGGATTTACGATGCTGAAAGCAACCTGATCGGGGAGTTCGGCCAGGAAAGACGCGCCTTCGTGCCGATTGAGCAAACGCCCAAGGTCATGAAAGATGCGATCCTGGCGATTGAAGACCGCCGTTTTTACCAGCACAATGGCATCGATACCACCGGCATTCTGCGGGCGATCCGCAACAATATGACCGGGCGTGGCCATGAAGGCGCCAGCACGATCACCATGCAGGTGGCCAAGAACTTCTTCAGCAGCCCGACCACGCCCCGTAATATGTGGACAAAAATCAAGGAAGCCCTGCTGGCAATTAAAATTGAAAACGCCATCAGCAAAGACAAAATCCTCGAGCTTTACCTTAACCAGATATATCTTGGCGAGCGCGCCTATGGGTTTGCTGCTGCCTCCCGGACTTATTTTGACAAGGATTTGCGGCAGCTTAATCTAGCGGAAGCCGCGCTGCTGGCTGGCTTGCCCAAAGCACCAAGCAAATATGATCCCTACATTCACCCGGATTTTGCCATCAGGCGCCAGCATGAAGTCCTGCGTGACATGCGTCGCTACAAAATGATTTCACAGCAAGAGTTCGATGAAGCCATGCAGGCCCCTCTCAAGTTCCAGTCTTCCAAACGCATGGTGCCCGCACTGGGCGCGGAATACGTGGCCGAAATCGTCAGGAACAGCCTATACAAACGCTATGGCGAAAAGGTTTATAGCAGTGGATTCAAGGTGTATACCACCATCCGTAAACAGCATCAGGAAGCGGCGAATGAAGCTGTGATACAAGGCATCATCAACTTTGAGTTACGCCACGGTTTCCGCGGAGCCGAAAAAGTAATTCCTCTGCCATCTGGCAAAATGAAAGCCTCTGAAGCCAGCGAGTTACTGCGTGATTTTGTCACTTACAACCAGTTTGTGCCCGCCTTGGTCACTAAGGTGGAACCTAACTTGCTCACTTTGGTCACTCAGCGCGGCACAGTGCTTAAATTGCAGGACAAAGCCATTTTACTGGTTAAAAACCATATGCCGCCTGCCAAACGGACGCCGATTTCACTCACCGCAGGGGCGGTCATTCGCGTCTATCAGCAAAAAGACAACTGGATGGTGGTACAGCTTCCAGAAGTTGAAAGCGGTTTTATCGCCCTCAACCCGGAAACAGGTCAGGTGAATGCGTTGATCGGTGGGTTCAGTTTCCAGCGCAATAAATATAACCACGTGACGCAGGGGCGTCGCCAGCCGGGCTCCAGTTTTAAACCATTCATTTACTCTGCCGCGCTGGAAAAAGGGTATTCGCCAGCCAGCGTATTTGAGGATGCCCCTATCAGCTTTACTTCCACTGAAACCGGCAGCAACAGCAGCTGGGAGCCACGTAACTACGATGAAAAATACGCAGGCCCGATGCGCTTGCGTGAAGCGTTGGCGCAATCAAAGAATACGATTTCTATCCGCCTGATGAATGCCATCGGTGCGCGTTATGCGCAGAATTACCTGCGTAAGTTTGGCTTTAACCCCAAAGATCATCCACCGTATTTGTCAACGGCATTGGGCGCAGGCTCAACCACTTCCTGGCAGCTCGCCGCTGCTTACGCCACTTTTGCTAACAGCGGATACCAGGTACACCCTTACCTGATTGAGAAAATCACTGACAGTCGTGACAAGGTGGTGATGGCAGTGCAGCCTGGCAAACATATTTCGCAAGAACGTGTGATTGACCAGCGCAATGCTTTCATCATGACATCCATGTTGCAAGATGTGGTGCGTGACGGTACGGCGCGTGCCGCCCTCTCATTGCGTCGCCCGGATATTGCTGGTAAAACCGGCACCACCAATGACCAGTTTGATGCCTGGTTTGCCGGGTATCACCCGAAAGAAGTTGCAGTAGCCTGGGTCGGTTACGATAACCCGCATAACCTGGGAAGAGGTGAAACCGGTGGTCGTGCCGCTTTACCGATCTGGATCAAATACATGCAGGCAACGCTGAAAGGTGCACCGATTTATCAGTACAAAGTGCCTGAGGGCATACTGCAACTGAAAGTGGACACCTACACTGGCGCACAAGTCGGCGAAGATGACCAGGGCGTTTATGAGTACTTCTATGAAGAACACTTACCGCAATCGCAACCGGA
Organism: Methylophilus sp.; assembly: GCF_035460085.1. Taxonomy (GTDB): domain Bacteria; phylum Pseudomonadota; class Gammaproteobacteria; order Burkholderiales; family Methylophilaceae; genus Methylophilus. The sequence continues at coordinate 29,848 of NZ_DATHWZ010000065.1, forward strand.
AAACCTGCCGGGATTATTTGATCCTGAAAGCGAACAATCTCCAGAACAGGATGAGCCATCGTTTTTGGAACGCTTGATCGGTGAACATTCCGGCGGCGATGAAGACAGGAAAGTGCCGGTGAATCCTGCTGCAAAATTATTGAGCCCCAACTAGATACTGTAAAAGTGCTTATGTTTGACGACTTTCCAAGTGATCTGCGCCAGGAAATAGCGCAATCGGCGGCCAGGCTGATGTTTGAAGAAGGCATTAGCGACTATGCGCGCGCCAAGCGCAAGGCAGTAAAACTGCTGGGTATTCAGCAGGATGCACCATTACCGACTAATGCTGAGATAGATATGGCCTTGCGCGAATATCATGCGCTTTATGCCGATGAGGCCGATGCCGCACACCTGCATGATCTCAGGCAGGCCGCACTGCTGACCATGCAATTATTGCAAAAATTCAATCCGCACCTGACCGGGCCGGTACTGGATGGCACCGCCGGACCCTATGCTGACACAGATATTCATGTGTTTGCCGAAAGCGCCAAGGAGCTGGAAATATATTTGCTGAACCAGAATATCCCTTATCACGGCGATGAACAGCAATACCGCATGTCAGACCGCCCCGGCAAGCAGAAACATGACCTGGTACGTAAACGCGTGCCGGTGGTGCTGGTAGAAACCCGGTTCGGTACGCAGCGCATCAGTATTTTCGAGGCGGATGATATCCGCTCGGCACCACGTAAAAATGGGGAAAGATCCGGTATCCACCGGATGAATTTATCGCAGTTTAGCGAGATGGTGCGTTCACAACCACCATTAAATACGCCATCGCCAAATCAATAGCTTATTGCAAGCTGATCTGCCCGTGGCCTAACACCGTACCGGTCGCATACGCCACATCCACCAGTGATATCTGGTAATCACTGATGGCACGAATCTCCTTCATCTGTGCCTCGCCCAGACGGGTCAGTGTTTCCAGCACTTCTGTCATGGTCCGCAACCCCTCATTGAACTGCTTTAGCTCCGCTTCGTAGTTAATTCCCGCGACCAACACCTGCTGGCGGGCTGCGATAATCCGCTGCCAGTTCTGGTCTATCTTATCCAGCGCATCATGAATCTCACGCTTGACCGTTAATGTCTGCAGAGTCTTGGTAGTTAAACGCTGCATGCGCTGCGCAATCGCCCTGTCCAGCTTGGCTTTGCGCGCCTCGTTGCTCACCGGCATCTCGAACTTCAAGCCTAGCGACCAGTCACGGTAACGCCCATCGAACACATCCTGGCCGATATCACTGAAGCGCTCACCCGTGCCGGATAATGCGCCATATTGGTAATCGAGGGAAAACATCGGCAAAGTCTGGTTTTGCAGGTAATCGATTTGAATCAGGTCAGCACTTAATTTGAGTTCCTGATCCAGCAACTCAATGCGGCTATCCAGCGCATCACGAATCAGGTGCGCGCGGTCAAATTCAAATTTCACCAGCTTGGGCGGGCTGGCCGGTACCCAGGGAGATTGTTTGTCCTGGTCATCAGGCAAGTCATTTAATAAAAACTGTAATTGTCTATGGGCAAGCTTGAGATTGGTTTCAGCAATGATTAGCGCCTCCATGCGGTCAGCCACGCCAATTTCGGCGCGGTTGATTTCCACCGCAGCAGTCAGGCCTTCCTGCACCCGGCGCTTGACCATAGACATATTCTGGCTTGCATATTCAAACTGGTTTTTCCTGACATCGAGCGCCGCCCAGGCTTCGTACAACTCCCAATAAGCCTTATCCACCATCGCCACAATGCGGATCGTCTGCAACCGGGTGCGCAATTGCACACCATCCCGGTCCAGCTCGGCAATGCGGATGCTGGCCTCATTCACATCCCGCCCTGCATTGCGCAACAAAGGCTGGCTAAATGAAAAACGCAATGCGCTGCGGTATTGGTCACTGGCAAACTTACCCAGGCTTTGCCTGTTTTCCAGTGGTGCACTTAAAGTCACTGTACCCCCGGTGCGCAAGGGGACCTTAATGCCCGCTTCAACATCCCAGTATTCCTTTTTCTGGGCATCGATATTCAGTTTTGCCAATTCACCATCCAGTAATGGATTGTCGGATTTAAAAATTACTTTGTCGCCCGACATCGGTGGCGTGTCTTTCTCGGCATATTTGGCGTAAGCGAAAATCACCTGGTCAAATTTCGCCTGCTCTTCACGCAAGGACTGGCGCGCCAGCTCAGGGTCCAGCCGGGCAACTTTCACCTGCAGATTATTTTGCAATGCTCGCTGGCGGATATCTGCAATCGTCACTTGCTGACCTTGCGCCTCTAACAACATGCTATCGTCTTCTGGATTATCAAATGGCAGCAAAGCCCGCTTCAGGTCTACCGCGACTGAAGGCCTGCGTTGCTGTTGCTTAACGGCATCGTGCAAAGGTTGCGGTGGTTGCTGGCTATATTTCTCCAGCGCTCTTCCCTCAGGTTTTTCCAGACGCTGCCGGGTACGTGTATCACTGACCTCGTCTGCGTATGCATGATTTACACAGCAGATCAAGGCGCTCAAACAAGCAACGGTAAACCAGCGACTCATGCCGGCTTGCCCCCAACACCCGTATTTAGCGGTGTCGGTTCAGCCGGAATGCGTGGCGGGAACCCGTTTAGCAAGCGCCAGAGCTCGTAACCGATAGTCACCCGTTCCAATAATACCCAGCCTTTGGCGCTGATACCTTGCCGCAAGAACCTGGGCGAAGGCCAATCTGGCGAACCGTCTTTATGCACCACCATGATACGGAAATGGCCAGTGCCGTTATCCGTAGGATCAACAAACGAAATCTCGCCTTCGAAAGTACCTACCCCTACTTGTGCCCAGCCCGGCACCTGAATCGCCGGCCAGCCTTCAAACTCCAGTCTCACTACACTTTTTTTCGTGATCAACGGCGCATCGCGTCCATCTACCCACAGCTCGACTGCTCGCTGCGAAGTGTCCGGCACAATCACCAACAATGGATCGCCTTGCTTGATCATTTGCGATTGTGAATTCACCGGTAAGCGGAAAATGGTACCGTCCCGCGGTGCCACCACTTTTTGCATGTTTTGCCGTGCCAGCGCAATTTCGGAGTTGTGCAGGCTATTTTCACTGTCGGCCATTTCACCTTTGATTTTATTGATGGTCGCCTCTGTCGAATCCAGATAGGCCTGGGTATCGGAACGGATCTGCTGTATATCAGCGCCTGAAGAGCTGGCCTCTGCTTTCGCTGACTGTAATTGCGCCTGGGCTGCACTCAAATTGCGACCGGCGATGATATGATCACGCTCAGCCACTTCGAGGTCACGCTTTGAAACCAGGCCATCGGCAAATAAACGTTGTAGACGCGTGACTTGCAAGCTGGCTGCATCCAGTGTGGCCTGTGCCGAATTCACCGCTTCCTGGCTACTACGGATTTTCTGGTTGGCCACATCGAGTTTATATTGCGCAGCTGATATCTTGGCATCGCGGGCGGAGGTCAGGCTCTGCTTCTGTAGTTCATAAGCATTCAATTCCTCCTGCTTTGACATGAACTTGCTTTGCAGATTATCGCGCTGGGCTTCCAGACGCTGCTTGAAGTTAGGGTCGGTATCGCTGATCTCCAGCAACAAATCACCTTCTTTAACCAGTGACCCTTCCTGTACATGCCAGCGGTTGATCAGGCCACTCACCGGCGCGTCGATCGTCTGTACACGTTCGGAAGGAGAGTAAGCGGTGACTTTACCAAGCGCAGTGACGTTCTGCTGCCAGGGTAAAAACATAAAAAAAGTCGGCAGCGCCAGCAATAGCCAGGCCATGCGCTTGATCCATACTCGCACACGCCGCGGGGTCTCAACGCCCCGCATCAGCAGAGTATGCGCCTTATTTTGCATAGTCATCCCCTGCCTTGCCATTGGTAGATTCCAGGGTGATGACTTGCTGGAACTGTTGCGCTATATGCTTGAAGCGGGTGGTCACTATCAGCATCCACTTTGCCTCATAGCGCTGGAGCATTGAAAGTACCTGATCCAGCTCATGCTGGCCCAATCCATCTAACAAGCCATCAATAATCAATAAATCCGGGGCACCGATAATCGCCCTGGCGAGCATCAAGCGTTGCAGCTGGATGTAAGACATTGGCGCCCCATAATCGGTCAGTTCGGTATCGATACCGTGCTCAAGTTTACTGATGTCCTCCCACAAACCAAGCACCTGTAACACCTCAATGATGCCGTCAATGTCAATATCAGTTCTGGTTAAACGCAGATTATCAAGGATAGTACCCTGCTGCCATTCGACCTTGCTGGCCACCCCGATCCGGTCACGCAAGTGATCCAGATCCAGCTGGCGCACATCGATCCCGTTATAGCTCAAATGGCCTTGCGCCGGTTGCCGCAAACCGGTGATCAGTTCCAGCAAGGTACTCTTGCCAGTGCCCAACGCTCCGAGAATCGCCAGACCTTGCCCGCGCTGCAATTTAAAGCTGAGGTGCTTGACCAGTGCTGTCTGGTGCTGGTGATGGTAGCTTAAATCCACCACCTCCAATGCGTGATAGCCATCGTCATCGGATCGGTGCTCACCTGAAACCTCGACAGGCAATGTTTCCAGCACACCCAGTTTATCTACCGCCGCCAGCAGGTCATAAAAATATTCCAGCTTGGTGACAAATCGCACAAATGCCGAAAGTACACCAAAAATAATCAGTTCGGCAGCGACGAACTGTCCCAGATTTATCTGACCCTGAATCACCAGCGTGCCCCCCAATACCAGCATGCCGGTGCCGATGATGGCATACATGCTGACGGCGCCGATCAACTGTGTCATCAGCACCTTGAAGTGACTCATCCTTGCATTCAGGTAATATTGCGCAAGGTGCTCTGTATTTTTTAATGTCCTTTGCCTGGCGCCATAAAATTTCGACAGCCATTTGTTCCTGGCGATATTTTCCAGCCAGGCTGCCATGGTGTATTTGGTTTTGGATTCCTGGATCGCTGTTTGTTCAGCCTGTTTGCCCAGCCAGAATATGATGGCCCATAGTACAACCAGCATGATGACCACCAGGATACCGAAATACAGGCTGTAAAAAAGCAGGACGACGCTGCCTATGAGGCCCTGCAACAAGGCGGTCAGGCCAATGGTGAGCAAGGTCGCTACAGATTTTTGTACGGTCTGGATATCAAAGTAGCGATTGACCAGTTCTACCGGGTTATTTTTATCGTAAACAGAAATATGGATTTGCTGCGTGTTCTGGGCAATCAGTAAACTGCTGCGAACAAAAATGCGGCGCTGGATCAACTCCACCAGAAAACTTTCAATGGCATAGATGGCGCCGGCAAGACCGAGCAGGCAGAAAAGGATAAAACCGACCACATACAGGGGTTGCAACACACCGCCCATGGTCACGATATTGACCATCGTTTGCACCGCCACCGGCGTCGCAATGCCCAATAGACCGTAGCCCATGGTGAGGTAAATCAATAACAGGATATCCTGCTTCTCAAAACTGACTAGCTGGGAAACACGTTGTATAGGAGTTAATTCGGACTGTTCATTCGCCATAATAGAGTTATTGTAATTCAGGCCCAGTGGATTGATACGCGTGCGCTGAATTTAGTTCAAAAAAAACGGCCCTGAAAGAGCCGTTTTTTTCTAGCGCACCTGTGGTCACAGGCGGCTAATACAGAGTGTTACAGACTATAAGCACGTTCACCATGCTCTGTTGTATCCAGGCCTTCGCGTTCATACTCTTCGCTGACACGCAGACCAACCACGACATCAACGACTTTGTACAGAATCACGCTCACAACACCCGTCCAGATCAACGTCACGACTACGGCGATGATCTGGGTAGTCACTTGACCACCCATGGTCACGCCTTCAGCGTAGCCAACACCACCCAGACCAGGCGCCATCAGTACCCCAGTGCCAACCGCGCCCCAGATACCAGCCAGGCCGTGCACACCGAATACATCCAGTGAATCATCGTAACCCAAAGCGCCTTTCAGCTTGGTCACGCCCCACAAGCTTACGAAGCTGGCAGTGAAACCGAGGATGATAGAACCCATAGGGCCGATGAATCCACATGCCGGTGTAATCGCTACCAGACCAGCAACCGCACCTGAAGCAGCACCCAGCATGCTTGGTTTGCCTCTGAACAACCATTCAGCAAATATCCAGCCGATGACCGCTGCAGCTGTTGCCAATTGCGTATTGATCAGCACCATACCGGCAGTCGCATCAGCAGCCAGTTCGCTACCGACGTTAAAGCCGAACCAACCCACCCACAGTAACGAAGCACCAATCATGGTCATCACCAGGTTATGCGGAGGCATCGCTTCTTTACCGTAACCGATACGTTTACCCAGCATCATCGCACCAACCAGTGCCGCAACACCCGCATTGATATGTACAACAGTACCACCGGCGAAGTCTTTAGCACCCAACTCAGCCAGGTAGCCGCCACCCCACACCATGTGTGCGATTGGAATGTAAGCGAATGTCACCCACAATGCGGTAAATAACAGTACGGCGGAGAACTTGATACGCTCAGCAAAACCACCGACAATCAGGCCAGGTGTTAACGCAGCAAAAATCATCTGGAAGGTCAGGAACACATACTCGGGAATGGTGCCGGACAAGCTATCAGTGGTGATGCCAGACAGGAATGCCTTGCTCAATCCGCCGATGATCATATTGCCTTCAGTGAAGGTCAGACTGTAGCCGTAAGCAGCCCACAAGACTGAGATCAGCGAGAACACCACAAAAACCTGCATCAATACTGAAAGCATGTTTTTCTGGCGTACCAGGCCACCGTAGAACAGTGCCAGGCCTGGGATAGTCATCAAAATAACCAGTACTGTCGCAATGATCATAAATGCAGTGTTACCCACATCTAGGGTTGCCGGCGCAGCTGCGGCTTCCGCTTCGGCAGGTGCAGCTTCTGCTGCTGGCGCTTCGGCTGCAGGCGCAGCATCTGGCGTTACGGTTTCTTCAATCGTGACTGTTTCAGTCACGGTCTCTTCAGCATAAGCCACTGGAGTTGCTGCCAGACCCATCAAGGCGACCAGCGATAACACAGAAAGAATTTTCTTCATAGCTGAAGCCCTCTCCTATAACGCATCCGGACCGGTTTCACCGGTGCGGATACGATAAACTTGTTCCAAATCGAAGACAAATACTTTGCCATCGCCAATCTTACCTGTCGCCGCAGCTTTCTCGATGGCATCCACCACCTGGTCCAGCATGTCGTCTTTAATGGCTACTTCGAGTTTTACTTTTGGCAAAAAATCGACCACATATTCGGCGCCACGATACAACTCGGTATGCCCCTTTTGGCGTCCAAACCCCTTAACTTCAGTGACGGTGATGCCTTGTACCCCGATGTTGGACAAAGCTTCACGCACTTCATCAAGCTTGAATGGCTTGATTATTGCGGACACAAATTTCATTTGCTTCTCCTGTTGTTAACTCCGGCAGGCACCACGCCTGCCAGATGTATTTACAGCACTTATGTTTTACAACACTTAGAAAGTACGAGTCAGTGTCAATACCAAGCGACCTTCGTTCAAATCTTTACTTTGCGCACGAACGCTATCGCCTTTACCGTTAAAGCTTGTACCGCCGTAACCGTTTTCACCCCAATACTGTTTATTGCTGGCGCCTACGTAGTAGATACCACCGTTCCAGCCTTCAGAAGCGCCGATTTTAAATGCTTTGCTCAAACCGATTTTGTAGTCAGTGTAATCAGGGCTGGAAGCGCCTGAAAAACTAGAACTTGGCAAGTTTAAACCGTCAGTCGTAAAGGTTGTATCCAGTTTACCATTGACGTTCAATTGGCCTACGTGACCTACCAGTGTCAAGTCCCACCATGGCAATGGATAGTTCGCGTTCACTTCAAAGTAGGTACTGCCTTTTGTACTGCCATCCCAGCCAGTAGAGCGTTCAGCGCCAAACCAGTCAGTCAATGTCACAGAAAGTTTTGTACTTAACCAACCATAGGCCAGACCAAAGTTTACTTCAGCTGTATCCCAGCGACCACCACGTGGGGTTAATACCGTGTTAGCACCATTTGGCCCAACAGAAGCAGAGCCTCTGTATTTTTTCCATGAACCACCTGGATACAAGTAACCGATCAAACCGACGCTGTAGCCTAACCCTTCGATACCAGGCACGGCACCATTATAACCACCGTAGATATCCACTTCAGCGGTTGCATCAGGAAATGTATTAGGTGTTACGTTAGAACCCCAGGCACCCACATAGAAACCGCTGTCATGGGTAATGTCCAGACCACCCTGTACAGATGGCTTGTGCCAGTTTTGTGAAATACCGCGTGCGTAGTAATCAGACACGAAGCCAATGTTGGCTGTCGCTGCCCAAGGAGATTTCGCTTCTACAGCCGCTGGCGCTTTTTCTTCAGCTTCAGCTGCATAAGAAACTTGTGCCAGTGACAAGGTGCCTAATACTGCTGTAAGTAAAATAGATTGACGCATTTATGAGTCCTCTCTCTATAAAGTCTTGATCGAATTGTTGTAAACGAGAATGAAACAACATTGACGACTAAGCAAAGCATGTGCCAATATACATAACCGTTTAAAATCATATAGTTATATTATTTAAAATAAAATATAAATAAAAATACTTTTATAAGTTGTTGATTTTTATTGTTTTATACAAATAAACCATTGAATAAACGTATATTTTTAGCCGCTTTGCATGCTAAAATTCCAGAAAAAGGAGCCCTGAACCATGCTATTTTCAAACGAAAGAATTAAAGAATTATCTTTTAAAATCAAACAATTAATTGATTCAAGCCCAATTTCAGAGCTAGAGTCTAATATGCATGCACTAATTCAGGGCGTGCTCACCAAAATGGAACTTGTTTCGCGCGAAGAATTTGATATCCAGTCCGCGCTATTGGCTCGCACTCAGCAACAATTGCGCGACCTTGAACAAAAAATCGATGCACTGGAACAAGCACACGCATCAGAAAGTAAAAAATAATTTACAATTGTTAGCATTCCGTTAAGAGGGGTGCAGCATGAGTTTGGCCGTTTTGTATAGTCGCGCTTTAAGCGGGATGGAAGCACCAGAAGTCGTCGTAGAGGTACACTTGGCCAATGGCCTGCCGAGTTTCACCATTGTTGGCTTACCAGAAACCGAAGTAAAAGAGAGCAAGGACCGTGTGCGCGCCGCTATCCAGACCGCTCAATTTGAATTCCCTGCCAGACGTATCACGGTTAACCTGGCTCCTGCGGATTTACCAAAAGAAGGTGGCCGCTATGATCTGCCGATTGCGCTGGGCATTCTGGCGGCTTCCGGCCAGCTCCCGAAAAAGCATCTTGCCAGTTATGTGATTGCCGGCGAACTGGCACTCACCGGCGCTCTAAGACCAATTCGCGGCGCCCTCGCCATGACCTATCAATTAAGTAAAGACACTCAAGGCATCCGCGCCGCCATCCTGCCCCAAGAAAGTGCATACGAAGCCAGCTTGGTCGAAGGTTCCACCATTTACGCGGCAGATAGCCTGCTTGCCGTTTGCGCGCATTTGTCTGAAAAACAGGCGCTGCCGCAACAACCGGCTATAGATTGTAGTGAGCCACAAATTGGTTCAGATTATCGGGAAGTCAAAGGACAATTACGCGCCAAACGTGCTTTAGAGCTCGCCGCCGCCGGGCAACACAGCGTATTGATGAGCGGGCCTCCCGGCACCGGAAAAAGTATGCTGGCACATCGCTTTATGAGTATTCTGCCCGCGATGTCTACACAAGAAGCGCTGGAAAGTGCGGCAATACTTTCGCTCAATAGCCAATTTCCGGCATCCAGCTGGAAACAGCGTTCGTTCCGCGCGCCGCACCATACCGCTTCGGCGGTCGCGCTGGTTGGCGGCGGTAGCGTTCCGCGACCCGGTGAAATCAGCCTCGCACACCATGGCGTGTTGTTTCTTGATGAATTGCCCGAATTTGACCGAAAAGTGCTGGAAGTACTACGTGAACCGCTGGAAAGCGGCATCATTACCATTTCCCGTGCTGCCAGGCAAGCGACCTTCCCGGCACAGTTTCAATTACTTGCCGCGATGAATCCCTGCCCGTGTGGCTATTATGGACACTATAACCAGCGCTGCCGCTGTACGCCGGAGCAGATTGCACGCTATAAAAACAAGCTTTCCGGCCCGTTGCTGGATCGCATTGATATGAATATCGAGGTGCCTGCGCTCAAACCAGAAGAGCTCAGCCATACCCAGGCAGGGGAAGCCAGCACGACTATCCGCGAACGTGTGGTGCTGGCCAGGCAGCGGCAGATGCAGCGCCAAAACAAGCCCAATTCAGCCCTGGGCCCACTTGAAATAGAGAAACACTGCCAGCTGGACGATAAAAGCCATTCGCTGCTGCAGGCGGCAATGAAAAAATTTTCGTTATCTGCGCGTAGTTATTACCGTATCCTGAAACTGGCGCGCACGATTGCAGACCTGGCAGAATGCCAAAGCATTAGTGATACACATATCGCGGAAGCGTTACAATATCGCCGTTATGAATATTGAAGGTTATCTCCATGCATCTATATGATTTTAGTATTGCGCCGCTGGTGCGCAACCTGCAAAACCTGAAACACATTTTGCAACAAGGCGAACTATACGCTGAGCAGAAAAAAGTAGCCCCCGAAGTGATCCTGAACAGCCGCTTGTCTGTCGATATGTATCCGCTGACCAGGCAAATACAATTAGTGAGCGACCTCAGCAAAGGTGCAGGCGCCAGGCTGGCTGGACTGGAAGTACCGCAATATGCAGATGATGAAACCAGTTTTGAGATGCTGTATGCCAGAATCGATAAAACCATCGATTTTTTATTGCAAATCCAGCCAGCGCAATTAGAAGGCGCAGAGAGTAAAGAAGTGGTGCTGACAATACGAAAAGCAGACCTGACTTTCACCGGGCTTGATTACCTGGAAAAATGGGCGATGCCTAACGTTTACTTCCACATCACCACGGCTTATAACATATTGCGCCACATTGGCGTGCCACTGGGTAAAACCGATTACCTGGGACAAAAACGCTAACTAAGGACGCTTGCGCCAGTAGTTAGCGCCAGTCGCCTCACCCTTCAACATCGCTTGCCTGCGCAGGGTTTCGTAAGCCTCATCCTGCGAAATAGCTTGCGTATGTGCCATCTCGCTGGCACGCGCGGTTGCTTGGGCAACCCAGGCCGGGTTTTGCTGATAACCTCTATCCTGCATGCACCGATCCAACACGCGCGATTGCCTGGCAAACTTCTCCTGCTTCTGGAATGGCAAACTCTCAGGCAATGCTGCCGCTGCTTTTGTGGCAATTAAATCACATTGATTGATCATCTGCGCAAGTGCACTGCTGCGCACTGCTTCTGGCCCGTCTTCATGCAGATTTTGCCAGTAAAGCACACCTGCACCTATGACCACCATCACCGCCAGCATGCCTGCCACTTTAAGGGTTTTCATTATGTGAGCGCTCTCATTGTATGCCGTGTAGATCCTCTAGTTTGCGCGCATTCAATACTTTATACCACCTGCTGGAAAAGAATGTTGTGACACAAACATTGCATATTTGCTTCATTAAATTTTCATACAAGGCCAGTAAGCTAGTCATCGATAAGAATAAATCATAGTGATGGAAATCAGTGTTGCATGTGATTGCTATCAAGATTTAATTCGACATGACGTTATTAACTTATACAGCTGAGCATCGAAAGGAAATACCATGAACAACTGGCAGGAAGAACCACTGACCTATACCGCTAGCATGCCTGAACTGATGACCGCACAGGATATTATGTACCTGGCGGAAGACATCGTCGCTGACAACAATATACTGGCTATATACAAGCCAGCAGAACTGTCACTAGAAGTCGTTTAATCAATCCTCTCATCTGTCACAGAGTGCTTACCATGCGGTCTCTGGCATAAAGGCATAAGCCCTCACCACATTACTGGTTGCCGATGCAGCTTGGCCTGCCAAACTGCCATCACTCGCTCACATAAAGTCACCAAATAAAGTCGTCTTGTTGTAGGACTCACACGCATAGACAGTCACCAGATGTGTCTCTAGAATAAACCTTCCCTCAACTATCACGACAGGAGGCAGGTATGTTTCAAGGCGCTATTGGCATCTATGCACTGATTGGTATTGTTGTAGTGATTTGTGCGATTTTGTATGTATTCGCGAAAAATGTGAAGTAACGCATTAGATATAAAAAAGCCCCTGACCGGGGCTTTTTATTGTTTATTGAATCAGCTCATGCCAGCTTTGCTTGGTGCCGTAGCTACCGTTTTCTCTACGTTTAAAAATATTATCAATTTCTCCCGGTCCGCCATTCCCTTTGCCGAATATCTGTTCATCCATGTTGACCTGCCTTGGGGTAGGGTCATCACTGCCTGTCACCATTATGTGTGGCACATTATTTTGATCATAGACCAGATTAAAACCGACGGCAGGTGTGGTCAGCCGTTCTGACACAAGTCCGCTAGGTAGCATGCTGCCACCTTTTTCATAATTAAAATAATTCAAGAATCCGTAGCCAGCACCGCTGCAGGCTTCACTATTAGGCACTATGGTCGACAACAGCATGACTCCATCCACAGCTTTCGGATCCAGATTCACACGCTCCCCTGCCGGAAAATCCAGATACCAGCCATACCCGGTGTTGAAGTTGACCGCTGTGCTTGCGGCAACTATGCGATCACCACTCAACGCAAGTGATACCAGCTGACTGCGCCCGATTGCCGTTGTCTGACCCCCATCTTTAAAGGTATAGATGGAGTTCTGTGGTGTATTGGTCAAGTCCGCCACCTCAAGGAATTTGCCGGTGCCAACGATAGTTGCGGTATTTTTGCCAACCCTGACCATGACAGGTGCGGTTGTCAGCTTTTGTACATTGCCATTGGCATCACGCAAGGTAGCAATCTTGGTAACGGCATTGGTATTAATATCAAAACGCCAGATATTGCCATTCAAGTCCCCGGCATACGCATTTACTGCAGTATTGTTTTCAAATATCTGCTCCACAAATGTAGTAATCTTTGATAATCCGCTGGGGTTGGCGGCATCACCTTCTCCAGTGGAAAGCACTTTCAATACAGTTCCACTAGCTGCATCCACGACATAAACATAACCTCGGCCATCTCCCATCGGGCTATTATTGACAAAAGTGCCATCATTGAGTTTTCGCGCGTAAGTGCCATTGTTGTAGCCGGAGGTCAATAAAACGACCCAGCGTCCATCAAGCATTTTCGTGATCAGCGGATTACCAAATGTGTAGCCCAGGTTAACACCTACACCAAGGTTTTGCGCGTTAAATTCCCAGAGCAAGGTGGGGGCAGCCGGGTTAGTCACATCCAGTGCAAAATAGCCTCGACCGCCGCCATTCAATCCCGACACAAGAATGGTTCGCCATACAGCACCACTGCCGCTACAACCTGAAACACAGACATCTGCGACTGTTGGATTGCCATTGACATAGTTAGTATGGAAATTGGCCCCATACTCCTTGTCTGCCAGATTCGCCAGGTTGCTGATGACCGGCGTAGGAATAAACGCCCACAGCTCATCGCCGGTAGTGGCATTAAAAGCATGCAACATGCCATCGTTAGCGCCGACGAATACTGCCGGTGTTCGATTGGCGACTGCTGCATCCCGATACGCTTTATAACCAGCATCGAGATAGGTGGCAATTGAAGCCTTGAAATAAGCGGGACGCGACTGAGAGATATCACCCAGGGTCGCCTGGCGTTCTCGGAACAGGCGGTTAGCAGCGACCGTATTCAGGCTGGTATCTTCGTAAGTTTTGTTACCTCGCAGATAATCCACTAGCTTGTTGACTTTATTGGCATCTGAAATTCTAGGATCAGAAGCCGGCAATCCCTGCATCTGGCTTAATGCCAAATAACCGTTGGTTAATGCAGTTTTTTGTAAGGCCGGTAAATTGTCCCCAGTAAAGGGGACCAGGGCATTATTGGCGTTGAAGTAGATTTTCCGGCTATTATTAGCCACTTGAGTCTGCAACCTGCCGGTACAACTACCTGCAATCTGCACATAGCAGGACGAGGTTTCGCTCGTATTCAGTTGCGGATCCGAACCTAATTTACCGCCTAAGCCATCACAGTTGGATTGATTTGAATTAGTACTTTTACAATAGATAGATGTACTACCATTGCCAGTAAGCCTGGTTTCTATGGCAGGGGATGTACATGAGGTAGCAGAGACGTTCTCCACACACCAAACCGCATTTTCCGAAGTCTCTAATGACTTCACATCGACAGTGCGCGCCTCAAGATTGCCTGTCCATTTCACCGTCTGATAACTGGCAACATATTGAAAGTTGTCCCCATCTGTAGGTGCCAGCGTGCTGGCCGCCGCCGCCGCGGCTGCGCCCTGAACCGCCTTGATTTCAGAAAGACCCTTCGCCAGCGACTCTCTTAATAATTTCGGGTTACTCGCACTGTAATAAGTACTGTTTGAATTGACTGCTGCATGCCATAGATCGTCGATACGGGTGCCGTCTTCGCTAGCGGTAGGGTCTGGCCAGTTTTTGCTACCGGTGGTCACATCCCTGAAATCCCCAATGATCTGATTCTTGTAGTCCTCGGTGTAAACCAACGTACCATCAATCCCTAAACCTAGCGTCATAGTGACTATATTCTGCTTGGGGTAATCATTCGCTGTACCACATACCGAGGAGCCCAACGCACCATTGCAATTGGATAAGCTGCCATCCCGCAGATCTGTGTCGTAAAAATATTTAGAGACATCGGCAAGTGTATTGGATTTATTACTGCTATCCAGTTGAGGCCTCAGGGTACTCCCGCCATCTTGGTTGCCAATCGCCGAACCATTCACTTTTACCGGATTGGAGGTGTCATTCCAGTACCCATCGGTCGTCAATAATGCAAAATTTGACTGGCATGCATACTGGATAGGATCATCGTTACCAAGTGTTTTCTTCCCTGCAAAATGCCGGCCGACGCTGGACAAGGCAGTTCTAAGGGGAGTACCGCCATTCGGCGAAACAGCAAATAGCTTTTCATACCACGACTGCTTTTGGCTCGTATTGAATGGTGCAATCGCCAGGTAATTTGACGATGGATTATTAATGGTCACCAAGCCCACGCGATAGCGAGAGTCCAATGATTTGAATGCCTGGCTGGCCGCTGTTTTCATCGACTGCATACGCGTACGATAATACGCCCACCAATTCGAGAAATTGGTCATTTCCTCGTTATAGGTACAGGTAGCGCCGGCACAGTCTGTCCGGTCGATCCCTTTAGTTACCTGCCCTGGTGCAGAATAGCTGCTGATATTACTGCTGATCTTTACATACACCATACTGCCCGGAATATCGTTGGTCGTATCCGTAGTCAGTTGCGCCGAAAAACTCCCCCCACTCATTGTGACTTGAATAAGTGATGCCGTATTGACAGGTTCACCCGCCGGTGTGTCTATAGTCAACACATTGCTACTACGGGTAACCGTATTACCGCTTAGATTACAATTGCCTGAGAAACTACCCCTACAAATAGCACTGAGTACGGATGCTGCCAAATCACTACTGTTATCTGACGAGTTGGCAGATACAGTCTGGGATAAAATTTCGATATTATTTATTTTGATACTTTGTACGCTCGCGTTATTGCTGCTCTTGGTGAGTGTCAACCGATATGTAGCAATGGGTCTGCGTAAAAAGGTATAGGTGTTGCTGTCATTGACAGTAGCGCTGGCATTACGGATTTTCTGGCAACGCTGGGAGCCTGACAATGTACGCCTGGCCGCAGCGGTGCTACTGTTACACCAGCGGATATCAGCCGGATAAGTGTAAATACCGGTCGGTACTTTGGAAATGACACAACTGGTTAAATTGGGCGTAGTGCAATATTCGCCGGGTGTAAACGCATAATAAAATGCGCTATTCCTCAAGTCGGAAGTTCCATTTTTGGTACCGCCTTGATCATTTACTTCATTTGAAACTGTATTGAAGCTCGTTTGATTCGCAATACTCACACCCTGATAATTTAAAGGTGGGCTGTATAGCACCTCAGGATCGTAATACTGGGTGTTGTAATCGGAATTCTCCCTTAACCAGTCTGAAGAAGAATTTGCCCAGTCCGGTGAATAATCCCACCCCATACTGCCTGAGTTATCCAGTACAAACATCAGATTAGGTTTCACATCCGAACTACCGGAAGTCTGCAATGGCATAGTCGCCAGATCCAGAAATTCTGCGTGTACCATACAGGGAATTATCGCGCCCAACCAAACCAGTTTTGTTATCCAGGAATTATTTTTCATCATGCCACCCGCGTTAGTTCGAGATAAATGATTGCATAAACGTCAATGTGTTTTTTGGTCCGCTGATACGCAATGTGAGACGGTAAATCGGTGATGTCGCTTGATTCGGACATGGTGGTTGGTCCCCAAAGGATTGGCCATCAGGTGGATCTTTACAAGATGTTGAATT
>NZ_DATHWZ010000066.1:0-48718 GCF_035460085.1 Methylophilus sp.
ACCTTCTACACCTTGCATAAACCCGCCTAGGCCATTGCTGGCGACGATACGGTGACAAGGGTTAAACAAAGGCAAGGGATTGGCACCACAGGCGTTGGCGACGGCACGCGGGCCAGACTGGATAGCGGCAGCCAGTTGCCCGTAAGTGCGGGTTTCACCGACTGGAATTTCGCGCATGGCTTGCCAGACGCGTTGCTGGAAAGGCGTACCGCGATTTGGGGTGATCGCTTGCCAGGCGATATTCGGATTTTCCAGGTAAGCGGAAATCTGCTCTGCCACTGCAAGCGCACGCTGATTGGGATTAGCTTTCAGCGGCAAGGCGTTTAACAAGAACTGGAGTTCTTCACCTGCATCATAACAGCGCACACCGACAAAACCGAACGGCGCCGGGACCAAAGCATCAAGTTCATCAGTAAGGCTTTTCATGCACTCATTAAACTGTAATCTTGTGCATGGCGCAACAACCAAACAGGCACATTGAGCAATAAAAAAGCCCTTCCGAAGAAGGGCTTTTTGAGCAACGCTTAAATTAACCGTTGTTTGCAGCGATGTCTTTCTCACGTGCAACCAGTTTCTCTTTAATACGCGCAGATTTACCTGAACGCTCACGCAAGTAGTACAACTTGGCGCGACGTACATCACCACGGCGTTTCACTTCGATAGAAGCGATCTGTGGGGAGTAAGTCTGGAATGTACGCTCTACACCTTCACCTGAAGAGATTTTACGTACGATAAATGAAGAGTTCAGGCCTCTGTTACGCTTGGCGATGACTACGCCTTCGTAAGCCTGTACACGTTTACGTGTACCTTCAACCACGTTTACACCGACGATCACTGTGTCGCCTGGTGCAAAGCTAGGGATGGTTTTGTTCAAGCGGGCAATTTCTTCCTGCTCTAACATTTTGATAATGTCTGCCATGCTACTTCCTTTCGTTCCTTTTAATTGTAAAGAGCTCGTTCCTACTCGACTTCTTTGAGTAGCCTAGCCTCTTCCTTCGTCAACTGCCTTGCGGCGAGTAAATCCGGGCGTTTAGCCCTTGTTAGCAATAGCGATTGTTGTAACCGCCATTGTCTAATTTTTGCGTGGTGCCCCGACAATAACACCGCTGGCACCGCTAATCCTTCAAATACTTCCGGTCGTGTGTAGTGTGGGTAATCCAGTAGCCCGTTTACAAACGAATCTTCCTGCGCTGAATCAGCATCACCTAACGCACCTGGTAACTGGCGGATAATCGCATCCAGTAGCACCATGGCTGGTAACTCGCCCCCACTTAACACATAATCGCCGATAGAGATTTCTTCATCTACCAGTGACTCCAGCACACGCTGGTCTACCCCTTCATAGCGGCTGGCTAATAACACCAGTCCCTGATTTTCTTTTAGCGCCATCACTTTTTCATGGGTGAGTGGCTTTCCTCGTGGTGACAGGTGAATCACCCTGGGCGTTAACCCTTTCGCCTGCAAACTTGCCTTGGCATCTTTAATCGCCGCTGCAAGCGGCTCAGCCATCATCACCATGCCGGGGCCACCACCATAAGGCCGGTCATCAACCGTGTGATGCACATCCTGTGTATATTCACGTGGATTAATCAGGTTTAACTGATACAAACCACGCTGCCTGGCACGACTGGTAATGCCATGCTCGGTCAGAGCTGCAAACATCTCAGGAAACAAACTGATGACTTCAATCTGTATCATGAGACTACCTTTCATTTCCGGCTTTCAATTCCGGGCTTCCAAATTTCAGGCGCTTTTTAAAAATCCGCATCCCAATCAACCAGCACCGTGCCAGCTTTGATATTTACATCAGGCACCGCATCACTGGTAAAAGGAATCAAGCGCTCGCGATATTCCTCATGCAACTTACCATCTTTACCTTTGACGCTGGTGGGCTGCTCTTCACGTACAACCAGCACATCGTTGGCACCAGTTTCAAATACCTGCGTGATTTTCCCGAACACAACGCCTTCGGTATTGGTCACACTCAAACCAACCAAGTCAGACCAGTAATACTCGCCTTCATCAGGCTCTGGTAGTGCTGCACGTGGTACAGCGATTTGCTGGCCTTTCATGCTGAGTGCAGCATCGCGGTCTGCGACCCCTGCCAGCTTGATCAGCAATACGTCGTTGTGAATTTTGGTTTGCTCAACCGAACATTCACGCCAGTTTGGCGCTTTGCCTATCCACCACGCTTCATAATCCAGCAAACCATCCAGATACTGAGTATCAGGCACGACTTTCAGCCACCCATAAACGCCATATGGGGCGACAATGCGCCCCATTACAACCATATCTTCAAACGCCATATGAGATCAGGCGCGAGAAAAATTATTCAGCAGCTGGTGTTTCAGCAGCTGCGGCTTCAGCGGCATCTGCTTCAGCTTTTGCGGCTGCGTCAGCTTTTTCTTTGGCAGCGGCTTCTGCAGCGGCAGCGTCAGCTTCAGCTTTTACTTTAGCAGCAGCATCAGCTTCTTTTTTCGCCTTGGCAGCATCCGCTTTAGCAGCGTCTTTCGCCTTAACAGCAGCCATACCATCAACGCCTTTAGCGTGGAATTTAACCAGGCGTGCAACCGTGTCAGACACTTGTGCACCGGTACCGATCCAGTATTGCGCGCGCTCTTCATTGATACGCAGGCCTTCTGCACCAGCACGCGCTGATGGATTGTAGAAACCGATGCGCTCTACGAAACGACCGTCACGACGGTTGCGGGAATCTGCCACAACTACGCTGTAAAACGGGTTCTTCTTAGAACCACCGCGTGATAAACGAATAACGACCATAATCTTTGTTCTCTTAAAAATGAATTCTTAGCAGAAAGGCGCGGATTATACTTGATGAATAAGCGAACTGGCAAGTGTTTTTCACTTACTTAATCAGGTATTGCGGTAAGGCGTGGGATCATCGACACCCGCCTGTACGAAACCTGTTTTGCGGAACCGGCAGGAATCACATACGCCACAAGCCGCCCCGGCGTCATCTGCCTGGTAGCATGAAACCGTCAGTCCGTAATCCACGCCTAAGGCGTGACCAGTACGGATAATATCCGCTTTGGTCATATCGATCAGTGGCGCATGCACCGTGATTGGCTGCCCTTCCACGGCAGCCTTGGTCGCCAGGTTAGCCATTTGCTGGAATGCTTTCACGTACTCACCGCGGCAATCAGGGTAACCCGAATAATCCAGCGCATTCACGCCGATAAAAATATCGTTCGCTTCTAATACTTCTGCCCAGGCTAATGACAATGACAGCATGATGGTATTGCGGGCCGGCACATAAGTCACCGGGATACCCTGTGTTTCATGCTCAGGCACGGCGATGGCATTATCGGTAAGCGCAGAGCCTCCGAACAAGGATAAATCCAGCTGTACGGTTTTATGTTCTGCTGCGCCTAAGGATTTGGCAACGCGTTGCGCAGCCAGTAATTCGACATTATGGCGCTGGTGATAATCCAGGCTCAGGCAATAGCACTCATAACCCTGAGACTGCGCAATTGCAAGCACGGTGGTTGAATCCAGCCCTCCCGATAATAGAATAACGGCTTTGGGTTTATGTTCGGATGCATTGTTGCATTGAATTTGGTCTGTCAACTTATACCCCTTGCTTCTCGCCCCAAAGGATTTTATGTAATTGCAGTTGCATCCTGACATGCAGCTGATCCTGCAATATCCAGCTGGCCAGGGTCTCGCCGCTCACTTGATTAAAGCTGGGGGACAACAAATGGTCACAGTCCGCAGGGAACGGGTGCTCGGCCATCATTTGCCTGGTCCAATCATAATCTTCCCGGCTACAAATAACCCATTTCACCTCATCGCCCACTTTAAGCAGTTGCAGGTTTTCCCAGCGGTTTTTCAGCATTTCGCCGGAACCGGGGGTTTTCACATCCATGATGACTTTTACTCTTGTATCTACCGGTGTCAGATCCATGGCACCGCTGGTTTCCAGGGAAACCCGGTAGCCGGAATCACACAATCTGGTCAGCAAATCAGCGCAGCCTTTTTGCGCCAATGGCTCACCACCGGTGACACAGACATAGCGCGTACCATACTTCTCTACCTGTTGCATGATTTCATCCAGCGACATGTTGCCACCGCCTTTGAATGCGTATTCAGTATCACAATAAACGCAACGCAACGGGCAACCTGTGAGGCGAATGAAAACCGTCGGCAAGCCGACACGCGAACTTTCGCCCTGCAAAGAATAAAAGATTTCGAAAATTCTGAGTGTGGTCATGGGAGTAATAAAGTAAACGGGCAGATATTGCTATCTGCCCGTTATTATCGCCGAAATAAGGCAATTTCAATAATGCAAAGTGCTATTTAATGCTTTCAAGCACCTTCAGGCGTTTTTGCGCGCTAGGCGTTACTTCTGCTGAAGGGTGGGCCGCAATCAAATCTTTCAAGGTCTTCTTGGCTGCAGGTATCTGGCCCAACTGAATCTGGCTGTTTGCCAGGCTTAGCATGGCATTCGGTGCCAACGGGTGTGATGCATAGCTCTCCAGGAATTTTTGCTGGGTTGCCACTGAAGATTTGTAGCTCTTAAGCGCGAACTGGGTATATCCCATGCCATACAAGGCATCGGGAGCCAATTTGCTGCCAGAGTAGGTTTTCAAAAAGTTGTCATAGGCAGTAAACGCCTCTTTGTATTTACCTGCCTGGTTGAGCGACTCCGCTTCAGAGAAAGCGCGTGCTTCCTGCTGAGATGCATCAGAAGGCTTGTTGGCATCACTTCCGGCCGCGCCAGGCACTGGAACACCCAACTGCCCGGAAACCTGCTGTGCCAGAGACTCAAGGCCTTTTACACGGGTATCCAGATCAGTGTACTGGGCATTTTGCTTGGTGCGCATATCCTCCAGTTGATGGTTGACCACTTCCAGGTCACCCTTCAGCTGTGCGACATCCTGCCGTATCTGTTCCAGCTGGTTCTGCATATCCAGCAAGCCTTTGCCATTGATGAGGGACTCCAGGCTTTGTACCCTTTTATCCAGAGATTGCTGGATACGCGTCAAATCACCAATGGATTTTTGCTGCGCATCATGCTCGGAAGCCTGCTTATTCTCCAACTCAAGAATACGCTTCCTGGCTTCTCCATCATCAAATAAGGCTGCGTGACTGACTGCCGAAACAGTCAGCCCCAATAAGGCTATTGAAATTGCTGTACGCAAATTACTGACCATAGACAACATCTACGCGACGGTCATGCTGGAAGCAATCGTCGTCAGCACAATTTTGCTTGGAGCGCTCTTCACCGTAGCTAACAGTTTCGATCTGGCTATCGCTAACACCCAATACGTTCAAGGCATTTTTAACAGCTACTGAACGGCGTTGACCCAGTGCCAGGTTGTACTCATGCGTACCACGCTCATCGGTATTACCTTGCAGTACCACTTTAGTTTGTGGATGTGCAGCCAGATATTTAGCGTGGTTAGCTACCAGGTCTTTATACTCTGCACGGATTGCGTCACTGTCGTAATCAAAGAAGATTTGACGTTTAGCCAGCTCAGCCGCGCTCAATTGATCTTTGCCGCTATCAACATCAACTGTTTTGATATCAATTTTGTTAGTACCCGCAGAACCATCATTGCCATTGTTCTGTGAGTTTGAAATAGGCTTAGTCACGCTTGAATCTTCAACTTTTGCCGGGTTCATTGGGGTGCTTTTACAAGCGGTTAATACCAATGCAAGAGCTGCGATTTTCCAGATATTATTGTTCATACTTTCTCCTTAAAATTGAGTTACAAAACTAAAAATCATCAATACCTACTTGGGTGCCGCTTGCGCAGGTCCCCAGGCAGGTTCACGAATATCACCGCCAGCTTCAGACAAACGCTGTCTTACCAGGCCATCCACCGCCACAGTCGCCAACGTACCTTTTCCACCCACGCGCGTTGCATACATGATTGTGCGTGAATTTGGTGCAAAGCTAGGGGATTCATCCTGGGAGCCAGTGCTTAGCAGCTTGACGTCACCAGAACCCAAATCCTGTACAGCGACTTTGAACGAGCCACCATCGTTGCGGATATAGGTCAAGTATTTGCCATCAGGAGAAAAGCGCGGACTGACGTTGTAACCACCTTCAAATGTCACGCGGGAAGGAGAGCCCCCTGAAACAGGTACCTTGTAAATCTGCGGGCGGCCACCACGGTCCGAACTAAAATAGATGTACTGTCCATCCCGTGAGAAAGCAGGCTCAGTATCAATAGAATTGCTTTTGGTCACTTGCTGCAGGTTAGCGCCATCCGCTGAAATAGTATAAATCTGTGAGTTTGCGCCATAAGTCAGCACCACAGCCAGTTTACTGCCATCCGGTGACCAGGCTGGCGCGCTATTGTTGCCTTTGAAGTTAGCGACGGCTTTACGCTCACCAGTATATAGCGATTGTACAAAAACAATAGGTTTCTTTTTCTCAAAAGACACATACGCCATTTTGCTGCCGTCAGGTGCCCAGGCCGGTGAAATAATCGGTTCGTTTGAAGACACCAGGGTCTGTGCATTAAAACCATCATAATCTGCAATCTGTAGCGTAAATCGCTTGCCCGCTTTGGTTACGTACGCGATACGGGTCGCAAAAGCCCCAGGCTGGCCGGTGAATTTTTCATAAATCTGGTCAGCGATCAAATGCGCAACATGCCTGTATTGACTAGGAGCCACGGTATATGTGGACTGCAATAATGGTGTCTGGCGTAAAACGTCCATCACCTGTACATTGATTTTCAAGTTACCGTTGGGAGCTTGCTGCACGTCGCCAATACTCAAACCTTGCGCCTTAAGCGCGGTCCAGTCGGTATATTTGATTTGTGCAGCCGTGGCAGGCAATGAAGGCACGCCGCTGGTATTCAGCACGCGGAACATGCCGCTGCCCTTCAAATCATTGCTGATAATCTCGTGAATGCGACTTTTGCCTGGGGCGTTGGCAGGCTCTGCTAATGGCAGGATCGCAATCGGAATCTGTACAGCGCTGCCGCCGCTGATCTCGATTTCCAGCGCAGCTTGTGCAGGATTTGCAAACATCCACACCAGTACGCCGGTACAAAAAAATGTACTCAACATCCAGCGGATGCCTGTCAGGTGGTTTTTAGCAGTTTGCATGGTCAGAATATTCATCATCTTATAAATTTTGCCTGTTAATTCAAGGATTATAACGAAAAGCCCAGTTAGCGTCATTTCTCACGCTAACTGCGTGGTTTGAAGGTGGCCCGTATTTGCTCCAACATTTTTTTTCGCTCTGCCGGATGATCATCACCTGGTAAATCAAAAGGTTTGGCTGCGAGAATTGCCCGCAGAACAGCATCATCACACACCGCATCACCAGAACCTTTAATAAGCTTTGGCATACCGGTAATATCGCCAGTACTTGTTAATTGCATCTCAAACAACAGCGCTGGATTAGAAACAGGGCACAACCCTGGATTCACATTACTCCTGATTTTCCTGCTGAGAAGCCCCATGTAATAGTTGAAAATAGAAGGATCAACTGGTCCGCTGGCAGAAGATTGTTTTTCATCCATATCCTGCTGGCGCATGGCATCCTGGACTTTTTTCAGCTTTTCCTCTTCCTCTTCTTTACGCAAAGCTTCCTGAATTTTCTTCAGTTTTTCTTCCTGTTTCTTCTTTTCTTCTTCTTTCTTTTTGTCTTCTTCTAATTTGCGCTTTTTCTCATCTTCCCGTTTTTTGAGTGCAATTTCCGCTTCTTGTTCCGCTTTGTTCACCTGTGGCTCAGGCGGTGTCACCTTTTCAGGTGGCTTTGGTTGAGGCTCTGGCTCGGGCTCAGGTGGTTTAGGCGGTTCAGGTTTTGGGGGCTCCGGGGTAGGCTTTGGGACCGTTTTGCTGGGCAAACTATCCCATAAAGTGGCTTCCATTACCGAAGGATTTACGTGTACGGCTTTCCAGTCGACCATAAAGATCATGGCCAGAAATAGCAAGATATGCATCAGCACAGACAATATCGCTGCGCGTCTGCGGAATACCTGGTCCTGTTCTGAAAGTTGGGTTTTCATCTAAATATGCGACCTGCCGCTTATTTTTCGTTTTGAAACAACAAGCCAACCTGGTTGACTTGCGCCTGTTTCAGTAAATCCATCACCGCCGCCACTTCGCCATACGGCGTCGCTTTATCAGCGGATACCACGACTGGTTTCTCAGCTTCGGCAAGTTTCTGGCGTATTAATGCCAGCATGTCATCACGCTGCATTTCCCTACCATCCATCAACACAGTACCTTCTTTTTGCACGGTGACCACAATAGGATCGCCACTTTGCTTGAGGGCCTGCCCGACTTTAGGTAATTCAACCATTCCCGGGTTGGTCATTGGCGCGGTTACCATAAAAATCACCAGCAACACCAACGTCACATCAATATAGGGGACAACGTTGATCTGGTTCATCATGCGCCGTTTACGTGTTCTGCTCATAAGCGCTCCGATCAGGCTCTACGTTGCAAAATGTTGGTAAATTCTTCCATAAAGCTTTCGTAGCGGACTAGCAACCTGTCGGCGCTTGCCGCAAATCGGTTGTAGGCGATTACGGCGGGAATCGCTGCAAACAGTCCAATGGCAGTTGCCACCAACGCTTCGGCAATGCCTGGCGCCACCTGGCTTAACGTTGCTTGTGCGACATTAGATAAGCCACGGAAGGAGTTCATAATGCCCCACACGGTACCAAACAAACCGATATATGGACTGACCGAACCAACCGATGCCAGGAATGGCAAATGGGAATCCAGGTAATCCAGCTCACGGTTATACGCTGCGCGCATGGCCCGGCGTGTCGCTTCCATCACATCGCTGATTTCTGCGTCTTTTTGCGTATCTTTCTGCTGTTTGTGGCGGATAAATTCTTTTAGGCCTGCCTGGAAAATACTGGCCATGCCTTGTGGCGTTTTGCGACCTGAACCGATGCGCTCGTATAACTCGTTCAAGTCTCCCCCAGACCAGAACTGTGCTTCAAACTGGTCCACATTTTCAGCGGCGGCTTTCAATGAAAATACTTTAATGAAGATATACCACCAGGATGCCAGCGAGGTCAGCAATAAAATCAGCATGACCACCTGCACGGGCAAACTCGCCCCGCTCACCAGGGTAAAAATCGACATATCGTTTGTTACATTCATGAAGACTCCAGTGCTATTTTGATACGGGGCGGAATACCCGTGGGTTTAAATGAATCCGCATCAACACAGGCAACTTTTACCTGTGCTTCTAATAAAACCAACTCGTCCCGCATAATCTGCTGCTGGCAACTAAAACTGCCGAGGCGCATTTCAGTGACTTGCGAAACAATGGTTAACTCGTCATCCAGCCTAGCCGGCTTTTTGAATTGTATTTGCATGCTATGCACAACAAATAACACCTGATCATGTTGTCGCAACGCGGCTTGGGCAAAACCCAGGCTGCGCAACCATTCAGTCCGCGCACGCTCCATAAAGTTCAGGTACTGGCTGTGGTACACCACGCCGCCGGCATCTGTATCTTCGTAGTAGACACGCACAGGAAACTCAAATGGTTTACTGTCCGCCATCTTGCCATAACTCGCCGCTGACCATACTGGCGGGCGCTTTTAATCCAAAGTGCTGGTAGGTTAACAAAGTGGCGACGCGGCCACGCGGCGTGCGCATCACATAGCCTTGCTGAATCAGGTAAGGCTCCAGCACATCCTCAATCGTATCGCGTTCTTCGCCAATCGCAGCCGCCAGATTATCCAAACCCACGGGGCCGCCGCCAAACTTCTCTATCACGGCTTGCAGCAATTTACGGTCCATCACATCCAGCCCTTGCTGGTCAACATCGAGCATTTTCAAGGCAGCATCGGCAATCAGATTGGTCACAATGCCGTCGGATTTGACCTGCGCATAATCACGCACCCGGCGCAACAGGCGATTGGCAATCCGTGGCGTACCCCGCGCCCTGCGCGCGATTTCGACCGCACCTTCAGGCTGCATTTCAACCTCCAGCAAACTGGCTGAACGCGCGACAATCTTGGCCAGTTCATCATGGCTGTAAAACTCCAGGCGCGCGACAATACCGAATCTATCCCGCAGCGGATTGGTCAGCATACCGGCACGTGTAGTCGCGCCCACCAAAGTAAATGGCGGCAAATCCAGACGTACACTACGCGCTGCCGGGCCTTCACCAATCATGATATCCAGACGGTAATCCTCCATCGCCGGATATAAAATCTCTTCCACCACTGGACTCAGGCGATGGATTTCATCGATAAATAGCACATCATTAGGTTCAAGATTGGTCAGCAACGCCGCCAGGTCACCGGCGCGCTCAAGTACCGGGCCAGAAGTCATGCGCAGGTTGACGCCCATTTCTTTGGCGATGATATGGGCAAGTGTGGTTTTACCTAGTCCAGGCGGGCCGAAAAGCAGCACATGATCCAGCGCTTCCTGACGACCGCGTGCGGCATTGATAAAGATCTCGAGTTGACCGCGTGCTTTTTCCTGGCCGACGTATTCGTCGAGCGCTTTCGGCCGAAGCGCCCGCTCCAGCGCTTCTTCCTGAACGCTGACTGTCGCAGGAGCTACAAGTCGATCGGTTTCTATCATGGGATGGTTGGTGATGAGGTCATGGAACACATAGTGCAATGCACATTAATCAGTGCAAGACTTCATTGCCGCTAATTAAGAAGTTATTTTTCAGGCATCATACCATGGCGCGCCTGACTATCACAGACGCCCGCTGATTCGAGCTTTGGTTTGGTTTTGTGGGATTATTTGGAAAGATATTTCAATGCCTGGCGGATACCATCACTGACGCCCACACCCGGCTCAAGCAATTTGATCGTCGCAGTCGCTTCGCGCTCGTTGTAACCAAGCGCCACCAGCGCATTCAGTATATCGTCGGTGGCCGCTTTAGCCACAGGTTGAGCCGAAGTGGAGCCGGTCACTACAAATTTGTCTTTCAACTCGAGTAACAAGCGCTCTGCTGTTTTCTTGCCCACACCAGGCACACGCGTGAGCATGGAAACCTCTTGCTGGCTGACGGCCAGCACCAAATCATTGACGCTGACACCACTCAGAATTGACAGTGCTGACTTGGCACCAATCCCATTCACTTTTAATAATTGCTTAAAAGTATTTTTCTCCTGCTCGCTGCCAAAACCATAAAGCAATTGCGCATCTTCGCGCACCACCATATGCGTCAGTAACTGCACTGGCTGGCCGAGCTCCGGCAGGTTATAAAAGGTGCTCATCGGCACTTCGACCTCGTAGCCCACGCCATTACAATCCACTACAATCAGCGGAGGTGACTTTTCCAGCAAACGGCCATTCAGGCGTGCAATCATACTAATCTTCCATTCTTGACACGGAATCCGGCGGTTGCCAGAGCCCCTAATCCTTGACCGCCATGCGCATGGCAGATAGCACATGCCAATGCATCCGCTGAATCAGGGCTGGGATTAGCAGACAGTTTTAATAACCGCTTCACCATTTCCTGCACCTGCTCTTTTTGCGCATGCCCATTGCCAACCACAGATTGTTTCACTTGCAACGCGGTGTACTCTGCAACCGATAGTTGTTTAATGACTGCCGCCGAAATCGCTGCACCACGCGCCTGGCCTAACAATAGCGTAGATTGCGGATTCACATTCACAAACACTTTTTCTATCGCTACCTGGGTAGGCTGATAAGTATCAATTACCTCAAACAAGCCATCCAGAATAACCTTCAAGCGCTCTGGCAAAGCTTCTTTTTCTGATTCGCCAGCGGCACTCTTTTTGGCAGCTGCGGTTTTAATCACACCACTGGCGACATAACTCAACTTGCCCCCAAGGGCTTCTATCACACCAAAACCGGTGACACGCAGGCCGGGGTCTATGCCTAAAATACGCTGCATGGTCATGGCAGATTTGCCGCTGAAAAATTCAATTAGCTCTCTTCAATCACGGCAGAAGTATAGACATCCTGCACATCATCCAGGTCTTCCAGCATATCGAGGATTTTTTGCATTTTGACGGCATCGTCGCCGGTAAATACCACTTCATTAAGCGGTTTCATGGTCACTTGCGCCATCACTGCTTTCAGGCCCGCAGCTTCCAATGCTTCCTTTACCGTCACAAAATCATTCGGTGCGGTGATGACTTCAATACTGCCATCTTCATCGGTAATCACATCTTCAGCGCCAGCTTCCAGCGCAGCTTCCATCACAGCATCTTCGGAAACTCCCGGTTCAAATACCAGCTGGCCACAGTGCTTGAACATAAACGCCACGCTGCCATCCGTGCCCAGGTTACCACCGTGTTTGGTCAATGCATGCCGCACATCCATCACCGCACGCTGCCGGTTATCGGTCAGGCAATCAATAATGATAGATGCGCCGTTGATGCCATAACCTTCATAACGGATTTCTTCGTAATTCACGCCTTCCAGCTCACCGGTACCTTTTTTAATGGCACGCGTGATATTGTCAGAAGGCATGTTCTCTTCTTTAGCCGCGGCCACAGCAGCCCGCAAGCGCGGATTCATGGCGATATCGCCACCGCTCAGCCTGGCAGATACCGTGATTTCCTTGATTAACTTGGTGAATATTTTTCCGCGTTTGGCATCCTGGCGACCTTTCCGGTGCTGGATATTGGCCCATTTACTATGTCCCGCCATGTAATGTCCTTATCAGTCTATGCTGCAATGGTTGTTATCTTAAAAGTGGCGATTTTACCACAGCGCACGCACCGGATTTTCATTGTTCAGCCACAATTACCACGATGGTCAATCCTTCACATCTTGATATCCACAAGTCCAAATAAGAAAGCTGGCTTTCGATTTTTCACCACACAACTTCAGAATTTACATATGCAAAACTGGTTTTTTTTGTTTATAAAGAAATGTTAGTATTTGTTTCCCCTTGTAACTTAACGTCCTGATTTCGCTATAAGGGGAACCTTTATAGCGACGTTTTTGTTGATGATAAATATCGCCATAAAGCCTGGAGAAGTAAAGAAAACAAATTAAGGAGAAGTGTATGGCATTACTTAAAACCCTGACTTTTGGATTGTTTGGCACTGTCAATGATGTGATTGATGACACCCAGGCGAAGTTGAATAGCGTACTTCCGCAAGTCATCACCCCAGTGGATAACGCTCTCGACCATGTACTCGGCAGTACCGGCAGCCTGCTCAATGTGGGAGGTTTAGTGAACACAGTGACATGCACTGTCGGTGGTGTGGTCAATACGGTTAACCAAACCGTCGGCCATAGCGTCGCAGAAGTAGGTACGCTGGTAAACGGCACTACGGCTTTTGTTGGCGATGTGGTGGCAGGCACCGGAGACTTGCTGGAAGACGTCACAGGCGTGCTGGCCAATACGACAACGACCCTTGGTGAGGTGGTCGGAAGTACCACCAGCCTGGTGGATGTTGAAGCCGTGGTAGGTGCCGTCAACAACATCGTTGGTGACGTAGTGCATGCCACAAACACGCTTCTGGATCAGACAGCCACTACTGTGGGTGCTACCGTGAATGGCGCGACCGCCACAGTGGGTACTTTGTTAACCGATGTCACCACAGAAATCGCTGCACTGGTGAATGGCGCCGGCGATGGCGCACCACACGATGTCACACCTGTCGTAGGTGGCTTAGTTGGCACCGTTTCAGGTGTGGTTGCAGGCGTGCCAGATACCGTTGGTAATTTACTTGATAGTGCAACCGGCCTGGTAGATATCAGCGGTTTACTGGGTAGCGTCACTACTGTAGTGGATAATGTGACCAGCCAGGTGGATGTCGGTGGTTTGCTGGGTAATGTCACAGGTTTGCTGGATGTGAACGGTGTGGTCAATACCGTCACCGGCGTGGCTCAAGGTGCCACCGGCGAAGTGCTGAATGTTGCGGACGTATTGTTTGAAACCACCGATGGTTTGCTGGACAGCGTGATTGCCGCTGCCGGCGACATTACTGCAACGACACCAGCCGTGACTGCCGGCTTGACACATGCAGTAGGTGATTTAACGCATGCAGTAGGCGACCTGGGTTCAGTACTCGGCAACCTGCTGGGCGGGGTTAACAACGGCTTGCACGAACTGGCTTGATACCCGTCATTAATGGAAAAAGCCCGCAGATGCGGGCTTTTTTATATGGTTTTAGCTGGTTTCGGCTGCTCGCGGATAGTGACCCACGAGATCACCAATAGCGCAAATGCAATCAATACCATGCCGATAGACTCCATTGCATCGGGCACTTCACCCAGTTGTATCCAGGCAGCAATCACACCTATCACCGGCGCCAGCATGGAGCCCATACTTGCCACCCCTGCCGGTAACCTTTGCAATGCAAACAGCCATAATAACCACGCAAAAGCACCGCAGAGAATGACGTTGAACAGGATGGCAACTATCAGGTACGGCTCCCACAGAATCGGTGGTGCAGGCACCAGGAAAGCGATCACCACCAGCGGTAACGACCCGAGCAACATCGGCCAGGCAGTCAGATTAATCAAGTCCAGATCAGGATGACGCCTGTGCAATTTTTTAGTCATGATGACTGACAATGACCAGGAAATTCCGGAAATCACCGCCAGCGTCATGCTAAAAGCATCCGCCCGGATATGCAGAGGGTCAAAAATAAATACCATGCCGAGCACGGCAGAAATCACTGCCAGCCATTGCCAGCCATGCACACGCTCGCCCAACAATGGCCATGCAAATAACAGTGTCCAGAACGGCATTGTGTAAGTAAGCACGGCCGTTTTACCAGCACCGCCCTCTACCAGCGCCCACATCAATACACCGGTAAACCCTACATTCTGTAACATCCCCAATACCAGCATGGTTGGGAATTCAATAAGACGCATGGATCGGCGTGTTACATATAACACCAGGAAAAGCACCAGCGCGCCAAAAAAGGTGCGCATGGCAGCAAATTGAAAAGGCCCTGCATAGTGCAGCGCGCTTTTCATGACCACCCAGTTATAGCCCCAGATAATCGCGAGCACTAACAAGGCGGTAAGCGCCTGAGAACGTTGTTTAACCAATTGATCCATACTATTTGTTTGTAGTGAATGTACCCTAAAAATAATGCTGTGAAAAATGATGCGCCAAGCTGTGACGCATCATTCATCCCAATAATTTAGTTCCAGATATGCGTGACTGCCAACCATTGGCCGTCAGCCTGTTTCTGGAATACGACTTGCACGTTGCCACCAAACTGCTGCTTAACGCCATCTTCACCGACCATCGCGCCGGCCCAATTACCTGTTTGCGTCGCCAAAGTGTCTGTCACCACCGCATTATTCATGGTCAATGAGTGTTCAATGACACCGGCTTGAATCAAGCCGCCAAAGAAATCTGCAATCGCCTGACGGCCTTTGACCGGCTGGCCGGCAGGTGCTGGCAACACCACTGCATTTTCTGCATATAGTGCCGCAATCGCCTCGGTGTTTTTGCTGTTGAACGCAGCATCAAATTGCGTATTCAATGTGGTAAAAGTCTCTACTGTAGTCGCCATGTCTTACTCCTCTAAAAATACTATGAATTACTGATTGAAATCCCAGGCGGACATTCCGTGATCTATCACACCTAAAATATTTTGCAGATCACTGCGCTGGTTTTCCGATAAACCCTGCATGCATAAACGCAAGCGTGAATAATAATCCGGCATCACCGCATCCAGCTTCTTCTGCCCAGCCGGAGTCAGTTTGATTTGCACACTC
Source organism: Methylophilus sp. (assembly GCF_035460085.1). GTDB lineage: Bacteria > Pseudomonadota > Gammaproteobacteria > Burkholderiales > Methylophilaceae > Methylophilus. The sequence goes on from NZ_DATHWZ010000066.1 coordinate 15,640, forward strand.
CGCCTATCCTGAGGTGCAGAAATGCGTTGAACTAATCCGCCTTGCTCAAGACCATCTAACAACCCCGTCATTGTTGCGCGTGAAACACCCACTTTTTCCGCCAAAACTGAAGGCAGTGAAGTGAGGTCTTGCTCGCGCATCAGCAAAATAAGCACCCACCAGCGTCCTTGCAACAGATCGTGCTTGGTCAAACAGGCATCCAGCGCGATTGACAAATCAGTCGCCACCCTCAGTAGCATCAAAAAACTGGAGATGGCTGTGACATCGGCTGCAGGGTAGCGCTCAGCAAAGCGCTGTAATACTTCTTGAGTAGGAAGGTCTCTAAGCTGCAACATAATTAGCATCATTATAGTTAGCTTCCTAATTATGTCAAGTATGTGCAAATATTTACACATTCGCTCATCGGTGTATATTAGGCATTCGTGATGATGAATGGAGGAAGTGATGAAGACTCTTCAACAAGTACTCAATCATAAAACACACCAAGGGATGATTAGCATTGCGCCCAACAGGCCGGTATATGACGCCCTCGTGATTCTTGCCGAGTACAAAATCGGTGCATTGGCGGTGATCAAGGATGGCGAACTGGTCGGCATTTTCTCCGAACGGGATTATGCGCGTGAAATCATCCTGAAAGGTCGCTCATCAAAAACCACCGAAGTCGCCGAGGTTATGACGCAAAAAGTCATTACCGGGAAACCTGATGAACTGGTGGAATCCGCCATGAACACCATGCTCGAAAAACGTTTCCGGCATTTGCCGGTAGTCGATAAAGGCAAAATGCTGGGCATGTTATCGATCGGCGACATTCTCAAAGAAACGATCAGCTACCAGCAGGAACTGATCAAACAATTGGAAAGTTATATCCATAGCTGATTTAACTATTCAAACAGATCGTATGGCCGGGCCGGACAAGGCCCGGCAACCCATAGATATCCTTCTGCAACTGCAACGTCCATTTTTTCCAGAAATTAAGTTGCACGTAACTATTAATTTTTCACCTGACATCTATATAAACAGCACTAAGTGCTCAAAAACGTTTTGCAATGCTAAAGATAAGGCCAAGAATCAGCTAGGCCAGTTACCTAATAAAAAAATAATGCCGCCTTAAATATCAGGCGGCACTCTTTTTTGTTCTTAATGAAGACAGCGCTAACGACTATTCGCCAATAATCTTGACCAGTACGCGCTTGTTACGGCGACCATCGAATTCCCCATAAAATATTTGTTCCCAAGGGCCAAAATCCAGCTGGCCTTGGGTAATCGCTACCACCACCTCGCGGCCCATGATCTGCCTTTTGATATGCGCATCGGCATTGTCTTCACCGGTATCATTATGGCGATAGCCGCTAACCGGTTCATGCGGAGCCAATTTTTCAAGCCACACTTTGTAATCGTGATGCAGGCCACGTTCATCATCATTGATAAATACGCTGGCAGAAATATGCATGGCATTGATAAGTGCCAGCCCTTCCTTCACGCCACTCTCGCGTACACAGGCGATGACATCCTCCGTAATGTTTTTAAAATCCATGCGCGCCGAAATATTGAACCACAACTCTTTACGAAAACTTTTCATCTAACTCTCCTGATCCCCAATCAGATTATTTTACACCTGGAGTGCTTGTTGAAATGCATGAAACCATATGAATACTGAGAAAACTGCAATAAAAAAGGGCCTCATTCGAGGCCCAATTCCATACACAATGTACCTGGTTAGCTGTGTACATCGACACTTTGTGTGAATGATTTACCTTCATTATCGGTGGCGACCACTTCCAGCTTGCCAGGTGCATCGGCGATAAAGCTGAATTTCATATAAGGGTCTTCACTCGTACCCACGCCTACATCTACCGTCATCAGCTCTTTACCGTTATAGGTAAAAGTGGTTTTATTGATGTAAAACGCTGGTACATATCCTTGTGAAACCAGGTCACGCTGCAGACCGGTGCGCATGACATGCCTGATATTAAAAGTAGCTGTTGCCGGCTCGCCGATCTTCGGAGCGTCTACATTGAATTTGATTTTGCCTGCAGCAGCGCGCACTTCCGATTCATTATTGTCAACCGTCCCGCCACAGCCACCGGCCGCGCGGATTTCACGTTTAGCCATGTACAGTTTGCCATCTGCGGTTTCCCCAATCAGTCGCACAAAAGAGTCTGACTCCTGGCGGATCCTGGTAGCCAACTGGAACCCGTTCAAGCTATCCGTAAGATGATAGGTCGAAGCGAGCTGGATGGGATTGGCGTCAACGATGACATACAGTTTTTTAATTGCAATACCATTCGCAGCCGCTTTATCATACATCAGCGTCACCGGTACCTGCGCACCACTCTCGGCACGCCGCGGCGCTTCAATTTTCAGGAAATCCACTTCCTGAATATCGCGTTTAGGGAAAAAAGCTTCTTTCACCACATTCCACAATTTCGGGTCGGCCTCTGCCTGCACCAGCGTACTTAAACACAAGGCCGCCATGCCCGCCAACAATATGCACAATTTCTTCATCGTATTCCCCAATTCGCTTTGTATTTATATGATGTGACCGAAGCCATTCTCTACCGAAAACACAATTCTCATATGTGATTCCCATCACACATTTTCAACACTATTCTCTCCCTGTTCAAATCAGGCAGTTTTGCTTGGATCACCTGAAGGACGCATTTCATAATTGGGGTCAGCCGACTCTTCAAAATTAAGTTCTACACCATTGCCCGCCGGGTCGCGCAGGTTAATCTGCTGTATGCCATTGGCTAATGTACGAGTCGTGTATTCCAATCCATGTAACTTCAACCGCGACTCCATTTCGGGCATATCGGTACAGGTAAATGACACATGATCAAAAGTCCCGTGCACATGCAACTGTGGGGCTTCGGTAGTTTTATATTCAGCCAGATGGATCACGTCGTTGTCGCCGATATAGAGCCAGTAGCCATAAGTAGTACTAGCCACTCGCTTGCCAACGGTCAGCCCCAGCACATCGCAATAAAAATCACGCAGTTTGTGCATGGTGTCGCGATCAGAGCGAAAATTGACATGATTGATTTCGGTTAACGGCATGATTACCTTATAAAAAATGATTACAGTCGGCAACTATAGTACAAAATTTCTAGTGCACAAAACACTACGAAAAAACTATTGGCCTTCAAATTGACAAAGGGCAAATCCTTGTACGCCCGCAGTCGCTAATTGTTGCATGCCGCCCAGCTGAGGCAGGTCAATCACAAAGGCCGCCTGTTGCAATATACCACCCAGTTGCCGGATAAGAGCGACCGCTGCCAAAGCGGTGCCGCCGGTTGCAATCAGATCATCCACCAACAGAATACGTTCACCGGGCTGGATTGCATCTTCATGCATCTCCAATGCATCATTGCCATATTCCAAAGCATAGGATTGGGAAATTGTTGAACAGGGTAATTTGCCAGGCTTACGCGCCGGCACAAAACCGATCCCTAATTTAACTGCCAGCGCCGCGCCGATAATAAAGCCACGCGCCTCCATCGCGACTATTTTGTCAAAGTCTTGCCCTGCGTAATGCTGGCTGAGCGCTTCAATCGCTGCTGAGAAGCCTTGTTTGTCTTGCAGCAAGGTCGTGATATCCCTGAATTGGATACCAGGCTGGGGATAGTCTGGAATCGTACGAATTAGTGTTTTAAACATGGTGATTGCTTAGTAAATAAAAAACGCGTCCAAAGGACGCGCTTGAAATAATCACTGCACTCGCATTATCTAAACATGCAAGCAGACACATGATTAGCCGGCTGCTGTATTCTGCTGGCGCACGCGAATATGCAATTCGCGCAATTGTTTTTCATCCACTTCGTTCGGTGCATTGGTCATCAGGCATTGCGCGCGCTGGGTTTTCGGGAATGCAATTACATCACGGATAGACTCGGCTCCGGTCATTAACGTTACCAGGCGATCCAGGCCGAAAGCCAAACCACCGTGCGGAGGCGCACCATATTGCAATGCATCCAGCAAGAAACCGAATTTCTCTTGCGCTTCCTCCTTGCTGATTTTCAGTGCATCAAAGACTTTGGATTGCACGTCCTGTTTATGAATACGCACAGAACCACCGCCTACCTCCCAGCCGTTCAACACCATGTCATAAGCTTTGGACAAGCAGGCACCTGGATTGCTGACTAGCAAATCTTCGTGACCTTCTTTCGGTGACGTGAAAGGATGATGTAACGCGACCCAACGGTCATTTTCTTCATCATGCTCAAACATCGGGAAATCAACCACCCACAATGGTGCCCACTGACGGCCATCGACATGGCCTTTTTCATGGCCGACTCTGGTACGCAAAGCACCCAAGGCTTCGTTGACGACTTTGGCTTTATCCGCACCAAAGAACACGATGTCGCCATTTTGCGCACCTGTGCGTTCGATAATCGCTTGCAAGGCATTGACGTGAATGTTCTTCACGATCGGGCTTTGCAGGCCTTCTTCATTCAATTTGGTAATGTCGTTGATCTTGATATATGCCAGACCTTTAGCACCGTAGATCTTGACAAACTCTGTATACGCGTCGATCTCGGAACGGCTGATCGAAGCACCGTTTGGCACGCGGATCGCCGCGACACGGCCACCGACCATATTGGCGGCACCGGCAAATACTTTGAAATCGACATCTTTCATGACGTCACTCAGTTCAGTGATTTCCAGCGTTACGCGCATATCAGGCTTGTCTGAGCCGTAACGGTTCATCGCTTCACTGAATGGCATGCGCGGAAATTGCGCTGGCAGGTCTACATCCTGCACTTTTTTCAGCATGCGGCGGATCATCTCCTCGACCAGGTCCATGATATCGTTTTCTTCAAGAAATGAAGTTTCGATGTCGACCTGGGTAAATTCCGGCTGGCGATCAGCGCGCAAGTCCTCATCACGGAAACATTTAGTGATCTGGAAGTAACGGTCAAAACCGGACACCATCAGCAACTGTTTGAACAACTGCGGAGATTGCGGCAATGCAAAGAACATACCATGATGCACGCGTGAAGGAACCAGGTAATCACGCGCACCTTCTGGGGTGGAGCGTGTCAGCATTGGCGTCTCCACTTCGATAAACCCGTTTTCATCGAGGTAATCACGCAGGTTTTTCGCCACTTTGTAGCGCAGCATCAAGTTCTTCTGCATCGCAGGACGACGCAGGTCAATATAACGATGCTCCAGACGCACAGTTTCAGTCAGGTTGTCATCATCCAGCATGAAGGGTGGTGTCAGTGAAGCGTTCAGCACTTCAATCTCGGTCGCCAGCATTTCCACTTCGCCTGTAGGCAAGTTCGGGTTCACCGTGCCTTCAGGGCGGGCACGCACTTTACAGACCACGCGCAGTACAAATTCATTACGTACGGTTTCCGCAATGGCGAACGCTTCTTTGGTGTCCGGGTCGATCACGATTTGCGCCAAACCTTCGCGGTCTCGCAAATCAATAAAAATCACCCCCCCGTGATCGCGACGCCTATGGGCCCAGCCACACAGTGTCACGGTTTGTCCGATATGTTCGCGGTTCAGGTGACCGCAGTAATGTGTACGCATCATATATTTTTTATAAAGTTAAAAGGGTTGTGGTTAGTGCTGTTTTGGCAAAGGCGCCACTGTACCCATGCTGATAATGTATTTCAAGGCTTGATCTACGCTCATATCCAGCGTGATCACGTCTGATTTTGGCAACATCAGGAAAAACCCCGAGGTCGGATTAGGTGTGGTTGGCACATAAACGCTGACATATTCACCTTGCAGGTGGTTGGCAACATCGCCACCTGGCGTGCCAGTCAGGAATGCAATCGTCCATACGCCCTGACGTGGGTATTCAATTAACAGCGCCTGGCGGAATGCATTACCAGAATCAGAAAACAGGGTATCAGACACTTGTTTGACGCTGGAATAGATGGATTTCACCACCGGCACGCGGATTAGCAATCCCTCCCAAAGCTCAATCAGTTGCTGGCCAAAAATATTGGTCGCAACCAAGCCAGTCGCCAGCACAATCGCCACCGTCAATATCACGCCAAAGCCAGGGATATCCACCCCCAGCAATGTAACCGGGCGCCAGGCAGCAGGCAGCAAAAACAAACTCTGGTCCAGCGTTTGTACTAAAGTTTTGAGCACCCAGACCGTAATAAATAACGGGACCAGTACCAGCAAACCTGTGATGAAGTATTTTTTCATGATGTTAGCTTTTTCGCCCCTAGTGACAGGCGCAGCCAGAAGCGCACTTGGCACTGTCTGCAGGGGCGGGCTCTGAAGCTTTACTGGCGCTTGAATTACTGCCGCCTTTGAAGTCAGTGGCATACCAGCCACTGCCGCTCAGCTGGAAATTCGGTGCAGACACTTTTTTAGAAAAAGTCTCTTTTTGACATTGTGGACAGGTGTCCACACTAGGTGCAGAAACTTTGCGCATCAGCTCTTGCTGATACCCGCATTCGCTACATTGAAAATCGTAGATAGGCATATGTAAACGCAACCCGAAGGACAACTTGCTGAAAAAGATTTAATAAGCGGCAAATTATACCTGATTCGCGCTGGAAAACATCAAAACGGCGGCGATGTAATTGAATTAAAAAGACTTTAAGGACTCACGCATGCAATACACAAACAGCAAATCGGTCGCACTTTCTATCCTGTTTATCTTTTTAGGATTAGTCAGCCGCGACCTGAATGCGCATCATCAAAGACTGTCCCTAAATAACGCCAAGCAACATCCGCGTACTTTTTCGGTGCTGGTTAAAGATATTCTGTATGCAGAACCCACATTGACTATCCGCAGGCTAGAATAATCAGTTGATTGTACGGTCTTTTAAACCTGAGCTTCGTAAGTCGCCTGATCCAGCAACAATTCAGCCCCGTTTGCATTTGCTTCCAGCTTAAAAAGCCAGGTAGCGTAAGGATGATCGTTCACTTTTTCAGGTGATGACAAGGCGTCTTCGTTGATCGCTTTTACAACACCAGCCAAAGGCGCATGAATATCTGAACCGGTTTTTACCGATTCGATCAGCCCGCAAACTGCAAACTGAGCCACAGACTGACCGACTTTTGGCAGGTCGATAAACACCACGTCACCCAGCATATTCTGCGCATAATCGCTGATGCCGACCAACCATGTGCCATCATCCGATTGCGCCGCCCACGTGTGTTCTTTAGAAAAGAGGTATTTCAAGCCTGTTGACATAAGTTTAAAAAAAGAAAAATTGAGTGATAATGATTGTGCCATAGACTATTATTCCGACCAAAGCTTATTGAGCTATCGCTGTCACATCACTTGCTTTTACGCTTTAATTTTTTACACTAAAAAATTGCGATAAGTGATTGACGCTGAATAATAACTGGGCAATAATAAAACTGGTTTGTGGAAGGTGGATCATGAGTTTTTTCAAGCATTGTCTTAAAGTTTTACTGGTGAGTTCTATTGCATTTGCGCCAGCAGGCCAAGCAATTGCGAAATCCCCATCTAAAAAACATTCGGTTTCTAGTAGCCAGAAAAAAAACAATCCGCGCGTTTCGTCCGAATATCGCGTTAATCCTAACAAAACCAGGGCTATGCGCCCTGCTAAAGTCAGGGCACACGCAAGAAAAGCTTCAAAACCTGCTGTCGATGCAGAAATGTTCGATTCTTTTACGGGCAAGTCTAGCAACAGTAATCTGGCGATTGCTTCGACAAAAGCACTGGTCATGAACCAGAACACCCACGAAATCATTTATTCCAAGAACCTGGATACCCCTACACCGATTGCTTCAGTCACCAAACTTATGACGGCAATGGTGGTTCTGGATGCCAAACTAAACCTGGCTGAAGAAGTTTCGATTACCGATATGGATGTAGACTACCTCAAAGGGACTTCTTCACGCCTGCCGGTAGGCACAACCATGACCAGGGAAGATCTGCTTAACCTGGCATTAATCGCTTCAGAAAACCGTGCAGCTTCTGCGCTGGCAACCCATTATCCTGGTGGTAAGCAACGCTTTATTCAGGATATGAATGCAAAAGCCGCCAGCCTGGGCATGATGAACACCCACTTCGAAGATTCCACCGGGCTTAACAGCAATAACGTTTCTACTGCGATGGACTTGGCAAGAATGGTGCATGCCGCTTACCAGTACCCTACGATACGCCAGATCACGACTACTTCTGATTACGACCTGAATGTTCACAGAAGGCAACCGCTGCACTTTCACAACACCAATGCCCTGGTGAGGGAAAGTTCAAATAGCAGCTGGGAAATTGGGCTCTCAAAAACTGGCTATATTAGTGAAGCGGGCCGCTGTTTGGTGATGCAGGCGACGATTGCGGGTGAACCATTGATATTGGTCTTACTGGATTCTGTCGGCAAATTGACACGTATTGGTGATGCTAAACGTATCAAAAAATGGATGGAGCATAACTCCAACACATTAAGCTCGCGGAATGATGGTCGCGGCGACATCGTGCTGACAGGCTTATCGATGAGCAAAACGCTGGGTGAAGAAGCCAACTGAGCTGATCGCAATCACCATAAAAACATCAACAAAAAAGCCCGCAAATGATGCGGGCTTTTTTATGTCATTCAGGCAGATTAATTAGGCTCGGCGCCATCAAACTCCGGATCATATCCTTCACTGGCTGCCGCTTTGCGCTGATGCTCTTTCCATTGCTTGCGCAGGGCTTCTTTCTTTTCAGGACTTAAGGCCTGGAACTGCTGATAACGCTTACGCGCATTTTCACGCTCATAAGGCGTCATGCGACTCCATTTTACCAACTGCTTCTGAACACGCTGCTGCTTCTGGGCATCCATTTTTGGATATTGATGCGCAATATCCAGCATTTTTTCGCGTTGCCATGGGCGTAGCGTATCCCATTCACTTTTTAATGGTGCGAGTACCAACCGTTGCTGATCAGTTAATTGCACCCAGGTAACGTTGGCTGCAGGATCGTCTGGTGACAAATCATTCTTGATTGCGCCAATATCCGCCATCGCCAACAATGCCGGGCCACTATCCAGCTCCCCAGCTTGCGCGGGAAGTGCGCTTGCGGCAGCTCCCAAAAACAATACGACACACCCTGATATTAATGAATGATTTAGCATCACTTCTCATTGTTCCAATAATTTAAACCGCTTAACCTCATAGCCCAGGCTTCAAATATGTTCTGAATAGTGCCAGGGTTCAAACCCGTTATCGACGAAGGCTTCTACAGGCAAGTCTGCGCTTAGCAACAAGGCATCATCGTTATGCTGGGCAGAAATCACCAACAGGCTGATTACAAGACACACAGATAAAGCTGCAGCACCCATCATGCGCGGGTGGCCGAATGACGCCCAAGACAAAATATCGCCCATCGCTGGTGATGTTTGCTTGTTTTCGGCAAAGCGGCTTAGCGCAGCTTGCCTGGCTTTGGTTAATCGTGCCTCAACCTCTGCGGATAGTGGCGTGACATCATGTTTCAATAAATCCACACATTCGCGTAGAGGCAGTGGCAAGTCGTCTTCCGGATGACGTTGATCGCTCATGGCTTTACTCCTCTTTTTTGCAACTTCTGACCACCGAGACCAGCTTGCTCTAATAACTGGGACATGGCGCTGACAGCTCGGGAACAATGCGTTTTGACGCTTCCTTGCGAACAACCCATGGCTGCCGCAGTCTCGGCGACATCCAACTCCTCCCAATAACGCAATACGAATGCTTCTCGTTGACGCGCCGGTAACTTTTCTAACGCTTTTCCAATCAGAACCATGGTTTGTGATCGCTCCAATTGGTCAGCAGGGTTATTGTCCGCACCTTCAACATCTATTGTTTCCAGCAGATCAAACTCTTCATCATCCTGCGAACCAAAGGAAGAAAATAAAGAAGTCCACAAATTGCGGACTTTTTGCCGACGCCAATAATCACGGGTAGTATTTTGCAGGATTCGCTGAAATAGCATGGGATATTCTGCAATGGGCTTGCCGGCATATTTATCTGCCAGTTTCAGCATTGCATCTTGCACGATGTCCAATGCAGCGTGGTCATCGCGCACAGCATAAGCTGTTTGCCTGAAGGCCCTTTTTTCAATCTGCCGTAAAAAATCCGATATTTCTTGCGCACTCGCCACTACGGTTCCCAATCCCCGAGATAATCAAAGTTTTCCACTCGCCGATGTGCATTATTCGCCGCATTTATGGTTATTTTCGGCAGTCGAAGAAATAGGCATCGTTTTATCTCCCTGTTGATTGGAGTATATCAGTTTTAATTTTATTACTGATAGAATAAGGATGAATGGCTGCAAAAGTGTGACTCATCCCATGAAAATCAAAAAAGCATTATCCATAAACGACAGCATGCACTCAGATGCCTGGACCACTAGACCATTTCCTCATGCATTTGCACGATGGTTCCCGTTATGAGTGCCACGCATCTGGAAAAAGCACCAGACTTGCAACATCTCAGGCTATACAGCCTGTATCGCCTGTGTGCTTCGGGTATGCTGCTCGGCAGCCAACTATGGCCATATTTGAAACAGACTTATGAGCCGCCTTCTTTTGTGTTCTGGTTATTGGTGGTGTTCTTCTTTTATGCGCTGACAGTCAGCTTCAGTTTCAGGCATCTCCAGTCCAAAAGCGGACTCGCACTAAAACTGCAAACCAGCCTGGATATCGTATTTATTGTGGTGATGATGCATTTCTTGCAAGGTGGCCAAAGTGGCATCGGCTTACTGCTTATCATCAATATCATCTTCGCCGGGCTGATCAGTGATGGCCGCTTCGCCATGTTTTATGCGGCGATCGCCACTATCGGCATCCTGCTCGAAAACACGCACCAGGTGTTAAAACATAGCCTGCAAGACAGTAATTACAATGATTACAGCAGCGCCGTGCTGCTCTCTTTAAGTTGTTTTGCCACTGCCTGGCTGGCACAAACCCTGACGTCCCGTATGCAAAGCAGTGAAAAACTGGCAACTGAACGTGGCCAGGATATTGAACAGCTGGCGCGGACCAATGCCCTGATTACGCAAGAAATGCCGAATGGGGTGCTGGTGATAGATCAACATCAGCGTCTGAAACATTACAATTTGCAGGCATGCAAATTACTCGGACTGGAAGATAGCCAGTGTCAGGAGATCGTCAAATCACAGGCAACCTTAAGCATGCTGACGCCCGCTATCACGCAACTCCTGCAATCGGCCCCGGCCAATAAACTCGCGCCGCAAGATGCCACCAAACTGACGATTAATAACCGTGACCTGGGCATCCGCTTTCATGCGATTTCAGAAAATACCGATAACGGAGTGGTGATCTTCATTGAGGACTGGTCACAGATCCAGACGCAGGCGCACCAGGTGAAACTGGCCGCGCTGGGCAGACTGACCGCCAATATCGCCCATGAAATCCGCAACCCCTTAAGCGCCATCAGCCACGCCACTCAGTTATTGCAGGAAGACTCTGTAGATCCGGGAACGGAGCGCATGTTGCAGATTATTTCTGATAACGTACAACGGCTAGACCAGATCATCAAAGATGTACTTGAGTTAAACCGCCGTGACCGCACCAACCAGGAACAATTCAAGATCAAAAACTTCATACAGGAGTTCTACCAGCAATTTTGTGCGGTAGAAAAAATCGACCCGCAGAATTTCACATTAAGCATCGCAGAGAAACAGGGCTCGGTGGTATTTGATCGCAGACATATCAATCAGATATTATGGAATTTATGTAAAAATGGCTGGAGGCACAGCAAACAGCAAGCGCGTAGTCTGCAACTGAAAGTCACTGGTGACAAAAGCGGCCAGTTCATTCACGTGCTGATCAAAGATGATGGTGACGGCATAGACCCTAAGATACAGCCGCATTTGTTTGAGCCGTTTATGACCACGGAAAAAACCGGTACTGGCCTGGGTTTGTTTATCGCACGTGAACTTGCTGAAGCTAATGGCGCCAAACTGGATTATTCCAGCACCTTAAGCGGCACACAATTTTCACTGACAATTAAAAAGGTACTCGTTTAAATGGCAAACTCCTATCGATGTCTGGTGGTCGATGACGAAACCGATATCCGTGAACTGGTGGTCCTGACGCTGGAGCGTATGGGCATACAGGCCGAGAGCGCCAGCAATGTCACTGATGCCAAACATATGCTGCACTCTTTCAGTTATGACCTGTGCCTGACGGATATGCGATTACCGGATGGGCTGGGACTGGAACTGGTGCAGCATATCAACGCGCAATTTCCGGGGTTACCGGTGGCTGTGATTACCGCGTATGGGAGTGCCGAGAATGCAGTTTCTGCCTTGAAGGCCGGGGCATTTGATTACATCACCAAACCGATCTCACTTAAACAATTACGGCCATTGGTGGAATCCGCACTCAAACTTTCTTCGCAAAAAGAATCGAACGGCGCGAATACTGTAGACCTGATCGGCGCCTCCCCTGCCATGAGTTATGTGCGTATCATGATTGCCAAGCTGGCACGCAGCCAGGCACCTGTGTATATCAGTGGCGAATCCGGCAGCGGCAAAGAGCTCGCTGCCAGGCTGATTCACCAGAACAGCTCGCGCAAGGACCAGGCCTTTATTGCAGTCAACTGCGGCGCCATCCCTGAAAACCTGATGGAAAGCGAATTCTTTGGTTATAAAAAAGGCTCGTTTACCGGCGCTATCCAGGACACACAAGGCCTGTTTCAGGCTGCGAATGGTGGTACTTTATTCCTGGATGAAGTCGCAGACTTACCGCTAGCCATGCAAGTGAAATTATTGCGCGCTATCCAGGAGAAAAAAGTACGCGTGGTCGGCAGCACAGTGGAAGAAACGGTCGATGTGCGCATTATTTCCGCTACCCACAAAAACCTGAACGCCATGATGGAAAAAGGCGAGTTCAGGCAAGATCTGTATTACCGCCTGAATGTGATCCAATTGAAAATGCCTTCATTACGCGAACGGCCGGAAGATATCCCGGAACTGACCGAGCGATTGCTGGCCAAACTCTGCCAGAACCAGAACATCAGCAAACCGGGCATTGCGCCTGAAGCGAAAGTGTATATCCAGCAATTACAGTTTCATGGCAATGTACGTGAACTGGAAAACATGCTGGAACGCGCGCTGGCATTGTGTGATGGCCTGACCATAGCGATAGAGGACTTATCGCTGGAAGATATGCCTGCTGCGCCTATTAGTGACAGACCGGTGATGCCCTGGAATACGCCTGCCATAGAAGATCGCATGAGCTCACCCACAAGCCCTGCGCTATATAACGAGGGAATCGCGCCACTGGAAAGTGTAACAAGCCAGTCAGCAAGTGCTGGCAATACCATGCTGCCTATGGATGTCAGCCTGTCCGACTATCTGGAAGATATTGAGAAACGCACTATCTTGCAGGCACTGGAGAAAACCAATAATAACAAAACTGCTGCTGCCAAATTGCTGGGTATCAGTTTCCGCACCTTGCGCTATCGCTTATCAAAACTCGGCCTATCCAAAGAGCAGGATGTCGATGATAGCGACGGCGAAGAAGAATAAGGGTTATAAGGATATTTGCGAGAGGAACAGAAGAGGATATAACGATTCAAACAACCGTTAATATCCTCTTGTTGCAGCTACTTACGCAATTATTTAACTCAAAACAATCGCCAGATATAGAATGTAGAACAGGCCATTGACCAACAGGTGCCATACCAGCAAACCGCCTTTAGCTACTCGGTAACGTAACCATATCGCTGCCAGCAAGGTGATCAAAATTCCCAGCGCCACCTCTTTTCTTGGCGCCCAATCTGTCAGCATAATCCCGATCGCTGGCAACAATGTCCCCTGGAACACCATGGCACCGGTGATATTACCAAACGCCAGCGTATCCTTGCCTTTGCGTATCCATAAGATACTGTTCACTTTCTCTGGCAGTTCGGTCGCGATTGGGATAATCAATAGTGACAATAGCAAAGCTGACACACCCAGAATCGCTGCCGCTGTTTCAACTTCATTGATAAAGCCTTTGGCACCTGCGATCAGCAAGCCAAGCCCAATCAGCAATTGCAGCACAATAGTGACGATGTTGGTTGGCAGCCCAAGCTTGGACAGCATCATGACATCTTCAGCCTCGGTAGCATGCCCTTCCTCAACCAATCCGCGGGATGCCTTGATAGTCATCAGCACATAAATAAAATAGATCAGCACCATCAGGATGCTGATGCCATATCGCACCATGGCTTCAGTATGTGGCACAAACATGGCAATCGTCGCGAAGATAAATGCCAGTATAAAGAAATTCAGGTCTCGCACCAGGCCGGTACGCTCGGGACGGATATGCCCTGTGCTGCCACGTCGCTTCCAGACCGACAACGCCATCAAACTGAGGGAAAGCGTGGCCAGCATCAGCGGTGCACCCAGGATCGCACCTACGCCAATATCGTGACCGGCATGACTATCGCCAGTCGAGGAGGTATAAGAGAAAATAGCCAGTAATGGCACCAATGTTTCGGGCAACGCTGTACCCACTGCCGCAAAAATGGAACCGGTCACGCCTTCTGAAATCCCCAGACGCTCACCCAGATGCTCCAGTGCATTAGTGAACACTTCCGCAGCAATCAGTATCACCACCAACATTAATAATAACTGTAAGAAAACCATGACTCTTTCCTGTCTGGCGGCAATCAGTTTTTCATGTGGCCTCCGCCAATGCGACATGAAATGACAAACCTGTGGTTGCGGGCGGAATCATAACGCAATTCACGCAAATTCACCTACAATGTTGGCATGTCTCCACCGCTTTCCACCACTATAAAAATTGATGATTCCGGCATGGCGAGTCCATGTCAGGTGCTGTTGTCACCCAATACCGATAGCCGCCCAGCCAATAGCGACATTGATATGATCGTGATCCATAACATCAGCCTGCCACCCAACCAGTTTGGTGGCCCGGGCATCATTGCGTTATTCACGAATCAATTGGATGCCAAAGAACACCCTTATTACGAGACGATCAGCCACTTAAAAGTATCCTCGCATTTTTTAATTCGCCGACAAGGCGAGTTGATTCAATTCGTCAGTTGCAACCAGCGTGCCTGGCACGCAGGCGTATCCCACTGGCAAGGTAGAGAGCGCTGTAATGATTTCTCGATTGGCATAGAGCTGGAAGGCAGTGATGATTGCGCTTTTAATGAGGTGCAGTACCTTACTTTACAAGCGCTGATAGACGCATTGCAAAATCGCTACCCAATCAAGCATATCGTCGGCCATTCAGAGATTGCACCGGGACGCAAAACAGACCCTGGTCCTTTTTTTGATTGGCAACGGATTAAATGACCATATCTGGGAAGTACTAGCGCCTGATTCGCCGGCTTATTGGCGAATGACTGAACGCATATTACAAAGCGGTGAAAAGCATTCTTTAAAATACAGGCTTAATAACCAACAATAAATCACAACACTTTCTGCAAAGCAATCAACTGCATATCCTCAACCTGCGCCTGCCACATATCCGGCTGATGCGGAAACGGCACCGTCTTCCCAGTCGGCTGATATCCCAGCCGCCGATAAAACGCAATCAACGCCTCACGCAGACTAATCACCATCATTTCGGCCCGTTGTGCCTGCCACTGCGCTTTCGCCAACTTCTCTGCTGCGAGTATCATGGTTTTACCATACCCGAGATTCTGCAATAACGGCGAAACAGCAATCATGCCCAGATGGACAGTTTCCAATGATTCTGGATTTTGCTCAAGGCAGATGCAGGCAGCCACCACCCCACCCACTTCTTCACCAAGCAGAATACAGGCATGTTCGCTTTCTATCAGCGCTTGTATCGTACGCTCACTGGTGCGCACCCCAGTCAGCAAATCAGCTTCGGTGGTCCAACCGGCGCGGCTGGTTTCCCCGCGATACGCAGCATTGACTAATGCGCAAATCACGGGGGTGTCTGATACCTGTGCGAGACGTTGTTCTAACATGGCTTAAATTCTAGCGCGAAGAATTGGATTCGGTCACATGCTGCACTACCAGGCTACCTATCATGTCGCCTTCCACATTGACGCTGGTACGCACAGTATCCAGCAACCGGTCTATTGGCAATAATATTGCAATCGCTTCCGCAGGCAAGCCGACGCTTTGCAATACCATTACCATGGTCACCATACCGGCACTGGGGATACCAGGCGCTCCCATCGCGGCAATCATGGTAGTAAAGCACACTACCAGCTGCTGACCGAGCGACAAATCAATGCTTGCCAGTTGTGCCACGAATAGCGCGGCAGCGGCTTCGTACAAGGCTGTGCCATCCATATTCACACTCGCGCCCAGCGGCACGACAAAACCGGCAACCTCTGGCTTCACCTGCATATTTTGCGTGGCGCAGCGCATGGTCACCGGCATGGTTGCATTGCTTGAACTTGTGGCAAATGCCGTCAATAAGGCTTCACGCGCATTGCGTAAAAACCATAGCGGGCGTTTGCCGGTGATGAGGAACAACAGCAATGGTAACACCACCAGCCCATGCAACAATGTGGTGCCAGTGACTAACAGAATGAATTTGGTCAGCGTCGTAAACAGGCTGAGATCTTGCGTGGCGACCAGTTTAAAAAGCAGCGCCGCAATTCCAAAAGGTGCCAGGCGCATGATCCAGTTGATCATCTGCATGCAGACCGCCATGCCTTCTTCAAACAAACCCAATAATTGCGGATAGCGGTCCGACGCCATCACCAGTGCAATCCCCAACACCAGAGCAAACGCCACAATCGCAATGATATTGCCATCCGCCAGGGCTTTGAAAGGGTTCATGAAAATCCCATGCAGAAACTGGGTAAAGAACTCAGGCATAGTCAATTGCTTTGACTCAAACTGTTGCATCGCATCGGCAAACATATCCAAGTGCAAGCCCTCGCCAGGTTTAAAAATATTACTGGCACCCAGACCGATCGCAATGGCTATCAAGGTAGTCGTCGCAAAAAAGAGTAACGTTGTTTTCCATACCAGATTGATCTGGCTATGCTGGCGCAAATTGGCGATGCCGGTCACGATGGCGCAGAACACTAAGGGGATCATCACCATTTTGAGCAGGTCGATAAACAGGGTGCCGACCAGGTTGGCTCCGTAAAGACTCCAGTGCACAGACGCTGCAGTAGCGGGCATCCCATGTACCGCCCAACCGCCAGCCACTCCCAACACCGCAGCAATCAGTATTTGCATATTCAAGGTGAGTTTTGTCATTTGTATGCTTATTAAGAATGTTGGATTCAAGAATAACGCAAAAGCGAACTTTTGGCATATGCCAAATGGGACTCAAGAGGCGTGATAAAAGTAACTCCGGTCAACATACTTAAGGTTTTTTGGCAGGATAACCTGAAGGTTTAAAGTCAAAAGACCCGGCGGCCATAATTAGGCAAGTGTCATGATTAGACAAATAAACAGAGTGTATGAAATACTCAATCGTAAACGTGGATTAACGACCAAAATGATGTGGAGACTACACCAGGATTTGGGAGTTTCAGCAGAGAATTAAATTCGTCCAAGCGGAAACTAATCCACCTGGACGAAACATAGTTTTTTTAATGCTAATGAAAGGCAGCGATTGAGATATTCAAGCGACTGATCAAGTACTCTCTTTTGCAGTATCCGCTGTTGGGCCAGTCTTCTCAAACACCGCCGCAAAGAACCCGTCCGTGCCATGTAAATGCGGGAGCTGTTTTAAATATTCGCCCGTATCCAGCTCAATATTCTGCTGCGCCAACACTTCATTGGCAGGGATGAGTTTAAAGTCCGGATGTGCTTGCAGAAATGCTTCGGCGATTGCTTCGTTTTCATCACGTAACAGGCTGCACGTCGCATAGATGACACGGCCACCGACCTTGCACAGTTTGGCAGCGCGCGCCAGGATGTTGCTTTGCTTCACATTCAGCTCGGCAACGTCCTGTTCGGTCTGGCGCCATTTCAAATCCGGGTTACGTCGCAAGGTACCCAAGCCGCTGCATGGGGCATCTACCAAAACACGGTCAAACTTGCCGTTCAGGCGTTTGAGTTTTAAATCGTTTTCGTTATTAATCAGCTGCGCTTGCAGGTTGGATAATCCGCTGCGTTTCAAGCGGTGGCCCAGATTATTCAGGCGTTTTTCTGATACATCAAACGCATATAACCTACCGGTGTTTTTCATCAGTGCACCCAGCGCCAAGGTTTTACCCCCTGCACCGGCACATAAATCAGCTACCATTTGTCCGCGTTTTGGCGCCACTAAATAACTGAGTAACTGACTGCCTTCATCCTGTACTTCGATTTTGCCTTCGGTAAACAGGATGTGTTTACCGATGTTCAGGCGTGAGCCCATACGGATGCCGACCGGGGAGTAAGGCGTGGTGGTAATCACGTTATCTTTCACGGTGTTTTCGGCCAGCATGCGCGCCATGACTTCTTCACGGTTGGCTTTGATGGTATTCACGCGCAGATCCAGGCTGGCTTGCTCAAACATGCTGCGGCAAATGGTCATGGCTTCGGCTTCGCCATATTGTGCCACCAGCTTGTCCCAAAGCCAGTCGCGCACATCGGCCAGAATCGCCGGGGAAAAGCCTTCGCTGGTTTTGCTTTTAATTTGCACCGCCCATTCTTTTTGCCGCTCATCCAGCATGTCGTCTAGATCACGGATGCTTTTGCCCTCAATCTTGATCAGCAGGGCCAGGATCAGTTTACGCGTATCTTCCTGTTCATCCGGTTCTGTGATGCTGATTTCGCGCAAGTAGCGGTAGCGACGCAATACGCCATAAGCGGTTTCGGCGATCCACGCGCGCTCTTTGGTGCCTAGCTCGCGATGCTGGCGAAAAAACTCACTGAGTTTGCCATCGGCCGGGCTTTCGAATTGCAGCATGTCATTTAATAAAGCCGCCGTCTGGCGCATAAGGGTGGAATTCATGAATGTCTTTCAAATATATTGCGTATTGCGTTATTCAGTGATCAACCGCGTAGCGACCTGTTCAATCACCATGCCGTTTTTTTCCTGTTTTCTGATTTTGACTGGCACATACCGGTAATCGGTGGCCAGCCATAATTCTATTTTTTCGTCCGTTTCACCCCGTGTATGGGCAATATGCACCGTTTGAATGGTCTGGTCGGCAATCACCATGGCGTCTTCACCTTCAAACTCGTATTGGTAGGTGTTCAAGCGCCGCCCGTTGGTGAGCGCAATATGCATTTCCTGCAATGGCGGCACAAACATGAACTGGTACATAAAACTGAGAATGTCCTGCGTGTTACGCGGCAGGTCAACCCGTTGCTCACCCTTGGATGTTTTCAGGGTAATAAAATTGGTTTCCCAATCCAGGTTAGCTTCATATATTTTGTCCGCTTTGCTGCCAAATGCGTAGCGGTAGAAATGCGGCTTCAATCCATGTGGGCCGACATCTCCACGGCTTTGTTGTTCCAGCTTCGGGTAGAGCAATTTCAACAAACCACGCCCTTCAACCACCCAGCGCAGATTGTATTGTCCGGATGGTTCCTGCACATAGTCAATGTTTGCGCTACCTGCGGGCTGCTTTTCACCATTTACATATACAGCATATTCAGTGCTTACCCGCTGATAAGGCGGCGGTAGCGCCGCATCCGGTTCTACAATGGCACTGTCTGTTTCATGCCAGGCAGCGATTTCTGCGTTGCGGGCTTCTTCCTCCTGCGCCATGGCATCTTCACTCGTTTCCGAAGTTGGCGATGCAGCCGCAGCGTCGGCCAGAGGCTCTGGTGGATCTCCAACTGGAGCAGTTTGTGGTGTGGGCTCAGGTGTGGCTGGTGGTGGCTTTTCCTTTGCCTGCGGCTTCACTGGTACTTTGACTGGCGGCTTGGCTGGCGCAGCTTCCAACTGGGCACTTAACAAGGTTGGCGGAGACTCATCCTGTGAGAACCAGCTTTGCCACGAAACCTCTTTCACCAGGACCACATGCACAAGCAAGGATATACATAAAGCCAACGCTAATCGCCAGGGAATGTGTTGCCGCATCCATTTTCGCAGGCTTTGTATATTCATCACGTGTTTTCCCGATGTTGAGAATACCCGTTATTGACCAGCGATACTGGTGATCACTTGTTCCATACGCTTGCCGTCATCCTGCACAACTAATTTCACTGGCAGATAGCCTTTATCTTTGGCCAGATACAGCGTTTTTTCGCCGTCGCTGTCTTCCAGTTTGATCACATGAAATGTGCCGGCCTCGGTTTGTAAAGGCGTCTTTTCTTCAGTGATTACAAATGTGTGTGACGACAGTTTCTTGCCGCTGGTAACAGGCAATTTCACCTGTTTGCCTTTCGGCGGCTGCCACATCCAGCAATACAGTATGCTTAATAGATCCTGCGTCCCTTTGGTCAGCCTCTCGGTTTCCTGAGTGCCTTTGACCTGCATATTGAGGACCTTTTTACTCCAGTCAAAATCACTGATGAGGGTTTTACCTGCGTGTTTTGACTGGCGGGATTCGAAATGGGCAGGGCGTAAAGTGTTGTCAGCCACATTCCCCTGGCTTGAGAGTGTGCGCTCACCCATTAGCTTATAAATGCCTTTGCCTTCAGCCAGTGACTCTATCTGGTATTTATTCCCGGTGACTGTCAGCTGGTCTTTCACACTGCCTATAGTGACGCCTTGCTGTAACAGGTCATATTTCAGCGTGAGTTGCTTGGGCGCTGCCGATACACTCGCGGAAGCTGCAAAAAGTAACGTTGCCAGTCCATTGACGACGAGATGATGAAAGCGCATTGGCGTCATTACACCACCACAGTCGGTGCTTCACCTGCCTGTTGCGCACGAATCTGGCCAATGCGGTAAACCGTTTCACCTGAATCCGCTAACATCTTTTGCGCCTGATCCGCATGTTCGGCAGCGACGATAATCGCCATACCGATACCACAGTTAAATGTACGGTACATTTCTACTGATTCGATATTGCCCTGTGCCTGCAACCATTGGAACAATGGCGGCAATGTCCAACTGGTTTTCTGTACTTCAGCAGTCAGCCCTTCTGGCAACACGCGCGGAATATTCTCGGTAATGCCACCGCCTGTGATATGTGCCATGCCTTTTACCGGCAATGTTTCCAGTAATTTGAGCACGGATTTCACATACAGCCTGGTAGGTGCCATGACGACATCCTTGAATTTGCGGCCGTGGAAATCTGACTCCATATCGATCCCTGATTGTTCTATCAGTTTGCGGATCAGCGAGTAGCCATTGGAATGCGCGCCGCTGGAAGCCAGGCCTAAAATCACATCACCGGCCTTGATGGTTGAACCATCGATGATATTGGCTTTATCGACACAACCGACTGCGAATCCCGCCAGGTCATATTCACCAGCCGGATACATGCCAGGCATTTCAGCCGTTTCACCACCGACCAATGCACAGCCGGATTCTTCACAGCCTTGGGCAATGCCTTTGATGACGGCCGCAGCAGTGCCGACTTCCAGTTTGCCGCAAGCAAAATAATCGAGGAAAAACAGCGGCTCGGCACCCTGCACCAGAATGTCATTCACACTCATGGCCACCAGGTCGATACCGACCGTATCATGCTTGTCCAGCTGGAATGCCAGCTTGAGTTTAGTCCCAACACCATCGGTACCAGAAACCAGAATCGGTTCCTTGAATTTTTTCGGCATGGCGAACAATGAACCAAAGCCGCCGATGCCACCCATCACTTCAGGGCGCATGGTGCGTTTGGCAAATGGCTTGATCTGCTCGACCAGTGCATCACCGGCCTCCATATCCACACCGGCGTCGCGATAGGTGACAGAAGTTTTATCAGAAGAAGTCGTCAAAATACTCTCGTTTCTTTCTATGCTATGAATATTTAATTCAATATAAATTCTATGGATATTGCAACAAAGCGCGTTATATCCACGAAATTCAGTATAATTTTAAGAATAATCATTATTTTAACGCATCTTGCCAGTTCGACCTATGCCGGATTGAGTGTATGCATTACAGGCGCCCATGTCAGATCACGAGTATCAAACGTCCAGTGTGACTCAGTTTGTCAGCGAAAATCGCTGGTGGATCGTGGCCGCGCTGTTCATCTACCTATTTTACTTGCTGGAACCTGTGCTGACGCCCTTTCTGGCAGCCATGGTCATTGCTTACATGCTGGACCCGCTGGTAGACCGGCTCAGTGAAACCGGATACCGTCAGTGGAAAGTCGGCCGTACATTGGCGACTTTGTTAGTGATGGCTGGGGTAATCCTGGCGCTGATTGGCTTGATGCTGATTATCATCCCGCTATTGCAACAGCAATCAATGCTCATTGTGCAACGCTTGCCGGCCGTGGTGGATCATTTCCACCAGCAGGTTGAGCCCTGGCTGCAACAGCGTTTTGGCATCCGTTTCAATGTGAACCCGGCCTATATACAAAAACTGGTGACCGAGCACTGGCAATCAGCGAGCAGCTTTGTTGGCAGCGTATTGTTGAGTGCAGGCCAGAAAGGCCTGAACCTGATCGGCATGCTCGCCAATATTCTCCTTTTGCCCGTAGTGCTGTTTTATTTTTTGCGCGACTGGGACGATATGATGACCGAAATCGGGGAGTTGATTCCACGCGACCTGATCGGCCGTGTCAAAAAAATCGCCAAAGATATTGACAGTGTAGTGGCCGAATTCCTGCGCGGACAGCTATCAGTGATGCTGTCACTATGCGTGTTTTATAGTATTGGGTTATGGCTGGTTGGCCTAGATATGGCGTTGTCAATCGGCATGATTGCCGGGTTACTCAGCTTTGTGCCTTATCTTGGTTTTGCCCTGGCATTTATTTTGGCCATGATGCTCGCCTTACTCCAATTCGCCTCATTGCCGGAAGTGATTCCAGTACTGATCGTGTTCGGTGTCGGCCAGTTTGTGGAAAGCTTTTTCCTGACGCCTATTCTGGTTGGTGATCGTATCGGACTGCATCCGGTATTGGTGATTTTAGCCTTGATGGCAGGTGGCCAGTTATTTGGCTTTGCCGGCGTCTTGCTGGCGTTGCCGGTTAGCGCTGCCATTGCCGTCGGTTTGCGTTACATCAAAAAAAGTTATTTGCGAAGCGAAACTTACTTACACAGCCAAGCGGCTGTGATTCAGATGCCGGATGAATGACATTTCAATTTTAAAGCATCCGCTGTGAAACAATTGTTACTGAATATCCAACCGCCGGCCGCGCCTGGGTTTGACAATTTTATTGTCGGCCAAAACCAGGAAGCACTTAGTAGCTTGCAAGCAGCCCTGGCAGGACAGGCGCCTTCACCCTTTGTGTTTTTGTGGGGCACTGCGGGCAGCGGTAAAACACATTTGTTGCTGGCAGCCCAGGCCATGGGCGCGCATATTGCCGATAACGTGCATACACTGGACGAAGAGTCGCAAATCATCCTGTTTGATACGTTCAACCATATTAAAGCCGAAGGTGGTGTATTAATCACCGCCGGTCATCATGCACCGACACAAATGGGTTTGCGCGATGATTTGGCTACACGGTTAGCGTGGGGGTTGGTCTACCAGCTACATCCATTGAGCGATAATGAAAAGGCCGATGCTTTGCGTGCGCATGCGCGTGAACGGGGGATGAAACTGCCGGATGAAGTGATCGCTTACTGCCTGAAATACCTGCGCCGGGATTTACCGACATTAGTGGCAGTATTGGATGCGCTGGATGAGTGGTCACTGACCACCAAAAAACCTGTGACCGTGCCGCTGCTGAAAAATATGCTGCAGCTAGAGCTCGCAAAACAGGCCGACTAAGCGGTTACTCACCATCAAAACTGTAAGCGCTCTTACCGTTTTTCTTGGACACATACATCGCTTTATCGGCCGCGTGCAATAGCTGCTTCACTTGCTTGCCATGCCGGGGATACTCGGCAATACCTATGCTGACCCCGATATTGAGCGCCATTGTCCTGACAATCACTGGCCGCGAAAATAACAGTATTAACCTTTGGGCCAGTTGCACCAGTTCCATGCGGTGCAGATAACTACCTACCACCAGCACAAATTCATCACCTCCCTGGCGGGCAAGGAAATCCGTTTGCCTGAGTACCTTCTGGAACATATTGGCCACTTCGATGAGCAACGCATCGCCGATTTCATGGCCGTACTGGTCATTGATCTGCTTGAATCCATCCAGGTCCATAAAAAAGATGGCGAATGGTTTTGAGTTATGTTTTGACCGCTGGAAAACAGTCTCCAAATGGTCATCAACGCTGCGCCGGTTTGGCAATCCGGTGAGCAAATCATGATCCACCTGATGACTTAACTGCTCCGTGACGGCCTGGGTTTCCATCACTTTGCCTAACAGATCGGTGGTACTGTGGTAGGAAAACAGCAATACGCCAATAATCAGCATACATAGCAAAATGGCGCCAATCACCGCCTGGACCACACGCTGGCGTATTTCTTTTTCGTAATCAGCCCGCAGCTGTTCCAGCTTGTTATCCATCTCACCAAGGCGGTCATTGATCAGCTTCATCAGCTCACGGCTTTTATCCTTGCTCAAACTCAGGTGCGACGCATACGAGCCGGCGCGCATTTGCACCTGTATGCTGATATCCATGGCATCAAATTTTCGATGGACTAATTGTTTGACTTTTTGGAGTTGCGGCCTTATTTCGCCCACTTTAACGACATGTTTATCCAGACTGGCAAACACCCTTTGCGTATCCATGCGGCCTTGTTCCATGGTATCAAGGAACAAGGTATGCCCGGTAAGCAAATATCCACGCTGGCCGCTTTCTGCGTTGGTGATCGCTTTCCCCAGCGCAGCAATCTCATAGCGTTGCCGGTCTACCGAATCTTTCTGCTCTGAAAAAGCCACCAGCTGATACATAGCGATAAATAGCCATACCATTGACCCGCACAAAATAGTGGCGGCAATGATTAACGGGATAAGTATTTGTCGCTTGTAATTAAACATAAAGTCTATAACGACCAATTCCGACACTAATTAAATAGAACCGATATTAAAATCTACCATACGCTAAGACTGAATGTAATAAAATACGTTTTTGATAGATAACCACTATCCACGAGATATTTATGCTACGAATCACCGAAATAAAATTGCCGCTAGTCCAGGCAGAAACACTAAAGCATCAGGACGACGAGATCAGGGCAGCTATCATCAAGCGGCTGGAAATTCCCGAAAGCGATTTAATCCACTTTGACATTTTCAAGCGCGGGGTGGATGCGCGTAAATCACATGCCATTCTGTATGTGTACAACATCGATGCAGAAGTTAAAAACGAGGCAAAAATTCTTGCCCGGTTTAAAAAAGACCCCCATATCAAACCGGCACCGGATACCAGCTATCAGTTTGTTGCCACCAACAATCAGGCTTCAGAACACAGGCCTGTCGTGGTCGGCTTTGGCCCGGCAGGTATTTTTGCAGCGCTGATACTGGCGCAAGCCGGTTTCAAACCTATCGTACTGGAACGCGGTAAAGAGGTGCGCGAGCGGACCAAAGACACCTGGGGATTATGGCGCAAAGGTAAATTGAATCCTGAATCCAACGTGCAGTTTGGTGAAGGCGGCGCGGGCACTTTCTCCGACGGAAAACTGTATAGCCAGATCAAAGATCCCAAACATTACGGCCGCAAGGTATTACAGGAGTTTGTCAAAGCCGGCGCGCCGGAAGAAATTTTATACGTCAGCCATCCGCATATCGGTACCTTCAAGCTGGTCGGCATGGTCGAGGATATGCGTAGCACCATCATCAGCCTGGGCGGTGAGATACGTTTTGAACAGCGCGTGACTGACATTGATATCCAGGACCAGCAAGTACAAGGTGTTACTCTGCAAACGGGCGAATATTTGCCCACCCGGCATCTGGTATTGGCAGTGGGTCACAGTGCGCGGGATACCTTTGAAATGGTTTACAACAAAGGCATTTTTGTCGAAGCAAAACCGTTTTCAATCGGCTTCCGTATTGAGCATCCACAAAGCCTGGTGGACCGCGCGCGTTATGGCAAAAGCTACAGCGACGACATCCTGCAAAAGCTGGGCGCAGCGGATTATAAACTTGTGCATCATGCGAAGAATGGCCGTAGTGTGTACAGCTTTTGCATGTGCCCAGGTGGCACGGTAGTCGCCGCCACTTCTGAGCCTAACCGTGTGGTGACCAATGGCATGAGCCAATACAGCCGTAACGAGCGCAATGCCAATGCGGGGATTGTGGTCGGCATCACGCCGGAAGTGGATTACCCCGACCATCCATTGGCAGGCATTGAGTTACAACGCCAACTGGAAAGCCATGCGTTTGTGCTGGGCGGCAGCAACTACTCGGCACCAGGACAATTGATTGGTGACTTTCTGGCAAATCGCCCTTCTACCGGGTTTGGTGAAGTCACACCTTCCTATACGCCAGGCGTGCATCTGACTAACCTTGAATCCGCCTTGCCAGAATTTGCGATTACCGCTATCCGTGAAGCGATTCCAGCATTTGCCAAACAGATTCCTAATTTTGATCTGGCGGATGGCATTTTGACTGGCGTGGAAACGCGTACCTCAAGCCCGATACGTATCAAGCGTGACGATGAGACGTTGCAAAGCATCAACACAAAAGGCTTGTTCCCTTGTGGTGAAGGTGCGGGTTATGCTGGCGGTATTTTGTCAGCAGCAGTGGATGGGATTAAGGTGGCTGAAGCGGTTTCATTGTCGCTGATTGCATAGTTACAAGTAATATCCAGAAATAAAAAAACCTGCCGAAGCAGGTTTTTTTATTGTTACTACATCTCTATTTTACTGACGAATCAGGTAATCAAACGCACCCAGAGCGGCATTCGACCCTTCACCCATGGCAATCACAATCTGCTTGTAAGGAATGGTAGTCACATCCCCCGCCGCAAATACGCCTGGCAAAGAAGTCGCATTATGGTTGTTGATTTCAATTTCACCATATTTGCTTAAGTCCAATGTCCCTTTCAACCAGTCACTGTTGGGCACCAGGCCAATCTGGATAAACACGCCTTCCAGTGGCACATGCTTGCTTTCCCCACTCACGCGATCTGTGTAAGTCAATCCATTGACACGTGTTCCGTCACCAGTCACTTCGGTTGTTTGCGCACTGGTCAGAATGGTTACGTTTTGCAGTGAACGCAGTTTGCGTTGTAGTACCGCATCGGCTTTCAGCTCGGTATCAAACTGCAGCAACGTCACATGTCCCACCACACCGGCCAGGTCAATCGCGGCTTCCACACCAGAGTTACCACCACCAACCACTGCCACGTGCTTGCCTTTAAACAGCGGGCCATCACAGTGCGGGCAATAAGCAACGCCTTTGTTTTTGTACTCTGCCTCACCAGGCACGTTCAGGTTCTTCCAGCGTGCACCAGTCGCCAGAATCACGGATTTGCTGCGTAAAGTCGCACCGCTTTCCAGTTTCACTTCGATCAAACCGGCATGTTTGCCATCTGTCTTACCT
The DNA here is from genome assembly GCF_035460085.1 of Methylophilus sp. Classification (GTDB taxonomy): domain Bacteria; phylum Pseudomonadota; class Gammaproteobacteria; order Burkholderiales; family Methylophilaceae; genus Methylophilus. The sequence goes on from NZ_DATHWZ010000066.1 coordinate 42,967, forward strand.
GGCTCAGCCAGGCCAACGGCACGTTGCAAAGGCATAATGTCAACATCATAGGTTTTCACATGCTCTTCGAGCGCCGCCACCAGTTTTGGCCCTTCAGTTTCTTTCACAGAAATAAAGTTTTCAATCGCCAGCGTGTCATTGACCTGGCCGCCGAAACGGTCAGCCACGATGCCGGTGCGAATACCTTTACGTGCCGCATAAATCGCTGCTGAAGCACCCGCCGGGCCACCACCTACCACCAGCACATCAAACGGTTCCCTGGCGCTGATTTTCTCAGCTTCTTTCGCTACCGCTCCGGTATCGACTTTGGCCAGGAACTCTTCTACCAGCATACGGCCAGAGGCGAACATCTCGCCGTTCAGGAAAGTCGCAGGCACGGCCATGATGTTACGTTCGTTGACTTCGTCCTGATACAGGCCGCCATCAATCACCGTCACATTGATGCGCGGGTTGAATACCGTCATCAATGTAGTGGCTTGCACCACGTCAGGGCAGTTATGGCATGACAGGCTCATATAGACTTCAAAGTTCAAGTCGCTCTCCAGCGCCTTGATCTGGTCGAGCACATCCTGCTCCACTTTTGGTGGATGACCGCCAGTCCACAACAAAGCCAGCACCAGTGAAGTGAATTCATGGCCCAGTGGAATCGCCGCGAAGCGTACGCCATGGGTTTCGCCTTCTTTGGCAATTACGAATGAGGGTTTACGCGCATCATCACCGGTTTCGTCGAGGCTGACTTTGTCTGACAATGCAGTAATCTCTTGCAGGAGTTCACGCATTTTTGCGGCATTGTCGCTGTTATCCAGGGATGCGATCAGACGGATAGGCTGACGCAGCATACCCAGGTAGGTTTGCAGTTGTGTCTTTAAGGTATCGTCTAACATTTTTTATTCTCCAAAATGACTTACTTGTCTGTGTTTATCGGCGACAAGAAGCCGTGGCCATACTAATGGCATTCGAAATGGTTGGGGGAAGCTCAGGTAAAACCACCAATACATTGGTGACTTTACCTGAGCGCCCTGCTATCGCAGGGCAATGCTCAAGCTAATCTCAGAGAGATTAAATCTTACCTACCAAGTCCAGTGATGGTGTCAATGTGGCTGCACCGTCGTTCCACTTGGCTGGGCAAACCTGGCCTGGGTTAGCTGCAGTGTATTGAGCAGCTTTCAACTTGCGCAAAGTTTCTTTAACATCACGGGCGATTTCGTTGCTGTGTACTTCAGCAGTCTTGATCACGCCTTCATTATTGATGACGAATGTGCCGCGCAATGCCAGGCCTTCTTCATCAATATGCACGTCAAATGCACGTGTCAACTGGTGAGTCGGGTCACCAACCAGTGGGAATTTTGCCTTGCCCACTGCTGGTGAAGTCTCGTGCCAAACCTTGTGGGAGAAATGCGTATCGGTGGTCACGATGTACACTTCAGCACCCGCCTTCTGGAACTCTGCGTAGTTGTCAGCCGCATCTTCAACTTCTGTCGGGCAGTTGAATGTGAACGCTGCCGGCATGAAAATCAATACAGACCATTTGCCCTTTAAAGATTCTTCAGTCACTTCGATAAATTTACCGTTGTGAAATGCCTGGGCCTTGAATGGTTGAACTTGTGTATTAATCAATGACATTGTGCTCTCCTTTTAATAATGGTTTAAAACGTTGTTTCACTTAACTAGTGATCTGATACTGCTATTTAAACTTTGTTTGTTTAAGCGAATGCATGCATTGTAGATAACTTTACTACATATGCATAATTGATTGTTTTAATTTTATTGATAAATATTATTTATCAAATTAAAGTGATACGGTGATTTCACCGTGCCCGCTAAAGCCGCGGTTATCCTGCCAGTTAACTGCTATTACATCGCCAATCTTCGCGTCTTTCAAATAAAACGTAAAGTACGGATTACGCGAAATTCCGGTCCCGGTTTGCGCATCAACAATCAGTTGCCCGTTCAAGATCACCTGCATCAATTGCATAAAATGCGCAGGTATTAACTCTCCCTCATCATTTTTGCTGCGCCCTGTACGCATCGGGTGAACAATAATGATCTTCAGCTCGGTAATGTTTTTGCCTAGTGGCCCCTCTTGCAGCGGACGCGCGCGCATTTTCATACTGCTGGCAAACGGTTCTTCGCGCTCATTACCAGCGCAGCCGTCTTCCAGCACGATCACTTCACGCCGCTGTTGCTGAAACTGTCCGCCAGCATTTTGCACCAATGCAATCAACTCACCGGATTGTGCCAGCTTGATACGCGTGACCAGTGTGGGTAACACCTGCTTGCCTAATTCAAAACTGGCAATCAGCGGTGTGGGGTTGGCATCAGCCAGCAAATGCATATGGCTGACAGTCCCTGCAGGCTGCGGGCTGGAGATTTCCACTTGCACAACCGCCCCATTTTCAGCTTTTTGCGGTGCCTCAATATGAATATCCTGAGAAACAGGCACTGCCTTTGCCTGTAATGCAGACATGACTTCAGGGGTATGCTTGGCATCAAACGCCTGCATAAACCAGGTAGCGGCCTGTACTTTCTGGATCACCATCCAGAACGGCAACATCGCCAATGCCAGGCCGCTTTTTAATAACATCCGTCTTTGCATCTAGCGTCCCAGCTTCCTTTCAGCTTTTGTCATCATCTTTTTCCAGTGTTTGCTGCAAGCGGAGCGCTTTCAGTCGAGCTTCGACTTTGGATTGCAAATAAAAATCCCCATCTTTGGCTTTACTGGCAATTTCAAACTGGTCTACCGCACGTGGTAAATCATATTTGCGCACATAAGCCTCACCCAACGCCTGATGCCTGAGCATTTGCTTGCCTTGCGCCTGGTAAGCCGCGGCCAGCCAGTCATACAGCTTTGGATCGTCCGGAAAGGTTTGCAGTTGCTTCTGGATAAACCCCACCGCTGCAGCCCACTGGTTGTTGTTGATCAGAGACTCGGCCTGGCCTTGGGCAAAGATTCTATGCTGCGGATAACGCTGCAGGCCCTGTAAGAACTGCGCCTGCGCTTCAGGCACTTGTCCCAACTTGGCTAGCGTCACGGCTTTCAAAGTAATCATGTAAGGGTTGACCATGCCACGCTGTTCCAGCCATTGCACTTCTTGCAGGGCATTTTTTGCCTGATTTGCCCGCAAGTAAGCATACCCCAGGCCAAAGTGTTCGGATTGCTCATTCTGGAAACGGCCCTCCTCCAGGTTATTCTTGAATTCTTCGACCATTTGCGTGGGAGAACCCTGGAACGCACGTATTTTAGCCCGCATCAAAGAAAAAGCCGGATTTTCAATGACTTGTTTATAGGGCAGGTTTTGCACACGGTTCCCCATATCGGCAATCCGCTCACTGGTCATGGGGTGCGTACGCAAATAACTGGGCATATTGCCATCTGAAAAGCGCGTCGCACGCTGCAAGGTATTAAAAAAAGCGGGCATGGCACGCACATCAAATCCGGCGTCCTGCAGAATAGTCAGGCCGACACGGTCCGCCTCGCGCTCATGTTCGCGGGTGTAATCGATCTGGCGTTGGATACCGGCCGCAGATGCCGCAGTCATCGCGCCCATGCCGGCTTGCGGATTTGAACGCATCACCAGCAAAGCCAAGGCAGTGGCAGCGATATTTTTAAACATATCGTATTTTTGTGACGCCAGCATACGCGCGAGGTGATGTTGGGTGACATGGCCGATTTCATGGCCCAATACACTGGCCAGTTCAGATTCGCTATTGGAAGAAGTAAACAGGCCGGTATGCACGCCGATCACACCACCGGGCATTGCAAACGCGTTGATACTTTTATCCTGCAACACAAAAAAATATAACTTCTGCTGTTTGTCCGGGCTGCTGGCACCCAGGCGTTTGCCTAATGCCTGCAAATAATCAGTGACCTCGGCATCATCAAATACATCCTGGCTGGTTGCCACCTGCTTAAGTATCTGGTTAGCGATTTTTTCTTCATCGCGCGCTGACAATACGGTTTGCGAAGCATCCCCCAATTCAGGCAACTGGTTGGAAGAATCTGCCGGTAAATTTAAATCCAGCTCGGGCTCATAAGGTTTACCGGAGAACTGGCCAACCGCACTTTCTGCCAGCATGGGGAACCCGGATGGCATCAATAAAGCCAACGTCACACTCCATCGCCCAAGTGCGCGGCGCGAGTAGGGATCAACAAGTTTGAGTGGGTTAAAAACCATGTATCTTTGAGTAAAAACGATCCTGAAAATCACATTATTCCTGAATCAGCATGGACCGCTGACCCAAACTTGTTATGATAACGGCTTCACCGCTTGAGTTCATCATTTTTCACCATGTCCGAATTAACGCATTTCAACGCACAGGGCCATGCGCATATGGTCGATATTGGCGATAAAGCGCACAGCAAACGTGTGGCCATTGCTGAAGGCACCATTCATATGCAAGCGGCGACATTGCAAACCATTTTGCAAGGTAATGCAAAAAAAGGCGATGTGCTGGGAATTGCCAGGATTGCAGCCATTCAGGCCAGTAAAAAAACCAGTGACCTGATCCCGCTGTGTCACCCGCTTAGCTTAAGTCGTGTTGATGTGAGCTTTGTGACAGATGAAATTAATCATCGTGTTGTTTGCCGTGTGCAGTGTGAAACTACCGGGCAGACGGGGGTTGAAATGGAAGCATTGACGGCGGTTCAGGTAGGTTTGTTGACGATTTATGATATGTGCAAGGCGATAGATCGTGGCATGACGATGGATAGTATTCGATTGCTGGAAAAGCATGGTGGGAAGAGTGGGGACTGGGTAGCGGCTAAGGAAAATGGCAATTAATTTTTACTATTCCAGTGTTTATTCATTGTCGCTTTTAAGAGTTTATTAAAAAAATAATTCTTCCAGTTCTTCAGTCTGTGGATTTAATTAGCATTCTATTTCGCCTGTAGGCGAGTGTCTTTCCTTTGCTTGCCCAAAGCAAAGTCACCAAAGTAAAGGCACCCTAGCTTCCGCTTATTTCCTGCGTTGCTCGGCTTAGGACTTTCGTCCGTTGCTTTGCCCGACTTGGGCATAAGCGGTCGCGAAACTCATCCTAGCGGCCTGCACAATACGCAGGCCACCGCTGGATTCAGACAGTCACTCCCTTCCTCCTTATTTTGACTCCGCTACTCGGCGCGTCAGATAGGGGCCCGTTGAAAACCACCACGCTGAAACAGATGTGGTAAACAATGGACAGAGGGCGCTAAGCTACCTTATTTAATTCTCAAGACTAAACCCAACACCCAAGTGCGCTGTTTTGTCTTTTGGCCTTGTTTTATTCCATAGGTTAAGCGGGATGCAATCTGAAGCAATAAACCCAAGGAACCGCGTAGTGGTTTCTAATGGGCCCCTATCTGACGCGCCGAGTAGCGCAGTCAGCGTGGGAGCCGTCGGCCAGCGTCTGTTCGAGTTCCGCAACAAGCCACGGTGTATGTGGCTTGTCAGGGCGAGTTTCGTTGGACGCCCACGCTGACGAGCAACACAGGAGATAAGCGGATGCTAGGGTGCCTTTTCTTTTGGTTACTTATTCTTTGGGCAAGCAAAGAAAAGTAACTCGCCTAAGGGCGAAAAAGGAACGTTTAAATCATCCGAAGAAATACCGATTAGAACGTCCACCCGCATCATCCGCACTATTGCCATCAAAACTTCTCATGCTCTCCCAAATATCGCCACTGCCCCGCCGGTAATTTCCCCAAACTTATCCTGCCAATCCGGATCCGCTTCAACCCAACCACTTTCAAGCCCACCAGCTCACACATCCTGCGAATCTG
>NZ_DATHWZ010000067.1:0-1830 GCF_035460085.1 Methylophilus sp.
ATGGTGCTGGTCGGTTTGTGTAACTCTATTATGTTCCCCACTATTTTTACGTTAGGGATTAAAGACCTTAAAGCGGGGCAGGAGAAGAAAGGCTCTGGATTGCTGGCAACTGCGATTCTGGGAGGGGCGATTGTGCCGTTGTTAACGGGCCTACTGGCTGATTTCTTGGGGCTGCATCATGCGTTTATCTTGCCAGTAATCTGCTATGTTTATATTGCCTGGTTTGGTTTTCGAACCACGAATGAGTAGGAGGGTAATTCCCTCCTACAAAGATTTATTCTAAAAGTTGCTAACTATATTATCTATAGCCTCTAAAGCATTGTCTCTATACTCTGGTTTAACCTGAACTCTATGCCCACTGATAGTTAGTTTACCTGTAGGCATACGCGAAAATGGGCATCCACGAGCAAATGCGACTACACCAGTAGTTTGGAAGTCACGAACATCTACAACGCCATTGTTAATGTTGCTAAAAGTAAAATGGTGAGGGTAGTTACTAATTAGATTATTTAAATCTGTGTCGATACCTGAAAGAACTGCATTGTAAGCCGAGGCTGGGCCCATGTATTGAGTTAATCGATTTTTTAAAATAAGATGAATTTTTGGTAGTGAGCGGCTCGCTGCATTTAATTTTGTTGCAAATGTATACTTTGAATAAACCTGTGATGGAAGTTTTAGACCATAAATTAGTGAAAATGCATTTTGTATAGCCCTCCTAGATGAGTCATCAGCCATAACGGGTAGTATCACTCTATCTGATGCTGCTAAGGCAATCTGAGTGTACATAGAGAAACTAGGGTTGGTATCAATAAACACTAGGTCATATTTTTCATTTAGCTGACTCAATAAGTCACGTAACCAATCAATAACACCTAGCCAAGCATTAACACCAGGTAAATCAACGTTAGCAAGTGTATTCATGGCCATTGCTTGTAATTCAAGCAATGGATCTCCGCAGATTAAGTCAATATTTTTTGGAATAGTACTGTTATGTATATACGGAGTAGTTATATAGTCACTGGCAGTAAAGTTAGCTGATGTGAAAGGTGCCGCTAATCTGGCGTCAAAATAGCCTCCAATGCTACATCTGGGTGTTAAACCTTGACGATTGAGTAAATTATTACTGCCGTTGTTTTCTTGCCCCCCAAGTAAAATTTCTGAAAGGTTGGCTTGTGGGCATATATCAATTACTAAAACCTTTTTATCTGGATTAAGTTCTGAATATCGACAAACAGATTGAAATGTTAAGCTGGTTTTGCCAGTGCCGCCTTTATTGTTCCAAATTGCATATGTAAGCATTTTTATCTCCAATGTGTATTTGGAGACTTTATCACGTCCATAATGGACGTGTCAACGTTCTAATGGGACATTTTATTTGATGGGCGTTAAGCTGACGTCCCACCCACCGTCAACCCATCAATCTTCAACGTAGGCTGACCCACACCAACCGGTACACTCTGACCTTCTTTTCCGCAGGTACCGACGCCACTATCCAGTGCCATATCGTTACCGATCATGCTGACTTTGGTAAGTACGTCCGGTCCGTTACCAATCAAGGTAGCGCCTTTGACCGGATAAGTGATTTTGCCGTCTTCTATCATATAGGCTTCAGCAGCACTGAACACGAATTTACCGCTGGTGATATCGACCTGGCCACCACCGAAGTTGGCTGCGTAAAGGCCTTTTTTCACTGATTTGATAATCTCTTGCGGGTCTTTGTCACCATTAAGCATGTAAGTGTTGGTCATGCGGGGCATAGGGATATGGGCGTAGCTTTCGCGACGGGCATTGCCGGTCAGGCCCATGCCCATCAAGCGGGCATTCAGCGTA
>NZ_DATHWZ010000068.1:0-6168 GCF_035460085.1 Methylophilus sp.
GCCACTCGGAAAGAAAGTCGGAGGACTCGCTTTGCGACTTGTACCAGGCCCAGCTCTTGATAATGATGATGGCCCACACCACCACCGAGAGCACGCCCAGCAAATACAACACCAAATCTACTATGTCAGGTACCAGGTCCATGACCATTCCTCTAAAAAAAATCAAACTGCCGTATGCTGAGTTTGTAAGCCGTTAGCCAATTATTTGGTATGCGCAATACCAAAAACCATCATCAGGAAAATATCCCGGATTAATCAGGAACATTACTTATTCACATCCCTATACTGTTTAATCGCTGGGAGAGCAAAAAACCTGACGTCGTTAACAATATTTTACATTTAAGTCTGATTTTTATTTAAAGAATGTTTAGTGTTCCCTCTATTTCAAGCAACGTCTTTTTAATCTCTACACCCCAGCGATATCCAGAGAGTGATCCATCCAGCCTGACGACCCGGTGACAGGGAATCGCCACCGCGAGGGTATTGGCGGCACAGGCGCTAGCTACTGCGCGTACGGCTTTGGGTGAGCCGATCAACCGTGCAAGCTCTGTATAAGTCACGGTGCTACCGACAGGGATTAGCTTCAGCGCCTGCCATACACGCTGCTGGAAAGCGGTGCCCTGGATATCCAGCGGCAAATCCAATCCCAGCCTGGGCGCTTCAACAAAACCAATGACTTGCGCAACCAGTGCTTCAAATGCGGCATCGCCGCCGACCAGGCTCGCATGCGGGAATGTATCCTGCAACGCATGTAACAGTGCTTCTGCGCTGTGACCGATGGAAATCGCACAGAGTCCTTTGGCGCTACTCGCTACCAGAATGCTGCCGAGCGAACATTCCCCCAGCGCGAAACGTATCTCGGTATTGATGCCACCTTTGACGAATTGCGCAGGTGTCATGCCCAACGTATCGGTGGCGGTTTCATAAAATCGGCTGTTCGATGTGTAACCGGCGGCATAAATCGCTTCTGTTATGGTTGCTTCAACCCCCAGCTTTTCGCGCACTGCGCGCGCCTTATGCGCTGATGCATACGCTTTAGGCGTTAATCCGCTCATGGATTTGAACAGGCGGTGGAAATGATAGGTGCTTAATCTTGCGTGAGCGGCCAGCTCCTTCAGCGTTGGGGTCACTTCCGCGCGCTCTATCATGCGGCAAGCCTGGGCGATCTTTTCTGCATGCATGGCGGACAAAGCCGGTTGATCCGGCTTGCAGCGTTTGCAGGGCCGGAATCCGGCGTGCTCAGCCTCACTCGCAGTGGCATGAAAGGCGACATTCTCCGGCCGTGGATGCCGCGCACCACAAGAAGGGCGGCAGTAAATGCCGGTGGTTTTCACTGAATAGAAGAATTGCCCGTCTGCCGCCGGGTCGCGCGCCAGCACCTTTTGCCAACGCTGATCACCAACGATATCTTGTGCCTGTTCACTACGCATCGTTCACATCCTGTGTCTGTAGATGATGCCGAAGATACATGGAAATATAGATTAAAAAACGCTGATTCTTGCTTTTGAATCCCAGCGCATTAAGCATTGTTTGATGAGCAAACCATCATCACAGTGACCAGCTTTGCGGGATGGCACTCACAAGATAATCCACAAACGCCCGTACTTTGTTGGTCATGGCATGCCGGTCACGAAAGCATGCATAAAACTCCAGCGGCACCGTATCGGACCTGACGCTACCCACACTTGCCGGATCAGCTTGAAATAATGCAATTAACCTCCCCTTCTGGATATCTTTATTGGCAATGAATGTGGCCAATCGCGTAATACCCGCGCCCTCAATCACCAGCCTATGCAGCGCATCAATGTCATTACAGATAATGCTGGGTTTGATTTCTGGCTCATAACGAATACCGTCGCGGACAAAAGCCCAGTCGAACAGACGGCCATCTACGGGCACGCGGAACATCAGGCAGTCGTGGGCTGATAATTCCTCAGGATGTTTTGGCATGCCTTTTCGTTGCAGATAGTCTGGAGACGCACAGTAAACGACAGGGGCTGTTGCAATCTTCCTCGCGACCAGGCCGGGTTCCAGCTGTTCCTTGAAGCGGATACTGACATCGATATTTTCCGTCACATGATCCAGGCTACGGTCCGATAACACCACCTCGATCGAAAGCTTGGGAAAATCGCGTGCGAACATGGGGATGAGCGGCATCAGGATATGCCTGCCGAAAGCCACAGAGGTACCGACCCTCAACCGCCCCTGCGGTTGCCCATGAAATTCAGTCACCACGGATTGTGCACGTGCCAGCCCCTCAATCAGGTGCTCCACTTCTGCATAATACAATGCGCCGCTTTCCGTCATCGCGAGCTTGCGCGTGGTACGGATGAGCAACCGCGTTCCGAGGGACTTTTCCAGGCGCTGGATGTTCTGGCTGGCCGCAGCGGCAGTGATGCCCTGCAACCTGGCACCAGCCGCGATACTGCCGGCTTGTACTGCTTTGACAAAACTCTCTATGCTACGCAGTGTGTCCATTCAACTATCGAATATTTTATGTATCCGATAGTTTAGCTTTAAGATGAATCAAGAATCAATCCTCTACCGACCACTTTCAAAAATCAATACAGTCTTGTTTCAAACAGGAAGGGCAAGAATGATGAAATACAACACCAGCGCACGCAGAATTCCGAAAAGATTCACCCCTTACGTTTTTGCATTCTTCATGGCCGGGATCATGGCTTTTTTAATGTCTATGGTGATTGTCGCGGCGAATAGCGGACTCCATAGCGGATATATACTCCGGGTCCTGCATGCCTATGCTCTGGCAATGCCGGTGGCATTTTTTTGCGTGCTGATCGTCAGGCCTGTCGTCATGCATCTGGTATCAGCCTTAGTGCACATCGAATAAATGAGGACCGCCATCGGCTATCGTTTGCAATTCTCTAAAGATAGTCGCCTCCAATCGAAGCTATCACTCTTTAAAGCCTTGAATTTCACCAGATAACAACAAGCGTTTGCCTTGATGCCGGGGGACCTCAGACAGCAAGGCCAGGGCGATTTTTGTTGCCTCAACCGCTTTGTAATTCATGGGCAGTAAGGGGTTCAAAAGCCTGCTGATCCAAGTGCCTATTTTCTCGCCAACCCGTGTGGGCTGATTCAGCTTATCCCTGTCGCCTATGATCAATGACGGCCTGGCGATGATGAGTGCTTCTAATGACAGGCTGGATAATGCATTTTCCAGTTCACCTTTGACACGGTTATAAAAAATGGATGCGTTGGCATTGGCGCCCATGGCACTGACCACGCCCAGGCGCGTTGCACCGGAGGCCAGCCCTGCATATGCGACTGCCAGATTTGCCTCAAAATCCACCGCTCGGAATGCCTCCTGGCTCCCCGCCTGTTTAATAGTGGTGCCTAATGCCAGGTAGATTTCATCTAGCGGCGGCAAAGGGGGAAGGAACTTGAAATCCACTACATGGATGATTAACTTCGGGTGTGAGATATCCAAAGGACGCCGGCTCAACACATGCACCTCGGCCACGGAACTATCCTTCAATAAATAAGCCAATAGTGAGGAACCTACCAGCCCTGATGCGCCGGCCAGAACCACTCGACGATTTTTCATGTTTGATGCCTCCCTAGAAAAAACTTTTTATTGAAATCATTTATACACTTTTGGTGTATATCATCAGTGCAAGTGAGGCCAAGTGTAGGCCAAAACAAATCAACTCAAAAGTAGCCCCTTTAATTTTATACAGGATATCAATGCCCGCTTTAAACAGTCATGCCGCCAGACTAGCCACCAGGCTGGTCTTTTTTGTGGGTGGATTTGGTCTTTCTTGCTGGGCGCCCTTAATTCCCTTTGTCCGTGAGCAACTACATTTAGATCCCGGCGTGTTAGGTACTTTGCTGTTATGCCTGGGTTTAGGCTCCGTTTCTGCCATGGTGGTGACTGGCGCCATCAGTGCGCGTTACGGCAGCAGGACTATCATGATCTTGAGTGGATTTTCACTTGCGATCACAGTCATGCTGCTTCCCATCGCGCAAAGTACTTTACAGCTTGCCGTGACCTTATTGTTTTTTGGCGCATCGTTAGGCTCGCTCGATGTCTCCATGAACCTGCACGCGGTAGAAGTAGAGAAAGCTTCCCAGCAGTCACTGATGTCCGGCTTTCACGCCATGTTTAGTGTGGGTGGCTTTGCAGGGTCAGCCTTGATGACCTTGATGCTCAGTTTGCACATGACCACTTTCGCCAGCGCATTGGTCTCTGCGCTTTTGTTAGCCGTTTTGATGCTGATCACCTGGCCTCGCTTGTCGCAGACCAGTCAAGGCGCGCATGGGCAACTGTTCTCGATACCCAGAGGCATTGTGCTTGTCCTGGCTTTGTTGACCGGCATCGCCTTCCTGGTCGAAGGCGCGATGCTGGACTGGAGCGCTTTGCTGATTACCGATGCTGATTTAGTGCCCACCGCACAAGGCGGCCTACCCTATATTGTGTTCTCCATCGCCATGCTGAGCGGCCGTTTCATGGGCGACGGATTAAGCAACCGTTTCGGGGATCGCACGCTATTGCTGTGGGGCGGTACCATCGCTGTGTCGGGGATGTTTATTGCCGTGTATGCAAGCTCCCTGCTCGCAGCATTGAGTGGATTTCTCCTTGTTGGCGCAGGCGCTTCGAATACCGCACCCATCTTATTCAGGCTGGCAGGTGCGCAAACCGAGATGCCGACCGGACTGGCGGTGGCGGCCATTTCCACGGTCGGCTATTCCGGCGTCTTGCTCGGCCCGGCCTTGATCGGCTTCGTAGCGCAACAAATCGGCCTGCCTGATGCATTTATCATGCTGGCACTGCTACTTGGTTTGGTACCCGTTTGCTCGTTCATAATTACCAAAAAATAAGCCGAAAAAATAATTCGTATGGCTGCGTTTGCTGACATTCCATGCTTGCAAAGCGGTAACTTGCGAATGCACGACCACACCTGATTTAATCACTACATCATGGCCTGCTGACTCAACGGCATAGCACCAGCAACCATGCCGATAACCCAGCATGTCGCATCCACCAAAATTCACATTAAACCATTGTTTTAATTAGGTTTTTGTGATGGCACACTTTCTGCAATAGGCAGATTGGTATCACTTCGTTTTGCGCCTGAAAACGCTCGAAAGTCTTATTCCAATCTTTCCAAATCAGCAGAGAGTTAAAATGACAACAAAATTAAAAATTCATCGTAAACAGTTAGCGGTTCTCACCGGAATGATCCTCAGCAGCCAGGCTTATGCAGATCCGACTATCCAACGTGATGAAAACCTGTTCCTCAATATAGGCCTGGCTTCGCGCGTTAGCTTCAGTTCTATTAGTGATGCCGCCCCGAATGGCAGAAGCCGCTCCAAAGACTTTGAAGTGGAAGAAGCGCGTTTATACACCAATGGTAAATTGCACAAAAACGTGAACTATGAATTCAACTTCGCGCGCAATGTCGCTGATGACAAAATCGAATTGCTGGATGGTCACCTGGGCCTGGAAATCAATAATTACGTGAATATCTGGGCCGGCCGTTTCCTGCCGGCAGCCAGCCGTGCGTCCGCCTCCGCGCCTATGTATTCCACCACCTTTGATTTCCCGATTGCTGAGCAAGGTTCTTATGAATTTGCTGGCCGTGACAATGGCGCAGTATTTTTTGGCTGGGACCAAAGCGCCGCGTTTAAATACTATGTCTCTGCGACCAACGGCCGCCAGGGCGGCTCAAACCAGTCTGACAACCTGTCGTATGCCACCCGCCTGCAATACAACTTCTGGGACACCGAGCCGGGCTTTTACAACCTGGCCAGCTATGATGGCAAAAAGTCTATCCTATCCATCGGCGGTTCCTACCGTTACCAGAAAGACGGCACCGGGACGATTCTTAACCAGGGCGATTCGAAATACTGGAACGTGGATGCGCGCCTGGAAAAACCATTGAGCAACGGCGCGGTGCTGGGTGCTGAAGCGTCTTATTACAACTATGACAACGACAATACCGGCGACACCGTACTACCGGAAGCAAAAGGCTTTTTCGTCAATGGTAGTTACACCTTCGCCGATACCGTGTGGATCGGTAAATTCCAGCCAAAAGTGATTTACCAGGAGTTTAATAATGACACGACCGGCCTGGACCGCAAGCGTGTGGATGTGGGTGTCGGCTACCTGATTGATGGTGACAGCAACAAACGTATCGATGTGTT
>NZ_DATHWZ010000069.1:0-61142 GCF_035460085.1 Methylophilus sp.
GCTTCTGCAGCACTGAGTGAACCCAGTGCCAATGCCAGCATTAAAGTCATTTTTTTCATTGTGTATACTCTCCTCAAAAGTGTTTAGAGAATACTCAGCGAATATGACAAATCCTTGAAGCTGGCATGTCACCAATATTTCAGCAGACTATAAAACCAACTTGTTGCCAAGATAGTTAGCCAATTAAAAATTGGTTAAATTGTGAGCGCACACACTCATTATCAAAGCCGTGCATAAGCATAATTCTGTGGATACACCACTTTTTCGCGTGCATCTGTCCAGATAATGTCGCAGCTCTCGTCATCGAAATGCACCATGCGGCCATCGCGGTCCACGCAATACTCGCCACACACAATACGCTCTTCCACTTTGTAATCCTGCGCGATACGCGTGTAATCAAACAAAATGGAACGAATCACGGTGCTGTCACGTTGGATGTGGCAACCGTTGCTGATCCAGGTCGGCCCGATAATACGTGCGTTCTTATCCACCTGCGAACCGGAACCGATATATACAGGCCCTTCAATATGGGTATGTTCCCAGTCAATATGCACATTCAAACCCACCCACACACCCGGTTTGACCTGCTTGCCGGGAATCGGCATCGAAGGGAAAAATCCCTGCATCATCTGCTGCATCACCAGCCAGTAATCCGCCACCACCCCAATATCAATCCAGTTAAACGGATGCTGGATCGCATAAAAAGGTAAGCCGCGCTGCACCAGCAAAGGGAATAGATCAGAACCGATATCAAACTCGCTACCAACAGGAATCAGGTCCAGCACTTCCGGCTCAAAAATATAAATACCGGTACTCGCCCAGTTAGAGCGCGCCTCCAGCTGAGTAGGTTTTTCCTGGAAAGAAATAATGCGCCCCTCCTGATTGGTCACCACCACGCCATACCCGGAAACCTTATCCATAGGCACCTGCATGGTCACCAGGCTAGCGAGTGCACCCTTCTCTTTATGCTCTTTCACTGCCCGCGTGATATCCAAGTCAATCACCGCATCGCCGCACAACACAATCGTCGTCTCATCAAAAAAACCGCTGAAATCCTGGATCTTGCGCATCCCTCCCGCAGAGCCAACCGCGTGCGGCACCACCTGCCCATCGATAATATCTCCCTCAAACGAATAGCCGATATTCACGCCAAAGCGATGGCCGTCCTCAAAATAATCCTGGATTTTTTTATGCAAGTAACTGACGTTGATCATGATATCCGCCACGCCATGCAGGGCGAGATGCTCAATCAGGTAAGCCATCACCGGCTTGCCCAACACGGGAATCATCGGCTTGGGTAATTCATAAGTGAGTGGTCTAACACGTGTGCCTTTACCAGCCGCCAGAATCATGGCTTTCATAATGCAATATCCTTATATGCTTAAATAACTTTAACGTTTTCAAGAAACAAGCATAGTCAGGCACTATGACAGGATTATTTCAGGCGACTTATGCCAGCACAGGCTGAGAAAAACACGGCTAGCGCGCCAAGGCAGCGTGACTTATTTGCTATAATGGCAGGATTGCGCCCGTAGCTCAGCTGGATAGAGTATTGGTTTCCGAAGCCAAGGGTCGTGAGTTCGAATCTCGCCGGGCGCACCAAAAGTAAAAAAACAAAGCCAAGATAGTGTTCACTAGCTTGGCTTTTTTATTGTTTAAAGCAGATCGTAAAAATGCGATTTTGCAAGACCTGACCCTGCATGCCCTTATTTACTCTGACCCCAATGACGTGATAGAAATTCCACTCAAGGGGCTTGCAATTCAAGACGGTATCTGTCCCGCATGACCGCATACATAAGCTAAACGGTCTGCAAAGTCCGTTCAGCACATTCCCTAATCATCCATCATTCAGGTCGCCATAGATTACAAGATAGCTGGGAGGACTTTCCTTCATCCGAAATTTGTATGGTTATTTATGACAATCTAAAAGATAAGAGAATACTCATCAGTCAGCTAAGAAAATAATAAATGTATCTACAGCAATTTTTACTCTGTCCACAATGTTTTAATCCATAAAGTCATATAAGTTTTGATCGATTAGGTTATTTCGTTTACCTAAATAACTTAAAAAGTTTTTAGTTAAAACACTGGTTTCAATCTTTTTATTAATAGTTACAACTTTAAGATAATCTTCCTCAAAGTGCTTCAAATTCGTTAATGATTTTATTCGCCCAGTCTCTGTAATTAGAAGCAAATGGTTATCAAAAAGCTTATGATGATTGCTGCAAAGCCATATCCCATTATCAGCATCAGTTGCATATTCAAGTTTTTTAGTTTGCGTTATTTCTTCAGATTTTTTTATGCTTGAAACAGGCCAAATATGTGCTCCTTCGATAATTTGAGGAATCTCACAGGAGCATAATGCACATTTTTTTGCGCCCAATTTATCTAAAAGGTTAAATATATAACTCGGCGAACGCAGGCTATTGTTTATTTCAAATTCTGCTAATTCATAAGTAAAATCAGAATTAGTTACACTGATTCCTAATCTCTTAATTACTATTAGAGCTTTTTCAGGTAACGCTAATAAATTTCCCTCTTGAATTTGATACAACTCAATTAGAGTGTTAGTTATTTGTGAAAGCGCAATACACAGTAATGTAGTTTCATATTTATTAGCGCCATAAGTTTTTCCATATACTTGCAGCGTACTTTCATCATTTATTGTTATATAAGAAGAATTGTTGCCAGAATTCTTCACTCTGTTTGCAGATCTGCTATTGATTAAGTCCCCCACAGAATTAAAAGGGTGAATTTCATTGTGTAAGTATTGCTTAGCGTTTAGAAACTCGGTTCCAACAGTTTTCATCAGCCTATACATGAATAAAAAATATGGCGTTTCTATGTTGCTACCACTAGAGGCTAAGAAGTAAAAAAATAATTTTTTATTCTGATTTTCTTCAAGCTGATAACTCAAAAGCGCGCTAGGAAAACTCTGAAAACTTGAGTTTCGGCTAGCAATCACATTTTCTGAGAATGAAATATAGTTTATTGATCCTTGGAACTCTAAAACTGCTAATCGCCCCTTGTTATATCCAAAGTTATCAAATTCAACTGTATAGGTTTCGCTTCCTGTGATACTCAAGCATACATCCCTAAGTATTTTATCAGTCAAGATCTCTTGATATAAATCAGTTTTTTTCTGAAATCTGTTCTTTATTTTGAAGTGAGGTATTGGATTTAGCATTTTTTTTAAAGTTAGTTATTAAGATCTCTTTTCTGTCATTTCCAACTATAGGATCTAAATTAATCAATTGATATTTTCTATTTTTGATCCAAGTTTTCAATAAATTATTTATTCTCCCCTTATGCTCCATAACATATGAAATCATGAATAATTTACCTTCATCATTCAACTTATCTGCAAAGTTAAAGAGTTTTTTTTCGGTTACTTCGCTCCACCCTTCAAAGCCCCTTTTGCCATCATTATAGGATCCTGTAGTTAACATATATGGTGGATCCAAATAAGTAAAAGTATTTTTATCTGCTTCATAGTAAAGTTGAGAGTAGTCTTTACTTTCAAAAATTATATGCTTTTCTTTTATAACTCTCGAAAAACTTATCATCTTTTCTAAAACCTTGTCATTGAACCATCTCATGCCAACAGGGTTATTAAAATCATGCTTGCCATTAAATCTTATCTGTTGGTTAAATCCATAAAGAACAACCGTATATAAAAGTTTAGGATCTCTTTTTTCTAACGGCAATGAATTGTAATAATCTCTCAGCTTTAGGTAGCTCTCGGAGTTAGCAGGCTCTAAGTTGTATTTTTTTATTATTTTCTTGATATATAAAATATAACTATAGATTTCATTTTTTTTAAATGAAGCCACTAACTCAGAAACGAAATTGTTGATATCGTTGTAGACGATCCGACTGGCATTAATATTAACACCGACATTGAACCCACCTCCAAATGCATCAATGAAAGAATTGTAATCTGCTGGCAGATGGGCCTTGATAGTTGAGATCATTCTGGCTTTACTGCCAATATAATTTAATGGGGATTCGTATTGGACTTCACTTTTCATTTCCACATAAAAAAGAAACTCTTTATGATCTTTACTTGCTTTAGATTTGAAGTTTGTATATTTCCTGTAGGAAATATTTTTACAAACATAAGTTTCTGCTATGCCATATCTCTTTAGACTAGCTTCAATAAAGCTCTTTGACATCAATCCATCTTGACTGTAACTAAAGAGAATATGCTTTGCTTTTGTTTTGGCGAGTATTTCATCAAAAAGAATATGAGCTTTGTACTCCTTTGACCAGTCAGACCTCATAGGTGCTGTTTTACGTGATCCCGTTATTTTACTTATTGAAGGGCTGTCATATAAAACCAAAGTCTCTAGCAAATGGTATTGTGTGCCATATTGGTTTTGGGTGTAAGGAGGGTCAAGGTACAAGATGTCGCACTCAACCTCAGATATAACATCCTCTATCTTTGAGTTCAAAAAATCGATTTCATTATGTGTAGAGTTGTTTGAATCCACTACTCTAAATTGAATTTTCTTTAGCGCTCTAGAATCCCAATGCTTAAGAAAAGCGCCATATACACCTGCGGTGTTAGATACATGAGAAACTGACTCAATTAAACAGGCAAGTAAGTATGAATACTCACTTTCATTGATTAAATTTAGATCTTTCCACTCTTCTATTTTTGTTCTAAAAAAATCCACTCTTCCCGCATTTTCTGCGCTGAAGTACATTCTTTCAGACCCGCCAGGCGAATAGTTTCTATAAAAGAAACCCTCTAATATCTCAGTGTTAGTGTTGAAAAATGTAATCGGATCAAACCCGAGCCTTTCAAATTTACAATCTTTTGCACACACTCGGCCTTTTGTGTAAATGGTGCACCATCTTAAAATATCGTTAGCAATAATGTTAAACGAGTCTTGTAGCGATACCGAAACGGCACCTGTACCACAAAAGGCATCGAGTAGAGTTAGTCCCTTTCCTGACAAATTCTTTAGCTCTAATAATTTCTTGATCTCGGGAGTTATTAGCTCTTTATTTCCTATAAATCTCATTCAGATATGGTCTTTATTAATACTTCAAATGTCGATGTCTGATTTTAATCATCGGCACCACTTTATTTATATTGTCGATAGATTTTAAACTATGTGTAATTGCTTTATTAACATCTAATTAGTTATTTTTAATGTATGCAATTGTTTAACACACTTGAGGTTCAGGTCATGCATTACGACCTTTATTCTTCGAACTTACGCACAGCACGACTCACAGTTGCATAGAGTACATTACTCTGAGGTTAAAGACTCTCTGACACATAAGTTCTTTTTGAATTTACATGGGCTGCCGCCATAATGCCTGATAATCACCTGCTGGGTCATAATCGTGCGCCTGTTTTTCTGGGTTGAATCTGCGCCCGCCTCTGGGGTCAGTACCGCGTCCGGCGATATAAAGCCAATTACCCTGGTTGCTATACACATCATAGTCGATCAGCTGGGATTCAAACCAGGCCGCACCGGCCCGCCAGTCGCAAGCGAGGTCATAAATCAGGTAGCTGGCTACGATCTGGCGTAAGCGGTTCGACAGGTAACCTGTCGCGGCCAATTCACGCATACCCGCATCCACCAGCGGCTGACCGGTTTCTCCGCGACACCACTGAACAAATGCAGCCTTATCATGCGATGGGTCAGGTTGTAGAGTGAGCCCTCCGGCAAGGTAGAGTCGACGCCCGTATTTGAGGTGCAACAACCGGAAATAATCGCGCCATAGAAGTTCGAACCATAACCAATACGTGCCTTCATTCGCGCCATCTTCAGACTCAAACTGCTTGATCTCGGCATCAATAGTGCGCGCAGAAATGGCCCCCGTCGCCAGCCATGGCGAACACTTGCTGGAGTAATCTGTACCAGTCAGCCCGTTGCGGGTGGCTTTGTAACTATGGGCCAGCTTGCGAGAGAGGTAGCGATCAAGGTGACGCCTCGCTGCTGTTTCACCGCCAGCGAACGCAGGCAGATGGTAAGGGAAAGATGACCTGGCATCAGGTTCTGCGGTTGCAGTCACCATTGTGTGTGGTGATGAATATGCGTCCTCCAATTCTTCAGGCAAAGGTGGAAATATACGGGGTGCTGCCAGTGGCAATGCAGGCCGAACAAGATCCTGCTCAATGCGATTGCGAAATGCGCTGAACACATCCGGCAAATCACGGGCTTGAAATGGCAGATCATCAGGATGCAACATCGTCGATTGCCATTTCGTGTTCACAGTGATGCCATTGCCACGTAATGCTGCTACCTGGGCCTGCTCTTCGGGGGCTGCAATCTCTTCACAGACAATGCTGCTGGCCCCCACTTGTCTGGCGAGCGTGGCCAACATTTCCGGCGGGTTGCCACTCAGTTCAATCAGCGCACTGCCATGCTGTTTAAGCTGGTCGGCTAAATCGGCCAGGTTGGCTCTCAGCCAGTGTTGACGGTGAACGCCAACGCGTTTAAACCCCCACGGTTGCAAGATATCTTGGATAGAGTCATGGCAATACACCGGTATAAGCTGCTTGGCAGAATGACAAGCCTGTATAAGTGCCGGATTATCAGCCAGCCTTAAATCATTGCGAAACCAGTAAATAATGGTCGTCATTTTTTAATAGCCTGACGCATGCCGTGGCCGAGATGCGTTTTCTTTAACATAAGTCATTCGTTTCCAAAGCTTGATTTGTAAACATATACAACAGGCCATCCACTTTTATTAAAATGACCTTGAGTGACCTGCCCCTAAAGCCGTAGCATTTTTAAGTTAGCAGAGACCATTTAAAAATCACTTTGCGTGCCTTAACTGCTGGGTGTACATTGCTGGCGAAACCTTTCCTCAGCTGCTGTGAGGTCGAACTGCATTGTAGTCTTGACGCCACAAAGAAATCGTCTTTCTAGCTTGAATGCGTGTCTCAACCCATTGCTGGTTGAAACATTCATCGCAAAATTTACCATTAAATGATTCAATGTAGACATTCTGTGTGGGTTTGCCTGGCTGAATCAATAAATGCTCAATCCCATGTGTGAATCGCCACCTATATACTAGACATTTTTATAGGCTGTAAGAATCGCTAAACAACGAAAGTTGCCATAGACGTGGTAAATGTTATCCAGAAGAATTCAAAATCGCACTGCGTTCATGGCAAGATACCGTGTAGTCATGTTTAGCAGTCAAATTTAAAAATAAAAGGGGTAATAAAAATGCGTAGTATATTAAATTTTCTTTGGTTCATCTTTGGCGGCTTTTTTATGGGCTTGGCCTGGTGGTTTTTCGGCATTCTGGCTTTCATCACTATCATCGGCATCCCTTGGGGAAAAGCCTGTTTTGTCATAGGCCAATTCACCTTTTTACCATTTGGTCGGGAAGCAGTGAGCCGCAATGTATTAAATAAGAAGGATGATATTGGTACGGGTACTCTCGGATTTATTGGAAACGTCATCTGGTTTATCTTTGCCGGCGTATGGTTGGCAATCGGTCATCTTGGCGCTGCACTTGCTTGCTTCGTCACTATCATCGGCATTCCTTTTGGGATTCAGCATCTAAAACTTGCTGTCATTTCACTCGCCCCAATCGGTAAAACAATCGTGAGTAAATAGCTTTATTAACGACCCGCACTAGCATTCATGCAACCCGTCACCCTGCGTCAATTGACTCAGCATTTCAGCCAGCCCGGGCGGCTGGATGCGATTTACCTGCGTCCGGGTCGTGGTCAGCCTTGTTTGCTGCAAGATCATGCCCATGCCATTGCCGACCTTGGATTACAAGGAGATCGTGTAAGTTTGCGTCAGCCATCGGCGCCGCATGGAAGTAAACGACAAGTGACATTGCTGCAAGCTGAGCATTTACCAGTGATAGCAGCGCTCACTGGTCATTCACAGATTGATCCGGCTTTGCTCAGGCGTAATCTGGTTGTGTCGGGCATCAACCTGCTGGCGACAAAATCGCTATTTAAAGACCAGCCTTTGCATCTGTTGATAGGCAATGTGCTACTGGAGGTCACGGGCCCTTGTGAGCCCTGCTCAAAAATGGAACAAGTGCTAGGGAAAGGGGGCTACAACGCCATGCGCGGCCATGGCGGTATAACGGCACGCATTCTGCGCGGCGGTCTGTTGCGTATTGGAGATACAGTAAAGGTCGTTGCAGGGACTGACATTGATAAACCTCAGCAATCCTCCCTACCCCTTTTCGGCATATAACTAGCAATAGGTTTCAACGTTGGTTCTAACCAACGGAATCTTAGTTGACTAGTGACTACTTACATCTTGTCGGACGCACCAGTAGCGAAAGAAAAGCCAGGATAGTGATTGCTAACTTGACTCTTTTGGCCTGATTTTCACCTCTTCTTATCACTTTGTGGCATTCATTTATTCAACTTTAGCGGTTTTGCCCGGCTTTCTGAAAACCGAGTTAACACTAGCTGATTACCGCGAATAATGTAAAAAAAGCAGTGAATCGCTCGCTATCGGAAAACCTTATTTTTTGCTTTTATAAATACCGCTTTTTTGGTTAAAGATATATCCAAAAAAGTCGTTAAATGAGCATGCAGTTTTGCTCTCAAAAATGTTGTTTTCAAGCCTTTGTATGGTTAATCGCTGTACTGGGCTGCACATCTGCTTTCGGGGCATCCAAAGATGTGACGGACATCCCCTTTGAAAGCCTGGTGCAGACAGAAATCATCACTGCTTCGAAAATCGGCCAGCAAATCAGCAATGCGCCTTCTGCGGTCAGCACCGTGACAGCAGAAGATATTCGCAAGTTTGGCTACCGCTCCCTGGCTGACATTATCAATAGCATGCGTGGACTTTACACCACCAATGACCGCACCTATACCTATATGGGTGGCCGGGGATTCGGGCGCACCGGCGATTATGCGGGCAGGGTAATGCTGCTCATCGATGGTTACCAGGCTAATGACAATCTTTATAACGCTGGCTTCCTCGGCAATGATGGGCTTTTGGATGCCGAACTGATCGACAGGGTCGAGTATGTGTCTGGCCCTGGCGGAGTCACATATGGAAACGGTGCCTTTTATGGAATCATTAATGTCATCACCAAAAAAGGCAATGATATTAATGGCCTGCAGACTGGGCTGGATGCTGGAAGCTTTGGTAGCCAGAAAGAGCGTATTACCTATGGCAAAACATTCGATAATGGCTTGAATGTATTACTGTCAGCCTCGCGTTTTGGCAGTGACGGTCAAACCCATTACTATCCAGAATTCGATTCCCCTGCCACTAATAACGGTCGGTCCGTGAACCTCGATGATGAGCGCAACCGGCGCTTTTTCGGCAAGCTGATTTTTGGTCAATGGACATTAAGCGGTGCGTTTGTGAGCCGCCGCAAAAGTGATCCGACAGCCCAGTTCGGTGCTGACTTCAATACCAGCCCAAACTGGTTACAGGACAGCAATGGCTATGTAGACCTTAAATACGATGATGACATCAGCCTCGCATTGAAAGCTTCTTACCGCACTTATTACGGCCAGTACCAATACCAGAGTCGGGCAGTGTTTAGCGGCGACTTTTATTCGGAAAAAAATCTGGGCCGCTGGTGGGGTTCGGAAGCAAAATTTACCAATACCAGTTTTGCAAACCACAAACTGCTTTACGGTGTGGAATACCGTAATGATTACCAGCAGGACTTTTACCTGCCGGCTGCGTCAATCGAGCACAGTCAATACCTGGTGAGCGGCTATGCACAAGATGAATACCAATGGCACCCTGATGTCAGGCTGAATGTGGGCGCGCGATATGATTACGGCGGCAAAAATGCAACGTTTGTCAGCCCGCGTGTGGCCGCTATCTATTCGGCAAACGAAGCAACCGATTTAAAACTCTCCTATGCTTCAGCTTTCAGGAGACCGAATGTCTATGAAAAATATTATTCAGATCCCAGCTTTTTGTTGCCTAACAAAAACCTCAGGAAAGAAACCGTGAATGCCACTGAGCTGGTCATAGAGAACCGTCCGGATAGCCAGACCAAAATACAGAATTCGTTTTTCTATTACCAAACGCATAACCTGATCGGCGCCAATGAAGTGGGTGGTACGGGCATCCTCCAGTATGGCAATTTGAGTGATGCCAACACGCGCGGTGCCGATATTGAACTGGATCACTTCTGGAAATCCGGCATTCACTTGAAAACCAGCTATTCCTGGCAATTTGCCGAAGACAGCAATGGGCAATGGCTGGTCAATTCACCCAAGCATTTGTTCAAGTCAAACTTTTCCATGCCTCTGCTGAGCAATAAGGTATATCTTGGCCTCGAATTGCAATCGTTCGGGCGGCGTTTAACCGAGCAGCGCAACGAAATCGCCGGCTACAGCTTATTGAATGCCAGCTTCTCTTCCACCAACCTGATTCCGCATGTGATCTTGAGTGCTACTGTGCGCAATCTTTTAAATCGCGATTACGCAATCGCCGCATCGAGTTTTAACACACAAGAGACTATTCCCCAGGATGGCAGGAACATCTGGGTGCAAATGGTGTATCAATGGCCATAAGAAAACTATCCCTTTTGGTGGTCGCTATAGCGTGTTGCTATCACAGCAGCAGGCTTGCTGCCGCCATTCCGGAACTGGATATGCGCTCAGCCTACCTGTATAACTTTGCGCAGTTTGCCGACTGGCCATCCAATGACCAGCCTACTTTCAACATTTGTACGCTGGATAAAGTTGCCGAGAGTATCAGCCCTGAAGTACTGGCGAATAAAACAGTGAATGGGAAGAAAATAAAGCTTTCCCGGTTTTCGGAATCTGCAGATACGGCAGAATGCCAGATGGTATATCTGAACACCGCTGACATTGGCTATGCGGCAAAAATAGCCAGGATGTTAAGTACCGAACATGTGCTGACTGTGGGGGAGGACAGTAGCGGAAACGGTCTGGGAATTATCAACTTATCTGTCAAAAACAACCGCCTTGTTTTTGACCTTGACCTGGCGAAAGCCCGTAAAGCCAATATATCCCTCAGCTCGAAATTGATCCAGCTGGCACAGAAAGTGCGCGAATAATGTTTTCTGTTAGATTAAAAAACCTATCTATCCAGATTAAATTGTTACTGGCTCAAGGAATAGTGACTATTTCCGCACTGCTGGTACTGTTAGCCATCGTGCTTGGTTATGGATACACCAGCTTCCGGAATGACCTTTATAAGGATCTGGACACCCAGGCGACTATCATCGAACATAGCAGCACGGCCGCCATTTTGTTCGGTGACAAAAATGCAGCGGATGAGATCCTGTCCACGTTTAAGTTAATGAGCAGCATCAATCGCGCTTATCTGTTCCATGATAAAGGTGCTTTACTCGCCGTCTATGAGAAAGAAGTAAAAGCAAAGCCTGACGCTCACTATGGCAACAAAGTCAATCTGCAGGCTTTAAGGCAACTTCGTTCCAGCTTTAACACGCATATCCTGATCAAGGATATTGTGTTTGATCATCATGTGATTGGCACGTTATTCATAGAAGCTAACCTGGATAAGTTAAATACCCGGTTAAGCTTGTTAATCCTGGCGGTAGCGGTTGCTGCATTTATGGGTTTAATCATATCGCTGTTGATCTCACTCAAAATAAACAAGTTTTTGACCCAACCCATCCTCTCCTTGACCACGCTGGTAGAGAAAGTGTCCAGCAGCTATGACTACTCCGTACGCAGCCATTTGTTAACCAATGATGAAATTGGCAGCCTGGCAATGGGTATCAATGCGATGTTAAGCAGTATTGAACAAAGAGACGAACGGCTGGAAACCGAGCTTGCCAAACAAAAAGAAACAGAAAAAGCACTGGACCGTCTGGCCTACTTTGACACGGTCACCCAGCTGCCAAACCGTCATTACTTCAACCAGCAATTGCATAAAAAAATTGCCGAAGCCGCCAGCATCAACAAGATTTGCTGCCTGATGTTTATCGATCTCGATGATTTCAAGGTCATCAATGACACCTATGGGCACAGGGTCGGTGATCAGTTACTGGCTGATGTCGGGCAGAGGCTGAAGGGTACCCTCAAGTCCGGGGATGAGGTATTCCGCATAGGCGGAGACGAGTTCGCCATCCTGATTACAGACAATAACCAGTTTTCGCATGCACGTGAATCAGCTACCAAAGTGATTCGTCACTGCGCTGAAAAATTCATCATCAACAACAATGACTTATATATCGGGGTCAGCATTGGCATCAGCGGTTCTACACAGCCGATGATACAGGCCGCCGATTTATTACGCTCTGCAGACAGCGCAATGTATAGGGCAAAAAACGAAGGCAAAAACAATTTCAAGTTCTTTTCTAAAGAAATCGATGACGAATCCCATTTCCGGAATTACCTGGAAAATGCGTTGAGAAGCGCCTTGAGCCGCAAAGAGTTTGAAGTGTTCTACCAGCCGATTGTCAATTTAAGAACCGAGCAGATCGTTGGTTTTGAAGCCTTGCTAAGATGGCATGAGCCTATTTATGGCGATATCAGCCCCGCTGTATTCATCCCTTGTGCAGAGCGCATTGGCGTGATCTTGCCCATTGGCGAATGGGTGTTACGCGAAGCCTGCCTGCAACAGAAAAAGTTGCGCGATGAATTTGGCATCGAATTCATGATGAATGTGAATCTTTCCGGCAGGCAACTGCGCGAGTTCGATGTCGTGCATAAAATCCTGGATATTGTGTCTGAAACAGCGATTAACCCGTCGTCATTGAATATCGAGCTGACCGAGAGTGTATTGATGGACAACTCCCAGTCTACAATCAATAAATTCCATGCCTTGCGCGCGGCAGGCGTCAGCATTTCAATCGATGATTTCGGGACGGGTTATTCATCCCTGAGTTACCTGAAGCGATTCCCCATTAACACGATCAAGATCGACCGCAGTTTTATCATGGACATAGCGCATGACTCTGAAGACCAGGCCATTACGCTTGCGATCATTGCGTTGGCGAACACGCTGAAACTCACCGTGGTTGCCGAAGGCGTCGAGACCTTGGAGCAAAAAAGAATATTAAGATTAAATGATTGTGAGAAGGCACAAGGTTATCTGTTCAGCAAACCTTTACCCTCGAACGATTTGAAAAGCATCATAGAAACTTTCTCTACCTCCGTATATCATCAAACAGCTTAAGCAAAAAAGCTTGGGTGCTCCACCAGAAGTCTGCCAACATGGTCACCTGTGACGACGGCGATGTCACAGTAACACCCCATTTGCAATTAATGGGCAAACTATTCTGCATATGACTACTCAATGAATTACAACCTATGTAGAAAAAACAAAAATGCTTAGCCAATTAAAAAATATAGTCTCATCGATTCAGCTTAGCGACATTCATGCCTGGTTAGGCAGATTCATTATCTGGTCGGCCGCTGCCGCGACGGGTCTTATTGTGGTTCTGTTTGCCAAGGCGACTGAGAAAGCGATCTCATTTTTTGACGGGATCCAATCTGAGATTTGGTGGATCCCCATTTTGATCATGCCTGTGGTTGGCATTTTCATTATATGGGTCACCAGGACCTGGTTTAAGGGGGCTTCTGGCAGTGGTATCCCCCAAACGATGGCGGCGTTGAATCATGATGAACACCAGCCCATCAACCATTTGATATCCATCAAGATAGCGATCGCCAAGTTTTTCCTGGTCACATTAGGGCTTGCTGCAGGATTTTCAGCAGGCAGAGAGGGACCCTCTGTGCAAATTGGCGCAAGTATCATGCATAGCTTTCGAAGATTCTTGCCTGCAAGTTTCACCATTGACCCTAAACACCTGATTCTTGCTGGCGGTGCAGCGGGCATTTCAGCAGCGTTTAATACGCCACTGGCTGGGATTATTTTTGCCATTGAAGAGTTAAGTCGTAAATTTGAACAGAAAACCAATGGCGTCATGATCACAGCCATTGTGCTGTCAGGGCTGGTGTCTATTTCACTACAAGGCAATTACACCTATTTTGGCAGCCTGAATGTGGGGATTATCCATAAAGAAATTCTGGTCCCTGTATTGATCTGCGGGCTGGTTTGCGGCGTGACCGGCGGCATATTCAGTAAAGTTTTGATCGAATTTTCAGAAAATCTACCGGGGAGAATCACGGACTTTCGCACACGTCATCCTTATTACTGGACCGGGTTCTGCGCTTTATTGGTGGCAGGACTCGGCATTGTGAGCCATGGTGCAGCGAATGGCTCGGGATATTCACTCACTAAAGCGATGCTCAATGGGTCCATCGACGAAACCTGGTACTACCCGGTGGTTAAATATTTAGCCACCATTTTTACCTATTTGAGCGGCATTCCCGGAGGAATCTTTGCGCCGGCGCTTTCGATCGGTGCCGGCATAGGCTATGACCTGGCAAGTATCTTTCATTATCACGACATGGTGATTGCAATGAGCGCCTTGTGCATGGCAGGGTTTTTAGCGGGGGTCACCCAAGCCCCCATTACCTCATTCATCATTGTCATGGAAATGATTGATGGCCATGAGATGGTGATCAGCTTGATGGCCGTTTCATTGATCGCTACCGTGACTTCTCGAATATACAGCCGCCCTCTTTATTCAGTGCTCTCTACCAAGTTTGCAAAAGGGTTGCAAACTTAGCAAAGACTAAACAATGTTCTAGCGCGTATATCATTGCAATGAAGGACTCAAAGCTCCCTCAGGCAACCGCATTTTAAGCTCAGCATTTTTTGACAAGTTCAACGTCATTGTCGGGAAAGCAAAACTGACATTCATGGATTCCAGCTCGCGCATCAGATATAGATTGATGGCTTGTTGTTTATCCATGTATATGTTGTAACTGCTATCCAGGACGTAATAAACAACCTCGAAATCCAGTGAGCTAAGGCCGAAGCCCTTAAAGTGTGCACGGTCAAATCTTGTCTCAGATTGTGACGTAATCGCTTGTTTAACAATCTCGGGAATCTTTTCAACGACATCTGCTTTGGTACCGTATGTGACACGGAACTCAAAAACCACCCTTCTTTCAGCCATGCGCTTGTAATTATGGATCGTGTTTTTAAGTAACTCAGTATTGCCGCAGACAATCTGTTCACCACTCAGGCTACGAATATGCGTGGTCTTTAAACCAACGCGCTCTACGGTGCCAAGTACATCACCAAAAATAATGAAGTCGCCGATCACAAAAGGTTTGTCCAACCCGATTGCCAGCGAAGCAAATAAATCACTCAGTATATTTTGAACAGCCAGCGCCACAGCGACACCGCCCACCCCTAAACTGGCAACGAAAGCCGTGATATTGACGCCTGTATTTGCAAGGATACTGAGAAGCGCAATAGACCAGACTACCGTTTTAAAAATCCAGGAGAGCATGGTGGTGAGCACAGCATTTTCGGCGGTGCCATCAGTGGCCACTGTTTTAGCTTTAGCCCAGAGCGTGATCCCCTTGCTCAACCACCTCGCTATTTGTATTCCTATCACCAGGAAAGAAAGGTAATCAAGGCGCGTCACCCATTTTGCATTCAATTCCAGGAAGTGCATGGCAAACAGCAAAGAAAATAATGCAAAGGTTAACTGATTGGTACTTCGCATGACTTCTACGATCAAATCACCCAATTTAGTCGGGTTACGTAAGGCGAAATTTGAAATTCTTTTTATGGAAAATTTCCAGATGAGTACCATGCAGGCATACGTGATGATGAAAATCAGCAGTGTATAAAGCCATTCATTGACAGTGAAACTTAGAAATTTGTATTCAAGCCAGCTATTCATTTCTTTCCTTTATGAAAGGTTAATGATTAGTCAGGATATTTATTTATTTGAACTTACAGAAGAAGCAAACGAGGTTTTGAGAATTTCACCAATAGAAAAACTAACCATTTCCCAACGAAGAGAAAATAGGATAAAAATGTGGTTTGTAAGTTCAATATAATTCTGCTGCTGTATGAAACTGATCAACCACTTGCGGCAGTCTTGGCTAGCTCTCTAAATCTGGAGATTTCAAACAGCCATCAATCTTTTATGACTGGGGAGACGCATTTTTCGTTATCACACGATAGCTTTGAATCACAGTGAAACACAGCGCAAGCCAGGCTACCGCTTCTAAAAAAGCGGCCAATACGTCACTCAAATAATGCGCGCCCAGATAGAGGCGACTAAACGCCACTAACACTATCATTGCCAAAGCCATCATGAAGAAGTAAAAAGTCCGGCCAGGTGAACGTGTTCGTGAGATCAGCAGTGCTGCCAATGCCCCATAGAACACCGTGCTGGCGACGACATGTCCGCTTGGAAAACTGTAGGTAGTGAGTGTGACGAGTGGATTCTCAAAAGAGGGACGGGCACGGTGAAATTGCTGTTTGACCAGCAAATTGAGTAGCATACCTCCCTGAACGGCGAAAATGACGGCTAACCCTGCACACCAGCGTTTTTTCCAGAACAGGATGACCGTTATCAGCGCTGCTACAGGGCTGATGACTAAGGGGTCATGCAAGTGCGTGACGATCAGCAGGCATTGTGTGAGCCCTGGCGAGCCATGCGCATGCAGCCATTGGGCAATGTGTATATCGAGAACTGTCAATGCCCCAGCCCTCATGACATTTTCGGCAATCAAGCCAAATAATAATCCCGCGATGACGAGCACTATAATGCCTACCGTCAGAGATTGGCGCTGTGACCTTAAATATTGCATATACTCAGGACAGCGCTAATAACCGGGTTTCTGCCATGATGAACCGCGATGATGCTGCATCAAAATCCATCCGCTCGACCTTACAAGCGCGCTGCGCTGGCTCATAACGGATAAGATTCACTGAATTCGGCTTGCCTTCGCGTATCCGTTTGGATACGGCTGTACCAGCGGAGACTATCCACACCGGACGTGTGACATTCTGAAACTTTTCTTGCAGATTGCGGATGTAGGCCAGATGGATATGCCCGCTTAAAATCAGGTCTGCCCCTGCCGCTGCCCAGGCTTCGATTGCCTGGCGGTGTCCATGTAGCAAATTCTCTTTATCACTCTCTCGTTCGACGTAAACAGGCTGGTGGACAGCCACGACTCGTAATTGACCTGGTAAAGCCCCCTTCAATTGTTGAGAGACGCGTTCAATTTGTCTTGCAGAGACTTCACCATCCGCATGGCGCCATGGACGGGTGGTATTAACGCCTATCACAAGGGCATGCTGATCAGAAAATTGTGGCGCAAGCTCACGCCCGAGGGCGCGGCGGTAATTACCATATGGATTAAAAGCACGCGCGAAAATATTAAACAGGGGGATATCGTGATTACCCGGAATAACCAGCTTCACGGGTGCAGCCAGGCTATCAAGAAAGCTGCGGGCGACAGAAAATTGCGCACGTCGTGCGCGCTGGGTGACATCCCCGGACAGGATCGCAAGATCAGGGCGCACTTCATGCGCAAGTTGAAGAAGTGCAGTAGCGACCTGTGGTTGCTCGGTCCCGAAATGGGTGTCGGAAAGATGGAGGATCACACTCATGTTTCGCTCCCTTTCGACAGGGGAACGATAAGGCGTAAAGGCTTGGGCCCGACGCGAAATGTCAACGGCGGCACCATGCGAGAGACTTCCCCATCCATCGCCACTTTTACTGAACGCTTGTGGCGGCGTGATAGCGGTTCAACCACCAGTTGACGGCAGGTAAAGTGGGTGACATTTTGCGATTTGCCAAGCAAGCCTATCATGCCGTGAAATGCGACGGCCACCCTTTCAGTCGCGCTCATGGGCGGAAGTGCGATGATGGCAAGCTGCCCATTTTGCACATGCTCTGATTCAGGCTCCAGACCAATAGCCTCCAGCTGAATGGCATTATTGCCGACAAAGATCGTGGATGCAGGCAGGACTTCTTCCCCGCTCTGCTGTTGACCGCCACTATGTTCAATGCGCAGCAGCATCTTGATGTCGCGTTTTAACAGGGTAAGGAACGCAGCTACTTTGGCAACGATGCGGCTACGGCCATGTTGCTGTTTAAATTCTTCCCGGTCTGCGAGCAATTGCGGATAAAGGCCCAGGCTGGCATTCACCAGAAACACCTCATCATTCAATTGGCCAACCTGTACGCCTCGTTCACTACCAGCACGCATACCGGCAATCAACGCTTTTGCGGCCAACTCCACATCCTGCGGTATCCCATTGTCCCGCGCAAAATAATTGAATGTGCCTAAAGGCACTACGCCGAACGGCAGTCCGGCAGCCAGCACCTCCTGAGCGACAAAGCGTATGGTGCCATCCCCGCCCGCTGCTGCGACCACCCCGTTACGTTGGGCTGCTTGTCCGACTGCTTTCCTGGTCATTTCAGGCAGGTCATCACCGCGTTGGCAGAGTAATAATTCATAGGGCTGCTCAGCCTCGTGAAATATTTTTTCCAATGCATTTGCGACTGTCGCGGCATCTTTAGCGCCAGAACCGGCATTTAAGACAATAAATAATGGAGGAAAGTCGTTGGTTGGATTCTCTGCAGAATGCGACGGTGCTTGCGCGATTGAGTTGTTCATATGTTTAATACAGAAAATTGATCATCAAGTTTCACATCTTTTGTGGATTAAATCCACACAAAACACGCCTACGTTAATATTTAACGTAACAATCAATGATCTCAGCATTTCACTCCCAGGAAAGCGGGCGTGTGCAACCCTCTGTTTCAATAGGAAGATCATGGGGGAAAATCTCTCGCATCCTTAATTAAAATAAGGACCACGAGAGCAAGAGGAATCTGAACCTTAACGATTTACTTGTGCGCTGAACTTCCACGCAAAGCGAGCGCAACATTCAAAGCGGTCAGCACGTTTTCAACATCTAAAACGTTATCCCCTGTGACTGCCTGGATATTGCCCGCCAGGGTATGAATAACCACTGCGTATTTTGGGGTAGCAAGAAACCACATGACACTGCCATAGACTATTGAAAAGATGCCCGCCAGGGGTAGGTTTCCACTTCCAAACAGAAGCACAACACCGCCAATCAGGCATAATTTTGCCAGTATCAGGTTGGGGCTGAGCTTTTTCGACTCGACCGTGGTGACATGCTTGATGGGTATCGGTTTACCATTCACGATAAACCGGCTGTGACAGACACTTATGCCATGATGGCTGAAGTAAATGGACTCTTCCATGGAAATTACCTCGACGGCATAAATTAAATGTGTTAACATTATATCACTATAAATTAACAATTAATAACAATAGGTTTTAGTCCTTTAGTCTTAGCCAATCTGGGCCATTGTTGACACTTAGCGCCCCTCATAGAATTCCCTGTATTAATCCTAGCAATCATTTAAAGAGTAATATGTTCCAGAAATTGATTTTAAGCGTTGGCCTGCTTGCCACAGCAGCAGCTAACGCCGCCTCATCTACTAACTCTCCCGTACCAGAACCAGAAAGCATCAGCCTGATATTGTTAGGCGTGGGACTGATGGGTGTGATTGTGTTTCGCCACAAATAATGCGTGTTTGAATAAATAGCCTGCCAGCCGGTTTATGCTGGCTGTTTCGCTACTTGTGCCTACCATTTGAGCGTTGAATTCATGAACGGATGCACGCTTTGCCAGGCTATCAAAAGCAGATATTCAAACAGCCAGCTTGAACGCTAAAGCCACAAACCTGAGTTAACTGCATTTTTTGTTGATAAGTGAATACAGAGATTCACTTATCAACAAAATTGACCTTAATACGCAGTTGCAGTCTGCACAGAGAGCCTGCCTGGTTTCTTGATGTGATTCGTGGGCGCTACTTTTAGTTTTAGAAATGTATCAATTGCCGCTGCCAGACGGGCAGGTTCATCATACGGCAGTCCATGCCCGACATCGGGAATCAGCTTGTATTGCAGATCCGGGTTGAGTGCGTGTAATTCGCGCGCAGTTTCTGCAGAAACGATGCCTTCGCTGCCAAGCACCAATAACGTCGGTACATAAATATTGCGGATCAGTTCGTCAAATTCGGGGTTAGGCGGAATGAGCACATCAAATGCATTCTCGCTGGTCCGTAACCTTGCCTGCACAATGTATTCGATCACTTCCGATGAGCGATAGCGGTACCTGGTTTTGGCTTCCCTGAATAACTCTTCTTTGGTGGATTTCAACATCTGCCGGTGTTGCTCAACCATATCACTTTCGTACACGCGGTTTTGCCATTCAGGGCTGACAAAAGTAGGGTCGGCCAGGATAATGCCACTGACAGCGAAACCCAACCGGCTGGCAACCATTGCCGCCGTCATGCCGCCCATCGAGTGACCAAGCAGGTAGGGCGATTTAATATCCAGCGTCCTGATCAGTTCGATTACATCATTGGCATGGTCGTGATAGGTATAACCATGCTGTGGCGCGCTGGAATATCCATGGCCGCGTGCATCAGGCATGATGATGTCGAAGTGCTCTTCCAGCTCACGCGCCAATTGCGACCAGCACGCACCACTACCTGTTAAGCCATGCAGCGCGATTAACGTTGGTTTGTCTCCGCCACCCGTTCTTAAATAGTGGATGTTGATGCCATTCGCGCGGCACATCGTATCCATCCAGTTTGCAGAAATAATGTTTTTGCGTGTCATGATTAAAACTTCCTGAAAGAACCGGTCACCACGCCCCAGATTGCGAATTGCATTCTGCCCTGGATGAGGATAGGTTCATATGTACCTGAAGAGTTGGCCGGCAATAACTTGGGGTCGCCGTTCTTTTGTTTGGCTAAGGTCTTGATGGTGAATTCGCCATCAATCATCGCCAGCACGATATCGCCTATCGATGCCTGTTTTCTTTTATTCACAATCGCTTTATCACCAGGCAACAACCCGGCCTCGATCATGGATTCGCCCTGGATAGTGACAAAAAAGGTATTAGCCGGGTCCTGGATCAAATAGCCATTCGGGTCCATGCGCGTCTCTTCATCGCTATCCGCCGGAGATGGCAAACCGGCGGGCACTTTGGATTGGTAGAGCGGCAAACTTAAGCTATCCAGCGCTTCGGCTACCTGTGCAAATTCGCCCACACTATCCAGATTACCTTCCATCTGGCGCAGGCGTTGTTTCTTGGCATAGGCTTCCAGAAAGCTGGCAATCACTGGCTTTTGGCTGTCTGGCACACGGATGACACTGGTCGCCTCCATATAAGTACCGGTGCCATGCTTGCGCCCTGCACCAGGTCTTTTGCCACCATTTTTCTTGTCTTCATCACTCATGGATTTTATTGTAACAACAATCAGTTTTTATTGTAACAATAATCAGATTAAGTTTATGTAAAGACTTGAAGCGAGATGCTGCGGATAAATCGCAGCTATTTTTTAACAGATCACTAGCACCATCATTTCAGGTGCCAGTTACAGAATTGCACTGATCAGAAATTGAAGATCGTGTAGCCGTCGCCGGATAACTTGGCGATGCTGGTTAAACCAGACGTGCCCGGCACACTGTTATCCGTCACCAGATCGAAACCATGCTTTTCTGCCTCGTCCCTGGCACCAAACACATCCGCGCAACCACATGAAACACCCGCGACCACATCAGAAACCGCGGAATACAGTTGATATAGAGGATGCCCTACTTTGTTCAGGTGACTGACCCAGCGCGTGCCGGTGCCCTGAAAATAAACAGAGACTTCTATGTTTTTCTGCTTAAAATCATAGGCGGCTGCCAGGCCGTTGAATGCGCGGCCAAGCGCTTCTTCACCGCCATGGGTGGGGTCGGAAAAAATGATGATGGCTGCTTTCATGTTGCTCTCCTTTGATCGGTTATGTCGTTGATTGACAACCCGGATTCTAGGGATTGAAGGCAACAGGAAAAACCACTTATAGCGAAATGGATTGTTTCGCCAGGCGCAATATCGCTAAGGATTTAACTTTGGGTTAGCACGCAAATACTCAACGACATAGTCTATGAAACTGCGCACTTTGGAGGAGCCCAATTTATCTTCCCTGTGTACGACATGCACCGGCCAGGGTTCTTCTTCGTAGCCTTCAAGAATCATGCGCAAAGCATCTGTTTCAACCTCGTTCCACACTTGATATGAAAGCAGGCGTGCGATGCCTAAGTCACCGATGGCCGCCGCCAGTGCTGCATCATTGCTGGTGACGGTCAGGCGTGGATCCATACGCACCTGTAACGGTTCATGATTGGTTTTAAAATGCCATTCGGTATGTGGTGAAACGGCGCTTGATGAAATAATGGAATGTTTGGATAAGTCAGCAGGTTGCCTGGGCGTGCCGGATTTTTCAAGATAGGCTGGCGATGCACAAAGTATCCGGCGGACTTCTCCCACTTTGATCGCACGCAGCCCGGAGTCGGGCAAATGCCCGATACGTATCGCGACATCCATGCCTTCATCGACCAGGTTGGTGACGCGGTCTACCAGGTTAGCCACCATTTTTACCTGCGGATAACGTTGCATGTAATCGATCAGGCAAGGCATGACAAACATGCGCCCGAACATCACCGGTGCTGTGATTGAAAGCGTGCCGCGCGGCGTGGCATTACTTTCAGCGACCGCTTCATTCGCCTCGGTAATGCTGACCAGGATAGCCCGCACATTTTCGTAATACTGACGGCCGGCATCGGTGAAACGCACATGACGTGTGGTTCTTTGCAATAGCCTGGCGCCTAATTGCTCTTCGAGCGCCACCACTGCACGCGTGACTGCCGCCGGGGAAATATCCAGCTTGCGAGAAGCAGCCGCAAAGCCGCCCTCTTCGGCGACGCTGGCAAACACCCGCATTAAATGAAACTGGTCGATAGTATTTCTCCCCTTGCTACGTTTCTCTTATACACTCATTAACGACATGTTCACCTGCAATATTTCTGTGGGCGAAATAATGTATTGCGTCTAACCCTGATTCTCTCCTTCGTATTATTTACTAAAATTCGTC
Source organism: Methylophilus sp. (assembly GCF_035460085.1). Taxonomy (GTDB): domain Bacteria; phylum Pseudomonadota; class Gammaproteobacteria; order Burkholderiales; family Methylophilaceae; genus Methylophilus. The sequence goes on from NZ_DATHWZ010000069.1 coordinate 22,774, forward strand.
CATCAGTAAACAAGCAGAGGAGAAGATCATGACTGAATCATTCGCTTCAACATTGATAAACCCCAGTGACGTCGTGTTCACGTCGGCAGTAAAAGCCAGACAGGAAGAAATGGGCTCGAGAGCTGGCTATGCAAAATTCGAAAGCACCCGCGGTTGGGAATCGCGCGTGACACCAGTGCTGGCCGACTTTATTGCAGCGCAGACCAGTATGTACATTGCCACGGCCAATGCAGAGGGGCAACCTTACATGCAGCATCGCGGCGGTCCGCCAGGTTTCCTGCATGTGCTTGATGAGCAAACGCTGGCGTTTGCCGATTATGCGGGTAACAAGCAATACATCACGGCGGGCAACCTGGATGAAAACCCAAAGGCACAGCTGTTCCTGATGGATTATGCCAATACACAACGCGTCAAAATCTGGGGAGAGGCAAAGATTGTGACCGGCGATGAGGCGTTAATCGCGCGCGTTTCTTCACCCGATTACCCGGCCAGGGTTGAGCGCGTGATCGTGTTTACCATCAAGGCCTGGGATGCGAATTGCCCTAAACATATTCCGAAACTCTTGAAAGTAGAGGATGTGATACCGGCAATTCAGGTACGTGACCAGAAGATTGCCGCCCTGGAAGCGCGACTGAAAGAGCTGGAGAAAAACATCTCTTAGCTGAATAAAGGGTAAGCATGGATAGGCGTTCTTCAGATATTCATTATTTCTTTCGCCTCTAGGCGAGTTACTTTTCCTTGCTTGCCCAAAGAAGAAGTAACCAAAAGAAAAGGCACCCTAGCTTCCGCTTGCTCCCTGCGTTGCTCGGCCTAGGACTTTCGTCCGTTGCTCTGCCGGACTAAAAGTAGGCGGCCAACGAAACTCGCCCTAGCGGCTTGCACACTTCGCAAGCCACCGCGGAACTCAAACAGACGCTGACCGACAACTCCCTCGCTGACTGCGCTACTCAGCGCGTCAGATAGTGGCCGATGAACCCCAGCACGATCAAAAAGCAGTAGAACATAATAGGCAGTTGGCGCTCAGTCAGTCTTTAAATCAATGATTAATCTAACAATCTATTTGTTGTTTATACCTCAAGACTGGGATTTCTAATGTTTGGTTTTTTATTCGGCATGCAGAATGAAATTGTATTAGTACTGTCATATCCCCATATTTAATCATCCGGATAGCGTTGGATTTAACCTCATGGAACTTGTGGTAGCCCGTCCCGAAGGCTTGTATTGCCCACCCGGCGACTTTTACATTGACCCCTGGCGGCAAGTAGAACGCGCCGTCATCACGCACGGCCATGGCGATCACGCGCGCACTGGTCACTCGCATTACCTGGCTGCGGCGGCTGGTGAAGGCATCCTGCGCAAACGGCTGGGTGAAGATATTAACCTGCTGACGCTGGAATATGGCGAAGCCATCAATCATCATGGTGTGAAGCTGAGCCTGCATCCCGCCGGACATGTGCTGGGTTCTGCCCAGGTGAGGCTGGAATACAAAGGTGAAGTATGGGTAGCTTCAGGCGATTACAAAGTGGAACCTGACGGCACCTGCGCGCCGTTTGAAAGCGTGCGCTGCCATACCTTTATTACCGAATCGACATTTGGCCTGCCGATTTACAAATGGCAGCCGCAGGATGAAATTTTTGCCGACATCAACCAATGGTGGCAAAGCAATGCCGACAACAATCGTGCCAGCGTGCTGTTTTGCTACGCTTTCGGTAAAGCGCAACGCTTACTCTCCGGGCTTAACCCGCACATTGGCCCTATCCTGGTCCATGGCGCGGTCGAGCCGTTAAACAAAGTTTATCGTGAAGCGGGTGTCAACCTGCCTGCTACCAAATATGTCGGCGACATGCAGGACAAATCACTGATAGGCAAAAGTATCGTGCTGGCGCCGCCTTCGGCACAAGGCACACCGTGGATCAAACGCTTTGGTGATTATTCGGATGCGTTTGCCAGCGGCTGGATGCAGTTACGCGGCACTCGCCGACGCCGTGGTGTAGACCGCGGTTTTATTATGTCTGATCATGCAGACTGGCCTGGTTTGCAAACTGCGATACAAGCCACAGGCGCAGAACGCGTATTTGTCACGCATGGGCAGGTGCACCCAATGGTGCGCTGGTTATGCGAGCAAGGCCTGGATGCGCAAGGGTTTGTCACCGAGTATGGGGAAGAAGCGGCTGAAGCGGAAAGCGACCTGTCACCTGAATCTTCAGCAACCGCCTCAGCGCCGGAAGCAGCTTTACCACCCGAAGCCGAGCTGCCGCCTGAGACTGAAGGCAGCGACCCTATGAATATTGCAAAGGCGACCGTTTGAAAGCGTTTGCCGACTTATATAGCAGGCTGGATGCCACCACCAGCAGCAATGCCAAACTGGCTGCCTTACGCGATTATTTCCTGGTAGCCTCTCCTGCCGACGCAGCCTGGGCTGTGTATTTCCTCGCTGGCGGCCGTCCCCGCCAACTGGTCCCTACCAAGCTTTTGCGTGCATTGACGCTGACAGTATCCGGCCTTCCGGAATGGTTGTTCGAGGAAAGCTATCATGCGGTGGGCGACCTGGCGGAAACCATGGCGTTGCTGTTACCTGAATCCGCGCATACGTCAGAAGAAGGTTTGGCCACGTGGATAGAAAACAAACTACTCCCGCTGCGTGGCCTGGCGCCAGACGTGTTGACCCTGCAATTGACACCGTTATTGCAGCAACTGGATCAGCGCAGCAAGCTGGTCTGCATCAAACTGATCACCGGCAGTTTCCGCGTTGGTGTTTCGAAACTGCTGGTCACGCGTGCCTTGTCTGCGGTGGCAGACATAGATGCAAAACGCATTGCCCAGCGCCTGGTTGGCTATACCGACCTTGCAGCCCGCCCGACTGCAGAGCATTATTTAAAACTGGTTGCGCCAGTGAATGCAGAGGGTGACGAGCGTAGCGAAGGCCAGCCTTACCCGTTTTTCCTCGCGCATCCTTTACAGTTGCCGACTGACGAATTTGAAACTGCGATTGGCAGCCCGCAAGACTGGTTAGTGGAGTGGAAATGGGACGGCATCCGCGCGCAGCTGGTCAAACGCGACGGCCAGCTATGGGTGTGGTCGCGCGGTGAGGAACTGGTGACTGACCGTTTCCCCGAATTGAATGTGCTGGCCGATGCACTGCCGGATGGCACGGTGATCGATGGCGAGTTGGTGGTCTGGAAACATGCGCCTGCACCTGATATAGAAGTTGACCCAGAGCAGATAAAAGATCAAATCGCCGACCAGCCTTTGCCCAAAAGGACACAAGGACAGGTTCAACCATTTGCCCTACTGCAACAACGCATAGGCCGTAAAACGTTAACTATCAAAATCCTTGAAAACCTGCCGGTGGTGATCCTGGCTTATGACCTGCTGGAATGGCAGGGTGAGGATTGGCGCGAACAACCGCAATCCGCCCGCCGCGAACTGCTGGAGAAGGTTGTTCTGACCTGCGACCAGCCGCAATTGCAACTATCGCCTCTAGTCACGGGTGACAGCTGGCAAGACCTGGACCGCCAACGCGAAGCCTCGCGTAGACTGGGTGTGGAAGGCTTTATGCTCAAACGCAAGGATGCGCAATATGGCATTGGCCGGACCAAAGATGTAGGCGTGTGGTGGAAGTGGAAGATAGAACCTTACACCGCAGATGCTGTACTTATTTACGCGCAGACCGGCCATGGCCGCCGCGCCAGCCTGTATACCGATTATACATTTGCCGTGTGGGATAGTGACCAGGGTAATCCAGAACGGAAACTGGTGCCATTTGCCAAAGCCTATTCCGGCCTCACCGATGCCGAAATGCGTGAGGTGGATGCGATTATCCGTAAAACCACGGTTGAAAAATTTGGCCCGGTGCGCAGCGTAAAACCGACCCTGGTATTCGAGTTAGGCTTTGAAGGTATTTCTTTAAGCGGACGCCATAAAAGCGGCATTGCGGTACGCTTCCCGCGTATGCTGCGCTGGCGGCAGGATAAGCCGGTGGCAGAAGCCGACACACTACAGACCTTGCAGGCATTGTTGCCACAAGTTTCACGCCCTGAAACTAAAGAAGAAGCGGCTTTGCCATGACCCTGGAAGCTAACGCAGAGTTGACGCTGAGGCCCGATGATGCCAGTGAAAAGCCAAAACGTAGTGCTTTCCAGTTAAGCCGGCAATGGTTTTCTGAACATCAATGGCAGCCGTTTCCATTCCAGCAGCAAGTATGGCAAGCGGTCGCGCGAGGTCAATCCGGCCTGTTGCACGCGACTACTGGTGCCGGTAAAACCTATGCAGTATGGATGGCGGCGATTGAGCGTTTCGCTCTAAAAAAACCGAAGGCATCTAACCATTCAGAGACTACTACCGAAAAACCTGCCAAACGAAAAGTGGTGATGCAGCCGCTGACCGTGTTATGGATCACGCCCATGCGTGCCCTGGCCGCCGATACCGAGCGTGCATTAATTGCGCCAGTGAATGAATTAAACCTTGATTGGAGCATCGGTTTACGTACTGGCGACACCAATAGTGCCGAGCGTTCACGGCAATCCAAACGCCTGCCGACCGCGCTGATCACCACGCCGGAAAGCCTGACCCTGTTACTGACGCGGCCCGATGCAGCCGACACTTTTGCCGGCCTGAAAATGGTCGTGGTGGATGAGTGGCATGAGTTGATCGGCAACAAACGTGGTGTGCAGTTGCAACTGGCCCTGGCGAGGCTGCGACGCTGGCAGCCAGCATTAATTACCTGGGGATTATCAGCAACGCTGGGTAATTTGCAGCATGCCATGGATGTGCTGATTCCCGACGTATCGACTATAGGTAAATCTGATCCAGGCGCACCCAGTCGAGAACAATCAAAACCAGTATTAGTACAAGGCAAGCTGGCGAAGCATTTGGTGATCGACACCTTGTTACCGCCTGGCATTGAGCGTTTCCCCTGGGCCGGACATTTGGGTTTGCGTATGCTACCGCAGGTGGTTGAACAGATCGAATCCAGCCCGAATAGCCTGATTTTTACCAATACCCGTTCGCAATGCGAAATCTGGTACCAGGCCTTGCTTGAAGCGCGGCCGGATTGGGCGGGGTTGATTGCGCTGCATCACGGCTCGCTGGACAGGAATGTACGTGAATGGGTAGAAAACGGCCTGAAAGATGGCACGCTCAAGGCGGTGGTCTGTACCTCCAGCCTGGATCTGGGCGTGGATTTCCTGCCGGTGGAACGTGTATTACAGATCGGTTCGCCCAAGGGCGTTGCACGACTGATGCAACGGGCAGGTCGTTCCGGCCATGCGCCCGGACGCGCTTCGCGCCTGACCGTGGTGCCTACGCATAGCCTGGAGCTGATCGAATCGGTAGCCGCGCAGGATGCAATCGCCGCACGCAATGTAGAGCCGCGTGAATCCCCGCAAAAACCCCTGGACGTATTGGTGCAGCACCTGGTGACAATTGCACTGGGCGGTGGCTTTACCGAGGACGATTTGCTGACGGAAGTGCGCAGTTGTTATGCATACCGTCATTTAACCGATGAGGAATGGCGCTGGGCGCTCGCGTTTGTGCGGCACGGCGGCGAATCACTGACTGCTTACCCGGATTACCGCCGCGCAATCCCAGACGAGAACGGCCTCTGGCATGTACCGGATGCGCAGTTAGCGCGACGTCATCGCATGAGTGTAGGCACCATCGTTAGTGACTCCAGCATGGTAGTTAAATTCTGGAGCAAGGGGGCATCAGGTAAAAGTTTAGGCTCGGTGGAAGAGAACTTTATTGCCCGGCTCAAACCCGGTGACCACTTCCTGTTCGGGGGACGCCTGCTGGAACTGGTACGCGTGCATGAAATGACTGCTTTTGTGAGTAAAGCCACCGGTAAAAAGGCCGCTGTTCCACGCTGGAATGGGGGGCGCCTGCCGCTTTCGACCGAGCTTGCCAATGCGATGGTAGCGCGTATGGATGCGGCGGCGCACGGCCATTTTGACGGCCCGGAAATGCAGATGATCAAGCCTTTGTTGCAGGTACAAAGTAACTGGTCCGCGTTGCCGACCAATGCAAACTTGCTGGCCGAAGCCATGCATTCGCGCGAAGGCTGGCATTTGTTCCTTTACCCTTATGCCGGGCGCAGCGTTCACTTGGGTTTAGCCAGCTTACTGGCCTGGCGTGCCGGCAAGCACCAGCCGAACACATTCTCCATCGCTGTGAATGATTATGGCTTGGAATTGCTTTCCGCCACGCCGGTGGATTGGGATACCGTGTTAACAAAAGATATGTTCACAACCGACGATCTGCTACCGGACGTGATCGGCAGCCTGAATGCGGGCGAGCTGGCACAAAGACGTTTCCGCGAAATCGCACGTATTTCCGGCCTGGTGTTTGCCGGTTTTCCCGGCGCACATAAAAGCGCCAGGCAAGTGCAGGCCTCCTCCAGCCTGTTTTTCGATGTATTTCGCAAATACGATCCCAATAATTTATTGCTGACACAAGCGCAGGAAGAAGTGCTGCAACAGGAGCTGGAGATGGCGCGCTTGTCCGCCACCTTGCAACATCTGCAAGGCAAGCAAATACAATTAATGCATATCAAAAGGCCAACACCGTTTGCCTTTCCTTTACTGGTCGAACGCTTCCGCGAAAGCAGCAGCTCGGAAAAACTGGCTGACCGCATTTCACGTATGGTCGCTGACCTGGAGAAAGCCGCAGGTGCTGGTGGCTATATCCCGGAAGAAACCGTCAATGCACAGGCAAAGTTTAATGTGCAGGAGAAAGTGACTAAAAAACGTGAGCGTGTACGCAAAACCGGCTTGCCTATGGAACCAGATAATGAAACTAGAACGAATCCAAAACGACGCCGCACTGGCATTATTCCGCCTAAAGCGCGACACGGATTTTGAGAAAATTTACGTAATAAATGAATAGTGAACTACCTTTAAACATTCGTTCTACGAATTTGCTGTTGCTAGCCGACAAAGCTATCTACTGGCCGCAGCAAAAGGCGCTATTGATCGCGGACGCGCATTTCGGCAAGGCAGCGGCCTATCGCGCATTAGGTCAGCCAGTTCCGCAAGGCACGACAACCCAAAACCTGCAACGTCTGAACGCGTTGCTGTCTGTTTATCCGACCAAACAACTGATTTTCCTGGGGGATTTCCTGCATGCACCCAAGTCGCATGCACCGGCCACTTTGACTGCTTTACGCCAGTGGCGCGCGCAGCATCCATCCATGCAGTGTCTCCTGGTGCGCGGCAATCATGACAAAAATGCCGGCGACCCGCCAGCAGACTTAAATATTGAAACAGTGGATGAGCCTTACCTGATTGGCGATTTGGCGTTGCAACATATTCCCGCACCTCATCCTACACATCATGTCATTGCCGGGCATATACACCCTACTTTCCGCTTGGTCGGCAAAGGTCGGCAACGTTTGATTTTGCCATGCTTTCATCACCAGCTCCATATGACTTTACTCCCCTCTTTCGGTGACTTTACCGGTGGATATGTGATGGAGAATAATGCCGACGCTTTCATTTGTGTCACAGATAGTGAATGCGTATGGCCAGTAACCGCGCAATCCTGAAACAGGATCAAAAAAGAGCTGTACTCAAAAATCCGAGTACATGTAGTCATAATATCTAACGGTTGAGCCAGGCGAGAGTAAGAAGTGTGACTTAGCCACAGGTTATATATAGTTATTCAGGATGGAATTAAAGGAATCACAGAATAGTTGCCCTATTAACCGTGATTGAACTGGTGATTAGTCAGCGTAGCAGATTGAATGCAGAGCGTTGGTGATTAAGCTAAATAGGCTCATCCATATTATGAACTGTTAATTTATTCAACTCTTGCAGGGAAATTCTTCTCGCAAGCAAAGCTTTCGTTGTAATGTTTGCCAGACCAGTCAATACCTGCTTCTGCATGTCATTCAGTGCATTTGGTTTAGTATCAATCACACACACAGAACCAATCTTTTCCCCTAACGGCAGGGCAATCGGCGCACCCGCATAGAAAACAATATTTGGATGGCCTGTGACCAGCGGGTTATCAAGAAAACGGCTATCTTTGGTTGCATCTTTGATCTCCATCACACTATTTTCGCGGATGGTATGCGAACAAAAAGCCAGTTCACGACTGGTTTCCCTGACGCCTTCTAACCCAACCTGTGCCTTGAACCATTGTCGTTCACTATCTACCAGGCTGATCAGGGCGATTGGCATCCCGCAAACCTGGGAAGCCAGCAATGCAATGGCATCAAAAACAGCCTCGTAAGGGGAGTCTAAGATAAGCAGTTTACGTAAGGCCGAAATACGATCAGGTTCGCTAAACTGCTCTTCATGGTGACTGACCATAACAACCTTTATTACTGAATTATAAACATCAGAGTGTACTATTGTTTATCGTTGTTTCAAACAAAAACAATGGATAGAAAAAGGATACACCTGGAGCGAATTCAACTTTTTCCAAAGCGAACAAACATCATGCAAGATATAAAACATCAATAAATATCAATGCATTACAAAAATTCAATCGTTAACTACCGGTTAACTGCACTTATTAACGATCAAGCTTTTTGTCAATACGCTTCAACCTGCCAACATCAAACTGCAACGGCAAACGGTTAACTTTTCCTCGCCAAAAGCCATGCCTCAAAATCCGGCTGCGGTAAAGGTTTTGAGTAAAAGTAACCCTGGATGTAATCGCAGCCCATGCTGTTCAATAGTGCCAATTGCGCCTCGGTTTCCACGCCTTCTGCAATCACTTTCAGGCCAAGCTTATGCGCCATCATGATGATGGCTTCTACCAGCGGGAAATCGGTGGATTCAGCGGCGATATTGGTGATGAAAGTACGGTCTATTTTCAGGTAATCGACATCGATACGTTTGATGTATGCCAGCGAAGAATAACCGGTGCCAAAATCATCGATGGCGACTTCTATCCCCGCTTCGCGAAAACGCATGAGTTGTTTGGCCGTTTTTTGGGAAGCGTCCAGCAACACGCCCTCGGTAATTTCGACACACAGGCAATTGCTGGTATCGGCTGTAGAATCAAGCAAGGTGAACCATCTATCGAAATAAGTAGTGTTTTTAAATTGCGTAGGCGATAAATTGACGCTGATCTGGAAATCGGGGTGAAATCGGGTGCGCCATTTGAGAACCTGCGCCAGGCTCTCGATCAATACCCAGCTGCCTATTTCATGGATCAGGCCGGTTTCTTCAGCCAGAGGGATAAACTCGGCCGGGCTGACCATACCCAAGCTACAGTGTTGCCAGCGGATCAGCGCTTCGGCCTTGGTCACGTTGCCGGTTTTAAGATCGACCACCGGCTGATAATAAATCTGGAACTCGTTATTCAGCAAAGCATGACGCAATTCACGCTTTTGTTCGGTACGACGGTTCGCCAGCAATTGCATTTCCTGGGTGTAAAAAGAATACTGGTTGCGGCCTGATTTTTTGGCTTCGTACATCGCCTGGTCGGCATTTTTAATCAGGCTGGAGGCATCCGTGGCATCGTCCGGATAGACGGTGACGCCGATGCTGGCTGAAATATAAGTGGCATGTGTATCGACCATGATTGGCGCCTGCAACAACTCAAGAATCGAAGTCGCGACCCTGATGGCGGTTTGATACTCGCGCACATCCACCAGAGTCACCGTGAACTCATCGCCACCCAGACGGGAAGTGCAGTCAGTCACCCGGATCACTTCATTGAGCCGCCGCGCGACTTCGATCAATAATTGGTCACCGCCCTGATGACCGAGGGCGTCATTGACTTCCTTGAAACCATCGAGGTCCAGGTAAAGCAGGATCACTTTGGTGCCCAGGCGATTGGCGCGTAAAACCTCTTGCTGCAAACGTTCCTGAAACAGGCGGCGGTTGGGCAAGTGCGTCAGTGCATCGTAATTGGCTTCATACCAGATGCGTTCTTCATGTTTCTTTTTTTCGGTGATATCGGAAAACAGCACTACCCGCCTGAACGGCCGGCCCTTGTCATCGTTGGTGGTATTCACGGTGACCCAGTTGATGTATTCTTCGCCGGTTTTTTTAATGCCGCATATCTCTCCTCGCCATGAACCGTTTTCATGAAGGTCTTTGCGGATAGCATCATAAAAATCCTGGTCATGCCGTGGCGAGCCGAAGGTGACAGGATGATGGCCGACCACTTCCGCAGAGGTATACCCGGATATCTTGGTAAATGCAGGATTAGTTGCGATGATGATGCCATTGATATCCAGCACCAGCATGGCTTCGCTGGTATTTTTAAAGATAGAGTCCGATAGTCGCAACTCTTCTGCGGTGCGGTGGCGCTCAATGGCGATGCGGGCCAGGTTAGAAAGGTATTCCAGTTGTTCAATATCTGCGGCCGAAGGCGTTTTCGGGGTTTTGTGATAAATCCCGAAGGTGCCCACCACGTCATTGTGATCCACAATAATAGGAACTGACCAACAGGAAGCCAGCTCATAATCGGCAGCGAGTTGTTTGTAACCCTCCCAGCGTGGATCGGTCTGGATATTCTCGACAAAGACCGGTTTGCCCTCAAAGGCAGCGGTGCCACACGAGCCTATATTGGGGCCTACTTTTAAATTCTCTATCGCCGCAGAATATCCCGCAGGCAAGCTGGGGGCGACATAGTTTTTCAGGAACTGCTTACTCTTGTCCAGCAACAGGATGGAGCATAAACGTTCAGGATTCTCTTCTTCGACACCACGTACCAGATACGCAAGAATACTTTTCAACGGGGCGTTGTGAGCCACCAGATCCAGCACATGGTTTTTAATATGCTCACGCGTCTCGGCCCGCTTGCGCTCAACGATAGGCCGCACTATCGCGCAATTATATTCCTGGCCACGATACTCAATGTAATTGGAGTTGATCTCAACCGGTAAGGATTGGCCATCTTTTTTGCGGTGCTTGGTTTCAAATGTCCGGGAGCCCAGCGCTTTTAGCCTCTCCAAATGGGCAGCCCAAATTTCAGGCGTGTAACTCAAGTCAATATCGAAAATCTTTAGTTGATAAATCTCTTCTTTGGTATAGCCAAGCGCTGTGTAAGCGGCTTCATTCACATAAACAATGTCGCCGGCCGCGTTAATCCAGGTGATCCAGTCTTGAATTTTATTCAATGAAAACTGTGAAAGTAAAGCAAAGTCCAAAAAGTCTTCATCATGGGCAACTGGCATGGCAAATCCTCCCAACGTGAAATGTCTGCTGGCTGCAGATCTCTGTTTTAGCAGCCTGCAGCAGCCATATTTTACTAGACAATATTTACTTCAATATAGTTGTGGAAATTAAACTGGCAAATGCCATGCCCTAACGCAAGCTCGGGAAGCAGACCCGTCTATCGAATCCATCTTTATGTTGATTGAAATTGAAATCATGGATTGTTCTCACAATGATAGACCATGACTCTTTAACTGCTTAAACAGGATTTTCTTTATGCTTAAAAGGTATTTATTGAAAAAATGGAGAAGTTGATGGCAAATAATAGTGAATAATGTTCAAACCTGGTTTTATTACTCTGATGTCAGCGTCGAAGTCGCTTTATCTGCGGCTTCATTGATCAGCTTGATCAGCACTTCAAAATCCACCGGCTTGACCAGATGGTGATCAAACCCTGCCAGGAATGCAGCCTTTTTATCCTCTTCCCTGCCATAGCCGGTGACCGCAATCAACGTGGCATGCGCCATTGCTTTATTGGCTTTGATACGTTGCGCCAGTTCGTAACCATCCATTTTTGGCAAGCCGATATCCAGCACACAGATCAACGGCAACGTTGACTCTATCAGCTTGAGCGCTTGCAGGGAGTCATGTTCAACCAGGACTTCATGACCATAGAGCTCAATAAAAGAAGCTAATGTGGTAGCCGCATCTATATTGTCATCCACCACCAGTACGGATATTTTCTTCTCTTGTTTTAATTCAACTGCGTTCATATCATTCTCTCGCAACACTTTTTCCTTCCACAAAGGCAAGGTAATCTTGAACTCGCTTCCCTTGTTCAACCCTTCACTGAAACAGCTGACAGTACCATCATGTAATTTCAGCATGCTTTTCACTAGCGCCAAACCTATCCCCAGCCCGCCCTGGGAACGGTCTGCGCTGCGTTTTGCCTGGGCAAACAATTCGAATATCGACGCTTGCTCTTCGGGCAGGATGCCTATGCCATTATCTGAAACGGTAATAATCACACCACCATTTTCGATACCCATGGTGAGTTTGATCCGGCCGTTATCTTGAATATATTTGGCAGAGTTGTTGAGGACATTGGAAACGATTTGTACCAGCCGCTTGTGGTCGCCCAGCACGATGGCAGGCTCTGGGGTTAATTCGACAACAAGTTCATGCTGTTTGGACTCAATCAGCGGACGCACTTGCTCTAACGAGCTTGCAATGACTGCCGCCATATCTTGGGGCAATTTTTCGATGCTCACTAATCCGCGCGTCACTCGTGAGACATCTAATAAATCATCCACCAGCCCAACCATGTGCTTTACCTGACGCTCAATGATCTGGCTCGACTTGCGTACCCGCGACTCTTCAAAATTGCTATGTATCATGATCTGGGTCGCGGCACTGATCGGGGCCAATGGGTTTCTTAACTCATGCGCCAGCATCGCCAGGAATTCATCCTTGCGTAAATCCGCCTCTTGCAAGGCCTCTTTGCTTTGTTTAAGCATTTCTTGCGTGTTATGGCTTTCGGTCACGTCACGCGTAGTCCCCGCCACAGCGACCACCTCGCCAGTGCTGTCAAACACCGGGGCAAATATATAGTCATAGACCCTGCGGCCAAAAGTGCCTTTAAAAGCCACTTCCCCACGAATAGGCTTTTTAGTGGAGCGTACAACATCGATTTCCTTATGATGCATGTCCGCATGCCAATCCTCGTAACCCAATTCCCTGAGGGTCTTGCCAACGATTTGCTCAAATGGCCGCCCCAGCATTTGCACCAGGCCCTCATTTGCATATGAAAAGCGTGGCTCTGGTTCAGAAAAATCAAAGTTGTAAATCAAGTCTGGCGTGGCAGAGAGAATGGTTTCGTATAACTGGGTTAATGTTTCAGCCTTGTTTGAAATCAGCGTTTTTTGAAGTTGCAACTGTTGAAGTGCTTCCGACTCTTCTGCCAGCTTTGACTCAAGCGCTTTGCATTCCTGAATTTCTATACAGCTACCGATAAATCCCGTGAAAACGCCTGCATTAGAATAGCTGGGTGCTCCTTTATCGGCTATCCAACAATAATTGCCGTCAGCACGCTTTAAACGGTATTCAATGGAAAAAGATTGATGGGATTCAAATGCCCGGGTGATCGTGGCCAGGCATTGCCCAAGATCATCCGGATGGACGCTGGCAGCCCAGCTTTCGTGTCCAGCCTGCGCCTGCTTGCCATTGGTAAAATCGCGCCAACGTTTATTAAACCAACTGAACTGGCGATCAATGCCTGACATCCATATCATCACCGGAGCAAACTCTGCATACGCGCGAAATCCCACCGCGGTATTATCGGGATCAAATGAGATAGCTTTGGAAGTTGTAGTCTGCTGCATCACCGCTCTTATTTATAACGCTTCAATCAAATCCAATCGAATTCAGCGTGGATAGTACAAGATAATTGTGGTGAAATGTTGAGTTGCATCGCCATTCTAGAGGCCGCCATTTCTTCACACATCCAGTTACCTGCATCCAATGCGTGCAATTGGCCCAAGATAAATTACCGGCTTGTTGGTAATCATATACCGCAGTTTTTATGCGACATAGCTTGTGTGAAAATAGTTTAAAGAATTTGCAACGCAGGAGAAAGCCGGCAGGTAATCTATTTTTTTAGTCGAAGAGGTAAATCGATGAATAAAACCAGGTTGTTCCTGAATTATTTTTATTTTAGCCTTTATTGATAATCGCGGTATTCAGTGCGCGGATGACTCTATCCACATCATTGCTATTGGGGCTGGTTAAGGCCTGTTTCTCACCATCGGCAGTGTGAATGACCACAGCATACAGGGTCTGCGCAGTGAACCAGGCAACCATGCCGAGCGCGATGGAAAAACCGCCGACAAACATGAAGATATCCTCAAAAATCATCAGGAATGATCCCGATAGCAGGCAGAAGGTAGGGAATGTCCGTCTCGGCTCTATTAATCCATGCTGGACAGCAGTCACTGCGTCAATCGCATAAGTTTGCCCATCAGCAATAAACTGGGTATCGCTGACTTTGATGCCTTCTAGACTGAGGAATACTTTTTCTGTCATGGATGTTGTCCTTGGCAACTTTATCCAGATTGAATTTACAAACATTGCTCACAATCAGTTTACTACTAATTAACAAATGCTCACATAAAAACAAGTTGGCTTTCAAAGTTTAATACCTGGATTTGCATTTATGCCTATGTAATCAGCGTTTAAATGATGACTTGGACAAGCGGATACAAGATAACCCTGAGGTATGATGAAGTTCAAGAGCAGAATTGTTTTAGCCGAACAGCAATGAAGGACGTTATATATGCACAAGAATGAATTTGTCGCCAAAGATGGTTTAACTTACACGATTACACTCGATGCGACGGGCGAAGAGATTTCAGTACTACAGGGAACTGAGCGGTTAGGGGTAATTGACCTGAAGCGCGTGATCAATCCCAGAGGTTCCAACTATTACCTGATCACCGTTTTAGACCTGGAAAAATGTAAAAGAAAAGGCTTAGGTGAAGCGAGCCTCCGATACCACCAGGAAGTATTCCGCATGCCCCTCACCGCCAATGGGGATGTACGAGAAGGCAGACGATCAAATGAAAGTCAGCTGACCAGGGAAGGTATTATTTTTATACAGATAATGCGTGCCAAAGGAGTTGTAGCAGCGGAAGATTTTCATAATGCATTCAGTGAGGATGAGTGATTGTTCAATAAAAGAAGATTACCCAAATCAAGCTGACTAGCGATAAGGCAGCGATCGGAAATAGTCTGATCAATACGTACGAAATCCACGCCAGCTTGAGGAGCAGTGAAACTCCAGACCAGTACACAATTTTAATTACCAGATTTTTATAATCAGACATTGTTATATTTCTTCTAGCGTTGTTATATTTTTCCAGCAAGCCGGACTCTGACAACCAGCTTCTTGCAAGCCATCTTTTAGCGAATCAGCGGCGGATTATATCGCCACCTGTTATTGGCAGCGTCCTGAAGATAAGGCCTGAATACCACGGTCATTGCCAAATACCCTGGCTGTTTATTTTGTTGTAGAGGCCAGCTAATATTGTTTCCACGCTGAAACCGCCTTTGTCCGGCAACCGCACTCCAGGACAATCATCTAGCGCACTCGACTTCGTTTTATAAAACCGTTGCCGACAAAAAATAAATGGGCGCTGTCAGATAATCTAAATACTGAATATCGCTGAAAAACCATTGTGAAATGCTTCCAATCACCGCATTAAATCTGGATCCAGCGATTTCATGATGTTTTCTGATTACTAAAGAATTCGCCCATTAGGTATGGCGTTGCCGTAGGCTGATTCTTACCTGCAATCCAGAAAAATCCTATACTCAAGCTAAGGTCCAGCTCTTATGATGGCTACAGATTTAAAACATTTACCATCAATATTATATTGATATTAATATTCTATAAAGGAGCCGGAACATGCTTTACTATGCGCTGATATTTTTAGTTATTTCGCTCATTGCAGGGGCACTGGGGTTTCGCAGCGTTGAGTCCGGTGCCGCTAAAATCTCAAAAGTATTTTTCTTTATCTTCCTGATTTTAGCAATCGGTGTGGCTATTCTGGCAGTCCTCGGTATAAGCCTGTTTGTTTAATGCTTTGGATTTGCTTTAATCAATAAGCGACTTAAAGCTACTGCAAGCGAATCACCTTACCTAGACGACTTATCCGGGCATACAACCTGGATAAGTCGTAAAATGGCATGATTCTTCTGTGATAGCGAGCATGCCCTCATGTCTTATCTTGATGACCCCCGCGTTTACTTTGCTGCCGAGCGTACGTTACTTGCCTGGCAGCGCAGCTCCATCGCTCTGATGGGGCTGGGATTTGTCATTGAACGTTTTGGCCTTTTTATCAAGCTAATGAATCTAGATGCAAAGATTGTCGATTCACAAAGCACTACTTCATTGTTTATAGGTGTCGGCTTTATCGCGATCGGCGCGCTTACCGCTTTACTGTCTGCAATGCAGTTTATTGTATTCTGCCAGACATTAGGTCAACAGGAAAAACCGCGGGGCCACCTGTTTTGGTTACCCCCGGCGGTCAATGTGTTTTTAAGCTTGTCCGCCACTTCATTAAGCATCTGGTTAATTCTGGCACGCTAAATACCCAGGCACCGGAATACCAGGTACAGAGACTCAGGAAAAAGGTACGGTTGACCACGCCATGCCCTAACCTATTAAACAATTAATTTAATTAGCCAACCATACGTAATTTAACCAAAATGACCTGCGTATTTAACTGACTCGAATTATTTGACTGGTTTAGCGTGTTCTTTTGCCGACTGGTCAGGCGCGGTGGCAATATTTACCAGTGTGCCATCAGTAACACCATCCGGCGGGTTTTCAATCACTTGGTCGTTGGCCGTTAGCCCGGTTTGGATTTCCAGGGTTTTACCCAGATCACGCGCAATGGTGATAGTCTTCAACGCCACTTTTTTATCAGTACCGACTGTAGCCACTTTCAATCCATTCTGGTCAAAAATCAACGCGCTGGCTGGAATACTTAACATGCCTGCCGCATCTTTTATTTGCAGGTTTACATTGGCAAAGCCGCCAGGCAAAAACTTGCCTGCCGCATTGTCTACCAGCAATTGCACAAGGGTGGTCCCTGACGAAGTATTAATAGCACCTGAGGTAGACTGAATAGTCGCTTCAAAGCTGCGGTCCGGATATTCGGGCACACTGAAACTTGCCTTACCGCCAGGTTTGATATAGCTGACATAATTTTGCGGAACATTGATATATAAACGCAGCTTGCGTGTATTGGAGATTTCAAATAGTGGCAATGCCGTACTGCCGTTGCTGCCGGCATTGATGAGTGCGCCGGTATCGGTATTACGCGCAGTCACGGAACCATCAAACGGTGCGGTGATACTGGCAAAGCTCTTGAGCGCCTGCAAGCGTTGCACATTGGCTTCAGATGCTTTTACCAGCGCCTGCTTGCTTAAATAGTCACCTTGTTTTTCATCGACTTCCTGCCGCGCGATTGATTGGGTTTTGAGCATATCCTGCCAGCGTTTGGCTGTGGTTTCAGCTAAGCTAACATTCGCTTGTGCACTCGCCAGGTCAGCCTTTGCCTGTAATAGTTCCTGGTCAAGGTCTGGCGTTTCCACCTCGCCTAATAATTGCCCGGCTTTGACTGAACCTCCAATATCGACCTTCCAGTTTTTCAGGTAGCCACTGACGCGTGCGTAAATCGGTGCGCGCGAAAATGCTTCAAAGCGCCCCGGTAATATAAGCTGATTGCCGTCAACCGCGCCACCTGGTTGGCTGACACTCACGGTAGGCACCGCCTGCTTGTCAGTCCAGTCTTTAAGTTTGTCATCATGGCTGGCGCGGGTAGATATGCCAATCATGACAATGCCTGCGGCGATCAAGGCCAGCAACAAGCCGCCCAGTTTTAACCTGCGCGAAGCGTGGTGGGAATTAGTGGTCATGAGTCTCTCCTGTAGAGGTGCTGACAGGGGTAAAGTGTGTTTTCCTGTGTATGGCGCTAAAGACCACCGGCACAAATAATAATGTCGCGATGGTGGCAAAAATCAAACCGCCAATCACCGCGCGTCCGAGTGGCGCATTTTGTTCACCGCCTTCACCGAGGCCTAATGCCATCGGCGTCATACCGATCACCATCGCCAGCGCGGTCATCAGCACCGGGCGGAAGCGCACAAAGCCGGCGTCGATGGCTGCGGCGGTGGCATCTTGGAGTTCAGCCAGCCGTTCCCTGGCAAAGCTGATCACCAGCACACTGTTGGCGGTCGCCACGCCCATACACATAATGGCGCCGGTAAGCGCTGGCACGGAAAGTGGTGTGTAGGTGATAAACAGCATCCAGACAATCCCGGCCAGTGCAGCCGGTAAAGCGGTAATAATCACAAACGGATCACTCCAGGATTGCAGGTTGACCACAATCAACAGGTAGATCAGCACGATGGCGCCCAATAGGCCGAAAAACAAACCGGTAAAAGCATGGTCCATGGTGTATGCCTGACCGAGCATCACCACACTGGCAGCTTTCGGTACTTTGTCTTTGCTGTTCTCCAGAATCTCGCGGATATCGGCAGCCACTGCCCCAAGGTCTCTATCCTGGGTACTGGCGTGAATCTGCACCATGGGCTGGATATCATATTGGCTGACGACCGCATTGCCTTTATTGCGCTTGAACGTCGCCAGGCCACCCAACGTTTGCGTCTGTCCGTTATTGCCACTGATAGGCAGGTTCGCCAGCGTATTCAGACTATCCAACTGATATTGCGGGGTTTGCAACACGATGGGATAAGTCACGCCGTTGGCAGGGTTTAGCCAGTAAGTCGGTGATACCTGTGAACTGCCTGCCATATTGATCACCATACTATTGGTGACATCCCGGGTGCTGATGCCGATTTCCTGTGCGCGGGTTTTATCCAGGTTGATGTCAAATGCCGGACGGTTGCGCGATTGCTGGATACGCGCATCGACCACGCCTGGCACCGTGCGTATCTTTGCCAGCAGCTGCTGGGCATATTCAAAATTATCTGCCAGCTTGCCACCGCGGATCTGGATATCGATTGGCGCGGGTGAACCAAAATTCAGGATCTGGCTGACGATATCTGCCGGTGGGAACGAAAATGTCGTATCCGGGAATTGCTTGGGCAATGTTTCGCGCAAGGTGCGGATATAGCCCGCAGTGGGTGCATGATGTGGTTTGAGCGCGATCTGGATATCGCCATCCTGCGTACCGATGACGCCGGTGTTGTTATACGTCATATTGATGCTGCTGATAGGCATGCCAATGTTGTCGACGATGGTTAGTATTTCATCGGCAGGAATGACTTTTTTAATCGTCGCCTGGATGTTGGCAAAGCGATTGGCCGTCTCTTCAATACGGGTGCCGACAGGTACGCGCGCATGCATCAGGATTTGTCCGCTATCCACCGCCGGGAAAAAGTTACTGCCCAGCATCGGGGTCAATAAAAAGGAGAGTAGAACGACTGCCATGAACCCGAACATGAACAGCTTGCTATGATGGATAGCCAGCGCTAACAAACCTTTATATGACAAGCGTATGCGTTCAAACCCCGCTTCGAAACTCCGCTGGAAACGCACTAAAGGATTGCGGCTGACGGTCATATGCGCATCGCCGTGTACATGCGGTTTCAGCAGGTAATTAGCCATGGTCGGCACCAGCGTACGCGACAGGATAAATGAACTGACCATGGCAAACATCACCGCTTCTGCCATAGGCACGAACAGATAGCGCGACACGCCTTCCAGGAAAAACATCGGCACAAACACGATGCAGATACACAGCAGCGAGACGAAAGCCGGCGTCACGATTTGTGCCGCACCATCGAGGATGGATTGCTCCACCTGCTTGCCTTGCTCAAGATGCCAGTTGATATTCTCAATGGTGACCGTGGCCTCATCCACCAGGATACCGACCGCCAGCGCCAGTCCGCCTAGCGTCATGATATTCAACGTTTCACCAGCGATGGATAAACCAATGATGGCACCCAGAATCGATAGCGGGATCGATGTCGCAATAATTAACGAAGAACGCCAGCTACCAAGAAAAAGCAATATCATCAGGCTGGTTAAAATTGCTGCCAATACGCCTTCAAACACTACGCCCTCAATCGCAGCGCGCACAAACAGTGACTGGTCGTTGATGGGCGTGGCAATCAATGTATCCGGTAGGCTGGGCTTGATTTCTTCCAGTTTGTCTTTAATGCCCTCTACAATGGCCAGTGTCGAAATCGCGCCATTTTTCAGGATGGTCATCAATACCGAACGGTTGCCATCGACATGCACGATATTGGTCTGAGGTGGGTTACCGTCGCGCACCTGCGCAATGTCGCGCATATAAATGGTGGCACCATTGACAACCTTGACCGGGATATTGGCCAGCTCATCAATGTCGGAAGCAGCATTGTTCAGGTTCAGCGTGTATTCAATACTGCCGATTTTCTGCGACCCTACCGGCACGACCAGGTTATGCGCCGCCAGGGCATTCGACACATCCTGCGCCGACAGCCCACGTGCCTGTAACGCCGGTGGATTGAGGTCAATCTGGATCTGCCGGCTTTTGCCGCCATACGGGAATGGCACGCCAGCGCCGGGCACGGTCACCAGGCGGATACGCACGGCATTTAAACCCAGGTCAGCCAGGTTTTGTTCAGAGAGGCCTTTGCCGGACAGGGCAATCTGCAAGATAGGCACCGTCGAAGCATTGTAATTCAGGATCAGTGGCGGCGTGGTACCGGTCGGCATTTGCCGGGTCACTGTTTGCGAGATGGCCGACACCTGCGCGTTGGCCGTGGCAATATTGACACCGGCATGGAAAAAGATCTTAACGATGGCAAAGCCGTTAAAGGAGTTCGCCTCGATATGTTCAATATCATTGACAGTGGTAGTCAAACTGCGCTGGTACAGTGTGGTGATGCGTCCGGCCATATCATCCGGCGGCAGGCCACTGTATTGCCAGGCCACGGCCACCACCGGGATGCGGATTTCAGGAAAGATATCCACCGGGCTGCGCAAGGCTGACAAGGTGCCGACGATCAGGATCAGCAATGCCATTACTACAAAGGTATATGGCCGCTTCAGGGCAATGCCAACGACATTAAACATTCACATCCTTTGCTGGCGGCAGGCTGACGATATAACCGGCATCACGCCAGGCATCAATTCCCCCTGTTAATGGCCGGATATTGCGATAGCCACGATTGATCAGTTTCTTGGCGACTTTGGCAGCAGTGACTTCATTCGGGCACGAGCAATACAGCACCACAGGTGCATCGGCATCGATATCCAGCACCAGGTTATCCACGTCTTCCAGCGTAATAAACTGCGCACCTGGAATCCAGCCATCATCTACCAGGTGTGCTGCACGCGTATCCAGAATCACTGGCGCCGCACCTTTATCCAGCATCTCGTTTAACTCCTCAATACTGATACGTGCCATACGCAGGCTTTTGATAAACCGCTGTCTGTCCCACCATTTATACGCGATAAACGCGGCCAGCAGCCCCAGCACCAGCAATGTGCCCCACTTACCCATTTGCACTAATGTCAGCATCAGCTCATCTATCGCAGAACTGAATAAGGTACCCAGCCAGAGTGCAGTGCCTGCCCACAATGCTGCACCCAGGCCATCCATGATGACAAAGACCAGGTAACGTGTGCCGGATGAGCCAGCCAGCGCGCTGGAGATTGAAGCAAAGCCGGGAATAAATTTACACACCAGTAAGGCAGGCGGGCCAAATTTCAGGTACAGCGATTCTGTCTGCCTGACACAGGTATCTGGCGAAAGTGAAATCTTGCATAATTTTCCCATCACTTTTTTACCGTATTTACGGCCAGCCATATACCAGATGGAATCCGCTATCAAAGCGGCAATCACGGCTACCGCCAATAAAGTGCCCATACTGTATTGCCCATTGGCAATCAGCACGCCAGACAGCAATAGCGTTGGGTAAGCGGGTAGTGGCAGGCCTAGCTGCTCAAGCAGGACATTGGCGAAAATAATCACCAGGCCGTATTGTTGAAGTAATTCCAGAAGGGTACTCATCAGTCACTCATACAAGCGCTGTTTGGATAGCGCTTAATCTTTACAAAATTTTCTTGTAGAACATAATTCTTATCGCATTTTTGACTACATCCCGAGCGTTGCCAGCATGGCAAACGCCATGAATAATACAAAATGCGTCATGCCTTCAATAGCATTGGTTTCGCCATCATGCAGATTGATAGTCGCCACCACCAAAGTCAAAAAAGTCATCACCATTTGCGTCGGTGACAGGCCGACGATCAGCGGTTTATTCTGGATCAGCGCAATCGCCTCGATCACCGGCACCGTCAGGATAACCGTAGATAACGTTGCCCCCAGCGAAATATTCACTACTGTTTGCATGCGGTCATTCACCGCGGCTTTCAGCGCAGTCAACACCTCGGGGCTGGCAGCGATTATCGCCACCACGATCGCCGCGACAATCGGCGGCACACCACTACCACTCAGCCCGGAATCCATGTGCATGCTCATCTCTTCAGACAGCAGCCCGATGGTCAAAATGCCTACCAGGATATACACAATCGCCAGCCTGACATCGACGATGGTTTTGCGGGAGACCATATCGCCCACCCCGTCTTTATTATGCTGGTCACGGTAGCTGAAATAGTTACGGTGACGGCCTGTTTGCATTTTAAGAAACAGCGCATAAAACACGCTCATGGTGATGATGGTGAACATTGAATACATTCGCCAGTGCTCAGGCGGTAAAAATGCCGGCAATACCATCGAGATCCCCAACGCCGTCATGATCATGACAATGTAAGTATTGCCCGAGTTAACGTTGTATTCCACCTCGCCATACTTGATACCACCAACGATGGCACATAACCCGAGGATGCCATTGATATCCAGCATCACTGCCGAATAAATCGCATCCCTGGCCAGCGTGGTAGAAGAGGTATGGCTTAACATCATGACGATGATCACCACTTCAATAATGACCGCGCTGATGGTCAGAATCATGGTGCCATAAGGCTCTTTCAATCGTTCTGCAACATACTCGACCTGGAACGACAGCTGGAATGCCAGGTTGATGATCAACAATACAAAGATAATTGAAACCACCAGCGACTCTTGCTGGCCAATGTGCATCACCTTGTCAATTTGAGTGAGGGAGATGTAGGCAAGAATCGATATCACCAGTGATATCAGGCCCTGGGGAGGTTTTTCTGTAAGCATTTGCTAAGTGGGAAATAAACAGATATCCATCTTAACACCGACCTTTCGTTTATGCCTTCCAAGAGCCCGATTTGTATTGCATTTTATACCAGCCTTCTGCTTCCCGCCTGCAGCAGGTATTTCTTATATTTAATTAAACAAGGGTTGCACCACAGACAGGTGCCAATACAGAGAAACGCAGGCGAAATTTCAATCACGCCCTGAATCACCTGATACACTTTCACCTGCCTGGCGAGCCCTGTTAAATACTACGCTTTCGCACTAGCGTTGAACGAGGCAATATCAATCACAAAACGGTATTTCACATCACTTTTTAGCATACGTTCGTAAGCCTCATTGATATAGCTGGCATCGATCATCTCCACATCGCTGACGATGTTGTGCTTGCCACAGAAATCCAGCATTTCCTGGGTTTCTGCGATACCGCCGATCAATGAACCGGCCACCTGGCGGCGTTTGGTGATCAGGTTGGCGCCATGCACTTCCACCGGATCCAGCGGTCCCACCAGTACAATCGTTTTATCGCGCTTGAGCAAGCCGATGTAAGGATTCAAATCATGCGCCACCGGTACCGTGTCTATGATCAAATCAAAGCTGGCAGTATGTTTTGCCATATCATCGGCATCTTTGGAAATCAGCACTTCATGCGCTCCCAGCTTGGTGGCATCTGCCGCTTTACTGGCCGAGGTAGTGATCATCACCACATGTGCACCCATGGCGGCTGCCAGTTTGACACCCATATGGCCCAAGCCACCCAGGCCGATAATGCCGACTTTCTGGCCGGGTTGCACATTCCAGTGTTTCAGTGGCGAGTACAAGGTAATGCCCGCACACAACAATGGCGCAACTGCTTTGGTATCCAGGTTTTCCGGTACGCTGACCACGAAATGTTCATCAACGGTGATGCGCTCGGCATAACCGCCAAACGTCAGGCCGCCATGGCGTGGATCTTTTGAGTTATAGGTGAACACCGAACCATCGCAGTATTGCTCTTCACCGGCACCGCACTCTTCGCAGTGGCGGCAGGAGTCGACCAAACAGCCGACCCCAACCAGTTGCCCCAGCTTGAATTTAGTCACTTGGTCGCCGACTTTGCTGACGCGGCCCACGATTTCATGGCCCGGCACCATAGGATACAAAGAGCCGCCGCCCCATTCGTTTCTGGCCTGATGAATGTCTGAGTGGCAAATACCGCAATATGCAATATCAATCAGCACATCGTGCGGACCAGGCTCACGGCGGTCTATGCTCATAGGCGCAACCGGAGTGGTTGCGTTTTGAACCCCATAGGCGGCTGTTTTAAAAGTGAGTGCCATGTCGCGTTCTCCATATTTTTCTTGAAACTTCAAATTAACATGCCGGAATGAAGCAAAGCTTCCCAGCAATCACCATTAAAGTCTAAAAGAATCACTGTAAAAATAATTGCCAGCTTTTCTTGAATGATTGCCTAAAGCTATGAGTTTTCCTGTCACACGCTTAGGGTCTACTGCTGCACCGTGACATATCTGGCATCCACATCACTTGGGGTAGTAATCAGTGCACTACGTACTGCACTGACCTCTTCCATCGGGCTTTTGCCAAACATACGCTTGAACTCGCGGCTGAACTGCGACGCACTTTCGTAACCTACCTTGCTGGCCGCCAGGGTGGCACTTAAACCATCCTGCACCATGAGTAACCGTGCTTTGTGCAAACGGGTCATTTTCAGGTACTGAATAGGCGAAGTAGCCGTCACATCCCTAAACGCCGCATGAAACGAAGGCACACTCATGGTAGATTCCGAAGCCAGCTTGTCTACATTCAGTTCTTTATCATATTCAGAATGGATCAGCCGCAAGGCTTTGCTGATCTTGCCCATATTATTGTGCGTGCTATGCGCCGCCAAAATGGCCGAGGCCTGCGATGTCTGCAAGATCCGGTAATGGATCTCGCGAATAATCGCCTGGCCGAGTACCGTTGCTTCGGTTTTCGATTGCAGACATTCCAGCAGTCTGACCACCGCGTTAGATAAACGTGCGTCCAGTGGTGTGGATGTGATGCCACTCTTGCCATTAATTTTCAGGGGCGTGTCGTGCTCAACACTCAATAGCAGCTCAGAGATCATGGCCAAATTAATACGGATTGAAATCGCCAGCAACGGCTCTTCCATTGAAGCGATGGTTTCACTCTCGAATGGCAGGGGCACCGATAAAATCAGGAATTGTTGCGGGTTGTATTGATAAACCTCACCGCCCAGATAGCCGATTTTGCGGCCCTGACAAACGAATACAATACTGGGTTCGTAAAAAACCGGGCTACGCGGAATCGATCGATTCCAGCGCATGAGTTTGACGCCATCCAGCGCAGTCAGTGTAAACCCTTCACTGCGTGTCTGGCTGGATAACAGCGCGATGGTTTTATCCCGGTCGTGGGCGTACCAACATTCAGAATTGCTCATATACTTGCACTATGTGATTGATTAGGCACAAATAATACGCCCAAATGTCTCTATTCAGCAAATAAGCCATAGAAATAGGCAATGATTTCATATTTTTAAACTTATCAGCGAACCTCAGCCTGAGTAGACTACTCATACCACACTTGTATTGAATGCAATACTTTTCGAGAAGGAGGATAAACGTGATGAAAAATCAACTCATAAAAGGTCTGATCGGTTCGATATTTGCCACCCTGTCAATCTCTGCCTGGGCAGATATTCAGGATGTACGCGACAACCTGAGCAAATTACGCGTGCCTGATGGTTTCAAAGTAGATGTATACGCTGAAGTACCTGGTGCGCGCCAGATGACGCTGGGCACCAATGGCAACGTGTATGTTGGTACGCGTGGCAATAAAGTGTATGCGGTGGTCGATAGAAACAAAGATCATAAAGCCGACCAGGTAGTAGCGATTCTGGATGACCTGACAGTTGGTAACGGTGTAGCCATGGTTGACGGCCATTTGTATGTGGCCGAACAACACCGTATCACGCGTTATGCCGCGCCGGATTTTGATTTGACCTTACCGTTCAAAGCCATGCGTGAAGTGGTCTACGACAAGTTACCCAACAAAGCGCACCATGGCTGGCGTTATATTGCGACCGGGCCGGATAACAAGCTTTATGTGACGGTTGGCGCGCCTTGCAATATTTGCGACCCTACCGGTATTGAAGCTTCGATTATCAGCATGAACCCGGATGGTAGCCAGGTGGAAACCTTTGCCAAAGGCGTACGTAACTCAGTCGGCCTGGATTTCCAGCCTGGCACTAACACCCTGTTTTTCACCGATAACGGTGTCGATTTGCTTGGCGCAGATATCCCGCACGATGAGTTAAATGCGGCACCTAAAGCCGGCCTGCATTTTGGTTTCCCGTACTTTGCCGGTGGTGATGCACGCGACCCTAACTGGAAAAACAAAACGCCTCCTGCTGCAGTGACTAAACCAGTGGCCGAATTTCAGGCGCACAGTGCCAACCTCGGCTTCAAGTTTTATTCAGGCAAACAGTTTCCAAGCGAGTATCAGGGCAATGCCGTCATCGCCCAGCATGGTTCATGGAACCGTAAAGAGCCTGTCGGTTACCAGCTGGTCCGCGTCACTTTCGACGAGCAAAAACAGGTCAAGGAAACCAAAGTATTTATTGATGGCTGGCTCAGTGCCGAAGGCGAAGTATGGGGCCGTCCGAATGACGTACTGCAATTGCCGGATGGCTCACTGCTGGTTTCGGATGACTATAATGGCGTGATTTACCGTGTCAGCTATGACGGCAAAACACAGGGAAAATCTGCTGCCGCAGCCGCAGCACCGAGCACCAATCAAGGTGAGACAACATTGACAGGCTTCGCCATGCCGGAATCTGTATTTGCTTCACCGAATGGTGTCGTTTATATCTCGGAAATCGGAGAATTCGGTAAAGCGGGCGATGGAAAAATCACCCAGATCGATGCCAATGGCGCACGCAAAACATTAGCAGATGGTCTGAATGATCCTAAAGGCCTGGATATGTTCAACGGCCAGCTGTATGTTGCTGATGTAGACAGAGTGGTGAGTGTTGACGCGCAAACTGGCAAGCAAACGGTGACTGCTGCTACTTCAGCTTTTCCCCGCAAACCAGTATTCTTGAACGACATTGAAATTGATGGCCTGGGCAATGTATATGTCTCGGACAGTGGCGATGACAATGGTAAAAGTGCTGGCATCTTCAAAATCACACCTGCTGGTAAAGTGACTGAAGTCCTGAGAGCGAATGCCGGTATCAAACGGCCAAATGGTTTGTTGATGGATGGTCCAGATAGTTTACTGGTAGCTGACTTTGGTACTGGCAAATTATTCAGGCTGCAGTTAGGTGGCAAAAAAGCTTCCGTTACTCTGCTGAACCAGGGCTTTGGTGGCGCAGATGGTTTGATCCGCGATGCGCATGGCCACCTGTATGTGAGCGACTGGGCGGGCGGCAATGTCTGGCAACTGGCTGAACCAAAAGCTACTCCGCAACGTATTATCCAGGGTTACCAATCAGCAGCAGATATCAGCCTGTCTGCGGATGGGCAATCCTTACTGGTGCCTGATATGAAAGCAGGCACATTGCATAGTGTACCTATTCAATAAGCCTGTATTTCATTGTTTAAAACCCGGCTAATCACCGGGTTTTTTATTCCACCAAACACGATTGCTCTGTGTCAGAATGACATGGTCAGGCTTGCATTCTGGCAGCCTGAATCATTCATCATCATATTCATTATTTGTTTGGAGAATTTCATGAAAAAACTGGTTCTTGCGTTACTGCTCTCCTCATTCTGTATTTCAGTATCAGCAGGCCCGCAACAGGAAAAAATGAAAACCTGTAATGCAGATGCGACCACCAAAGCCTTAAAAGGCGATGACCGCAAAGCGTTTATGAAAACCTGTTTATCTGCCGATGCAGACTCCGGCCTGACTGCTCAACAGAATAAAATGAAGACCTGTAACGCAGATGCAAAAACCAAGGCTTTAACAGGTGACGAACGTAAAGCTTTTATGAAAACCTGCTTATCAGGAAAAAATTCTTAAGCCCGTCCTACTTACGCCTGCAGCCGCGCTGCAGGTGTTTCAGCAAGACCTAGCACCTCCCTCAAGTTTTTAAGTTCGTCTGCTGTAAATCAAGTTTGTGCTTGGTTTGCCTTATTTACGCACGGATATCCGTTGCCGGTGAGGTTTGCCATTCTTTATTGCGGCCAAAACACAAATTGAATGGTAGGGATCATGCACGGAAAATGCTAGTCGCTGAAACAAAAATGGCAGCATTGCCACATGCTGCCACCCAAACTAACTAACTACTTCAGGATCTAAATCAAGTAGTGATCCAGCAATAACGCGGCAAATATCAGGCTCAGGTAAAGAATCGAATATTTAAAAGTAGTTTTGGCCAATTCATCAGAATAGCGGCGATAGAGGCTGACTACATAGTACAAAAACACAGCATTCAGGCAAGCCGCTGATGCCAGGTACAACCAGCCACTCATGCCTAAACCATAAGGCATCATCGACACGACAATCAGGATCACGGTATATAGCAAAATATGCAGCAGCGTAAATTGCTCGCCGTGAGTCACCGGCAACATCGGCATGCCCACTTTGGCGTACTCTTCGCGGCGATATAAAGCCAGCGCCCAGAAATGCGGTGGTGTCCAGGCGAAAATAATCAGGAACATGACCAAGGCTTCTGGCGATACGGTGTTATTCACTGCTGCCCAGCCAAGTATTGGAGGCATGGCACCTGATGCACCGCCAATCACAATATTCATAGGCGTCGCCGGTTTCAGGAAAACTGTATAAATCACGGCGTAGCCAACAAACGTCCCCAGTGTCAGCCACATGGTCAGTGGGTTCACCCAGTAATACAAAATACTAAGACCTATGCCACCGAGCACACTGGCAAATAGCAGGGTTTCCATTTGGGATAACTGGCCGGTAGGAATCGGACGCGCACGCGTACGTGCCATCATGGCATCGATCTTGTGTTCGATTAAACAGTTAAAGGCCGCTGCCGCCCCTGAGGCAAATGCAATGCCTACGGTTGCTGCCAATAAAATCTGTAGCGATACCATGCCTGGCGTAGCCATGAACATGCCAATGATGGCGGTAAATACAATTAATGCCGTGACGCGCGGCTTGCACAACGCATAAAAATTGCGCAAACTCATTTTGGCCGATGTGAGTTGTGTAACCCAAATACTTTGCATGACTAATCCCCCAACTTTTCTAATAAGACGTATTAATTAATCTCGCATTCACTGTCACCAGGCAGATACCCAGCAACGCAGCGCCGGCGTTATGCAATACTGCCAGCACCAATGGCAGTTGCAGTAACAGGTTCCCGATCCCAACGCTGATTTGTAACAGTAAAACCAGCAATAATGTCCACGCCAATGTTCTGGCGGTTTTGCGCTGTAATAAAATCCTGATGCTGATGATGCCCCAACCCAGCACAACCAGCGCACCCAGCCTGTGTATCCATTGAATCGACGTCAAGGCGTCAAGGCGCAATTGACCGCCATCCCGGCTTTCTCCTAGTGCCCGTGTCAGGTGGAATGCATCGTGCAAATCCATGTCTGGCCACCACAAGCCATGACAGGTGGGAAAGTCAGTACATGCGAGCGCCGCATAGTTACTGCTGGTCCAGCCACCCAGCATCACCTGTAAAAACCATACCACCAACGCCAGGCGTAACCACCATTGCTGCGCGGATGGCAATGCAATCGATGGTTGGACATGATTGCGGACGGCGATCCAGCATAATAATGCCAGGGTAGTCATCCCGCCCAGTAAATGCAAGGTCACAATTACCGGCTTCAGTAACAGTGTCACAGTCCACATACCCAGCAGCGCCTGTAAAAAAACCAGCACTACCAGGGCAACCGATAACTGCCATGACGTTTGTATTTTCAACCTGTTCACATATGCCAGCCAGGCCAGTCCTAAAATAACCAGACCCAGACTTCCAGCCAGATAACGATGGGCCATTTCTTTCCAGGCTTTAGCGTGTTCAAGCGGCTTATCCGGGAATGCCTGCTGTGCAGAATGGATCGCTGACTCACTCTGCGGCACGGATAAGGCGCCATAACAGCCTGGCCAGTCGGGACAGCCTAATCCGGCATCGGAAAGCCTGACATATGACCCCAATACCACGACACAAAACGCCAGCACTACAGCCACAACACTTAAAGACCTGAACATACTCAACCCGCCCACGAAGCCTTCAGCAGCTTCATCAAGTCTTTGCGTATCCATTTGGCTTCCTGCTCAAGCGGATACTGCATCATGATATTGCCTAGTGGATCAATGAAATATACCCGCTGCGCATCCAGTGTGTTCTGCCCACCACCACTCAGCATGCGTCCTAAAGTAGCCACCTGCTCTGCTTCGCCATTGATGATCAGCAAATCAGGATACCGTTCGCGAATTTTGCTTGTATCTGCCTGTTGCGTGATCAATACACGCTGCACTCGTATCATGTCTTTATACAGCGATACGTAAACCTGACGCAAATCGTACAGACGCTGCATACAACGTGCATCACATTCTCCGGCAATGAGGACAATATTCCATTTATCCTGCCAGAAGGCGGGCATGGCTTGCTGATTGTCATTCACCCAATGGGTGCCGGAAGCAATTGAAACAGGTGGTTGAATCAGCTGGCCGTAGCTTTTACCACTGGGTCGCCAGTCAAACTTGATCATCGCCACGACCACCACTAAAGGCACAGTGAAGAATACTGCCAGCAGCAGAAAAATCATGCGTCCTTTTCGCTGCTGGGCGGCATTTACTGAAGCTTGTGACTGTGAGTGTTCTTGCATGACCAACGGGTTACCTTTTTTCCTGACTTTTTTCCAACATTTGATACACACCAATCAGGATGCTTGCCAAAGCAAAACCAAACCATTGATAGGCATAACTTAAGTGTTTTTCTACCTGTCCGGCCGGTACATCCCAATGGCGGACAAATCCATCTTGTGCAATGTATGGATCCAGCTTGAGGATAGCATGCGGTACCAATGGGTAAGGCAACTGCTTCTGCAAATATTCAAAATCTATCACTTGCTGTACTTTATTCCAATGCGCATCTGCCTGGCCCAATTGAAAGCCGGTTTTCTTTTGATGCCATAGCATGCCTGCAACGGTTTGCTGACCTTCAGTAGTATTGATCGTCGGCAATTGCTGGTGATCAGAAAATCCAGCTACCCAGCCTCGGTTTACCAAAATCACTGTCCAGTTGTCATCTAATAAAAATGGTGTCAACACGTGAAAACCAGCCTGCCCCTGCTCCACCTGATTATCAAGAAAGAAAGAGTGTTCCGGCAGGTAATGTCCGGTTAGTTTCACAGCACGGGTATGTAAAGCTTCTATGCCACTTTCATCCAGTTTGCCTTGTGCTGCCAGCTCAACCACATTGAGTTTACCTTCAGCCAGGGCAAGGGTAATCGCCTGCTTCTGTTCGGCTTTGTGCCATTGCCACATGCCCAATTTCAAACAGCCAAAAACCATGAGTACCACAACCAATATCACTACTGGCCGAAACCTCAGAACATACGATCCCAAAGGTATTTGCATTTTCTTACTTACAGCCCATAATGTGCCTTCACAATTTACCTTCACTCAGCGCAGGATCACACCATGCTTATAAAAATTGCTACTGTTCTTATACTGCTAGTCATTGTCGGCAGTTTGTTTTCAGCCCTGGTTTTTTTGCTTAAGGACAAACGTGGTTCTGATCGTACTGTGAAGGCATTGACCATGCGTATTGGCCTGTCTATCGCCTTATTCTTGCTACTGATACTTGCTGCACATTTCGGGTATATCGGCCATACGCTTTAGATCAAGACAACCGGTATTGAAAAGGGCGCTCTTGGCGCCCTTTTTTGATGCTAGAGCATGTAGACAAAAATATACAAACCCAACCACACCACATCCACAAAGTGCCAGTACCAGGCAACACCTTCAAAACCGAAATGATGCTCAGGCGTGAAATGGCCCTTGATGCTGCGCAGCAAAATCACAATCAACATCAATGTCCCTATCGTCACATGGAAACCGTGAAAGCCGGTCAGCATGAAGAAAGTAGCCCCATAAGCACCGGATTTCAACGTCAAGCCCATTTCAGTGTAGGCATGATGATACTCAGCTGCCTGGCAGATCAGGAAAGTGATACCTAAACCAACTGTTAATGCCAAACCCACAATCAGTTGCTTCCGGTTATTTTTAATTAATCCCCAGTGTGCCCAGGTGATGGTGGCACCAGAGCTCAACAGCAACAGGGTGTTGATCAGCGGCAAACCACTCCAGGTCATCGGGTGGAAGTCAGGGTTAGGTTTGAAAGTCTCACCTAGCACAACCCCGCCCGGTCCTTGTGTCGGCCAGGTACTCAGGAAGTCTTTGTAGGGCGTGATATCCGGCGCATAGGAAGCAAGGTCAGGCACTGACAGTACCCGCATGTAAAACAAGGCGCCAAAGAATGCTGCAAAAAAAGCGACCTCTGAGCAGATAAACACAATCATGCCAATACGGAAAGATTTGTCTTCCCACCTTTTATACTGGCCTGTCAGGCTTTCTGTGACTACATCGCTCAACCATTTGAACATCATGAACAGAATGATCGCCAGACCTAGATACATCATATATTTGCCGGGCGTCGCCAAAAAGTCCAGGGAAGGATTCTTGAGTGAGCCATCGCCACGTAAATCAGAGCCGGTGACATTAAATACAAACCCGCTGGCCATAGACAACAGACCAACAGAAATCAGTGCAGGATAAACACTGCCGTGTGGTACAAAATAATGGTTTTCTGAATGACTTGCCATGCCTAACTCCCAATCATTTGATTTTTATAATTTCAATCACAATCAATCATTAATTTGAATCATTTGCTTGCCGGAAAGAACGAGTAGGATAACGTGAGCTCATTCACTTCTGGCGGTAGATCAGTACTGATAAAAAACCTGAGCGGCAGCTGCTTTACCTGTCCGGGATTAAGCGATTGCTTTACAAAACAAAAACACTCAATCTTTTTCAGATGGGCAGATGCTTTACCTGGCGTCACACTTGGAATAGCCTGCCCGGCCACCACTTCACTCGTTGTATTTTTTGCTTCAAACATCACTACGGTTACCTGGCCTGGATGCACTTTGATGCTATTTTGTTTGGCATAAAAATTCCAGCCCAAACCAGGCATCACGGAAGAAACGAACTGCACAGTCACTTCCCGTGATAAATCTACTTTTTGCTTTGCTGCCGTCTGCGCAACATTGCTTGTTTTGCCATTCAACCCAGTGACAGAACAAATCACGTCATACAAAGGCACTAGCGCAAATGCAAACACCAACGCACCTGCAAGAATCCACGCTAGCTTGAATGCCAACTTCCTGTTGGCTTCTGATTTATCCTGATTCAACATTGCGTGGGTTCAACACCAGATATCTTCAAAAACTATTTCCACATGGTGAACATAGAAATCACGTACCATGCGATTGCCAGTCCAGCCAAAATCCAGGCGATCTTTTTATTGTTACTTTGCTTCGGTTTGCTCAAAATCTTTTTCCTGTCACTTTCATACCTGCACAAGGTTTACCACTGGCCATCCATCGTTAAATGCATGGCCGGTGATAACAATTACTTCACAACAGGTTGCTCAGTGAAACTGTGATATGGCGGTGGAGAAGGTAATGTCCACTCAAGGCCAATCGCACCCTCCCATACCTTGTCTGTCGCTTTTTGCCCGCCTCTGGCACAACTAATGATGTTATAAACCAGCAGTAACTGTGACAAACCAAGCACAAACGCACCAATTGTGGAAATCATGTTGAATTCCGCAAATTGCAGCGCATAGTCAGGAATACGGCGTGGCATGCCTGCCAGACCCACGAAGAACTGCGGAATAAAGGTCACATTGAACGAAATGGCAGTTAACCAGAAGTGCAATTTACCGAGCTTCTCGTTATACATATGGCCAGTCATTTTTGGCAGCCAATAATACACGCCCGCCATGATGCCCATGATGCCACCGGCAAATAGTGTGTAGTGGAAATGTGCAACCACAAAGTAGCTATTATGGTATTGCGCATCCGCTGCGACATCAGCCAGAACCAAGCCTGTCAGGCCGCCTACACCAAACAGGATAATCCAGCCCACGGTAAACAGCATTGGCGTTTCAAACGTCATTGCTCCTTTCCACATAGTGCGGATCCAGCAATAGAATAAAACGGCAAGCGGCAGGGAAATAGCCATGGTGCTATACATAAAGTACAACAATGCAGGCACTGGCATACCGGCAGTGAAGAAGTGATGTGCCCACACAACGACTGATAAGGCACCGATAGACCATAATGAATACACTTGCGCCTTATAGCCATACATTGGTTTGCGGCTGAATGTCTGCAAGATTTGTGGGATGAAGCCCCAAACCGGCAACAGCAAAATATACACTTCAGGATGACCAAAGAACCAGAACAAATGCTGGAACATGATCGGGTCACCACCACCGGCAGCATCGAAGAAATGCGTACCGAAATGGCGGTCTGTCAGTAACATGGTCACGGCACCAGCCAATACAGGAATGGTTGCAATCAGAAGGAAGGCAGTGATCAGCCAGCCCCATGCAAACAATGGCATTTTCATCAATGTCATGCCAGGCGCGCGCATGTTGAAAATGGTCACGATTACGTTAATTGAACCTAGAACTGAAGAAATACCCAGCAAGTGTACTGCAAAAATGGCGAAGTCTACGCCGATACCACCCTGCACAGAGAGCGGTGGATAGAATGTCCAGCCGGTAGCCAGTGCCCCATCACCGATACCGAATAATGCCAGGGTAAAAGGCAAGGTCAGCAAAATGGCTGAAGGTGGCAGAATCCAGAAACCCCAGTTATTCAACCGCGGCAATGCCATATCCGGCGCGCCTAGTTGTAAAGGTAACATCCAGTTGGCAAAGCCGGTAGCAGCAGGCATCAACGCCGCGAAAATCATGATCAGCGCATGCACGCCAATCAATTGGTTGAAGAACTCGGGGTTCATCAATTGCAGGCCAGGCTTGAACAATTCGGCACGGATGCCAAGAATCATACAGCCACCCACTAAAAACATGACCAGTGAGAATGTGAGGTACATGGTACCGATATCTTTATGGTTGGTGGTCGTTAACCAACGCATGATGCCGGTAGGATGCTCCTCATGCTCGTCGTGATGTGCTACGGAGGTGGTACTCATCGTTGCTCTCCTAAAAATCTTTCAAAGTTATTCGCGTGCTGCTTTGACTTGTGGCGGCTGCACCAGGGCATCCACCGACGCGGTATTACCCAGGGCATTACGCTCATAAGTAATCACAGCAGCTATTTCAGTGTCATTCAAGGTCGCTTTCCACGCCGGCATGACACCTTTGCCGTTCAGTACACGATCAAGATGACTGTCTTTTTGGTATTTACCATCTGCGCCGAAGATCGGGCCAACAGCAATCTTGCTGCCTGTCAGCGCCGGGAATGCTGGCGGCAAACCCGCGCCGCTCACCTGATGGCAAACCGCACAGTTTTTCTCGTAAACGGTTTTACCTTGTGCCAGCAACTCTTCCTTACTCATCTCTTTGACATCACCAGCGGCTTTTTGCTCCGCCTGTTTTTTGCCGGCCCAGGCAGCAAATTCTTCTTTTGAGACAGCATTGACAACCACAGGCATATAACCGTGGCCCTTGCCGCACAACTCTTTACATTGACCACGATAAACACCGGCTTTTTCAACCTGAACCCATGTCTCACGGATAAACCCTGGTACAGCCACACGGGAAGAACCGAATTGCGGCACCCACCAGTTGTGCAACACGTCAGAAGCCGTCATCAGGATACGGACTTTTTCACCGACAGGTAACACCAGAGGATTATCGACTTCCAGCAGGTAGTGTTCGCCTTTTTCTTCTTTGTTATTCAGCTGGTCATTGGTTGTGGCAAGGTTACTGACGAACTTGATCCCCTGCGCATCACCATCGAGATACTCATACTGCCAGCGCCATTGTGACCCGGTAATTTTGATCACCATGGTGGACTGATCCCGCGTATCCTCCATCATCACCACACTGTGGTAAGCCGGGATCCCCATGATGACAAAGTCAATCAACAACAGGATGGCAAAAGGAATCAGCGTCCAGAAAATCTCCATCGTGGTAGATGGCACCTTATCAACAACAGCTTTATAACCTTTGTCGTGGCGGTGTTTGAAGATCGAATAAATCATGATTGCCAATACCACCACAAAAATCACGGCGGTAATCAGCATGAATTTATTATGCACATGCAGTGTATCCAGCGCCATCGGTGTGACCGGGTCTGGGAAATTGAAAGTGTAGTCAGCGCGTGCGCTCAATGAATAAAACAGTGCAAAAGCACTAGCCCCAAGCTTCTTCATTCCTTGCATCTAATCTGCTCCAAAATCTAGTTATTTAGTTTTTAGAAGTGTACGCTTGAGATGTGATACCAGTTCAGCGCGTTGCGCGTTGTTCATGGTGTCACGGCCAAACTCTACTTCTTGATTACGGGACCCGATCCAAAGTGACGTTTTACCATTCTCACCTTCCCTGAGCGTTATCCGGGTCCAATAGCGTTGAAAGCGGACGTGTTTTATTTTCCCTAATACACTTTGCTCAATTTCAACGTGATCCTCGACGATTGTGATCTTTTCGTAGTCATCACTGTGTTTCAACACCAACACAAACGCCAGAACCACTAACACTAATTCCAAACCAGCAAATGGCAATACCATCCAGGCACCGATATGCACAAAAGCAAGGGCGATCAGCCCTGTCAAAATGCCCAAACTCAGCAACAACCTGCAAACACTTTCAGCAGAAGCGGAAGCGTTTGGCTTTGCAATGCATTGCGTTTCGTAAATGGATAACATGTTTGCCAACCCAGAACTGAATCTGTAGCAACTAAATTACGTTTAGTTACAAATTTGTTACATGTTGAACGGTAGCATAAGACGACTCGAGTGACAAGAAAAAAGAATATTGCTGCGGTTGGAAAAAATAGTTTTCATGAATAATTCTAAATTCACTAAGCAGGTAGGCAGATACTCTCGGACAAACACGAATATCTAAAAAATAATAAAAAATCAATGGGATGGGAATTAAATATTTTCCTGATCAAGCACAGGCTGCCAGTCAACTCACTATGGGGAAATACAAAAAAATAAATCACTCTGGCGAGAAAATATTCCATACATCCTTACTTAAAATGGAGAGGCAACGTTCGATGGTTCGCATTTCTGGACCACCCGGATATGCCTGGAAATTGCCACAACACAAATGAATAGCGCACCCCGGACTATAAGTGCTTACAAAGCGACAACTTGATAAGCTTTTATTTAGTAAGAAATTGCACGAAGTATGCATGCGGTTGAGATAGCCAATAGGGCATTATTTGGCTGATAGCTCTTTTAAAAAAAATCCCCTGCACTTACCGGAAGAAGATGGCAAGCACAGGGGCTAGGAGCGCAGAACTATCGTTCAAGAAAGTGAGGGATAGCCTTTCCAATAATCCTGCCGCATGACACTGCTTTTATGATTTTTATTCCAATTGAAAAGACACCGGAATAGTGATCTTGAAGGTTTTCTTTCTCAGGCTTTCTTTCACACCCAGTTGTTGAATCGCTTTTCTCACCATCCGCATAGCCTCCTCATCCAGTGGCGCATGTTTGCTGCTATCTGTCAGCGACACATGCACAAGCTCGCCATGTACGAATTGCGCGAGAATCGTGACGTCCCCTTCCAGATGTCTTCTGATGGCGATGGTCGGATATTGCTTGCCCTTGTTAACCAGCGACCGTAACTGTTCACCATAATCACCCCATGCATCATGATCGCTGACAGTCAGTTCATCGGTTTCGCTGCTGACCAGTATATTGGTGGTCGGGCGTGATTCCCTGGATTCCATACTGGAGACGATAGGCTCGTTACTGCCGGTTGCAGTATTCACAGAGGGTACCGGCTCCACGCGTACAGGTAGCACCTGTTCCGGCACCTGGTAATTGGTCTCGCTGCTGGCAGTGGTGGTAATCACTGACTTCTGGTTCTCCATCGGCGGCGTTTTCTGGGGCTTGACGGTGGTTGCCGTCTTTTGTGGCTCGGGTGGGGCCGGAGCAGCCACTGAAGGAGAAGCTTGCTGTTCGCTAGGCGCGGAGGCAGGCATCTTCATGGTGAAGAATTCGATTTCCAGCTTGTCCGGGATGGTGGGCAGTTCAAGTCGTTTTAGCGTGGGATAGATAGCGACGACAACGGCATGGATTGCCAGTGAAATAATCACCGCACGCCATACCTTGGCATGGCTGTCATCATCGATAAACACCAGGCTGGTCATCTCTGTGCTGCCTATTTAGCCGATTCCGGCGACATCACAAAGCTGAACTTGCTGATCCCGGCACGCTGGATCGCTGCCAGCACCTTGGCCACAATGCCATATTCAGCATGCTCATCTGCGTAGATCTCAACCGCCGGGTCCTG
>NZ_DATHWZ010000070.1:0-37149 GCF_035460085.1 Methylophilus sp.
AAAACGCTGAAGCCGACTGGTAAATCCTGTGGTTGCAAACCTGGCAGTTCTTGCTAGCGACAAGAATCAAAAGATTCAAATTAAAAAGCCGCATTTCAATGCGGCTTTTTGAATTAAACGAGCTATAAAAAATTACTTAAAAAAGTGAATCCATATGCGACTTAAAATAACGGGTCGCGCACAAGCCAAGCGGTGTGTAGTGCTTGGCCGGTGACATCCAGTCCACCAGGAAATTCATCAGTGTTTCTTCATCATCGATACTATGCACATAACGTTCAAACGACAGCTGGTCGTGGTTAAAATCCGTTTCCGGCAATTTTTTGCCGATTCGGCTACCTGAATGGAAGTCATACACATTGCCGTAACGGCTGTTTTTCACCTCTTCGTGCGCTTTAGACTGACGCTCAACCATACGCCATGGCCTGCCTAATCGTGCCAGCATAGGCATGCTTTCCAAAGCATCTCCGGCAATCCAGTCATAAATCACTTGCTGTTCATAAGCAGTGAACACGCCAAACATGGCCGCTTTTTCACCAGCAATGACTTTCCAGAATGGACTTTGTTCAGGGTCATGATGGCGTTTGATCCAGCCTGTTTTTTCCATTTCGTATAAAAACAGGGCGACCTGTTCGTTATCCTGCAACCATTCATTCACGGTTTTACCCCCGATCACACAACGGTCAGAATGCATAAATTGACCGATGTTGGCTTTGCTTTGCAAAACCCTGACCACTTCGCCTTGCAGGTCGAAATGCTTGATGATATCCAGCGTGCTTAAACCAACATCATTTAACTTTACGCCAGCAATCACGCGTTGCATAAACTTGCGTGATTCACTAAACATCGGCATCGCCTCTTGAACCGCATCTATCGCTGAACGTGCGTGCCCGGATTGCGCGTTATCAATGGTGGTGTGCAGCGTGAAATAGTAAGGGTCTATATTGAGTTCTTTCAACTCATAAGCAGTGATCAATAAGTGAAGCGGTAATTGCTCGTAACCGAGGTTGAAGCCGATCACTTCCGGCAAATGCGTATCAGTGTGTGCGGATAATGCCAACTGGATCGCACCCTGGGTAAAAAACTGGTCATCCAGGGTTTTCCAGTCTTCGCAGCCATTGAGTTTTAATAATTTGCGATAAAGCACTACGTGATTCATGGCTTCTACGCCATCACCAAGCTCTTCGAGATAAATTTTAATCAGTGATGCCAGCCGTGGGTCTTGCCAATGGCGCATCAAGCCAAATAACCATGCGCCATCGACCAGTTTGGTAGGTGCCACGGCTTTCAAGAAAAACAGAGCATGGGATTTGCTGCTAAAGTACCATCTTGGGTTACCCGCTTTACGTGCAGCCAGATATTCGCGGTATTGGCGCCCCACAATTTCATTATGTTCAATCAGCCAGTTATCCAACTCTTGAATATTGGCAGGCATGGTAATGGTATGGTTGTCCGTCTCTTTCAACTTTTCGGCAAGTAATTCTGCACTGTTAGACATGGTTTGTGCTGAATACTTAGCTTCGAGCAATGAGAAATAGACCGATTTGGCAGTCCAGTGATTCACTGCTCTGCCAGACAGGCTCACCGCTTCCTGTCTTTTTAATTCTCTTTCAATTTCTATACGCACACCAGACATAGTTACCGCCTTTGATTCATGAAGTAGGTAAGTTACGCAGTTAGCGTCAAATACCATATCAGACAATCATGGAGAAACATGTAGGAATACGCTTATTAAAACAATCGCGGAGTTCTGTTAAGCTGACATTACTGATTATCATGCATCTCAAAGGTATAAAAGTGATCAAGCACGTCGATAATTCATCCGCCCAGGATATGCTGGGCTACGATCCTCTAGAAAAACTGCTAGTGGCTTTATATGAACGTGGCTACCGCTTTGTGACGGTGACCCCGACCACACATCGGCTGGTGAATGAGCGAGCAGAAAATGCATGGGCTAAAACTTTGCA
Source organism: Methylophilus sp. (assembly GCF_035460085.1). GTDB lineage: Bacteria > Pseudomonadota > Gammaproteobacteria > Burkholderiales > Methylophilaceae > Methylophilus. The sequence goes on from NZ_DATHWZ010000070.1 coordinate 1,965, forward strand.
GGATATCTTTGGCTGGAATCGTCCGTTCACGCAGGAAAGTATAGACGCTGATATTTTCGAGCTAATGCATGCTGCTGGTGTGTTGCGTGCTGTGGATGATGGCTGGCAATCCCTGGTGCGGGTTTCCAGTGTGGCGGATAAGTTATTTGTGCATTCCGGCTTTCCAACCGAGGCACAAGACGCCGTGTTTTTTGGCCCGGATACCTATCGTTATATCAATGCCATGTATCACTCACTCGCTACCCTGCAAGGCAAGGTTCAACGTTGTGTGGATATCGGCACCGGCTCTGGAGCAGCAGCGATTTTGCTGGCAGAAGCTTTACCCTATGCAGAAATTTTCGGTGTCGATATCAATGAGAAAGCGCTGGCTTTTTCGACGACTAACGCCAAGGCGAATAGCATTGCCAATGTCCATTTTCAATTCAGCAATCTGCTGAATGATTTGCAAGGCGAGTTTGATGTAATTATCGCAAATCCTCCTTACCTGGTGGACCCATCTGCAAGGGCATACCGCCATGGCAACGGGCCATTGGGTGCGCAGTTATCACTGGATATTGTAGACACGGCCCTCACGCGACTGTCACCCGGGGGAACGTTGATGTTATATACCGGCGTGGCTATTGTAGAAGGGCATGACCCGTTCCTGGAAGAGGTCAAACGGAAGACCAAAGAAGCTGGCTGCACCTATCAATACTCTGAAATTGACCCGGATATATTCAGTGAAGAACTTGCTACCGAGGCCTATGCACGGGCAGACAGAATTGCTGCAGTCTGGTTGCTGGTCAGCAGGCCAACCATTGAAGCAGATAATTTATTGCAATTAATCAGTACGGTGGCTGAACCGTAAGCAAGCACTTACTTTTGAATTGGCAGAGGTGTGGAGAGTGTCTGTGTTTTACTTAATGTCAGCCACAGCAAATGTACCCGGCAATCAAATTCATATTGCATATAGTTGGGCTCCATGTGCTGACACAGCTGGTAAAACGCCTTATCGTGGTCACGCTCTTTCAGGTGCGCCAATTCATGCACTACGATCATGGTCAGGAATTCCACCGGGGTAGATCTGAAAAAAGCTGAAATACGGATTTCTTTTTTGGCTTTGAGTTTTCCGCCCTGCACCCGCGAAATAGCAGTATTTAATCCTAGCGTCTGTTTTTCAACGGTTAGTCGATTATCGAAATACACCTTATCTAGCAACGGTGCATTTTTTAAATAACGCTGTTTAAAGTCGTTGCAAAAGTCATACAGTGCCTTATCACTTTGAATATTATGTGATGGCGGATAACGCTGGCTAAGGTAATGACCTAACTTGCCCTGATCGTGCAACTGCGCAATCTGCGCATGCAGATGGGCAGGATAACCGGGTAAGTACTGCTGGATTAACTGCAATGACATGCTGCTATTTTAGTCCACCAGCACAGGATTAGAAAATCAAAGAGATGAGCAATCGAATCAGTTAGAAATGAAACTAATCTTCAACCTGCAAGGGCGGGTAATCATTTCATGAATTACCTAGGCGACCAAATCCTGCTTTAACCCGTGTTCAGCCAGATAGGAACGGATATGTTCCTGTACCATCGGTTTGGAATAGAAATACCCTTGCACAAGCTGGCAACCCAGCTGCTGCAAAAACTGCACTTGGCTGCCGGTTTCAGCACCCTCGGCCACGCACTCCACCTGCATACCCTGGCATAGGGCGAGGATTGAACGCACGATGGTCTGGCTGGTGAGGTTGGTTTCAATGTCCTTGATAAAACTGCGGTCGATTTTCAGTTTATCCAGCGGCAGATTTTGCACATGGCTAAGGCTGGAATAACCGGTGCCGAAATCGTCAAGTGCGATCCGCGCCCCTGCCTGGCGCAGCAACTCAATATTATCTTTGGCGGTGGTGAAATCCTGCAGCAGGGCCGTTTCGGTGACTTCAAATACAAAGCGCGAAGGATGTAACCGGCTTTGCGCCACCATATAAATCAGCTCTTCAATGACCGCTTTATTGGTGACGTCGTAAGCAGATAAATTGAAAGAGAGGCGAATATGCGCTGGCCATTCTGCCATCACAATAATCGATTTATGGAACATCAGGCGCGTAAGTTCAGAAATCACGCCCAAACTTTCCGCCACGCCAATAAACACCGCTGGCGGCACAATGCCTAAAGTCGGGCTATTCCACCGCGCCAGACTTTCGAATGAGCTGATCGCGCCAGTGTTGACGTTGATAATCGGCTGAAACACAGGGAACAGTTCCGCATCCAGATCTGCTGCCCGCAATGCCTGGTCTACCTTGTTCAGGTGCTGCCGCTCTTCTTCAAGCGACAGCGAATAAATTTCCATATTGCCACGGCCGGTACGTTTGACATGGTAGAGCGCAAAATCCGCATGCTCATATAGGTCTTGCGCAGTATCTTTGGTGTTGGAAAACACGCAGGTACCAATCGAAGCTTTGATGTTGATGAGTATGCCATCGACATTCATTGGCTGCGAGATGACACGATTTATTTCTTTGCCTACCTGTTTTAACATCATGTGCTGCGCATCAGTCACTACCTGGAACGCAAACTCATCACCACCAAGGCGATAGAACCGCACATCGGCGATCTTGATACGCGCCAGACGCTCGCCAATTTCGATTAGCACCAGATCGCCAATATGGTGACCGTAAATATCATTGACCGGTTTAAAGTTATCCAGGTCTACAATGCCGACCGCAAACGGTTCTGCGGTTTTTTTGGCGCGTGCCAGTTGCTGCTCTACATGCATAAAAAACTGGCGACGGTTAGGCAAGTGCGTTAACGCATCCTGATTAGCCAGACGCTGGTTCTCTTCCAGCAAGAGATGCGTTTCGTGAGTGGCATTGACCAGCTGGTCAAACACATTGCTGCTTGCGCGCATGGCGAACAACATACCCATCTCGAACACCAGCACCAGACCAGCCAGCACATAAGGTTGCTGGAAATCCCCCATAAAGATACATACCAGGGCGGCAGAAATTAACAGGAAATTATAGATAAAAGCGGCGATGCCAATCTTGCTTAAAATAAAAGCAAAGCACAGGCCAAACAGGGTGATATAAACGATAAGGAAATAATGCCCAAAGCTATTGGTATGGTTGAACAAGTACAAACTGCGGAAAAAAGTGATCACACCTGAAATAACGAGTACCACTGAGGCCGCGCGCAGTCGCCAGCGCACTTTCTTAACGTCGGGATTATCTTCACGGTGCCAGAACCAGTACATAAACAACATGGCGGCCAGCGCCATACGGATCAGTGGCATGGCGACTGACACTCGCCAATCAATACCATCCCTTAAGGCAATGATCTGGATGGCCGTTGCGCTTAAGCCGGCAAATATCACGACGGGCACGTCAGCCATCAGGCTACGATAGCGTGCCAGCAAAAGCTCAGAACTTGTTGTTTTAGAAAAAGGCATGTTTTAATTCATTTCTGATCGACTGATATTAAGTGGCGTCAATTTGTTTTAATCTTTGGGAAATAGCCAGGTTTTCAGCTCTATTCTCAATTGTTCGCATATCAAGGCCGGTTGTTGCCGACATTCCTGGCTCACTTTATACAATCATGAGAATAAATATGCAGTCATCTCCGGAGTGCAAATCCATACGTCCAACAGATCGGTATGGTAAGCCAGTCCTACAATAATTGAGCCTTTTCATAGGTGGTTTTTTAATAAAAGCGCCATTAAATCCATGCAAGTTGCCTAAATTCTCGATTTCTTCACATTTGCAAAGCCAATGACTCAATCTGGGGCAGACTTCACCGGATCCCAATAGGAAAAACTCACAAGTCGCTTGTTAAGCCCACCTGCAGCAGAAAGAAAAATAGGGAATTGTGAGCCATGAAGCTCCTTGCCAGAAACTCAACTGGCTATCGACAAGCCCGGGAGATTTTCTGGATGAGAACGTCTCGCTTGTGAGCTTGCATTAAAACCAGCGGAGTGAAAGAAGGGGTGCAGGGAAATGCTGGCAAAAAATACACAAGCCGGCACGCAAAAAACTTATCCGCACCTTAGGGATTTTTACACGGCAATTTCAATAATGGTCTGATGAGTGAGATTCGCTCGCTTCGAGCGTGTTGTTCATACAGCACTTTTATAAAATGAAAAGCCGGGGAATCCCGGCTTTTGCACATCAGATGTCTAAGACTTGGTTTACAGTGTTGCTGAATAGCCACGGTGGCGAACAGGTCTTGCGATAGAAAGCGGCGCTTCTTCAAATTCGTTCTGATACGATTTGATCAACGCATCCCCATGTTTGAGCCTCAATTCAAATCTGGTCACATCCGAGGGTGTCAAACTGTCAGGGCAGTCAATGGATATGTAAGTCAGGCTGAGGTGAATGTCTGGTTCGATCTGCAATTCAAAACATTGTCCATAGGCAGAACCGGAACTTATATCCGTCTGACTGAACCCCAGAACGCGGGCGTTACGGCAGGCAATAAACCAATAGCGTTCTTTACAAGCCTGATCTATCGAAAGACTTAACTCTTCAAAAACCTCATTTGCAAATTCAATCGATGTCAGCATAACTATTTAACCTGTCCAAAACACTAAAGTAATTTAAATTTTTCGCTATTCTAGTGGTGCTTCTGCTTTTTGATTGCAGGCGAATTCCTGATTCTCAGGTAAGACTTTTCTGACAGAGTCCACTGACAGGAATATCAGAATAAAGCTTCTTTTGATGCCTTTATTGATTGTATAGATTCTCCTACATTGCCTAGCCTGGAAAATAGCCCAGACAGCTCACACAAATCAATTACCGGAGTTCATCATCATGTCGTCTGCCAACCCCTTACCCGCCTTTGAACCTTTACCTGGAATGGGTGCTATCCCGCATGCAAATGGAGTCGCCTTTCGTGTGTGGGCGCCGCATGCGGATCATGTATCGGTCATAGGTTCGTTCAATGACTGGCAAGCGGAATCGGATAGCTGTGTGCATGAAGCAAATGGGTATTGGTACGCCGACCTTTCCCATGCAAAACCAGGTGATGAATACAAATTCCATATCATCAATGGCGAGCAGCAACTGCAACGCATAGACCCTTACGCAAAAATCGTCACTAACTCGGTCGGCAGCGGCGTGATTCCGGCACTGGATTTATTCGAGCCGCCAGCCAGCCAGTTTCAGATGCCGGCATGGAATGACCTGGTGATTTATGAGTTGCATATCGGTACTTTTAATACTGAAGAGGGCAAGGTGGGTACTTTTGACAGCGCCATTGAACGCCTGCCACACCTGAAAGCACTGGGGATCAATGCTGTCGAGCTGATGCCGATTGCAGAATTTGCCGGTGATTACTCCTGGGGGTATAACCCGGCGCACCCTTACGCCATCGAAAGTGCTTATGGCGGTGCGGATGGCTTTAAACGCTTTTTAACCGCCGCGCATGAAGCGGGCATCGCTGTGATCGTGGATGTGGTGTACAACCACTTCGGCCCCTCAGACATCAGCTTATGGCAGTTTGATGGCTGGAGCGAGAACGACAAAGGCGGCATCTACTTCTACAACGACTGGCGTTCCACCACGCCTTGGGGCGACACGCGGCCGGATTATGGCCGTGGCGAAGTCCGTCAGTATATTTTTGATAACGCCATGATGTGGCTGGGCGACTATCATGCCGATGGCCTGCGCTATGACATGACCCTGTATATCCGTAGCGTGGAAGCCAATGCACAGGACCTGATCGCCGAAGGCTTCAGCCTGCTGCAATGGATCAACAGCGAAGTACAGATTCGTCACCCGGGAAAAATCACCATAGCCGAAGACCTGCAAAACAGCGCGGCACTCACACTTGCCAAAGAACATGGTGGCGCCAATTTCAGTAGCCAATGGGATGCTGGCTTTGTGCACCCTATCCGCGAAGTACTGATAGAAGGTGATGACGCCAACCGCTCAATGCACGCCGTGCGCGATGCCCTGCTCAACCAATACAACAATGATGCATTCCAGCGTGTGGTCTATACCGAATCACATGATGAAGTCGCCAACGGCAAACAACGCCTGGTGTCAGAGATAGACCCGAGCGAGCGCCCGAATAGATATGCCATCAAACGCTCGACCCTGGGCGCCGCACTAGCCCTGACTGCGCCAGGCATCCCTATGCTGCTTCAGGGCCAGGAATTTTTGCGTGACCAATGGTTCCGTGATGACCGCCCTATCGACTGGCAACGTGCAGAAGAATATGCCGATATCACCACCATGTATCGCGACCTGATCAACCTGCGCCTGAATCGTGCCGGGCACTCCGCTGGTTTAAGCGGTCAACATACTGCGGTTTATCATGTGAATGACAACGACAAACTGATCGCCATGCATCGCTCTAAAGAAGGCGGCGCCGGCGATGATGTCATAGTCGTATTTAATTTTGCCGAAGGCCGCAAAGAAAACTACGTTATCGGCCTGCCACAAGGCGGCGAGTGGAAGTTGCGCTTCAACAGTGACACCACCATTTATAACCAAGAAATGGACGAAACCCCTTCCGGTGATATCAATGCCAACGAAGATGGCAAAGACGGCTTAGGTTTCTCAGCGCCAATCACGATTGGGGCTTACGCCTGCCTGATTTACTCGCAGGATAAATAAACCTTTATCATTCATGCATCCATTACGCATTCAAAAAACCGCGGAAACGCGGCTTTTTGGCGCAAACTTTGTGAATCCAGATGGACTCCAATGGATATGGCCTAATCTAAGCTAACGTAACGGGATAAATGAAATGACCAAAGAATTAAAAGAAACCAGGCTTGAAGCGCATTTAGAAGCCGTTGAGAAACATAAGGCATTACTGGAAAAACTGCATTTGAATGGCAACCAGCATCTGGATGAGGTGAACAACTCACTGCAAGAACTCACGTTGACGCTGGAAGAATACCTCAAGATCATTGGTATCCCGTAAGAGCGAATATGTAACTTGTTATTTCGTTGGATTTTTCCTGCCTTGTGCCTTGGTCGGGTTTAACTCGCCGGGCTCATCAGCATGAGACCAATCCAGCGCACTCAAGCCGGTTTCACGATCCAGGCGCCTGAGTAACTTGCGTGCGTCAAATGGCGCCTTCACTTTGATATCGTTATCAAAATAGCAATACACATCGCGTGATTTGCGGGCCGGTGGTGACAGGTCAGAAATCAGGTGCGCGTCTGTAGGTTGATCGCCTTTGCTCCAGGCTTTGATCCGTGCAGCCCAGTGATCCAGTGCTGCATCCGTATATCCGCTTGTATACAACTCTTCTGCGCCATGCAGGCGTAAGTAGGTGAAATCTGCCGTGATATCTTCTTTATATGGCCACTTGCCCGCTGTATCTGCAATCACCAGCGCCACCTGATATTTGCGCAGCAACTCAACAAATTCCGGCGTTTCAAAACTTTTATTGCGGACTTCCACCGTATGCCGCAACGGGCGCTTTACGTCCGTTTTCAGATACTCGCGGCCACGCATGGAAGCATCATGTTTTTTTGCGATTTCAGCTGCTGCTTGTGTGTCATGCGGCAGCTGCATGAGAAAGCTTTCAAACAATGCTGCATCAAACCTGAAACTTGGGGGAAACTGCCACAGAATCGGCCCCAGTTTTTCTTTCAGCGCCAGCAAGCCAGAGGCAAAAAAATTGGCCATGGGCACATCAATATCCTGCAGCCGTAAAATATGCGTGATATAGCGGTTAGCCTTAATACTGAATACAAAACCAGGCGGCGTTTGCTCATACCAACTCATGTAGCTAGAAGGGCGCTGCAAGGCATAAAAAGAGCCATTCAACTCTATGGTCGGCAAAGCACGCGAAGCGAACTCCAGCTCACGCTTTTGAATCAGGCCTTTCGGGTAAAAGACCTGGCGCCATGGCGCGTAACGCCAGCCTGAGATACCGATGCGAATATTGGGGGTAGCCATATTTAATATGGGTATGCAGCTTAAGAGAAGTTCACCGTTTTGAAAATATGTATAAATATGTTTTAGATACGGTGCATGAATATAGGGCTATTAAATGGCTCGTATAACCAGGCGCTTAAACTGCGTGCAAAACTAAACACAAATAACAGTATGCATAGGACAACAGTCATTCCTAAATATTCATTCATCCCCGCGATATAAAAAAAGATGTTTTAAAACACTAAAAACTAAGAATGCATGCATTGTTTGCTAAAAAGCAGCTAAAACAGTGCCCAGGTGGTAAATGTATCCTTTGAGATAGGAGACAATCAAAAGTGTGTAATTTAATTGCCAGCAATCCTATTTGCAGGTAATTTGAACGCAGATTGAAAATTATCATAAGTTTCTGCTACGCAGATAGAAGATGGCAATTTGAAGTTTTTAAATTGCAGTTGCATCTGAGTAGGCAACCGATTCACAGCAAGCAAGTCAGTCCGGTGTATGTTGGGTTAACGAGGGGATACTCCATGCATGATGAAATCGGCGATATCGAGCGAGCCAATCTGCGCTTTCGCCAGGTGGTGGAAGCCGCACCTACAGCGATGGTGATGGTGAACAATCTGGGCATCATCGAAATGGTGAATACCCAGACAGAAATCATATTCGGCTATAGCCGGGATGAGTTATTAGGAAAACTGATAGACATCCTGCTGCCTGAACGCTTCCGCCATCAACACCCGCATCATCGCGCCTCTTTCTTCTCTGATTTAAGCCCACGTGCCATGGGTACAGGACGAGACTTGTATGGCCGCCGCAAAGATGGCAGCGAATTTCCGGTAGAAGTCGGGCTCAACCCGATTGAAACCGATGATGGTGTCAAAGTACTTTCAGCTATCACTGATATTTCTGCCCGCAAACGCATGGATGAACGATTTCGTCAGGTCGTTGAAGCCGCGCCCAACGCCATGGTGATGGTGAACAAGAGCGGCATCATCGAAATGGTGAATACCCAGGCTGAGCGCATTTTTGGCTACAGCCGGACCGAGTTGTTAGGCCAACTCATCGACATCCTGTTACCTGAACGCTTCCATCAGCAACACCCGCATCATCGCGCCTCTTTTTTTTCCGATTTAAGCCCACGTGCCATGGGTACGGGTCGGGATTTGTATGGTCGTCGCAAGGACGGTAGCGAATTTCCTGTCGAGGTAGGGCTCAACCCGATTGAAACGGATGATGGGGTCAAAGTCTTATCAGCCATTACCGATATTTCCGCGCGGGTAAAAGCCAGTGCAAAACTAGCTGAGCATAGAGATGAGCTAGAGCGTAGTAATAAAGAACTGGCGACGTTTGCCTATGTGGCCTCGCATGACTTGAAATCACCTCTCCGCGGTATTTTCCAGATATCCCACTGGATAGAAGAAGATCTCAATAACGGACAAATGCAGGCCATCCCTGAGCATATGGAGATGTTGCGTGGCCGCCTGCGCAGAATGGAACATCTGCTGGATGATTTACTGGCCTACTCAAGAGCAGGCCGGCTGGAGGGCAATGTTAGTCTGGTGGAACTTGGCAAGCTCGCACACACTATTTTTGAAATGCAGACACCACCTGAAGGATTCACTCTTGAGACTGATAATGACTTGCCTACTTTTAGCACCCTTGCAACCCCTCTCGAACAGGTCCTGCGCAACCTGTTTACCAATGCAATCAAGCATCATGATCGTACGCTAGGCCACATTCATCTTAGCGCTAAACTTGCGAATAAACATTACTATGAATTCAGCGTGACAGATGACGGTCCTGGCATTTCTCCAGAATACCAGGAACGGGTATACCTGATGTTCCAGACCTTGCGTCCTCGTGATGAAGTGGAAGGCAGTGGCATGGGTCTGGCGCTGGTAAAAAAAATCGTCGAAGCCTATGGCGGTACCACTAGTATTGTGTCAGACGGAAAACGTGGCTGCTCTGTAAGATTCACCTGGCCTATCAACATAGAAGAAAGGCTGACTCGTGCAAATCTTACAGAAGCAAAACTATAAAGAAGTGTCATTGTTCATTGTCGATGATGATGACATCGACGCCATTGCACTGGAACGTGCATTACGTAAATTACGGCTCTTGAATACAGTCTTTCGGGCGCACGATGGTCGCGAGGCACTGGAATTATTGCGCTCTGGCGCTATCCCGGCCCCTTTTATCATATTGCTGGACCTGAACATGCCACGTATGAATGGTCTTGAGTTTCTTGAGGCATTGCGTACAGATCCGCTACTGACGCAGGCGGTTGTTTTTGTATTGACCACTTCAAAGTCAGATGAAGACCTGGCATCGGCTTACCGAAAACATGTTGCGGGTTATGTATTCAAGCAACACATGGATAGGGATTTTTTAGAGGTGATGGGCTTGATTGAGCATTATTGGCGACTGGTTGAACTGCCAGTGACGAAGGAGTAATAGATGCGATTGCTGCTGGTGGATGATGATGAGTTGGACCGAATGGCTGTCGTGCGTGTGTTGAGAAATCCAAAGCTGGTAAAAGACATCGTGCATGCCAGCACCGCAGTCAAAGCGCTTAAGCTCTATGATGAAAGTATATTTGATATTGTGCTGCTCGATTATCGATTACCTGATATGGAGTGCCTTGATGTGTTGAGCAAACTCACGCAACACACCGAAAAACACGCGGCTGTCGTTATCCTCACAGGAATGGAAGACAATGAGATCATAGAAAGAAACTGCATTTTTGCCGGCGCCCAGGATTTCCTGCTTAAAAAAGAGCTATCGGAACGCCATCTGACCAAAGCGCTGGTGCATGCGCAAGCGCGCCATGCGCTGAACAGCAAGCTGATTGACACCCACAGGCGTCTGAAATACCTGGCCGAAAATGACCCGATGACAGGTCTATCAAATCGCTATTATTTTGAAGAGCATTTGCGTGGTGCGATTCAACGTGCACATCGACTCAATTTTCAATTAGGCCTGATATACCTGGATATTGATAACTTTAAGCTGATCAATGACAGCATGGGGCATGATTCAGGCGATCAGCTGTTGCAGCAGATTGCTCAACGCCTGTTAGCAGTTGTCAGGGAAGGCGATGTGGTTTGCCGGCTAGGTGGCGATGAGTTTGCCATCATTGTGCATGACGTGGAAACCGAGACATCTGTCGGCTCTCTTTCGCAGCGGGTCCTGGAAAGTATACGTGAACCGATCACCCTCAATCACATAGAGCACTATGTGACATGCAGCATTGGAATTGCCACTTACCCCACATGTGCGACAAACGCCGAAGATATGCTCAAGCGCGCCGATCTTGCGATGTATCAGGTAAAGCGTGAGGGCAGGAACGGCTTTCATTTTTTCAGCGAGGTCCTGCAAGAGCAGATATTGAATCGGATCATGCTAGAGGGCGAACTTCGCTCACAACGCCTCCAGAACCAGTTAGTGCAATATTATCAGCCGGTCATTGACGCTAAAAACTTTCAAATCTGTGGCGCAGAAATGCTGATGCGCTGGCAACACCCGACCAAAGGCCTGTTACCGCCCATCGTGTTTCTTGAAGTAGTCGAAGAGCTGGGGTTTTTAGCTGCGATCGATACCAGGAACATACAGCTAGCGTGTATCCAGCTCGCCAAATGGCGTGATGAAGGTCGAGTGAATCAGCAGTTCGTACTAGCGGTGAATGCGAGTGAGCAACTGCTACAACAAGACAATATGTACATTGATATTCAGCGGGATATCAAGGATGCGCGCCTGCCCGGTGCATGCCTGACAATTGAGGTGACTGAAAGTGTCCTGGTGTCGGATTTCGACAAAACATCCTCCCTTTTAAACCGGATCAAAACACTTGGGGTCAAGATAGCGCTTGACGACTTTGGCATCGGCTACTCATCCATGTCCTACCTCAAACACTTACCTGCTTCCATTTTGAAAGTGGATCGTTCTTTTGTTCAAAATGTGCCAGAAAATGAAGCCGATAGCCGCATATTAAAAGCCATCATTGTCATGGCAAAAAGTCTGGACCTTGAGGTCATTGTTGAAGGAATTGAAACCATAGAACAAGCCACGATTTGCCGTGAATTAGGAGCAGACAAATTGCAAGGCTTTCTATTTTCAAAACCCTTGTCATCTGGCGATTTTACAGCTTTCCTGGCTACACATGATCCGGAGAGCTACAAGAAAAAATGTCTATGATTTTTTGCCTGCCGCGCTAGATTCCTGACTAATTTGTGAATTTTCTGAGATTGGCTCGAGCATTCTCAGAAGCCATATTCCGTGAATTATTTTTATTGATACGGTACTCAATTCGAAACGCTATGCCTCCTGGTTTTTAAGCCGGGCATGCTAAACTCGCTTAGACCCTTAACAATTAAAAAACAATGATTCAATACAACCCAAAAGACTGGTTAATTTTCATCTTCCGCTTTCACGAGTCGGATACTTTCCGGCGGCTGTTTCCCATGATGGTGTTTATCGGGATTTATGCTGCAGGCATTGCCTACCTCGAGCTGCAATATCTGAAGTTGTCTGACAGCAGCCATGTCAAAAACCTGTCTTTGATCCACACTACCGTCGGTTTCGTGCTGTCATTATTGCTGGCTTACCGGACCAACACTGCGTATGACCGCTGGTGGGAAGGCAGGAAATTGTGGGGCGCCCTGGTGAACAATAGCCGCAACCTGGCGATTAAACTTTCAGCTTATTTGTCTGATGAAAGCGACAAGGATTTTTTCAGGAAAATCATCCCTACCTATGCCTCAGTACTTTCCAAGCATTTGATGAATGAAGACGTCAGCAAAATGCTGTTTGAAGGCCTGGATCTGGAAATCGATCACCACGAACATCACCCAAACCAGATTGCTCAACACTTATTCCAGAAAGCCAACGAACTCTATACCACCGGAAAAATCAGCGGTCATCAGTTCTACATTATCAATGCCGAGCTGCAATCGTTCACGGATATCTGTGGCGCTTGCGAACGCATTAAAAACACGCCTATCCCTTACTCTTACAGCGCGTTTATCAAGAAATTCATCTTTTTTTATGTGATGACGCTACCGTTTGGTTTTGTGTTTAACCTGGGTTACTACGTGGTGCCGGTGGTAGTGTTTATTTTCTACGTACTGGCCAGCTTAGAACTGATCGCCGAAGAAATTGAAGACCCGTTTGGAAGCGATGCAAATGATTTGCCGACACCGAAAATCGCATCTAACATCAAAAAACATGTAGAAGAATTACTTTAAAAATCACATTGCCGGAAATATCAGATTATAAAAAGCCGCGATTCGCGGCTTTTTATAATCTCCCCCTCATAATTCCATATTGGGTCTACCCTGCTGCTCATCATTGCGTGGCTTGTTCAGTGTATTCTCTGGATAGCTGATCGGCGTATATGAATGCATGGTACTCACGCTATTCGACTGGCTTGCAGTATTTTCAAGTGTTGAATACACAGGGCGCTCATTGATACTGATAAAGGGATTAGTCATCGTATTCTCCTTCAAAAGCGGATGGCTAATCATAGATGCGCTTGAAAAACAGGATTATCAGGCGATGGCTGATGATTTTGTCAGAGTTCGCCTAATTTAGCTTATCTAATTAAGTCATTTGTTAATGCTGTAGCGCCCGCTACCCTGCGTCACAATGGTGAACAACATCAGACCCAGCATCAGCGGCACTTTAAATCCCAGGCCCGCTTCTGTATCGATCTGGTTCCAGCCGGACCAGCCCAAATCAAAGTGCACGGTGTATATCGCCACGTACGTAATAAACAATAACCCCAGTGCAGCTAGACGGCCATAAAACCCGACCAGCAATGCCAGGCCGAATACGATTTCACCAGTCCCCGCCATGACCCAGTTCACATCCGGGCCAAGCAGCCCTAGCGGAAAAGGAAATGGCAGGCCACTGAACCATTCCGGCGCATGAATACCGCCGCTTAATTTGGTGTAGCCTGCCACCAGGAATTCCTGGCCAGCCCAGATCCTGAGTGCCAACAACCCCAGGTCACGCATCGCTTCTGTCAGCTTCGCGTGCAATAAATGCAAGGAATTCATCTTTTAAATCTCCATAAAAATGTGAGCTCCAGGCAGATTGGCGCACAAATGCCTGTATCAAGTCTTTCCAGGCGGGTTCGCCCAACTGCTGACGGATCTCAGGAAAATGCGCTTCTACCATCTGGCTCGCGCCCAGGTAAACCAGGTAACGATAGGCGCGCATGCCGGGTTCGTCATAGCCGGCTGGCACCACCTCGGTGGTGCCCCTTACATAACTGTAGAAGTCTTCAAGCATGCGAGCTCTTGGTTTATGTGAGTGAGTGAAGGAATGTCGTTGTCCCATTCCAGCAGCACGGGAATCTGGTATTGCTGATGTAAAGCCATCGCGACTTCACGCGTGTTAGCCTCTACGCCCTGGCTATGCGTATCAATATACAACCCGAAGCGCTCATCAAACTCATGACCAGCCACATGCATATAAGTCACCCGTTGCATGTCGATTTGCGAAACAAAGTCATGCACCGCTAAACGCTGATGGTTTTTGTGATTCACCACAATATTGTTGATATCCAGCAATATATGGCAATCCGCCTGCTCAACCACCTGCATCAAAAATTCAGCCTCGCTCATTTCAGCAAAATTAGTGTAATAAGTAGTGTTTTCTACTGCGATCCTGATTCCCAACACATCCTGTACATGCTTGATGCGGTCACTGATGCGAATGACTTCGCTCCTGGTGAAAGGAATAGGAAACAGATCATATAGTTGATGCGCATCGCCACTTGCGGCCAGATGGTCAGAGTAATGCACTATATCCAGGTCATGCATCAGCTCGCGCACGGATGTTAAAAACGATTGCTGGATTGGCGCCTGGCCACCCAGGCTGAGTGAGACGCCATGAAGCTGGATCGGGCGACCCGACTGTAATAGCTGATGCAGTGGTGTTCTGTCGCGGCGTATCCAGTTCTCCGGGGCGACTTCAAAAAAGTCAGCCGCCACCGTCGACATATCCCACTCTGCCATCTCTTGTCGGTAACCCAGCCCAGCCATGGTGAAAACCCTATTTTAGTAATAACGCTTATTTTTTAGAACAAGTTGCTTCTTTTTTAGAGCATGAAGACTCTTTATCTTTGTGCTCGCTTCCGTCTTTTTTGGAGCATGAAGATTCTGCTTTTTTATCTGAAGACATTTCTTTTTTGCTACAGGTGCCAGCGCTACATTTTTTTTCTGGCGGGCTGCCTGCAAATGCACTGGTCGCGATAATGGTAGTGGCTAATGCTGCTAACTGTTTGATATTCATGTTAAGTCTCCAATAAAAGTTGATAAGCATTGCTTGAATGAAAGCGTCATTTCTCACAATGTTCACTTGCTAGTACGAGGTGACTGGCAATATGGTTACACTAGCAGATAAAAATTTATTTATTCACGACTCTGTAACCTTTTTATCAATAAAGCGAACTACATAACAATGATAGAAGAAGAATTGCGAAATTTGATGTTAATGGCATTAGATGGTCATGCCGCGTCTTACCAGTTGTTGTTGCAGCAGACCAGCGGTTTGATACGCGCTTACCTCAGGCGGCGCCTGGTGCGCTTACCCGATGAGGTTGAAGATCTGGTACAGGAAACATTGCTCGCCATTCACACCAAACGCCATACCTATCGCCGGGAAGAACCCTTTACGCCGTGGCTGTATGCCGTGGCACGCTACAAAATGATCGACTGTTTACGCCGCCGATCACAGCACGAAGCATTGAACGACCCGTTTGATGATGAAATTGAATGGCTTGCAGTCAGCGATAACGAAGCGAACGATACAAAAAAGGATTTAGACAAGTTGCTAGAGACATTACCCGAAAACCAGCGTTTATCCATACAGCATACCAAGCTGGATGGCCTATCAGTCGCTGAGGCCGCGGCGGTCACCGGCATGTCAGTGCCGGCAATCAAGGTGAGTGTGCACCGTGGCATGAAAGCACTGGCAAAAATGTGGAAGGAACAAGCATGAAAACCGATGAACTCATCAGGATGCTCGCGACCGGCGTTGAGCCTGTTCAACAGCACCTGCCTGAAAAACTGATCAGCAAAGCTTTGCTGGTTGGTCTAGCGATCTCATTTATATTGCTGGTGGTGTTTTATGGCATCCGCCCGGATTTAAAACAGGTCAGCGCGACATTCCCTTTCTGGATGAAACTAGGTGTCCCGCTTGCCAATGTCATGCTGGGGCTGGTGTTTGCTTTTGCGCTGGCTCATCCAGGGAAAATCCCCAAAGTTGGTTATTGGGTATTATTTATCCCTGTTGCCGTGCTGTGGGTGTGGGCGATCTTATCCTGGGTCAACGCAGACACCAGCCAGCATGCCGATATGCTATGGGGCAAAACCTGGCGCGTGTGCATCAAAAACATTGCGTTTTTGTCGGTGCCAACAGCCGTTGCCACCCTGCTGGCTTTACGCAACCTGGCGCCCACCCAGCCAGTATTAAGCGGAGCGATTGCCGGCTGGTTAGCAGGTGGCGTCGGCGCCAGTGTGTACGCCCTGCACTGCCCTGAAATGGCAGCCCCATTCCTCGCGGTTTGGTATGTGCTTGGCATGCTGGTGCCCACAGCCATCATGGCCTGGATAGGCCATCACAGTTTACGCTGGTAAAGCCTGCCCCTTAAAAAGGGCTTTCAAGAATCAGCGTCAGGCATTCCTCAATATGGATGCACCGGTGCGAAAAAATTCATGGCAATGGCAGAACAGTCACTCCTGACTGAACGACAATTTAGTGAGGTTTATCTGACATTTCAATCAGAGCTAAGCTGATGACTGCGCTGTTCAGATTCCTTTAACCTACATTCCATAAGGTGCTGATTTTTTAATTGCATTCTCACACATTTAGTTGCAATCTGAATCTATAAACATGGCATGGTTCCTAACCTGTTACGTGTTTGCTATCCATAGCTATCAATACCCATTACACTGATACTTGTGCAATAAACAATGCGCCTTACTAAATAACCTGACTTAGGACGATGATGACAAATGCCTTGTGGTACTTACTCATCGGGGTTTTAATGTTAACCAGGGGGCTAAGCAAGACCTCCCTGCAAAAGCTTCCTTTCACTCCCGCCATCGTCTATCTGGCCATTGGTTTCCTGCTCGGCCCCTCAGTATTACATCTGTTTTATTTTGACCCTATCGAGCAATCTGCATTGCTGGAATCACTCACCGAAATCGCAATACTCATCTCATTATTTTCGGCAGGTGTGAAGATGCCTGTTCCCTTCAGGTTAAAAAAGTGGCGATTACCATTAAAGCTGGCCTCGCTATCCATGATGATTACCATTGGCTTGATCGCGGCTTTTTCGTATTTTGTCCTCAACTTGCATATCGGTGCCGGTGTATTACTTGGTGCCATACTGGCGCCTACAGACCCGGTTCTCGCTACCGATGCCCAATCTCGCTACCCGGGCGACAGAGATCAGCTACGGTTCACCCTGACCTGTGAGGCCGGTATTAATGATGGCTCTGCTTTTCCGTTTGTCATGCTGGGGCTAGGCTTGCTGGGATTACATGACTTGGGCGGATGGGGTTGGCAGTGGCTGTTGAAAGATGTCGTGTGGGCAACGTCCGCAGCCACCCTTATCGGTATCGCAGGCGGCATCATGGCTGGCAGGATAGTCTGGAAATTAAGAGGACGACAGTACAAACATGACGTACTGGATGACCTGGTTGGGCTCGGTTTAATCGCGATTGTCTATGGCATGAGCTTGCTGCTAAACGCGTGGGGATTTCTAGCAGTGTTTTTTGCGGCGGTTGCCCTCCGGCACACTGAACTCAAACTTGCACAAACCATTGGTGTCACAGCTGAACAACTGGGTGGGGGTGTAGAAGAAAGGCAAAACACTCAAGAAACAAACATTGAAGCGGATGACGAAACATTACCCACCATCGTCAGTGCAGAAGCCCTGGTGTTTAAAGAGCACCTGGAACGGCTATCTGAACTCATGCTGGTGCTACTGGTGGGTGGCATGCTGATGCTGGATTTCTGGAACTGGCGCACCATCAGCCTGGCTCTATTTGTTTTCCTGATCGCACGTCCGCTGAGTGTATGGATCGGATGGCTGCACACACAAACCTCGTGGCGCTTTCAAGGCACTGTGGCATGGTTTGGTGTGCGAGGCATAGGCTCACTTTACTACCTGATGTACGCGATCCAGCATGGTATTCCCCAAACCATGGCGAGGGATTTGACTCAGCTGACATTGATTGTGATTGCACTTTCAATCCTGGTGCATGGCATCAGTGTTAAACCGGTAATCAACAGTTTGGAGGACAAAACTCGATAACTGGGTGCATTCACTATAGCCATACAAAAAGATCGAATTCGATACTGACCGTTTTATGCTTTGCCTGCACCAGGTGCAGGTTTGATATTGAGAGGATGATCGTTAGCGCGCTTGATGCTATCCGCATCTTTTGAATCTGCTACGGCTCCATCGGCATGATCATTCTCAAGATGAGTGGAGGGGTCAATCGCGTTATCAATAATTTCTTCCACCAGGTTTTTAGAGTCTGTAGCCATTGTTATTCCCTTTGTATGTTCGATGATTGCGCTTGGTTCAGCTGCTTGAATCAGCATTCGCTCAATCCAGAATCTTGCATTCGCCAGCCATCGGTGCATCAGCCATGTCGCCCAAACCTTTACACTGAAGCTTGATATCTTGTCCTGGCTTCAGCTCAAACGCTTTTTCCCTGTCAGCCACAATGAATGCAAACTGCGGTTCCTTGTCTGGGTTCACGCCGCCTTTCAGGCTGACATAAGGCTCATTGATCGAATTCTTGTTCACGTCAACAATCGTGCCACTGACATTAAAAGTAGTGTCCTTGAATTTGTTATCAGCGGCGGCGGAGTTATCCGCGTATTCTTTAGCGATCTCGCTGGCGGTTGTTTCCATAGGCGGCTGCTCTTCCACCATTTGGTTATCCGATGTTCTTTCTTCTTCTGGGGGCCGGTCACAGCCCATTAAACTAAACGTCATCAGGCCAACTGAAATTCCGTAAAAACACTTTTGTAAATTTTTCATCATTTTCTCCATTTTTTTGCGCTTGCCAAAGGCATACCAAAAGCACCTGATCATGTAAATGATGCTTTATAAGTACTTGGTAATCAGACTTTCAATTAATTAACAGCGGCTTCAGCCTCATAAATATCGCGCATATGCTTCACCAGATTGTGATTACGTTTAACGCCTTCCACCTGACGTAAAATCAGTGTCCGTATATCGGCAGGCAGTTCTTGTTCCAAAGCATGACGGTAAGCTGCCAGAGCAACATCCTCGCCGCGTTCAGTCTCATTTAATACGGCCAGGTTATCGTTACTTGTCAGTGCAGTTTTAATATCCAGCCAGCGTCTGTGCAATAAGCCGCCAATAGAGGTAGAGTCAACGGGCTCGCCGCCGAGTGCGCGTACCTGATCCTGCAATTCACGCACACTTGCACTTACCTCTTTCGAACGGCGCAAGAAGAAATCTTTCAAACGCGCGTCATCCGCATTTTTTGCCGAACTGCGAAAACCTTCTTCGCCATCTTTCGATGTTTCAATCAGATGATTCAGCAAGGCAATTACTTCGTTGTTATCCATCATTCCAATCTCCGGGTTCAATTTTTGATAGTCGATGACAAAGTATGCCAAGTACGCTTCAGTGCATGCATAGGGCGGATTCTTAAATAGTCGTAAGATTCCACCTTCGAGATCAGCTATTACCAGACCAATAGATATAAAAAAAGACCCAAGCATCACCTTGGGTCTTTTTTTATATCTATTTTATCTAGGGTGACTCACATGGCTAGTGAGTCGGTGTTTCAGTCCACGCTTCCATGGCCTCCTCACCAGGTCGATCAACGACCACCTTGCCGTTTTCAATACCGGTCACCCAGCTGGTGGGAATATAGTGATGCTGACCCTGCTCATCTTTCTTGAGCTTGATGGAATCACTGCCTTCCATATGGTCAACGGTGGCGAACTGGCCGCCTTGCGAACAGACCACTGGCATTTCTGGAACAATTCTATTGGTATTCATGGCACTCTCCTTTATTAAGTCGGACTACTGGTTTTACGAATGGATGGCGGCTTCAGCATCAAACACATCGCGCAACTGTTTCACCAGCGCATGGTTACGTTTGACGCCTGCCAACTGGCGGATAACCACCGCTCGGATATCATGCGGCAACTCAATCTCCAAGGCATCGCGGTAAGCCGCCAGAGCCACCTCTTCGCCTCGTTCAGTTTCATTCAGCACAGCGAGGTTATCGTTAGCGGTGAGGGCGGTTTTAAGGTCAATCCAGCGCCTATGCAATGTGCCACCGATGGAAGTGGCGTTGACTGGAACGCCACCTAAGGCGCTAACCAAAGCCTGCAATTCACGCACACTTTCACTCACTTCTTTTGAACGCCGCAGGAAGAAATCTTTCAAGCGCGCATCATCGACATGCTCTGCAGCACTGCGGAATCCCTCTTCACCATCTTTGGATATCTCGATTAACTCATTCAAGATGGCAATCACATCATTGTTATCAACCATGTTTAGTCTCCTGAAATAGATTTAGAAAATACATGATTGAAGTATGGCGGAGTTAATTGAGGCGCTCCATCAGCGTTATCGTAAAAGGCTGTAGGAATCTCTTTAAGGTTAATATGTCAGAATTGCTCAGGCTTGAAATTATTTAGAAATAACCACTAAAGGAATCATGATGGAAGCTTCGCTACACACCCTCAACAACCTGTTTGCCCAACTCGGCTTACCTTCAAAGGATGAAGAAATCGAAACCTTTATTCAAACGCACAGCCATTTAGCAGGCTATATTACACTCGCTGAGGCACCCTGGTGGACACCAGCACAAGCCGCATTCTTGCGTGAAGAGATCTTGAAAGACGCCGATTGGGCAGAGGTGATAGACCAACTGAATGCCAGGCTGCATAAAAAATAAACAAGAAAACGGGCACATTGCCCAGTTGCGCCCGATTACCTGTTGACCCGCTAAATCCCTTTAAATCACGTCCCGGCCTGGCTACTTGCCAAGGCTATCAGCAGTTTCTTGCTGTAAATGATATTGAAGCTTTGGCCTAAACCTGTTTTTATCTCATCCCTGACGCGCTTTCTTAAAATATAAGCGCATAATATGATTGATACTCAACTAATAGAGTCATTTCACCTGTTGAAACCATAACAAATAATACATGCCAGCTGTCATGAAAATGACAGCATGGCTGTCAAGGGGCATGCGTCGTGAATTCTGATTCAGGCAAACGCAGTTACTGGGGTATGTTTTCAAACTATTACCTCAGAGTGGTCAACTCCGGTGCATCCGAGGCAACCGGTCTACCCCCTTCTTTCACCAGGTCACTGGTCATCAATGTTGTCGGGCTGGTGATCATCCTCGGGTGTGTGTTACTGGTAATACTTACCTGGCATGGCGTGACCAGTACCGACAAAGCCGCCAGGCAAGAGGTCTCAAACGCCCTGACGCAAGCCACCTCGAGATTGAATATCCTCATGCTTGCGGCAGAAATGACAGCCAGTTCAGCCGAGCGGGTCGCACAATCGTTTTCCGTGAATGAAAATACAGTGCGCCCGATACTGGAAAACTCATTAGCTGCACTTGAACAGCGCCCTGAATTAAGCTATCTCGGCCTGGTACTCGCTGCCACAGGCGAGTATGTCAACATCGAACGCACTGCTGGCGGAGATATATTTCTCTGGCATTTTCCCCCGCAGATCAGCACCGAGCAATACGTACAAACATTCAGGCTGGAGCGAAACGGGTTTAATCCGCACCAGTCATTGCCTACCAAGGGTTATGACCCCCGTACCCGGCCATTTTACCAAGCCGCGCTCAGTGCCAAATCAGAAGGCACCTGGATTC
The DNA here is from genome assembly GCF_035460085.1 of Methylophilus sp. GTDB lineage: Bacteria > Pseudomonadota > Gammaproteobacteria > Burkholderiales > Methylophilaceae > Methylophilus. The sequence continues at coordinate 23,743 of NZ_DATHWZ010000070.1, forward strand.
CTGCATACCAATGGATAGAACACGCGCGCCAGGAAAATCCCCTGTGGGGTCTGAGTTATGTAAAAGCGCTCAGGGATGAATCCGGGGCAGTGACAGGCGTACTGGATGCGGATTTTGACCTGCCCGCATTGAACCGGTTTTTAAAAGCCCTTTCTGCAGAGTACAACACGCGCCTGTACATTATCGAAATGGGGGCAACCCCGCGCATGATCGGCGGCCCTGAGATTGACCGCGCACCCCAGGAGCTCCCGCCTGAGTTTTCCGCAATCACCACTTTTTCTGAAGACACCCATGTCACGCACATGTCTTTAGATGGAGAAAAGCAGTGGGTAGCGGCCCGCCGTCTTCAATTAACAGGCGGCAACGCCTGGATAGTGGTTTCCTCCAAAATCACACCGGTGATTGAATCGTCATTGCAGCGCCAATTATGGCAGATACTGGCCATGGGGGCGGCGATTGTGATCGCCCTGGTGCTTGTCTCGCTGAGGCTCGCTTATCGTTTCGGCAAACCGCTTGAAGAATTAGAGAGTCAATTAACAAACAATGGGCAACCTTCGCCAGGAATATTCCCTGCAAAAACGACCTCTGCATGCAAGGGTTTCCGGGAAACGCAGAAACTAAGAATGGCCCTGGAAGGCATGGCGGAGGCCATGCACCAGCAAGTACTCGCGCAAGAGCAGCAACTCGCCTCTGCCAAATTAAAAAGCGCTATCTTCGATTTCACCTCCGCCATCATTTTCAGCCTTGACCACAACCTGCGCGTCATAGAATGGAACACCTCTGCCGAGAGTGTATTTGGTATCCAGTGGGAAGATGTTTTCGGCAAATGGATAGGCGATATCGTCAAAACGCCGGATGCCTCAGTCGAGTGGACCGACATTCTCAGCGCGCCGGATAATGCGGTTTATCAATTCACCAGCGTCAAAGGCATATTTGATGCAGAGTTGAAAGTCATGCACTTTCACCAGGCCGGGCATGAAGTCTATACATTTATCCTCAATGACATCACCGAAAGTAAACGCCTGGAGCAAAAGCTGAGGCAGGACCTCAACTATGCGGATGCCGTGCTCAACAGCTTGCCTGGCGTTTTCTATCACTACGATGAAAGTTTGCGCTTATTGCGCTGGAACAACAATTTCGAGCAGATCAGTGGCTACTCACAAAGCGAACTGGCTGGCGCCGACCCTATGATGTTCTTCGCAGAGGAAGATAAAACGCTGGTGCAAAGCCGTATCGTCGAAGTGATGGAAAAAGGCGAGTCATCAGTGGAAGTGGATTACCTGCTGCGGGATGGCCGACGCATTCCCTATTTTTTTACAGGGGTGCGTTTTGAGCATGCAGGTAGCCAGGGATTTGTCGGGGTAGGCACCGACATCACAGAGCGCAGGCAAGCGGAACAAAGGATTCGCTACCTGGCTTTGTATGATGCCTTGACGGGTTTGCCGAATCGTAACCAGATCGAGGAAAGCATCCAGCAAGCGATTTCCATGACGCGCCTGAGCGAGCGCTCTTTCGCGCTGCTGTATATCGATCTGGAACGCTTTAAGATTGTGAATGGCGGCTATGGCCATTTATTCGGCAATGCCGTGCTGAAGGCAGTGGGTGAGCAACTGGTGAATCTTGTGCATGCAGATGATGTGGTGGCGCGTCTCGGTGGCGATGAATACCTGATATTGATACAGAACACCCGCCAGCCATTAGATGCGACCAGCATCGCTGCCAGCATTCTCGAACACTTCAGCCCTCCCATCCAGGTACAGCATCAGGATATTCATTTATCCATCAACATCGGCATCAGCATCTATCATACAGAGAGTGAAACGGTAGATAGCCTGATCGACAATGCCGAGATCGCTATGTATAAGGCCAAAGAACTCGGCAATAATACCTTCCAGCTTTATAGTCCTGACATGGGGCTTAAAACCCAGCACCGGATTGATCTGGAAATTAAATTGCGTAGCGCCATTGCTGAAAATCAATTGCATCTGGTTTACCAGCCAAAAGTGAATTTAAAGACTGGCGAGATCAGCGGCTGTGAAGCGTTGATTCGCTGGACGCAACCGGAATTAGGCATGGTCTCCCCGATGGACTTTATTCCTATCGCAGAAGACTCCGGTTTGATTGTAGGGATTGGAGACTGGGTGTTACGCACTGCTTGCCTGCAAGGCAGCGCATGGATAGCAGCAGGTCTGCCGCCGATATGCATCGCAGTGAACATTTCAGTACGCCAATTTCTGCAACAGGATATGGTGACCTGGGTTGCGCGCACGCTGCACGAGACCGGATTGCCGCCTGAATGCCTGGAACTTGAGCTGACCGAAAGCCTGATCGCGCAAGACGTTGAAAGTGTCACCGATACCATCAATCAGCTTAAAGAAATCGGGGTGAAACTTTCTATTGATGATTTTGGTACAGGATATTCGAGCTTGAGCTATCTCAAGAGCTTTCGCGTAGATACCTTAAAAATCGATCAATCATTCGTCCGTAACATGCTCACCGAGACCGAAGATGCCACCATTGTGCTGGCGGTGATTGCCCTGGCCCACAGCCTGAAATTCAAGGTGATTGCCGAAGGGGTAGAAACCGAGCAGCACTGCAAATACCTGCAACTGCATGGTTGCGATGAGATGCAGGGCTATTATTTCAGCAAGCCGATCGTGGCCACAGAATTCGTCTCCCTTGTGCAAAGTGGTCACAAATTAAATATCGCTGCCTCGCAGGAGGATTTAACGTCATGACACCGGTTATCGCCCAGGCAGTTGGGCACACCTCAGCGTGGCTTACCCTCCGCTAAATCCTTAGTCTGCATATCGTCATACAAGCTTGATTGCCCGCTATCTCCTTCCCGAAAGACCTGGTATGTCTTTTTGTCATAATTCAGTGGCATTGAATGAACTAATACGGTTCAATACCGAACAAAGAATAGGCTTCATCCCTGGCAATGAAGTTTAAGTGAAGCACTTATTTTTTGGCGCTACAAATCAATCATTGAATCTCATCATCACAACATATGAACACGCACCCCAATCGTAGTATCACAATAAACAACAATAACCTTACACGTGAAGATATACGGGCTTATTTTCATGACACTGCGGATGTGTACGAAGCATTGTTTCAGGTGTTAAAAAGCGACGAAGCCTATTACGTCAAACCCATTGCCTTAAGGCATCCGCTGATTTTTTATTACGGTCATACCAATACTTTTCTGATCAATAAACTCGTCCTGGCGGGTTTAATCTCTCAACGTGTCAATCCGCAATTTGAGTCGATGTTTGCGGTAGGTGTTGATGAAATGGGTTGGGATGATGTCAACGAGATGAACTACACCTGGCCGACGCCTGCCGAGGTCAAGGCCTATCGTGCCAGCGTTCGCCAGGTGGTCGATGCACTGATCAATACACTGCCGTTTCATTTGCCGCTGGATTGGGAGAGCCCCTGGTGGCCCATCCTGATGGGCATCGAGCATGAACGCATTCATCTGGAGACCAGCTCGGTATTGATCCGGCAACACGCGCTGCAATTTGTACAACCACACCCTGACTGGGCAGCCTGCCAGACACAGGATGCGCCTGCACCCACCAATAGCCTGGTAGACATACCGGCCAGGGATATACAGCTCAGCAAATCCACCGATCAATACGGCTGGGATAACGAATACGGCCAGTTTAAAGCGCATAGCCCGGCCTTTCAGGCGGCAAAGTACCTGACGTCAAATGCTGAATTTTTAAGCTTTGTGGAAGCCGGCGGTTACCAGAAGGATGAATACTGGCTGGAAGAAGGCCTGGCCTGGCGACGATATACGCAAGCCGAGCATCCGACATTCTGGGTAAAACATAGCGATAGCTGGAAACTGCGCTTAATGACCGAAGAGGTCGATATGCCGTGGAGCTGGCCGGTGGAAGTCAATTACCACGAGGCAAAAGCATTCTGCAATTGGCATTCTGCAAACATTGGCAAGCCAGTCCGCATGCCAACCGAGCATGAATGGTATAGTCTCTATGAACATGCTGGTTTGTCAGATGAAAAGGGTGCAGGTAGTACGAATGCCAACCTGTTCCTTGATCATTTTGCGTCCCCCTGCCCGGTAAATCAGTTTGCGCATGGCGAGCTGTTTGATGTGGTGGGTAACGTCTGGCAATGGACTGAAACGCCTATTTTCCCGTTTGACGGTTTTCAAGTGCATCCTTTATACGATGATTTCACCACCCCGACGTTTGATGGCCGCCATAACCTGATCAAAGGCGGCTCATGGATTTCCACCGGCAACGAGGCACTTAAAAGTGCCCGTTATGCGTTCAGGCGACATTTTTTTCAACATGCAGGATTCCGCTATATTGTGACTGACACTCCCGTCGAAGATAACGCATCGCACTATGAGTCAGATAAACTGCTTTCGGAGTATGCCGAGTTTCATTATGGCGACAGCTATTTTGGAGTGCCTAATTTCCCCAAAGCACTGAGCGAGTATGCGATACAAAGCCTGCAATCCAAACCAGCCAGAACTGCCCTGGATCTAGGCTGTGCGACAGGGCGCGCCACCTTTGAGCTGGCCAGGCATTTTGATCACGTGACCGGCATTGATTTTTCCGCGCGCTTTATCGGCCTCGCCCTCAAGTTAGCGCAGCAAGGCGTGTTGCGTTACACCATGGCCACCGAAGGGGATCTGGTCAATTACCAGGAACGCAGCCTCACTGCGCTGGATTTAAATGCGGTGACGGATAAAGTAGATTTTTGGCAAGGCGATGCTTGCAACCTCAAGCCACAATTTACCGGCTACGATTTTATTCTCGCGGCCAATTTAATTGATCGACTCTATAGCCCGCGTCAATTCCTGAGTGCCATTCATGAACGCCTGAATATAGGCGGTGTGCTGATGATCACCTCCCCCTATACGTGGCTGGAAGAACACACCCCACGCGAGGAGTGGATCGGTGGCTATAAAAAAGATGGTGAGAATGTGACCACCCTGGACGGCCTGAAAGAAATACTGGGCAAGCACTTTAAACTCATGCAGCCGCCCGTAGATATCCCGTTTGTGATTCGTGAAACCAATCACAAGTTTCAGCATACGCTTTCTGAAGTGACGCTATGGGAACGCATCCGTTGACCGCCTTGTTTGATCAACCCATCGCCCGCGAGGGTACTCAGTCACTGAAATATGATGGCAGAGTCGCCACCTTTGGCACCGATGACGTGATGCCGATGTGGGTAGCCGATATGGACTTTGCGGTGCCGGAAGCCGTCACCAAAGCACTGCAAACCCGCGCAGATCATCCGGTATTTGGTTACTCGATGGCGCCGGAAAGCCTGTATCAAGCGCTGATAGACTGGTTGCTGGTACACCATGACTGGCGAGTGAAGCGCGAGTGGATTGTACTGACACCGGGCGTGGTGCCTTCTTTGAACCTGGTGGTGGCCGCGTTAACTGCAGAACAGGCAGGCGTGATTGTGCAGCCACCTGTTTATTTTCCGTTCTTTTCTGCAGTCACCAACCAGCATCGTCGTTTGATTGAAAACCCGCTGCGGTTAACAGACGATGGCACGCTTTCTTACCAGATGGACATCGCCCAGCTGGAGGCGTGTGCCAAAGATGCCGAACTGTTGCTGCTGTGCTCGCCGCATAATCCGGTTGGCCGCGTCTGGCAAAAAGACGAGTTACTTGCGTTGCTGGCCATCGCTGAAAAACACGATTTGATAATTTTAAGCGATGAGATTCATGCCGATCTGGTATACACAGAGGTGCCACACGTCCCTTTAAGCCGGTTGAGCAATGAATCTGAACCAGCCTCACCAGAAGCATCGCACCGTATCATCACCGCCGTTTCCCCCAGCAAAACCTTTAACATCCCAGGCCTCGGGCTGTCTGCCCTGATCATCCCGAACGAGACACATCGAGGCGCCATCCAAAGGCATCTGCAAAACATCGGCGTTTCAGTCACCAATCCATTTAATCTTGCCGCGTTTGAAGCCGCCTATCGCGAAGGCGGTGAATGGCTGCGTGCGTTAATGGCCTATTTGCAGGACACGCGTGATGAAGCCATCGCGTTTATCAACACCCATTTACCCGACATCCGCATCATTAGCCCGCAAGCCACCTATTTGCTGTGGCTGGATTGCCGTCAGCTACAACTGGATGATGCCGCGTTAAACCGCTTTTTTATTGAAGAAGCCAAATTAGGCTTATCCCCCGGTGCCCTATTTGGCCGCGGTGGCGAAGGCTTTATGCGCATGAACATCGGCACGCCTAAAGCCAATGTGCTGGCTGCCCTCTCGCGCCTACAGGCAGCCCTGGCAGGCCGGTAGTTAATGCCTTTTCACCAATCCAGCAACCCCATCAATATTCAACACCGAGAGGTCCATATGCTGCAAATGCGATTGTTCATAGTAGGGATGCTGGTCTGTTGTATGGCGCATGCTAATACCCTGGAAGAAGCCAAACAGAAGCTGTCGCAAAAAGATTTCGCGGCGGCGCATGCCATTTACTTATCCCTTGCCAATCAAAACGATGCCAAGGCCTGCTACAACCTCGGCCTCATGTACCACGATGGCGACGGCGTGAAGCAGAACATGGACGAAGCCGTGAAATGGTATACAAAATCGGCCGACCTCAATTATGCAGAGGCGCAGTACATGTTGGCCACGCTGGTGTTCAGGCGTGAAATCCAGAGCATCCCTTATGCAAGGGCGGCGCAGTATTACCAGCAAGCGGCAGAGCAAGGCCATGTGAAATCGCAGTTAAACCTGGGCATGCTGTATTTCCGTGACGACGTGATCCCGCAAGACCTGGCGGCATCATTCAAATGGATAAGCCTGGCAGCAAGCAACAACAATAGCGAAGCCCAAGGCTACATGGCCAATATCTACATGCAAGGGATAGGCGTAGAAAAAGATCCCGTCAAAGCTGCGATGTGGTTGATGCTGGCCACACAAAACGAAGATAAGCACCTGGTTAACCGTCACACCAAAATGTTGAATTACACCGCCGCACAATTGACGCCTGAGCAGGTTGCCTCTGCAAAAAAATTGGCCGCACAGTGCAAAAACCAGCAACTCAAACACTGCTAAGCAAAATTTTCGTGAAGTCCCCCACCGCTTTTATCATCTTCATTTAGAGAATCGCCAGCCCTATGCAGCCCTCTAAAAGTGACTCCGGCCCGGCGGTTGAAAAACGCCAATCACAAGATTGGCAGGTCATTCAGCATTTATTGCCTTATTTAACGGCTTACAAGGCACGTATCTTTTTTACTTTGCTGTGCCTGGTCATCGCCAAAGCTGCCAACCTGGGCGTGCCTATCATGCTAAAAAAGCTGGTAGACACCATGAGCATTCACACCCCGGCACAAGCCTTACTGGTGGTGCCGGTGAGTTTGATTGTGGGATATGGTTTGTTGCGACTGTCAGCCTCACTATTCGCTGAGTTACGTGAGCTGATTTTCTCAAAGGTGACCGAGCAGGCAGTGAGACAGGTAGGGTTGCAAGTGTTTAACCACCTGCACGCCTTGTCATTGCGGTTTCACTTGTCGCGGCAAACGGGGGGCATGACACGCGACATTGAGCGCGGCACCCGTGGCATTCAATCGTTAATCTCCTTTTCGCTTTACAGCATTATCCCCACCTTCATAGAGCTTGCCATGGTGCTAGGCTATTTTTTGTATGCTTATGACATCTGGTTTGTGGTGGTGACGTTTATTGCGCTTTTTTGCTATATCGTTTTTACCGTGGTCGTGACCGAGTGGCGCACCCATTTCAGGCGTGAAATGAATACGCTGGATTCGAAAGCGAGTCAAAGCGCAGTGGATTCATTGATTAATTATGAAACCGTGAAGTACTTTGGCAATGAGCAGTTCGAATCTGCGCGTTATGGTGAAAATCTTAAAAAATATGCGCATGCCGCCATCAAATCGCAAAAATCACTGGCTTTTCTCAACGTGGGTCAACAAACCATCATCGTGATTGGCCTGGTGTGTATTTTAGCGCTGGCAAGCCAAGGGGTTGCCAGCGGCAAAATGACCATCGGTGATCTGGTGCTGGTGAATGTGCTGATGATCCAGTTATATATTCCACTGAATTTTTTAGGCGTGCTTTACCGCGAGATGAAGCAATCGCTGACAGACATTGATCGCATGTTTCACCTGCTTGATACGGGCCAGGAAATTGCCGATGCACCAAATGCTCAAGCATTGAAAATTCATTCTCCGACGTTGGGGCCACATGTGAGTTTCAAAGACGTGTGTTTTTATTATGAACAAGACCGTGGCATCCTGAATGGCGTGTCATTTGAGATATTACCTGGCCAAACCACGGCAGTGGTCGGACACAGTGGCGCGGGTAAAAGCACCCTTTCACGCCTGCTATTCCGCTTTTACGATGTGCAATCCGGCGAGATCCATATTGACGGGCAAGAGATTAGAATGGTCAAACAAGATAGCCTGCGACAAGCCGTGGGGATTGTGCCGCAGGATACGGTGTTATTTAACGACACGATTGGTTTCAATATCGGCTATGGCAAGCCGGGCGCTACTCAGGCTGAAATTGAAGCGGCGGCACAGTCTGCACAAATCCATGATCTTATTACGCGTTTACCAAAAGGTTACAACACAGATGTGGGAGAGCGGGGGCTCAAGCTGTCAGGCGGTGAAAAACAGCGCGTGGCCATTGCAAGAACGCTGCTCAAAAATCCTGCCCTGCTCATTTTTGATGAAGCGACTTCAGCGCTGGATTCTGAAACCGAACGCTCCATTCAAAACGAGTTGAATGCCCTGGCTAAAAACCGTACTACCTTAATCATTGCCCATCGCCTGTCTACCATCACGCATGCCCATCAGATTTTAGTCATGGAAGATGGTCAAATCATTGAGCGCGGTACGCATGCTTCATTATTGATGCTGGGTCAACGTTATGCAGAGATGTGGCGGGTACAGCATACTCAAACGCAGTCATAAAAGTATGCCGCTGAACGCCTCCCTCAACTTCACGTTTTGGCGCTTGAAAACTTGGTGACAGGATAGACCGTTGAACTTCGTCTCATCATGCTAGCCTCCTCTCACGATTGCTGCCTGCCAAACCATTAAATAAACAGGATGATCTTATGCACGCCCAACCATTAAATAAAGCCGACCGCATGCGAGGCGCACTGTGGGGAATGTTTATTGGAGATGCCTTGGCGATGCCAGTACATTGGTACTACAACATCGCAGCCCTCTGGCAAGACTTTGACCAAATCCGCGATTACCAGGCGCCCAAGGCACATCATCCAAACTCGATCATGCCCTTAGCCAACACTGCCAAAGCAGGCCGCGGCACCCAAGAAGGCGACATTGTCGGCAATGTGATTCTGAAAGGCAAAAAACAGTTTTGGGGGTTACCCAACGGCCATTATCACCAAGGCATGCAAGCAGGGGATAACACCCTGAACCTGTTATGTGCGCGTGTATTGATGCGCTCACTGATTGCCACCGGCCATCACGATCCGGCAGACTTTTTGCGTGAATACATCAGTTTTATGACCGAGCCAGACCGGCACAACGATACCTACGCTGAATCGTACCATCGTGATTTTTTTGCAAACTACGCACAAGGTGTCTCGCCAGAAAACTGTGCCGGCAAAGAAGGGCATGACACAGCCTCCATCGGTGGCCTGGTGAGTTTACCTCTGGTGGTGATGGCGACCTTATGCGAGGGCGACTTGGCAGCTTCCAATCAAGCAACTTTGACCCAACAACGCCTGACGCACCGCTCATCCGTGTTAGAAAAACACACGCTGGAACTCAGCCAGTTACTGTTTCATATTTTCCATGACACAGCGCCAGAGACAGAGCAGCTGGCTTGTGCGGCGGCCAACCGCCTGGGTTTTCCGGCGGCAAAAGTGCTTGCGCGTGTGCGCGCCAACCAGGGCTCAGATCGCGATATTATTGGTGGCATGCTCAGCCCTGCCTGCTATGTTGACCAATCGTTCCCTGCAGTGCTCTACCTTGCCGCACGCTACCATGATGATTTTGAAAAAGCATTGATAGCCAACACAAACGTGGGTGGTGATAACTGCCACCGGGGCGCCGTACTTGGTGCCATACTGGGTGCTTCACTGGGCGTGGAGGCCATCCCTCAACGCTGGATTCACGGACTCACTGCGTATGCTGAATTAAATGATGAGATAGAACAATTTATTACCTGTTTTGCATAAATTTATTTTAAAAATGTGATCGGGCTCAGGTAATGGTGCATATCGAAACAATAAAAAAAATAGCCCCTGCAGGGCTATTTTTTATTAAGGTGAAAACGCATTATTTCTCAGTGAATTTCTCATTCTCGAGCATTTTCCCTGGCTCCACATCCGGTTCATTTTTCCGGTCAATGGCAGGGTTTTTAGCCACATTCCCCAGGTTTTCTTTCACATCCTCTTGCTGTCTCGTATCTTTATCTACACTCTTCACCACAGTAGATTTTTCTTCCACGCCTGTTACAGGCACAGCTGAATCAAATGCCATCATCATCTCCAATTCAAGTTAAAATTTATTAGAAGCATTACTTCGCTAAAGCTCTTCTGCCGAATAAAATTTTCTGAATCCTTAAGTGGTTTTTCCACTGACTCGTCATAAGGTTCTAAATCCGGATCAACCAAAGTGTCATCATCGGGCTCAATCACAGACTCTACATCAGGGTCTACATCGGTAATATTTTTTGGATCATTAGCCATCTCACTCTCCTTTTTGCCGATCAGAAATGATAGTGATCATTGGTCTCAATATTTATCAGAAAAATGCTGATTATGTTGTGGGAGTTTTCAGACTGAATCATTGAAATATAGCCATTTAGCAGAAAGAATCAAATAAGCGTTTATTCTTTGATTATGGTGAATCCAACTTGATTGATTGTTCGTATATCAAGAGAAACAATCAAGTTTCTTGCCTGAACACGACACACTTCAAGGAGGTCACCCATGCACTTGCAAAAAAATAAAAAACTCATCTCTGCCCTATTCGCGACATTTTTTAGCGTAGGGGCTAATTCGGCATTCGCAGAAATGCCTTTAAGCAACAAGCTATTACTCACCGGCGGCGTTTCGCAAGTGGAAGGCGCAGCAGGTGGCGGTTTAACCCCTTGGGCCGTGATCGGCGGCTATGGTACCAATAATGAAGTGGGCGCTAACGTTCATTATTCATACTTAAAATCAAACGACTACAAACTCGACACCTACGGCGTCACATTCGGTTTGTTTGATCGCGTCGAATTCTCGGTAGCTCAACAAGATTTCGATGTTGGCAATTTGCGCAATAAAGTCACCGCTGGTTTAGGCGCAGACGTCATAGGCAGAGATACGCTTAACCAGATCATCGTCGGCTTAAAAGTCCGCGTATTCGGCGAAGCGGTACTTGATGCTGATACATGGGTTCCACAAGTGGCAGTCGGTGTGCAATATAAAGAAAACCAGGATAAAGAATTCATCAAGAGTGCTGTGATCGGTGCCAAGAGTGATCATGGTACTGATGTCTATATTGCAGCTACCAAACTGTTACTCGATAAAAATCTGTTATTGAATGGCACCCTGCGTTTCACTAAAGCCAACCAATTCGGTCTGTTAGGTTTCGGCGGCGCCAATCATGATAGTTATCAGCCTATGGTGGAACTTTCAGCTGCCTATTTATTGAGTAAAAAATGGGTGGTCGGTGCAGAGTACCGCATGAAACCAGACAACCTGAGAAGCCCGGCCAATGCCGCATTGTTTGGCGGAGCGAATGTTGTAGACCTGAAAGAGGATGACGCTTTCGATGTATTTGTTGCCTATGCGCCAACCAAAAATGTCTCCCTGACAGCCGCCTATGTGAACCTGGGTAATATCGCCACAGTAAAACCGGTAGGCGCTAACTATGGCAAACAAGATGCTGTTTACCTGTCAGCACAGTTCGGTTTTTAAATTCATTCAAACATTGAAACCGCTTATTACTTAATTAAGGAACACATCATGAATTTAAAAATGAACAAGATGCTTACGGCTATGCTGGCGGCTACAACCTTTATGCTGGCAATGCCGGTATGTGCAGAGATGGCAAAGGATCACAGCCCGAATCTGGGCAACACGCCGATGGAAGGTACAGAGACTTTTCAGGCGTTTGGTGGCAAAGCAGGCCTAACCAAAATTATGGATGACTTTATGGTTGGTTTAGTGGCAGACCCACGCACCAAACCATTTTTTGATAACAATAAACAAGCGCATATTAAAGCGATGCTGGTTGAACAAATGTGCGAGTTAATGAATGGCGGGTGCAAGTATCCTGGTCGCGATATGACTAGTTCGCACGCCAATATGAAAGTCAATCGTGAAGCTTTTAACGCTCTGGTAGAGCAATTTCAGTTTGCGATGGATAAAAACAATGTGCCATTTTCAGCACAAAACAAATTGCTGGCTAAACTTGCGCCTATGTACAGAGTGATTGAAACGACGGATGGTGCAGCCGTTCCTCCAAAGATGTAGCGTCATTAATCGCATCTTTTTTAGCCTACTAGATCAACATTTAGTAGGCTTTTTTCTTATGATCTCGACATGGCTAAATCTAAGGCTAGCATTTGCCAACACCCTCAGGCCTTATCTACATCTAATCCTAGTGTGATCAATCCGATGCAGATGAATTTTCAGCCTGGAGAAATTCGAGTAAGTGGGTGGCGAACCAATGGTTGTCACCGGGGAATCCTGCATGCCCGCCTGTTTCCGGGTATTCCAATGTCACTGAGCTAGAAACTTCATCCACTGTTGGTAAAGTGCTGGCAGGAATAAACGGATCATTCAAAGCATTGAGTATCAGGGTAGGTAAACGAATGGTTGGCAGCCAGGGTTTGGCGGCATTCTTTGCATAGTAATCATCAGCATCGGTGGCACCATATAAAACCGCAGTGACAGCATTGTCCATATCGTGAATGGTTTTAGCGGCCTTTATTTTATGCTCGTCTAATAATCCAGGGAACCGTTGTGATAACGCCAGCGCTTTAGGGCGCATAGAGCCCACAAATCCGGGTGTATAAAGAATCCGGTTCAAGCCTTTGTCCAACGCAGTGGCAGATGCTGCCAAATCAATGGGTGCGGAAACAGCAACCGCTTTATCGATCACACTCGCCGCTTTATCACCTTTTTCTCCAAGCCATTTGAGTAGCGCATTGCCACCTAAAGAAACACCCACCGCATAAATAGGCACATTGGGCGCATTGCTTCGCACACGGGAAAGTAACAACTCTATTTCTTCGGTATCACCAGCGTAATAAACACGCGGTAACCGGTTAGGCTCACCAGAACAGCCCCTGAAATGAATCACCACCCCGCGCCAGCCTTTAGCCTTCACCGCTGCCATCAGCAACCTGGCATAAGCACTTTGCGAGCTACCTTCCAGGCCGTGAAATAACACCACAATGGGGGAT
>NZ_DATHWZ010000071.1:0-17906 GCF_035460085.1 Methylophilus sp.
ATTTCGCCGACATCCTTATTGGTTTTACCTTTGACAGTCCAGTACAACACTTCCGACTCGCGCTTGGTCAACTGGAATACTTTGCCTAGCGATTCAATTTGCAGTTCGTCAGAGTGTTCGCGTAATACGATCACCCATTGCTCTTCACTGGTGTTAGCGACGGTAAGGCTAAGCCGTGCATTGCCGTGATTAACGCTTAAGGTTTGCATGGTTTGGCCGGCAGCGTTTTGCAGAATGCAGTTTTCCAGCCATTGGTAAATCATTGGTGGCAGGGTTTGCACGGCGCTGTAAGCTTCTTTTGCTGCCCATTCGGCGAAATATTGTGCCAGGTATTGTTTGGCTAGCGGTGTTTGCCAAACCAGACGTTTGTCCGCAGGTAAAATCGCAATAGTGGCCTGGCCGAATGCATCCAGTGCCGAGGTGGCCTGGTGCATTTTTGTCGCGTTCTGCACATGGGCTTTAACGCGTGCCAGCACTTCTGCCGGACGCACCGGCTTGGTGACATAATCCACACCACCTGCGTCAAACGCCATGGTGACGTGTTCAATTTCGGTCAAACCGGTCATAAAAATCACCGGGATATGCTGGGTTTCAGCCGTAGCCTTGATGCGCCTGCAAGTAGCGAATCCATCCAGGCCTGGCATCATTGCATCCATCAGGATCACATGCGGCTGCATCAAGTGTGCGACTTGCAAGGCCATTTCGCCGGAATTGGCAACACAGACCTGATACCCGGATTCATCCAGGGCATCATGCAGATAGGCCAGGTTCTCCGGCACATCATCCACAATCAACACAGTGTAATTTGGGTTGGTCATCTTGCATCCTCAATCAAGCGTTGCAGTGTAGCAAAATCAAAGCGGTCCATGGCCTCTTGCAGTGAGTTAATCAATGTTTGATGATGTGAATATTCTCGTGTAATCGTTGCCAGTACTTCACGCGCACCCTTGACGTAGCCGACCTTGGCAAATTGCATCAGGTTATCCAGCAATGCTTGCGGAATCGCCGCTGCCTCTCCCGGCACCCCAGTGACTGGAGAATCTGCTGCCAACAGTACAAGTTGGTCTTTGCTGCTATCCGCATAGCGCCAGGTCAGACCCAACTGGTGACCTACCCAATCCAGTACTTCATCCAGGTTCACCGGTTTGACAAAGAAATCGCGTGCCGGAATTTTGGCCTGGTTATCCAGGTTACGGTCATAGGCATTGGCAGAGACAATGGCGATAGGGATCTGAGAATGGTGTGCCTGACGAATAATATAGGCCGCTTCCCAGCCATCCATGACTGGCATGGCCAGATCCATGAGTATCAAATCTGCTTTCAGGGCCTGATACTGGTTGATGCAAGCCTGGCCGTTGGCCGCCTCATGCACGATAAAGCCGAGCGGTTGCAAGGTATCGCGCAATAACTCCCTATCCACTTCTTCGTTATCGACCACTAGAATGGTGCGTACAGGGCCGTCATAGCCTTTACGTTGCCTGACTGCCTGTTTGGATAAGTGCGCAGTCTCGCGGATTTGCGGTAAGAACAAGCGGATGTCAAAACGTGTGCCATATCCGACCACACTGTCAAAATGAATTTCCCCACCCATCAATTGCGTGAGGAGCTTGCTGATCGTCAAACCTAAACCAGTGCCGCCAATGCCGACCACATTCGCTGCACTGCCGCGTTCAAAGGGCTCAAAGATCTTCTCAACTTCATTCGGTGCAATACCGGGTCCGGTGTCCTGGATTTCGATCTGTGCAATTTCACGTGCATAGCTGATGCGGAAGGTCACACTGCCTTTGGTGGTAAATTTCACTGCATTGCCCAGAATATTCACCAAGATCTGCATCAGGCGCTTATGGTCTGCACGCACATATTCAGGCAAGGTGCCACTCTGTTCAAACTTGAAGGTCAGGCCTTTATTTTGCGCCTGGATTTCAAACATACTGACCATATGGTTGATGAACTCGGGGAAATGCAGTGGCTTCACATCAAACGCCATTTTGCCGCTTTCAATGCGCGCAATATCCAGCGTACTCTCAATCAGTGACAGCAAATGCTCGCCACCCCGGCTGATGGTTTTAATTGCCTGCTTGCGATGGTCAGGGATACTGTCATCGTTAGTCAGCAATTGCGCATAGCCAAGAATGCTGTTGAGTGGTGTGCGCAACTCATGGCTGATGCCAGTGATGTACCGGCTCTTGGCCTGGTTCGCCTCTTCTGCCAGCCGGCGCGCTTTTTGCAATTGGCTATCGGTTTTCTTGTGTGATTCGATCTCTTCCAGCAACAAACCTGTCTGCCGGTTGGATTCTTCCTGCGCGACGCGGCGGCTGGCGGAGGTCAGGACCAGCCACCAGGCCACAATACCGCCCAGAAACAGCAATGCGACAAATACTTTAAGGTAACCGGAGCGGAAGCGGGCCATCAATTCCGGATACTGCTGACCAATGGTCAAGGAGTCATGCAGGTAAATCAGGCTGATGGTCGCACCAAATAACAACATCGCAATCACCATCAGCAACAGGAAATGCGCGACGCCACCGTTCAGGTGCGGCCAGAATCGCTCTGGCAGGATTTTCCTGTTTACCGCTTCCCACTGCGCACTGAGCCTGGCCTGCGGTTTACACGCATCATGGCATCTGGCATCCAGGCAGCAGCATAAGGAACAAATCGCACCACCATAAGCCGGGCAATGCGCCATATCGCTGACTTCATAGTCGCGCTCGCAGATCACGCATTGTTTGGTCGCTGTCGGTTGCAGATAGACCGGACGCTGCCTGGCCAGGTAATATTTACCCTTGGTATACCAGGCGATCAGTGGTGATAACAGCATCGCGGTAAATAATGAAATAAAGGTTGAAAAGGATTGTGCGACCACGCCCATGACGCCGGTATACGCCGCAATCGAAATCGCCGAGGCAATGAACATCGCGCCCACGCCGACCGGGTTGATGTCATATAAATACGCACGCCGGAATTCAATGCCCTTAGGGCTTAATCCCAGGGGCTTGTTAATGACCAGATCAGCCACCACAGCAGCAATCCAGGCAATCGCGATATTGGCATACAAGCCCAGGATTTCTTCCAGCGCCTGAAACACATTCAGCTCCATCAGTACGATGGCAATCATCACGTTAAAAGCGACCCAGACAATACGCCCAGGATGGCTATGGGTGAGCCGGGCGAAGAAATTTGACCAGGCCAGTGAGCCCGCGTACGCGTTGGTCATATTGACCTTGATTTGCGACACACAGACAAACAAGGCTGTGATCGCCAGGGCGATTTCGTGATTACTGAACACATGCTCGAAACCCACCAGATACATGTGCGTCGGGTTGACGGCAGAAGTGATCGGCATATCGCGTGAAAACACCAGATAAGCCAGCAAAGCACCTGCCAGCATTTTAAGCATGCCGAGGATCACCCAACCGGGGCCAGCCATTAATACGCCTATATTCCAGCGCCAGTAGTTTTCTTTGGTGCGCGCGGGCATAAAGCGCAAAAAATCGACTTGCTCACCGACCTGCGGAATCAGTGCCACGCCAACGGCGGTTGCCGCCCCGAACATTAACCAGTTGAAATGTCCACCATTGGCGGATGTGCCGGCAAAATCACTCAGCCTGTGTAATACATCCGGATCTGCGCGCAGAATGGCAAAAAAAGGCAGGAACATCAGCGCAATCCAGATCGGCTGCGTGATCATCTGTATCCGGCTGATCAGGGTCACACCGTGCGTCACCAGCGGAATCACAATCAGCGCGCTGACCAGGTAACCCAGGTATAGCGGCAAGTGGAAATACAGTTCCAGCGCATAGCCCATAATCGCTGCTTCCAGCGAAAACAGGATAAAGGTGAACGACGCGTAAATAAATGAAGAGATGGTCGAACCGATATAACCAAACCCGGCACCACGCGTCAGCAAGTCCATATCAAGGCCATACTTGGCGGCGTAATAGCTGATAGGTAAACCGGTCAGGAAGATAATCGCGCCCACGGCCAGGATCGCCCATAACGCATTGGGGAAACCGTAATTGATCGTAATCGTGCCGCCAATCGCCTCCAGCACCAGAAAGGAAATGGCCCCCAGCGCGGTATTGGATACCCGCAGAATAGACCACTTGCGGAAGGCACGCGGCGTATAGCGCAGCGCATAATCCTCAATTGTCTCGTTCGCTACCCAGTTGTTATAGTCGCGGCGGATTTTGACGATACGTTGTATCGGTTCGGCAGTAATTTCGCTAGCTAATCCGGGAGACGGCGTAGACAATCAATAACCCTTTAATGATGACAGGCTTAAAATAACAAGCCTGCGGCAATGTACCGCAGACCAAAAATTTCCCCACGCTATATTAAGGCCTGCAGGTAAATCAATCATTACGTTAATTGACGTAGCGATGAAAGGCAAGCAACATCACAGGCCTTTACATGAAAAAAAGCGGATCGAAAGGATCCGCTTTCTGGTCATTCGGTTTTAATCAACACGCTATCAGGCAAGCAACCAGTAAGTCCCCAGGCCCATCATCATGCCACCCAGTAATTGTGTTGTGGCTTTCAGCCATGGTTGCTGCTGGCGACCCAGTATCCAGCCCAGGCCATGGAGGGTAGCCGTCGCCAGCACCATGCCTGTTAAAGAGCTCCAGCTTTGTCCAAGTTCAACGCCATGTACATAGCCATGCGCAGCGGCAACCAATCCCACCAGGCTAAACTGCGCCCATCTGGATAACTCCACTTTTGCAATCAACAAACCACCCATTACCAGCAAACTGGCAGCGACCATCACCTCGGCCAGTGACATAGGCAGCCAGACCATAGCCAATGCAGCAAACAAGGCCATTACGCTGACAAACAACACAGGCAATTGCCAGCCTTGTTGCGCCTGGCGACGCGCCGCCCAGATACCCAGTGACAACATCACCAGCAAATGATCCCAGCCTGTCAACGGATGCAAAAATCCGTTTGCAAACCCTGCTTGCAAATCATGTCCAGGATGCGCGTATGCCACACCCGATAACACACTAGCTCCGATACCTAAAAGAATACTTTTTTTCATAGAATCTTCTCCCACAACATTCAATTACTAATAGATTACTTAATTTGCCTCAACCTCGGCTCTCAAAAAGGCTCGATCAGAAAATGATGGCTGTACGTTTGTGGCAAGGGGTGTCGGCGCAGACAGTACAATTCAGTACGGCAAGCCGACACAACACAGCCACAGGCGTACAGCCATCATTTTCAAAGCATCAGGCCTTGTTTTTCGATGAAGGTGACTATCTCCTCCAACCCCTGCCCACTCTTCAGGTTGCTAAAGATAAACGGCTTTTGTCCACGCATGCGCTTGGCATCCTGGTCCATCACTTCCAGCGAAGCGCCTACCATAGGCGCAAGATCAATCTTGTTAATCACCAGCAAATCAGACTTGGTGATACCAGGGCCACCCTTGCGTGGAATTTTCTCGCCCGCCGCTACATCAATTACGTAGATGGTCAAATCTGACAACTCAGGACTAAACGTCGCCGCCAGGTTATCGCCGCCGCTTTCAACAAACACAATATCCAGTGTCTGAAAGCGCTTGCTCAACTGATCCACCGCTTCCAAATTCATGGATGCATCCTCACGAATCGCCGTATGCGGACAACCACCTGTTTCCACGCCAATGATACGCTCAGGCGATAACGCCTCGTTGCGAGTCAGGAATTCGGCATCTTCCTTTGTATAAATATCGTTAGTCACCACGGCAATGTTGTACGCCTCGCGCAAACGCTGGCAAAGCGCAAGCGTTAAAGCGGTTTTCCCGGAACCGACCGGGCCACCAATGCCGATACGTAAAGGCTCTTTGTACTCGGTAACCGCGGGTGTGGGTGTCTCAAATTGGGTATGTATTTTCATGATCTGAATAATCTACTGTATTGCGTTTCGTGTTGGCAACCGGCAATGCTGAGTAACGGGTTAAAGTTGCTCATGGCATCATCCGGCAATTGCATAGCGGCCTCTATCACTTGTGGCAAGCACTCGCCCAAGCTAAGCAGGATAGTCTGCCCGGCCACCTGACCAAGCGGCACAGCCTTCATGGCAGCGCTGGCCTGGTTTTCCAGCCAGCCCCAGATATAACCATGCAGCACCTGTTCAGCTGGAATTTGCCAATGCTGGGCAATGGCTGCATAAAGGGTCGGGAAAGCTGTTGATTCCAGTGCGTTAATCTGTGCCACCAATGCGGGCGACATGGGCTTGAGGTCATTCAGCAAACGACGCAGGGAGTAGCCCATCTGCCGCGTCTCTGCACATCCTTCAGCGGTGTCCCGCCCCGCCTGGTAAAAAATATCCCACTCTTGCACTGCGACTAAATCCTGCGCCTGCCATGCCTGATATAAACGGTACAGCACCGGCAACTCAAAACGGGCCTGATAAATCTGCAAACTGTCACCTATCCAGGCTTGTGCAGTTGCAACATTGGTAACTTCACCCGACTCAATCGCCCATTCCAGCCCTTGCGAATAGCCATAAGCACCGACTGGCAACAGCGGGCTGGCCAATTGCAGCAAGCGACTGAGTGCCAGGGCATTAACCATGTGCACGTCCACTATTTTTTGGTCGCAAAGAATGCAAGGCATCATCGCCATGGCGATGACCGCCGCCGTAAGCGCCGGCTTCCGGCTCAAAAGGCGCGTTAACCTCACTCACCTGCATGCCTAACCCCAGCAGCATATCTCTCAGCACATAATCCTGCTCCAGGCGTAACCAGCCATCGCCAATTTGCAGTGGCACATGCCGGTTACCTAAATGATAGGCTGCACACATCAGGTCGCGAGCGGTAGGCGCGATGACGTTATATACAGGCTCTTGCGCTGCCACAATCTGGACGACCAGGCCGTCCGCTGACTTGAGTAGATCGCCACCACGCAGGATGATGCCTCTGGTTAAAAACAATGCTGCTTCGTTGCCAGAAGCCAACTTCACGCGCAGGCGACTTTTTTGCCGTAGGTCAAAAGGCAATTCAAGTGTGTCGTCTATATGGCCACTGACAGTAATACGTTCGGTGAGATGAATCATGTTTAAAATAAAAAGTAACGTTGTGCCATAGGTAACACCTCAGCCGGTTCACAGACCAAAGGCATGCCATCAGCAAGCACTTCATACGTTTCCGGATCGACATCAATCTTGGGCATCCACGTGTTATGTACCATGTCTGACTTTTTCACGTTTCGTGTCCCTTTAACGGCTACCAGTGTTTTTTGCAGCCCCAATGTTTTCAGTTCAGGATTGTCTAGCCCGGCTTGCGAAACAAAGGTAACCGCCGTTTTCAGGCCACCACCATACGCACCAAACATGGGGCGATAGTGCACGGGCTGTGGGGTCGGGATCGAAGCGTTCGGATCCCCCATCGCGGCCGCGGCAATCATGCCGCCTTTGATAATGGTAAAAGGCTTTACCCCAAAGAAAGCCGGTTTCCACACAACCAGGTCAGCCAGCTTGCCCACTTCAACAGAGCCAACCACATGTGAAACGCCATGCGTGATGGCCGGGTTAATGGTGTATTTGGCGATATAGCGTTTGATGCGGAAGTTATCGTTACCTGCAACATCCTCTGCCAAAGGGCCACGCTGTATTTTCATTTTGTGTGCGGTTTGCCAGGTGCGGATAATCACCTCGCCGACCCGGCCCATGGCCTGTGAGTCAGACGACATCATGGAGAATGCGCCGAGGTCGTGGAAAATATCCTCCGCGGCAATGGTTTCGCGACGAATGCGGCTTTCGGCAAATGCGATATCTTCGGCAATCGCCGGATCCAGGTGATGACAGACCATCAGCATATCCAGATGCTCGTCGATAGTATTCACGGTAAAAGGCCGTGTCGGATTGGTCGAAGACGGCAACACATTAGGATAACCTGCAGCCTTGATAATATCCGGTGCATGACCACCACCAGCGCCTTCGGTATGGAAAGTATGGATAGTGCGGCCTTTAAAAGCGCCAATAGTCGTTTCCACAAAGCCAGACTCATTCAGGGTATCCGAGTGGATGGCTACCTGCACATCCATCTCATCGGCCACGCTCAGGCAATTATCAATCGCTGCCGGTGTGGTTCCCCAGTCTTCATGCAACTTGAGGCCAATCACACCGGCTCGCACTTGTTCACGCAATGGCTCAGGCAAACTCACGTTACCTTTGCCCAAAAAACCTAAATTCATGGGGAAAGCATCGGCGGCCTGCAACATGCGATGGATATGCCAAGGCCCCGGCGTACAGGTGGTCGCAAAAGTACCCGTCGCCGGGCCGGTACCGCCGCCTATCATGGTGGTGACGCCGGACATCAGCGCTTCTTCAATCTGTTGCGGACAAATAAAATGGATATGCGTATCAATGCCACCAGCGGTGATGATCATACCTTCGCCGGCAATCACTTCGGTCCCGGCGCCAATCGCAATCGTCACGCCAGGCTGGATATCCGGGTTACCGGCTTTGCCGATGGCTGAAATATAGCCACCCTTGATGCCGATGTCGGCTTTGACGATGCCCCAATGGTCAATAATCAACGCATTGGTAATCACGGTATCTGCGACTTCAGCCGCCAGGCCTTGCCCTTGGCCCATGCCATCACGGATCACCTTGCCACCGCCAAACTTCACTTCCTCGCCATAGATGGTGAAATCTTTTTCAACCTCCACCCATAACTCGGTATCCGCCAACCTTACCTTGTCACCGACAGTCGGGCCGAACATTTCAGCATAGGCGCGTTTATCCATTTTCACTGTCATTGTTTTTCCTTATTGCTCTGACTTTATTGCTCGCCTGCTATTTCAGGGCGCCCATGACTTTACCGGCAAAACCGTATACTTCACGCTTGCCCACCAGTTTGACCAGTTGCACTGTGCGCGTTTGACCCGGCTCGAAACGCACTGCCGTACCCGCGGCAATATTCAAGCGGGCACCATAAGCCAAGTCGCGATCAAACGACAATGCCTCATTCGTCTCGTAAAAATGATAATGTGAACCGACCTGGATAGGCCTGTCGCCGGTATTCGCCACATCCAGCGTCACCGTTTCGCGGCCTGTGTTTAATTCGATGTCGCCTGCTGCGACCTGCATTTCGCCGGGAATCATCAATTACTCCAGTGAGTTGTAGTCTGTTTATTTAACTGTTTCATGTGCATAACGCTTAGGTATCGTTTACGTTGTTTTAATTCGAAATGCCAGAAACGCTCAGGCATGGCGCTGCAAGCGTGGAGGGCAAGGCGTACATTCGCAGACAGTACATTTAGTACGGCAAAGAGCTGCAACACCGCCATCCGCGCTTGCAGTGCCATGCCCTTTCCATGAGATCAGTTAATGATCAAAATGGATGAAGTGCAAGGCGCCCGGAACACAGAAACCGGAATGTACATGAGTACATGAGGATTTCGAGTACCGCGTAACGCCGCAATTCGCCATTTTGATCATTAAATTACTCATGGAATGGGGTGGTGGACGGTGACTAACTTCGTCCCATCCGGAAAAGTCGCCTCAACCTGTATATCCGGTATCATCTCCGGCACCCCTTCCATCACCTCATCCCGTGCCAGCAAAGTGGTGCCATAACTCATCAACTCAGCTACGGTTTTGCCATCGCGCGCGCCTTCCATGATGGCGGCCGAAATATAGGCCACCGCTTCAGGGTAATTCAGCTTTAAACCACGTGCCTTGCGCCGCTCGGCTAACAGTGACGCGGTAAAAATCAATAATTTATCTTTTTCTCTAGGGGTGAGTTCCATAAGTGGTGAATTCCGTAGGCTAATTCTCTATGCATTTTGATGGTGCGTATCAGGTATTCCAGATACGCGGCCTGATGGCGTTTTTTTGATAATACCACGGCCTTAAAATCTGCCAGCACTGCTCAAAGTACTGTCTCGCCTGCTGTGATGCATTACCTACGTAACGGATACAGAGAACTTCGGGCAATGCTGTGATACCCACTTTTGCCTCCGTTAAAACTATCTCACGACAGGCTTGCAACACTTCGGCAGGGACAACGCCTGCGCATACCAGAAAGGTACCGAAGACAGCCGCATTACCA
The DNA here is from genome assembly GCF_035460085.1 of Methylophilus sp. Classification (GTDB taxonomy): domain Bacteria; phylum Pseudomonadota; class Gammaproteobacteria; order Burkholderiales; family Methylophilaceae; genus Methylophilus. The sequence continues at coordinate 10,034 of NZ_DATHWZ010000071.1, forward strand.
AGCCCTACACGACTGGTCTTGACCAGGTCATCCGCCTGCATGCGCGCGCGCTCGTTCCAGATCAGCCTACCATGCCGGGTGATACGTTGATTTAATTGGTAAAGGCCGCGTTGCCAGATTTCCTTTTGCGCCTGACGCCCCAGACAGACGATATCCCAGGCAGCCAGCGTGGCATCTGCCGCCAACGCTATATCTGCAGAAAACCCTACTTCAGCAGCATCGAATAAAATATTTTCTTGCGGCAACCATTCCAGTCCACTGCCAGCAGCCAACTGAAACTGCAGCGTTTGCGTCGCTTTGGTGCCATTTGCCTTGTACCACTTACCGGCACCCGGCGTCGTCAGCAAGGCTCTTGCGCCCTCACCCACACTCACCTGTAAATGCAGCGCATCGCCACCAGCCACACCACCGGGAGGATGCACCACCACCGCATGACAGATATCTTCACCTTCGGGGTGCAGGCTCTTTTGAACGACCAGAGGGCCATGATGCAAGCGATGCGCCAGATAAGAGCGTGCATCCCGTCTGGCAAAGCCAAGCTCCAGCCTGGCCTGCCAGTGTTTTGCGCCAATCCCGGGCAAATCAGTAGCGCGTTGTAAAAGTGGCGATGCAATCGCAGGCTTTAAATCATCCATAACAGCATCATGCCACAGGCGTTGCCAGTATGAACAGGCAAGCCTTACACAGACAGATAACTTTTCACCTTGGCGGCATCCACATTGTCACGGGTGTCTTCGTGGATAAACCGGCCTTTATCAATCACGATAATACGGTCTGCGACTTCCATGGTGAAGCTCAGCACCTGTTCGGAAACAATGATGGTGATTTCACGCATTTTGCGGATTTCGTTCAGCACTTTGGCGATGTCTTTAATGATGGAAGGTTGGATGCCTTCAGTCGGCTCATCCAGCAACAATACTTTTGGATTGGTCACCAGCGCACGGGCAATCGCCAGCTGTTGCTGCTGACCACCGGACAAATTACCTCCCTTGCGTTTGCGCATTTCATGCAACACCGGGAACAAGGCAAAAATATCTTCAGGAATCTCACGGCCGGCAGATTTCTCCAGCCCGGTTTCAATATTCTCCTGCACGGTCATGTTGGGGAAAATCCAGCGGCCTTGCGGCACGTAAGCCAGGCCTTTCATGACACGATCATGGGTAGCTGAGCCCTGCAAATCCACGCCATCGACTGTTGCTTTACTGGCTTTGCTCGGCAAAATACCCATCAATGACTTGAACAGGGTGGTTTTACCCATGCCATTGCGGCCCATGATGGCCAGGGTTTCATTTTTGTTGGCTTTGAAATTCAGGCCATGAATCACCTGACTTTGACCATAACTCACCTGCAAATTCTCAATTTCAAACATCTTGCACTCCTTGAGCTAATGCTGCTCTTTAAGTAATGGCACTTTTATTAATCGCTCGGATTAATGATTACGAGTTAATGTCCCAGATACACTTCAATGACTTTTTCATCAGCCTGTACTTTTTCCATCGGCCCTTCAGCGAGGATCTTGCCCTGATGCAGCACAGTCACCTTGTGTGCGATTTTCTTGACGAACTCCATGTCGTGCTCAATCACAATCACTGAACGGTTCTGGCAGATGCGGTTCAGCAACTCCGCCGTCTGGTCGCGTTCTTTTGCGCTCATGCCAGCCACAGGCTCATCCAGCATCAACAGCTCTGGCTCTTGCATCAGCAGCATGCCGATTTCCAGCCATTGTTTCTGGCCATGACTCAGCAAGGCAGATTCCATGTCGAGAAACTGTGTCAACATGATGTCTTCTGCCACCTTGCGTACACGGTCTTCTACTTCCTGCGTCCGTTTGAACGTCAGGCTGCCAAATACGCCGCGTCCTTTTGGGTAAGACACTTCCAGGTTCTGATAAACCGTCAGGTTTTCATAAATCGACGGGGTCTGGAATTTACGGCCAACACCCGAGCGTACAATCTCATGTTCAGATAGCTTGGTCAGTTCAGTATTTTTAAACTTGATAGACCCGGCTGTGGATTTGGTTTTACCGCAAATTAAATCCAGCACAGTGGTTTTGCCAGCGCCGTTTGGGCCTACCAGCACACGCAATTCATTTTTATCGATATACATGGTGAGGCTATCCACCGCTTTAAAGCCATCGAAGGAGACGGTTAAATCTTCTACCGCCAAGACGAAGTCGGTATTACTCATGCTTCTGCTCCTCTCAATTTGTTACTCTCGATCGCAGGCGCTACATCCGTTTCTTTAGCGCCTGCTTTCTTGCGTGTTACTTTAGTCGCCACACTGGTAGATTCAGTGGCCAAGCTTGTTTCATCTGATGTTTCGGTAAGTACTGCTTGTGCTTCTACCTTAGAAGTACTTACCTCAGGCTTTTTTGCAGTGGCTGCCTTGTCTTTGAACCAGCCATATTTGGTCGCGTATTTATCCCAGATACCTGCCAAACCACTAGGGAAAAACATCACTACTGCGATAAACAGCCCGCCCATCAGGAACAACCACATTTCGGGATAGGTCTCGGAAAACACTGTTTTGCCGTAATTCACAAGCAGGGTGCCATATACCGCACCGACTAGCGAAGCACGCCCGCCCACGGCACAGAAAATCACCATTTCAATCGATGGCACAATGCCGACGAACGACGGTGACATAAAGCCCACTTGCAGGGTAAACATGGCACCACCAACTGCGGATAACATGGCGGCAAAGCAGAAGATAAAGATTTTGAAATTGGATACGTCATAGCCGGAGAAACGTACGCGCTCTTCTTTGTCACGCATCGCCAGCAACAACATCCCGAACTTGCTGCTCATGATGTATTTGGACAAGAAAATCGCACCGAACAACAACAGGCCATTCACAAAGTACAAGATATATTTGGCAGAGTCGCTACGGATATCCCAGCCCAGCATAGTGCGCAAGTCAGTCATCCCATTCACACCACCGGTATAGCCTTGTTGACCGACAATCAGGATACTCAGGATCAGCGCCACTGCTTGGGTAATGATAGAGAAATACACACCACCCACACGACGTTTAAACATGGCGTACCCGATGATATAGGCGAACAATGCCGGAATGGTCAGCACGGCGAAGATGGTGAACGGCAGACTCTTGAACGGCTCCCAGAACCATGGCAGGGAAGTGATCTGGTTCCAGTCCATAAAGTCAGGAATACCAGGGGTAGACTGAATTTTAGTACTCAGTGGGTCAGACGCTTCCAGTTTAAGGAACATGGCCATGGCATAACCACCCAGGCCGAAGAAGATACCCTGGCCTAAACTCAGGATGCCGCCGTGTCCCCATAACATCACCAGGCCGACCGCGACAAACGCGTAAGTCAGGTATTTACCGATTAAATTGAGGCGGAAGATATCTACACCCAGTGGCAGTACGACGAAGATGACAGCAGCCAGTACAGCCAGGCTGATCACTCCCTCCTTACCCCCCAGTAACGGGCTGGCCTTCATTTTTTCCCATAATGTCATCAAGATTTCTCCTCTGTTGATGCGTTGATTCTATTGCGGCAGGGCTAAACAATTAATACGTTCATTTACTTATAGAACTTTTACTCAATGGCTGCGCGGGACCATTACTGCGTTGCGCGTTGCGCGAAATCCTCATGTACTTTGTCTACATTGCGGTTTCTGTGCGCCGTGCGCCTTGTGCTGACTCCCACTTGCTCATTGATTATGTCCTATTGGCTATAAACCCTTATTTACGCAGTTTGGAGGCAAACAAGCCCTCTGGTTTCATCATCAAAATGCTGACAATGACAAGCAAGGTAGACACCTTACCCATAGAGCTGGTCATAAAGAATTGCAGTACAGATTGCGCCTGGGCGATACCGAAGGCGGATGCAATCGTACCCACGATACTGGCGGCACCACCAAACACCACCACCATGAAGCTATCCACGATGTACAGCGTACCTGTGGTCGGGCCGGTAGAAGAAATGGTCGTAAACGCAGCGCCAGCGATACCGGCAATGCCACAACCCAGGGCAAATGTCACACGGTCAACTTTTGCAGTGTTAATGCCCACGGCACCGGCCATGGTGCGGTTTTGCACCGTGGCACGCACACGCAGACCCCAGCGCGACTTATACATAAACATGTAAACACCGAAGGTGACCAGCGCTGCCAGCGCCATCACAAACAAACCGTTGATTGGAATATCAATATCTGGTGTTGGATTCACAGAACCCAGCATCCACTCAGGCAATTCGGCACTCACTTCTTTTGCGCCGAACGAGGAACGGAAGATCTGCTGCATCACCAGGCTCAAACCCCAGGTCGCCAGCAAGGTATCCAGTGGTCGCTTGTAGAGATGCCGGATCATGATGAATTCAATGAAGTAACCAACCGCGAACGCCAGTACAAAAGCAATCGCAATCGCAAACACGAAGTAATAATTAGTGAACCCGTAAGTAGCAGCCACTTTGGAAAGCATGACCGTTGTGTAGGCGCCAATGGTCATAAATTCACCATGTGCCATATTAATCACGCCCATCTGCCCGAAAATAATCGCGAGACCAAGTGCCATCAGTAGCAACACTGTAAACATGCTCAGGCCTGAAAAGCCTTGCATCACCACAATATTGCCTATTTCTGCCATCGAATAACCAAACATAGCGGTCTCCTTAAAACACAACTTTTGTATTAGATATTTAGAAACATGGGGAGAGTGTCTTTGCGGGCGAATTGCGCTTCATACCACTCAACGACTAGCCCCATATTTTCATCACTGCTTGCGCCAAGCGGTAGCCGGTCAAACCGGCTACCGCTTAAGCATTTAAGACAAGACCAGTTTATTGGTAGCCTTTTGGAAATGGATCAGGTTTGATGTAATCAGAGGTGTAAACCACTTTGGCCTGGCCATCTTTGCCCCATTGACCAATACGCAGTTTGGTTGTCAGGTGATGGTTGGCTTCTACAGTCACAGGGCCTTCTGGTGCATCTTTGAAGACATAGCCTGGCAATGCAGCTTGTACTTTATCTACGTCGAAGCTACCTGCACGTTCAACTGCAGCTTTGTACAACCATGGGCCCAGGTAAGCAGCTTGTGTCACGTCGCCGATCACAGCATCTTTACCCCAGCGTTTTTTGAATGCTTCAACAAATTTCTTGTTTGCATCATTGTCTTGAGACTGGAAGTATTTCATGGCTGAGTAGAAACCAGCCAGGTTTTCACCGCCGATACCCAATACTTCATCTTCAGTCACGGAGATGGTCAGCATGGTTTGCTTGCTTGAGTTCAAGCCCGCTGCGTTCAATTGCTTGAACCATGCTACGTTACTACCACCAACCACCGCTGCGTAGATCACGTCAGGTTTTTTCAGTTTGATTTTGTTGATTACAGAACCAAATTGCGTGTCACCCAAGGCAATGTATTCTTCACCCACTACTTTACCGCCCAGATGTTGCTCGATGTGTTTACGGGCAATTTTCATGGAAGTACGTGGCCAGATGTAGTCAGAACCAATCAGGTAAAAAGTTTTCGCTTTTTTCTCTTTAGCGATCCAGTCCAGACCTGCAAGAATCTGTTGTGTCGCTTCCTGACCTGTGTAGAACACGTTTTTGGATTGCTCCAGACCTTCATAGAAAGTCGGGTAGAACAGCAAGCCATTGTCTTTTTCAAACACTGGCAAAGCCGCTTTACGTGAAGCAGAAGTCCAGCAACCCATCACAGAAGCCACTTTGTCTTTTTCCAGCAATTTCTTTGCTTTTTCAGCAAAGGTTGGCCAGTCAGAAGCGCCATCTTCCTGTACGACTTCGATCTTGCGACCAAGGATGCCGCCCATGGCGTTGATCTGCTCAATCGCCAGTTTTTCAGCCTGGATAGATCCAGTCTCACTGATCGCCATGGTACCGGTAGCGGAGTGCAGAATACCTACTTTTACAGTGGTGTCAGTGACTGCCAACCCTGTGGTGTTCACTTTTGATGTTGGAAAATCTGCAGCAAATGCGTGTCCGGTAACGAGACCTGCTGCCATCATGGCACCTAACATTGCGCCTTTGATAAAACCCCTTCTATTCAAGGTACTCATTACAACTCTCCTTTTAAAATCAGTTAACTTCAAAATTAAACATTGCTCACTACATACTGCATTCATTGCGGATGATGGTTAATGTCCGATCATCTTTATTTGGTCGATCAGACTAGTGTCCGATCAGCTTTACCAGGTCGATCAGACTAATGTCCGATCATCCAGGGCCTGGCGGTTTTCTTGGTTTGCATCTGCATCGCAGGTTTGCCGTTATCCGGATTCACCTTGGTGGTGGTTTTGCAGGTATGTGACCCTGTGCAACCACAACTGGAGCGGCGTCCACTGCGAGGCTCATGCGCAGCTTTCTCGTTACGTTCATGCGCGGACCGTTGTTGCTTGCCCATGATGGCCAGTTTGGGGACGGACAGGATGCGCGGGCTTTCAGACCCGCAACACTCGCAATCCGCTGGCAAACTGGATTCACTCATTTTGCGTAGCGCGGTAAACACACCACAACTGTCACATTCATATTCGTAAAGAGGCATCTGTATACTTTCCTTATGCAAACCGGGCTCTTGAAAACTTCGCCTTTAAAACTTGATTAAGTACTTGGCGCCACGCTAATTCCAGGCGGCACTTCGATCTTCGGCCCATCGGCATTCGGGCGGATATCAAACTCAAAGATCTCAGTCGGAATCCACAAGGTAGCGCAAGCGTTAGGAATATCCACAATGCCGCTGATATGTCCCTCTACCGGTGCTGTACCTAGAATTGCCACCGCTTGTTCGCCGCTGTAACCAAATTTCTTCAGGTACTCAATCGCGTTCAGGCAAGCCTGGCGATAAGCCACATGGACATCCAGGTAATGTTGCTTGCCAGCTTCATCCACTGAAATGCCTTCAAAGATCACATAGTCACGATACGTCGGTGTAATCGGGCTTGGCTGGAAAATCGGGTTTTTAATCGCATACTTTTTCACACCGTCTTTGATCAGGCTGACTTTAATATCCAGATAGCCAGCCATTTCAATGGCGCCGCAGAAAGTAATTTCACCATCGCCTTGTGAGAAATGCAGGTCACCCATGGAGAGACCGCCATCCTTCACATAGACCGGGAAGAATATTTTTGAACCCTTGGTCAGGTTTTTGATGTCGCAATTACCACCGTGGTCCCGTGGTGGTACGGTACGGGCACCCTCTGCCGCTGCTTTTGTGGCAGCTTCACCAGATAAGCGGCCCATCACGGCAGACTTAGGTTCAGGTGGCAGTGCCAGTGCCGGTACACGGTCCGGATCCGTGGCAATCAACGCAGCTTCACGTTCATTCCATGTCTCCAGTAATTCGCGTGATGGCAGGCAACCGATCAAACCCGGGTGCATGATGCCGGCATAACGTACTTTCGGCACATGGCGTGAAGTCGTATACACACCATGGAAATCCCAGATCGACTTGCTTGCTTTAGGGAAATGGTCGGTCAGGAAACCACCGCCATTCTCTTTCGCAAACAGGCCGTTAAAGCCCCACTGCTGGTCGTCAAAGGTGCCGACATCCAGGATTTCAACCACCATCAGGTCACCTGGCTCAGCGCCTTCTACACCGATCGGGCCGCTCAGGTAATGCACCTGGGTCAGGTCCACGTCACGGATATCATTGGCGCTGTCATTGTTTCCAATCTGGCCGCCGGTCCAGTCCATACATTCCACCCGGAACTCATCGCCTGGCTTCACCATGGCAATCATGGGCAGGTCAGGATGCCAACGGTTATGGATCTGACCGTCCTGTTCCCATGGTTTTTTATCCAAATCCAACTTCACTATTGTTTTCATTACGCTCATCTCCTTTGTGAGAAAGGGTTATAAGGTGTTGATTAGAACTGCATCTGTAAGGCGAC
>NZ_DATHWZ010000072.1:0-1526 GCF_035460085.1 Methylophilus sp.
TGTTTTTCGCCCCTAGGCGACCCTCTTTCTTATGCTTGTCCATAAGAAAGAAGGCAAAGAACAAGACACCCTAGCTTCCGCTTGTTTCCTGCGTTGCTCATCAACGTGGGCGTCCAACGAAACTCGCCCTAGCGGCTTGCACACTACGCAAGCCACCGCGGAACTCAAACAGACGCTGGCCGAAAACTCCCACGCTGACTGCGCTACTCGGCGCGTCAGATAGGGGCCCATTTAAAACCAACACGATGAGGCTTTTCTTGGACATTACGGATGGTGGGCGCTGAGTAAACTCCTGGAACTCCAAACCCAAAATTCAAAAAATATTTTGTTGATCCTTTGCCACTAGATTTCGAGCGGCCTGCAGTGTAAAGAGACTCACTGAACTGAAAGCGTGTGATTTTAACGGGCCCCTATCTGACGCGCCGAGTAGCGGAGGCAAAATAAGGGAGAAGGGAGCGACTGTCTGAATCCCGCAGGAGCTCACGTCTTGTGTGAGCTACCAGGTTGAGTTTCGTGACCGCTTATGCCCAAGTCCGGCAAAGCAACGGACGAAAGTCCTAAGCCGAGCAACGCAGGGAACAAGCGGAAGCTAGGGTGCCCTTTCTTTTGGTTACTTGTTCTTTGGGCAAGCAAAGAAAAGGAACTCGCCTAGGGGCGAAAAGGAATGTCGCAATGGACTGCTAAACCATCCAAAGAAATACCAATTAGAACTTCCAGCAAATGCACCACTTGCTCTTTGATGGCAACCAAGCTAAGCATCAGCCTTGCCTGGATTCCGGCCTACGCCGGGATGACTAGCCAAAATCACTTTGAAACATTCACCGCTCCCGCCATGGCGCCACCCTAAACAACAATATCATCCCGGGAATCGCCAATAACATACACACATAAAAAAACTGTTCCCACCCCAGGCTTTCTACCATGCCACCGGTCAAGGCATTAAAGATCGAGCGCGGTACCGCAGACAAGCTGGTAAACAATGCCAGTTGAGTCGCGGTATACGCTGGATTAGTTTCGCGCGCCATATAAGCTACGTAAGCGGCCGTACCCAGGCCAATCCCAAACGCCTCGGCCCCAATCACAATCGCCAGCATGCTGCGTTCTGCTGCGCCGATTTCAATGAATGGCCCACTATGCGCAAGCCAGGCAAACCCCAGAATCGCCACTGCTTGTACGATACCAAATACCCACAAACCACGATTAATCCCCAGTTTGAGCATCCACAAGCCGCCAACAAAAGCACCGGCAATCTGCATGACCAGGCCACTACCTTTTGCAATGGCGCCTATATCGGTTTTGCTGAAACCCATATCGATATAAAACGGCGTGGCGAGCGCGGTGGCCATGCTGTCACCCAATTTATATAACAGGATGAACAGCAATACCCATACTGCGTGCTGCCAGCCTTTACGTTGTGTAAATTCTTTAAACGGTTCGACCACTGATTCCAGTAATGTTTTGGGGATGATCTTGATGGCCGGCTCTTGCGACCATAAAGTAAACCCAATCCCTGGCAGCATGAACAA
>NZ_DATHWZ010000073.1:0-7197 GCF_035460085.1 Methylophilus sp.
ATGGTGACGCCAGCGTTAACTGCCATCCCCCAGGATATTGTTTGTGCTGCGGACTATGAACGGCATGCACGCGAGCATATGTCAGGGCCAACCTGGGCCTACCTGCAAGGCGGTGCTGCGGATGAGCTCACCCTGAATGCGAATCTCACTGCCTGGCATGGGTTGACATTATGGCCACGCGCTTTGACGGCGGTGGCTGGCGGCCACACGCGCTGCACACTGTTCGGTGAAGAATTGGCGCATCCTATTATCCTGGCACCTGTGGCTACGCAACGCTTATTCCATACTGAGGGAGAGTCGGCAGCAACCCTGGCAGCGGGTGTCATGGGCGGTTTGGCTACGGTTTCTACCCAAGCATCTATTCCGCTCGAAGACATCGCCAGTCAAGCGCAAGGTCCTTTGTGGTTTCAGCTTTACTGGCAGGCGAGCCGCGAAGCGACGCTTGCACTTGCGAAGCGTGCCGAATCGGCAGGCTATCGCGCCCTAGTCCTGACAGTGGATGCCCCTGTCTCAGGTGCACGCAATCGTGAACAGCGCGCAGGTTTCACTGTGCCGCCAGGCATTGCGCAAACGAATGTCGCGCCTATTACCCTTCCGGCACTGGAAGCAAATGCCAGTGTGGTATTTGATGGCTTTATGAGTGTAGCGCCAGCTTGGGCTGATATTGAATGGCTGACCAAACAGACCAAACTGCCGATTTTGCTAAAGGGCATCATGCATCCTGAGGATGCTGTCAAAGCGGTCAATGTCGGTGTTGCCGGCATTATTGTCTCTAACCATGGCGGGCGCGTACTGGATACAGCACCCTCCACACTTTCAGCACTGGCAGGCGTCGTTTCTGCCACGCATAGCAAAATACCCGTGATCGTGGATGGGGGTATCCGGCGAGGAACCGATATTCTCAAGGCACGCGCACTCGGCGCCACCGCGGTGATGATAGGCCGACCCTATATTCATGCGCTGGCTACGGCAGGCGCACTAGGGGTAGCACATTTGATCCGCCTGTTACGTGAAGAGCTTGAAATTGCCATGGCATTAACGGGTTGCCAGACCTGGGAGACTATTCACGCCGGCGTTCTGGCGAATGAAATTCGTTAACCATACAATCCGGCATAACTTCAATGCTCACACCATCGATACAAATAGATAAGATACAAATAGATAAGATACAAATAGATACAATGCAACACGTTACTGGCTGGTTAGCGTACAGTAGCCTCTGATATAATGAGACTAGTTCTCATTTCCGCTCAAGCGTACAGAATATTCAGTAAAAATTCTCGCTGAGAATGACACCTTACATACTAGCCAGACATGCAAATACAACTAAATTCTAACCGGGCATTCTGGCTTAAACATCTTTACCGTTGGCACTGGATCAGCTCGGCTGCCTGCCTGGTTGGCATGTTGCTATTTGCATTCACCGGCATCACACTCAACAACGCCAGCCACATTGAGTCCTTACCTGCGGTTTCTAACAAAACAGCCACACTCCCGGCGCCTTTGCTAAAGCAACTTCAAACCGACCCGGCCGATGACAAGGCTGCGTTGCCGAAGGCTACTGCCGACTGGGTAGGTAATGCGATTGGTGTCGAGTTAGCCAATCAAGCCGGCGAATGGTCAGATGCTGAAGTGTATGTATCACTACCCAGGCCAGGCGGAGATGCCTGGTTAGTCATAGACCGCACTAGCGGCGAAGTCAATTACGAGCTCACAGACCGGGGCTGGGTTTCTTACTTCAACGATCTGCACAAAGGCCGGAACACAGGCGTTGCCTGGAGCTGGTTCCTGGATATTTTTTCGGTGGCTGCACTGGTATTCTCCATCACAGGCTTGTTCATGTTGAGCATGCACGCCGGCAACCGGCCATCTACATGGCCCCTGGTTGGCCTGGGCGTCGTGATCCCACTGGTGCTGGTTATTTTATTTATCCATTAATTTATTAGGAGAGTTCGTCAATGCGTAAATGGGTTCCTGCGCTTATCCCCACGCTGATTGCTGGTTTGTTTGCCAACCAGTCAACCGCTGGAGAAATCAATATCAAAGTGACAATTCCTCAAATCAATACTGCGGAATATCATCGCCCCTACGTAGCGGTGTGGATCGAAAAACCGGACCAGAGCGTGCAAAAAAACCTGGCCGCCTGGTACAGCCAGAAGAAGGCTGCCAATGGTGATGAAGGCAATAAATGGCTGAAGGATTTGCGTCAATGGTGGCGTAAAAGCGGCCGCGAGCAACCGTTGCCGATTGATGGCGTATCCGGCGCTACCCGCCCGGTTGGCGAACAATCATTAAGCTTTACCGAAGGCAAAGAGCCTTTGGGCACATTGCCTGCTGGCCAATACAATATTGCCGTGGAAGCTGCGCGCGAAAAAGGCGGCCGCGAAATTATCCGTGTGCCTTTCAACTGGCCGGTGCAAAAAGCTGAACAAGCCAAAGCGGCTGGTCAGCATGAGCTGGGTGACATCATTGTCGATCTGAAACCCTGATTTAAGAATAATCCTGAGGAATACACAGATGAAAAGAATTGTTGCTTTGGTTTCTTTGGCATTGGGCATGACAGCCTCTACCGCTCAGGCACACGGGTTTTGGATTCTGCCATCCAGCACCGTGCTGTCTGCGTCCCAATTCGTGACGTTTGATGCGGCCGTTTCCAATGAACCCTTTCAAATCAACCACCGTCCACTGGCGATTGACGGGCTTGCCATTATTGCACCGGATGGCAGCCTGGTCACACCGGTGAATACCTTGAAAGGCGAATTGCGCACGGTGTTTGATGCCAAATTCGATAAAAAAGGTACTTACCGTGTGGAACTGGTCCGTTCAGGGTTCCGTGCAAACTGGAAAGATAGCGAAAACAAACCGAAACGCTTTATGGGCACGGCTGAAGCATTGGCCAAAGAAGTCCCAGCCGATGCCAAAGACCTGCTAGTCTCAGAGACTGAAAGCCGCCTGGAAAACTATATCACCGTAGGCAAACCTACCCCAATCAAGCCAAGCAATAAAGGTCTTGAATTAGTAGTGGGTACTCACCCTAACGATTTGGTTTCTGGTGAACCGGTAGAACTGACATTCCTGGTAGATGGTAAACCGACTGCCGATGTAGAAGTGGCGATCGTGCGCGGGCAAACCCAGTACAGGAATAATCCTGAAGAGAAAAACTTCAAGACAGATAAAAACGGCAAGATCAAAGTATCGTTTGACCAGGCCGGCATGTACTGGCTGGATGCTGACTTCAAGGATAACCGTGTCACAAACAAACTGGCGAAAGAGCGCACGCTGTCTTACGTGTTGACGCTGGAAGTATTGCCGCAATAATTAATGTCCACCAAGTAATGCAACGTGTCCTGATCCCCCAGCATTTAGAAACATTGCCTCAAGCATTACCGGTCGGGGAGCAGTTCACACTAAGCGGACAGACCATGGGTACTACCTGGACTGTCCGTTATATTCACTCGCAGCAGGATTCACAGGCTGCTGTGCGCGCCTTGATACAGGATGAGCTGGATCTGGTTGTCAGACAGATGAGTACCTGGCAGCAGGATTCAAACATCAGCCTGTTCAACCAGGCAGAAGCCGATACCTGGCACCCGCTCCCTGACCCTTTCTTTACTGTGATTGATTGCGCGCTGAAAATAGCGGCTGATACCAATGGCGCATTTGATCCCACCATAGGCCAGCTGGTTAACTTATGGGGATTTGGTCCACAGGGTGAGCGTAGCGCTCCGCCAAAGCCAGATGAAATCTGCAGATTAAAAGCCAGCTGTGGCTGGCAGCGCCTGCAACTGGATACGTATGGCAGACAGTTGCGGCAACCTGGCAATGCCTATATAGATTTTTCAGGGATTGCCAAAGGCTATGGCGTAGACAGGGTATCGCAAGCTTTGCAACGCGCTGGGATAGATAACTACCTGATAGAAGTCGGTGGCGAATTATATGGCGCAGGTATCAAGCCGGATGGCCAGCCGTGGTGGGTAGCACTTGAATTACCCCCAGGCATTGCATCGGCTGGCAACGAATCGATTGCCGCTTTATGTGGCGTGGCTGTTGCAACGTCCGGTGACTACCGACGCTATTTCGAGTATGACAATCAACATTATGCGCACACCATAGACCCCCGCACCGGTTACCCGATTGACCGCAGTGTCAACGCGCTGGCATCCGTCACAGTCATTCATGCGCAATGTATGAAGGCTGATGCATTAGCCACCGCCTTCACTGTCATGGGCAGACAGGCCGCGCTGGATTACGCACAAAAAAATCACATTGCCACGCTATTGATAGAGCAAACATCCGACGGCTTTAAAGAGCACCTTTCCCCTGAATTGACGGCAATGCTGGAATGAAATATTGGCCATTGGCGCTATGCGCCGTGTTTAACCCCGTACTATGTTATGCGTCTGACTTGGAGCGGGCATATACCGCACAAGCGCTGGGCGTTATTTTTATTTACCTGGCTTTCTGCGGCTGGATTATCTGGCAGCATAAGAAAAAGAATGCACACAATCGGCAGGCAGACCAGGCTGACACAAGCATGCGCAACAGCAATAGCCTATTGGTGGCTTATGCCAGCCAAACCGGCAATGCTGAATTGATTGCAAGGAAAACGGCCGAATCGCTCAAAACCTCTTCGTTGCTAGTGGAAACATTGGCGCTCTCAGCAGTGGATGCTGCCACCTTGCGAGACTTCCATCGTGTGCTGTTTATTGTCAGCACAACGGGCGAAGGTGACGCACCGGACAATGCGGCTAATTTCCAGCAAACCCTCATGCTGGGCAATATCGATCTATCCCATCTTCAATATGGCCTGCTGGCTTTAGGCGATTCTAGCTACACGTTTTTTTGCGGGTTCGGCCATACATTGGATGCCTGGTTACAACGCACACATGCCTTACCATTATTTGATTTGATTGAAGTAGACCACCTGGATGATGGCGCCCTCAGGCACTGGCAATACCAGCTTGGCCTGCTGGCGCACAATACAGAAATGCCGGATTGGGAAACCCCTGTTTACCAGCCATGGACTCTTGTTGCACGTTCACAGTTGAATCAGGGCAGCGCAGGCGCGCCGGTCTTTCATCTAAAACTTGCCGCACAACAACAAGACATGCACTGGCAAGCGGGTGACATTGCAGAAATAGGTCCGCGTAACTCGCCACAAGCTGTGGCCCAGTTTTTAAAACGGCTGGCACTGGATGGCACCTTACCGGTACATTCTGGCGACACCACATTCGCATATGCCTTGCTGGAAAAACTATTGCCTCATGACGAAGCCAGCTGGAAAGCATTATCTGGCCTGGATGCCGAAAGTATTCTGCGCGCGCTGAAAAACCTGCCACATCGCGAATATTCCATTGCCTCTATCCCACAGGATCTGCATCTCGAATTACTCATCCGGCAAACACACTATGCAGACGGCAGGCCGGGCATAGGTTCCGGCTGGTTGACGCAGCATGCGGCTGTGGGCGGTGAGGTAGGGTTACGTATCCGGGAGAACAGTGCATTCCACCCGCCAGCGCAAAATATCCCGTTGATCCTGATTGGCAATGGCACCGGGATTGCAGGTTTAAGGGCGCACCTGAAAGCCCGTATTGCCAGCGGTCATCTGCAAAACATGCTGATTTTTGGCGAACGTAATGCAGAACATGACTTTTACTTCAAAGATGAATTACAGTCATGGCTTGCGCAAGGTTCGCTAACGAAGTTGGCCACTGCATTTTCCAGAGACCAGGCTAAAAAAACCTATGTCCAGGATGTCGTCAGATCGTTGGCAGAAGAGATTAGAAATTGGGTGAGCGATGGTGCAGCCATTTACGTGTGCGGCAGTGCCAGTGGTATGGCGCCTGCCGTGCATAGCCAGTTACTGGAAACTCTGGGCGAACATACAGTCACGAACCTGGCAGCATCCGGGCGCTACCGTCGCGACGTGTATTAAACAGGCATTCCCAGCTTGTTGGGTGACCGTACTTCAGGTGTGTCATTTTTCGGTTTGCCATTTTGTACAATACCCTCAGACACTTTGCGTGCCTTGCGCTTTTTCAGCCATAAATACACACCGGTCACCGAAAGCATGGCGACTACCAGGCCCATGAAAGAAATCAGGATGCGCCCTGGTATGCCTAAAATCCGACCTGAATGTAACGGGAATTGCGCCTGCACAATCACATCTCCCGCCGTGCCTTCCCAGGGAATGCGTTTGTTAACGTAGTGTCCATTTAGCCCGTCGTAATACAAACGTTTATGGCCGGCACCAGCGACGCCATGATCAGCATCCGGGTAGTAAAAATCGACATTAAACAGCTGGTAAGCCGCACTATATGAAATACGCCCGGCAGGCTCTTGCCAGCCTTGCGCTCTGGCATCGTTGATTGCCAATGCCAAGACCTGTTCGAAATCGACTTTGGGTGGCTGTTGCTGTGCGGGTGATAAACGCGGGCGCAAATCAAACGGCGCCGGCGTTAAGGTAAATGCAGATTGCATCACTGGCATAAACACTTCGCGGCGCAGATTGAGGGCAAGCGCCGAGAATGCCAGGATAATCAATAGTACCCACGTCCATAAACCAAATGCGCGATGCATATCAAAATAACGTTTATGCGTACTGCTGTTCCAGCGCATTTTCCATGCCGGCCACCAGCGCTGCCAGAACGAAGCCTGGTTTGCCGAGTGAATAGCCTGCGCTTTATGTAAACGCGTTTGTGGTCTTCTGCCGGATTTCGGCAATGTCAGGTAGAAACCCACGAAGCTATCAATCAGCCAAATAATGGCAACGCCCCCCATCAACCAGATACCCCAGCGGTCTATGCCCCACATTTCAGGCAGATGCAAACTGTAATGCAGCTTATACAGGAAAGAGATCACATTGGTATGGTCTACAGGCCAGACTGCACCCCACTCACGTTTACCTAACTCCTCGCCGGTGACTGGGTCAACAAACACCTGGTTGAACTTCACTCGTTCCAGACCATTGGGCGGATTTGGCAAAGGCCTCACGCCGAGTGACAGCGTATGCCCTTGCTCCACCGTTAATGGGATTGAACTGACCTGTACCTGCGGATAACGTTCAGCGACCTGTTTAGCGAGAACCAAAGAAGACTGATGCGGACCCGCAGCCTCACTATGCATCCATTCCGGATTCAGTAACTCATCCAGCTCGTGATCCCAAGAGATAATTGCACCAGTGAGGCCGGTGATTAA
>NZ_DATHWZ010000074.1:0-16533 GCF_035460085.1 Methylophilus sp.
AGCTGGAAAACATTGCTGAAAATGCCTGGAGAGTGACTGGCTGCGCGGGGAAATTCCCCAATAAAGAGGCTGACTTGTTTTTAGGTAATGCTGGTACCGCCTTTCGCCCGCTGACAGCGGCGTTGGCTTTTTCGGAGGGCAACTTTCATCTACATGGTGTTCCGCGCATGCATGAACGCCCGATTGGTGATCTGGTCACCGCATTACGGCAAGCAGGCGCTGAAATACGTTATTTGGAGAATGATGGCTACCCTCCCCTGCAAATTTCGTCTGCAACCCTTGATGTCAGCCAACCGATTCAGATCCGCGGTGATGTCTCTAGCCAGTTTCTAACAGCTTTGTTGATGGCATTGCCGCTTACAGGCCTGGCGGCCACGATTGAAGTGATCGGTGAGTTGATTTCAAAACCTTATATTGAAATCACGCTTAACCTCATGGCTAAATTTGGTGTGCACGTGGAAAGGGATGGCTGGAAACGATTTACAATCCTCGCAAACAGTAGATATCAAAGCCCTGGGCAATATTATGTCGAAGGCGATGCTTCATCGGCTTCATATTTTCTTGCAGCTGGAGCTATAGGGGGAGGACCTGTTACCGTTAAGGGTATAAGTAAAGATAGTATTCAAGGCGATGTAAAATTTGCTTATGTATTAGACCCTGGCAAAACTGAGCCTATATACACCACTCGCTCTTTAACGCATATGGGTGCACAAATCAGCTGGTCTGATAACTCTATGCAATCCAGATCACCAGCAACAGGCAAGCTACAGGCTATTGATTTAGATTGTAATCATATTCCAGATGCTGCTATGACTTTGGCTATTTTGGCGCTATTTGCTGAAGGCACCACCACGCTCAGAAATATTGCAAGCTGGCGGGTTAAAGAAACTGACCGCATCTACGCCATGGCGACTGAATTACGCAAAGTAGGCGCTCTCGTAGAAGAAGGTGCAGACTATATAAAAATCACCCCGCCCCTTCAGCTAACGCCTAATGCGACAATTGATACATATGACGATCATCGCATGGCGATGTGTTTTTCATTAGTGAGCCTAGGTGGCGTACCCATTACCATCAATGATCCAAATTGCGTCGCTAAAACCTTTCCTGAATACTTTAAGGTGTTTGCCAGTATTGCGCGCTAATCAGGCAGCGTAAGCCCATTCATGTTCATCAGCCTCTTTGATGGCTGCATGAGCATGCTGATGATGGTTCCATGCCCGCTCATGAAAATAAAACACCACTGTATTAATCGCTGGTTCAATGAGCGCCATCAGGCCACCAATCAGGATGCTACCAGTGAGCAGATAAGCAATGCTGAATGCCACGCTAAAATGCAGTATTGCGAAAGAAAATGTTTTGATCATGCTGTGCTCCTTAATCGTTAGGCACATCATATAAACACCTAATGATTTAATCCAATTCATTGTTTTTAAGTACTTGATAAGCAAAATTTATGAGTGAACAAACCTTATGGCCAGTGATTGCCATTGATGGCCCATCCGCTTCCGGCAAAGGCAGCGTGGCAGAACTTGTCGCCAAAAAATTTGGTTTTCATTACCTGGATTCCGGAGCCCTTTATCGTTTACTTGCATATGCGGCGCATACGCAATCAGTAGCGTGGTCAGATGCCGGGAAACTTGCAGCCATAGTCTCTGCTATGGCTATCAGATTCGATGGTGGCGAAATTTATTTAAACGGTGAGCATGTCAGTCCCTATATACGGACTGAACAGATGGGCAAAGGCGCATCTGAAGTCGCGGTTCACCCCGAAGTGCGCGCTGCTTTACTAGAGACTCAAAGAAACTTCAGGGAATCCCCAGGGCTGGTGGGCGATGGGCGCGATATCGGCTCGGTTATTTTCCCGGATGCAGTCTTAAAAGTGTTCCTGACTGCAGGAGTGGAAACACGCGCGCAACGACGTTACGACCAGTTGGTAAACCGCGGTGAAACTGCCAACTACGATACGATACTGGAAGATTTGCGCCAGCGTGACCTGCGCGACACACAGCGATCTTCTGCACCTTTAAAACAATTGCCGGATGCGATGCTGGTCGATACCACGAAAATGAATATCGCCCAAGCCGTTGATATGATTGTAGAAGCCTTTAAAAAGACCGCCAAAAACACGTAAAAAAAGCTTTAAGTCATTGAAGCCAATAATTTTTTTGTGTATAGTTCCAGATTCGCGTTACATTTGGCGCCCGCTGGATGTAGCAAATTTTAACTTTACCCGTTAGCTGCTTTTTTAAGTAGCGATGGCTCGTATGGCAGCATTGCTGTTTTACGAATAAATTTGGACAAATTTTTTAATGGCTTCTATTTCTAATTCAACCTCTTCTAACGAATCTTTTGCAGCCCTCTTCGAAGAAAGCCTGGCCCGCCAGGAAATGCGCGCAGGTGAAGTGATCACCGCCGAAGTAGTCTCTGTAGACAATGATTTCGTGATCGTTAACGCTGGCCTTAAATCCGAGAGCGTGATTAATGCCAGTGAGTTCAAAAACGCCCAAGGCGAACTGGAAGTTGCCGTAGGCGACTTCGTTAAAGTGGCAATCGAAAAGCTGGAAGACGGTTTTGGTTCTACACAACTGTCTCGCGAAAAAGCGAAGAAAATGCAAGCATGGCTGGATCTGGAAGAAGCCATGAACGAAGGCCGTGTCGTTAAAGGCTTTGTTAGCAGCCGTGTTAAAGGTGGTTTGCGCGTTTCTGTCAGCGGCATCATGGCATTCCTGCCTGGCTCACTGGTAGACATCCGCCCGGTAAAAGACACTACTCCTTACGAGAATAAAGAGTGGGATTTCAAAGTCATCAAACTGGACCGCAAGCGTAACAACATCGTGGTTTCCCGCCGCGCAGTCATGGAAGACACCTTGGGTGCTGACCGTGAAGCATTGCTGGGCAGCCTGACTGAAGGTGCTGTGATCAAAGGTATCGTTAAAAACATCACTGACTACGGCGCTTTCGTGGATCTGGGTGGTATCGATGGCCTGTTGCACATCACTGACCTGGCATGGCGCCGTGTGAAACACCCATCCGAAGTGCTGACTGTTGGTGAGGAAGTTGAAGCTAAGATCCTGAAATTCGACCAAGAGAAAAACCGTGTTTCTCTGGGCATCAAACAATTGGGCGATGACCCATGGGTGGCATTGAGCCGTCGTTATCCAGTAGGCACACGCCTGTTCGGTAAAGTGTCTAACCTGACAGACTACGGCGCGTTCGTTGAAGTAGAGCCTGGCATTGAAGGTTTGGTACACGTTTCAGAAATGGACTGGACTAACAAGAACATCCATCCGGGCAAAATCGCTCAATTGGGCGACGAAGTTGAAGTCATGATCTTGGAAATCGACGAAGACCGTCGTCGTCTGTCCCTGGGCATGAAACAGTGTAAACCAAACCCATGGGATGATTTTGCTGCAACCCATGCTAAAGGTGACAAAGTTTCTGGCCAGATTAAATCTATCACTGACTTTGGCGTATTCATTGGCCTGCCAGGCGGCATCGATGGTCTGGTTCACTTGTCCGACCTGTCATGGACTCAATCCGGTGAAGAAGCGATCCGCAACTTCAAGAAGGGTGACGAGCTGCAAGCTGTTATCCTGGCAATTGACGTTGAGAAAGAGCGTATTTCTCTGGGCGTGAAACAGCTGACTGAAGATCCAAGCGGCAACAGTGCACCAGTGGGTGATGACAAAGGTGGCAAGCCAAAAGCCAAAAAAGCAAAAGCTGATGATGTAATGATCGATGAAGCTTCAGCAGGCACCACTAACCTGGGTGCTTTGTTGAAAGCGAAATTGGACAGCAAAAAATAATAAAGGCTTTTAGGTCATGACTAGATCTGAACTTATCGATTTACTCGCCCAGCGCTTTCCGCAATTAGTGCTGAAAGATGCAGAGCTTTCTGTCAAAACCATCCTCGATGCGATGACAGAGAACCTCTCCACTGGCGAGCGTATTGAAATCCGCGGTTTTGGCAGTTTCAGTTTGAACTATCGCCCGCCGAGGTTGGGACGCAATCCTAAAACCGGTACCAAAGTTCAGGTGCCGGCCAAATATGTGCCTCATTTCAAAGCGGGTAAAGAACTGCGTGATCGTGTAGACGCAATGGAGTAAATCAGCCTTTAGTGATAAAACGGCATCTCTTTGAGGTGCCGTTTTTTTTGGCCTTCATTTTAGACATGGCTCACTACATTCATGCCAGTAGTATATTCATCGCACCACCCTAGGCGCTTAAGGTAAAATAGACGCTATCTAAAAAAGAGACCTTGTATGCTGGTTGAATTTGAATATTGGTGGCTGCTCATCCTGCCACTGTTTTTCACGCTGGGATGGATTGCCGCGCGCGTGGACATCAAACAGTTGATTGCAGAATCAACATCCCTCCCCGCCACTTATTTCAAAGGATTGAATCTGCTTATTGCAGACCAGTATCATAAAGCGGTTGATGCCTTCAGTGAGGCGCTTTACCTCAATAAAGACTCACTCGAATTACACTTTGTATTGGGTAGCTTGTTCCGGCGTACCGGAGAAACCGACCGCGCCATCCACTTGCACATGAATCTGCTCGAAAATTACGAGCTCACTGATCAGCAATCTACTTCGATCAAAGTAGAGTTGGCACAGGATTATTTTAAAGCTGGATTGTATGACCGTGCTGAAGAGTTGTTCCTGACTTTGCGCCATACACGTTATGAGCAGGCTGCTCTTCGCCATTTGCTTGAAATCTATGTCAAGGAGCGAGAATGGTCACAAGCTATCGCCATTGCGATTGAATTAGAAGGCTCTTCCGGTATTTCCTACCGTAAAGAAGTGGCTCAGTATTACTGTGAATTGGCGGTTAACGCCATTATTCAGCAGGACTGGCAGAATGCCAAAGGCCATCTTGTCCAGGCTCTGGATGCGAATAAAAACTGTGTACGGGCAAATGTGCTGCTAGGCGATATGGCAGCTCAACAACAGGATCATGCTGCTGCGATTTCCTTCTGGAAAAGGATCGAAATGCAGGAACCTGAATATTTGGGACTCGTCGCTCAGAAAATGTTAAAAAGCTATGCCGCATTGGCAGACAACCAAACAGCCACCGACAATCATGGGGTCAAAGGATTAAAGGAAGGTTTAACCCAGTTAAACCAATACCTGGAAACCTATCAGCTAAGCAGCATCATGTCGGTATTATATGAAGCCACCTTGCAGGCAGAGGGTGCTGAAACGGCCGCCAAGCTGGCTCGTAAAGAACTGATCCGCAAGCCTAGCCTGAAGTCACTTGACCAGTTATTACAAGCACGCGCCATTCTCGATGACGAGCAACATGACTTGCAGTTAATGCAACAGACAGTACGCAACGCAATTGGCGATCGTGCCGCCTACTACTGTGACCAATGCGGTTTCCGTGCCAAACAATATCATTGGCAATGCCCAGCTTGTAATGCTTGGGAGTCCCTGCCATCAGAACCGACTGAAGCGACTATCCGGGATATCAAACTGCTTAAGCGTAAATAGACCTGACTGCAACACTTATTACTTACCGATACATGACTGATAGCAAAATTATTGTTGCCCTTGACTATGCCGATGCGCACTCTGCGCAAGCGTTGGTCACCCGCCTAGACCCTGCCCTGTGTAAACTAAAAGTCGGCAAAGAACTGTTTACCGCCTCCGGGCCTGCGTTTGTCGAATCCTTAGTTAAACAAGACTATGATGTTTTTCTTGATTTGAAATTTCACGATATTCCCAATACAGTTGCCAAAGCTTGCCAGGCGGCAGCAAATCTTGGGGTATGGATGGTAAACGTACATGCAAGCGGTGGCCTGCCCATGATGCAAGCCGCACGTGAAGGTTTGGATAAAAGATATGGCGCTAAAGCGCCGTTGCTGATTGCCGTCACGGTGCTGACCAGTATGGATGAATCAACTTTGCATACCCTGGGTGTTCAGCGTTCTTTAAGCGACCATGTGTTAGCGCTGGCAAAGCTAACCCAGCAGGCTGGATTACAAGGTGTAGTCTGCTCGGCACAAGAGGCTGCCATGCTTAAACAAGCCTTGGGCAGTGCCTTCTGCCTGGTGACTCCGGGTATACGACCCGCTGATGCCAGCCAGGATGATCAAACCAGGATTGTCACCCCTAAAGAAGCGATTTCTTTGGGATCACACTACCTTGTGATTGGACGCCCCATCACACAGGCTGCAGACCCGATTGTTGCATTAAACACAATTATTAAAAATATTTAACATTTATTAATTAATTTAAAGCCCCTGATTCTCTCGATAAGCATCCTGAAGCTAGAATCAAAGCAGGTTAATTCTTTAGCCTGCTTTTCATTTTATCAATCAGGAGAATATATGAGATACATGTTTTTAGTTTGTTTAATGTCGTTATTGTTATCCCCTTTGGGTTATGCAGCCGTGGATATCAATACAGCTAGTCAGGCTGAGCTGGAAAGCCTGAATGGGATAGGCCCAGCAAAAGCACAAGCGATCATTGAATATCGTAAAAAGAACGGCGGATTCAAGACGATTGAAGAGCTGGATCAAGTTCCCGGTATTGGGCAGGCAACATTCGCTGGGCTTAAAAAAGATATTAGCGTGAGTGGTAAAAAAGCCGCCTCTGCCGAACCCTTAAAAGGCGATAAATCAACAGAGAAAAAGAAACCTTAAACCTGGATTGATTTTTCTGTCATGAACATGCCCCTGCATTCATCCTAAGCAGGGGCATCAAGAAGAATACAAAAAACAAAAACACCCGATGGGGTGTTTTTTTATTGGCGGAGAGAGAGGGATTCGAACCCTCGATAGAGTTGCCCCTATGCCACCTTTCCAGGGTGGTGACTTAAACCGCTCATCCATCTCTCCGAAAGAAGGCGCGATTATAGCCCATTCCCTATATCGCGCCAAATTATTTATACCGTCATAAACGGCTTTGAAAAAAAGCAGTCTTAAAAGCCAATATCAAACGTTTAAGAGATTGAACTTTTGACGATTAAACGGCCTAACTCAGTTATCTTATAAATCATTTAAAACACAGCAATAATGCTTGATTTTGTGGTTTTTAAGGTTTAATGTTTATCCCGTTAATCATCTAAAAATCCTTGTTTTAAGCGGCTTGGACGATGATTGATCAGGTTATTGAGCTAATGTTCAATATGGCGGTTTGGAGAGCAGTTCTGCTATAACATCTATATAAAAAGTACAGGAGTGAATATGAGTTTGGATCTATTGAAAGCCATGGGGGTAAAAGTCCCTTACAAAGCAAAATACGACAACTTTATCGGTGGGAAATGGGTTGCCCCGGTCAAAGGTGAGTATTTTGACGTAATTTCCCCTATTACTGGTAAACCTTACACGCAAGCTGCCCGCTCCAGTGCTGAAGATGTTGAGTTGGCGTTGGATGCCGCACATGCAGCTTCGGATAAATGGGCAAAAACACCCGCTGCAGAACGCTCTAACCTGCTCCTGAAAATTGCAGACCGTATCGAACAAAACCTGGAATTAATTGCTACCGCTGAAACAGTCGATAACGGTAAACCGATCCGTGAGACTTTGAATGCAGATATTCCATTGGCTGCAGATCATTTCAGGTATTTTGCCGGGGCACTGCGTGCACAGGAAGGTAGCCTGAGTGAGTTGGACGAAAACACAGTGGCTTATCACTTTCACGAACCTTTAGGCGTGGTGGGTCAGATCATCCCATGGAACTTCCCGATTTTAATGGCAGCCTGGAAGCTGGCGCCAGCAGTCGCAGCCGGTAACTGTGTGGTCATGAAGCCGGCAGAGTTCACCCCTATCAGCATCCTGATATTGATGGAAATCATTGGAGATTTGATCCCGCCAGGCGTGATGAACATTGTGAACGGTTATGGCCGGGAAGTAGGCGCGCCGCTTTCAAACAGCAAACGTATCAATAAAATTGCTTTTACCGGCTCTACCGCAACCGGCCGCTTTATTGCACAGGCTGCAGCCAATAACCTGATTCCGGCAACCTTGGAATTAGGCGGGAAATCGCCTAACATATTTTTTGAAGACATTATGTCTGCCGATGATGACTTCCTGGATAAAGCCGTCGAAGGTCTGGT
The DNA here is from genome assembly GCF_035460085.1 of Methylophilus sp. GTDB lineage: Bacteria > Pseudomonadota > Gammaproteobacteria > Burkholderiales > Methylophilaceae > Methylophilus. The sequence continues at coordinate 8,066 of NZ_DATHWZ010000074.1, forward strand.
GCTGTTTGCATTCAACCAGGGCGAAGTATGTACCTGCCCATCACGTGCCTTGATACAGGAATCCATTTACGACAAATTCATGGAGCGTGTATTGCCGCGTGTTGCAGCGATTAAACAAGGTAACCCGCTAGATCCAAACACCATGATCGGTGCGCAAGCGTCACAAGACCAGATCAACAAGATTCTGTCTTATATGGATATCGGTAACCAGGAAGGTGCGCAACTGTTGTGCGGAGGTGAACGTAATATTCTGGGTGGCGATCTGGCAGAAGGTTATTATGTCAAACCAACCTTGTTCAAAGGCCACAACAAAATGCGTATTTTCCAGGAAGAAATTTTTGGACCGGTATTGGCTGTAACTACGTTTAAAGATGAAGCAGAAGCCTTGAGCATAGCCAATGACACAATTTTTGGCCTTGGTTCAGGCGTCTGGTCACGCGATGGCAGCCGTGCTTACCGTATGGGTCGTGGTATTAAAGCTGGCCGTGTGTGGACTAACTGTTATCATGCCTACCCTGCGCATGCCGCTTTTGGTGGTTATAAAGAGTCGGGTATCGGTCGTGAAACACACAAAATGATGCTTGATCATTACCAGCAAACTAAAAACCTGTTGGTGAGCTATAGTCCTAAAAAACTGGGTTTCTTCTAACCTGATTGTTCAGGCTTATGGACCAGCAGTAACAATAAAGGGGCGAATTTTTCGCCCCTTTATTGTCTATACTTTCAGAGCGACTCAATTAAGGGAAAAATAATGGCTGAACGACTTTCTGCGACTCCCTCAGCAATCAGTTTAATAGAAAAGCTCACCGAACAGCATGGACCGATAGTGTTTTTGCAATCAGGCGGTTGTTGCGAAGGCAGCGGCCCGATGTGTATGCCAGCTGACGAATTCAGGCCCAGCCCTTCTGATGTAAAACTTGGCGTGCTGGCAGGCGCTATCTTTTACATGGGCGATAGCCATTTCAGCTTTATGGCGAATACGCATACTATTCTGGATGCAGTACCCGGCTCAAGCGGTTCGTTTTCACTGGATGGTGGTAGTGGCTTTGCGTTTATCACCCGCGGAAGGGTGTATACCGATGAAGAATTAGCGACACTTCCTGCGGAAGAGCGTGTTGGTTATGTATAAGTAAAAAGGGCTGATCAGCCCTTTTTTAATATTGAAACCTAACAAAATGATTGAATGCTTGCTTTAAAAGCCCTGTTTTAAAATCCCAGGCTATCCAGCAAATCATCGACCTGTTCCTGGTTCGAGACCACATCCACCGTGTTGTGTGGGTCAATTTGCGGACCATTGAGCAATGAGTTTGAAGGCTCTTCTTTTTTGGCACCGGGTGAAAAGTCGACCAGTACTTGTACCAGTTGTTTTTCAAGTTCTTGTACCAGGGTAGTGATTTTTTTAATCACTTGCCCAGTCAAATCCTGAAAATCCTGTGCCATCATGATATCCATCAGCAACGACTTGGTCGCTGCCGTGTTTTTATCTGCAAGAGACAGGTATTCGAGTGTTTCATGCACCACAGTATCGTATTCTGACTTAAGTGCCGACTTAGCCATGACCTCCTGCCAGCGTGCTTTTAATGCAAGCGCACGATCAGCCATTTCAGATTGCAAGGGCGTCGCTTGGTCGGTGGCATTCAGCACACGTTCAGCGGCCTGTTCAGTCATTTTAGCCACATAGTTCAACCGGTCGCGTGCATCCGGGATTTCCTGTGCCACTTGCTCTAATACCTTGTCGTAACCTAATGCACTCAAGCTGTCATGCAGCGTGCGCGTCATATGGCCAATCCGGCTGATCATTTCTTCTTGTTGATTACCGTTCAGGTTCTGCATCATGGCAGAAGCCATTTCCACCATGATGTTATCTTGTTGCGGATTGACAGCTTCGGTCATGGTTAAGCCTCGCCTTTTTCCAGTTTCTCAAAAATCTTCGATAATTTTTCTTCCAGCGTAGCGGCCGTAAACGGCTTGACCACATATCCGTTGGCTTTTGCCTGTGCAGCGGCGATGATGTTTTCTTTTTTAGCTTCTGCAGTCACCATCAATACAGGCAATTTGGATAACTTGGCATCTGCACGAATATTCTGCAGCATGGTCAGCCCATCCATATTTGGCATATTCCAGTCAGATACGACAAATTCGAAATCACCGCTACGCAGCTTGCTTAATGCATCAGCGCCATCTTCGGCCTCTTCAACATTGTTGTAACCCAGCTCTTTGAGCAGGTTACGTACAATTCTGCGCATGGTGGAAAAATCATCAACCACCAGAAATTTAGTATTCGGATTGCCCATTTATTACTCCGCTATCTTTAGTGACATATTTATATCTAGCATTATCGCTCCATATCGTTCAAATGCTAGCGGCAATAAAGCCCTGATTTGCCTGTTTATTCTTAGAAGCCTTTATACACGCAAGGCGCGTTCACTATTTGTTGCCAGATAATGCAATACCAATCTTGGCAGATCTTTCAAATGCGCAACTTCATGCACGCCACCATGTGCAACCGCTTCGCGCGGCATGCCATAGACGACGCAGCTTTCTTCATTTTGCGCAAAGTTATGAGCCCCCGCCTCTTTCATGCTCAACATGCCGACCGCACCGTCTTTGCCCATACCGGTCATAATAATGCCAATGGCATTTTTACCGGCACTCACCGCTGCAGAATCAAACAATACATCTACCGATGGCTTATGTCTATTCACTGGCTCACTGTCAGAAAGCTTGGTGACATAGTTTGCACCACTTCTGCCCAGCAGCAAGTGCTTGTCACCTGGCGCAATATAGGCATGGCCCGGTAATATACGCTCGCCATCCACCGCCTCCTTGACTGAGATTTTACAGAGACTGTCGAGGCGGCCAGCGAAAGACTTCGTGAATCCTGCTGGCATATGTTGTGTAATCAACACACCCGGGCAGTCAGAAGGCATTTGCATCAGAAATGCTTTAATGGCTTCAGTACCGCCAGTGGAGGCGCCAATAATCAATAATTTTTCACTACTGATCAAGGGGTTACGGATAGCATTTTGTTGCTGGCCACCTGCGACTGATGCTTTGGCAATACTTTGCAAGGTGCTGACTTTAGCTTTCGACGCAGTCCGTATCTTATCCGTGATTTCATCTGCATATTGTTGCATACCCTGGGAGATGCCCATTTTAGGTTTGGTGACAAAGTCTGTGGCACCTAGCTCTAATGCACGCAATGTGATTTCAGAGCCTTTCTCAGTCAGGGTTGATACCATCACTACTGGCATGGGCCGCAGACGCATCAGCTTTTCAAGGAAATCCAGCCCGTCCATCCTGGGCATTTCCACATCCAGTGTCAGCACATCCGGATTCAACTGCTTGATCATTTCACGCGCAACCAGTGGATCAGGCGCAGCACCGACTACTTCCAGGTCCTTGGTATCGTTGATAAGCTCAGTCAACAAACTGCGTATCAGCGCAGAGTCATCAATCACTAACACTTTCGTTTTCATGGGATTTCCTTTTTATAATTATTATTATCAAAACAAATCGATATCGCCGCCCACATCGTTGGTTTTCAGCTTGCTTGAGTAAGCTTGCTCGCGCTTGACCAAGGTGTAGTTGTTCAGTTGTTTCAGTTTTTTTACCAGCACTTTGCCGGTCTTGGGGAAGTAGTAAACTTTGCGTGGATAGATATCCAGCAGGTCTTCACCGGTCACTTTAATACCTTCATCCTTGAGGTATTTTTTGACAAAAGCAGCGTTGCGATCACCGACGTTATTCGTAGTAAAACTACGCAGGACATTGCCACCGCCAAATATTTTGGCCTCCAGGTTTTCGCGCCGGGCACCATTTCTCAGCAACTGGTTAATCAGCACTTCCATGGCATAGGTGCCATAGCGCATAGATTCTGACACCGGGCTATCGCGATCAGCGCTGCCGCTTTCCGGTAACATAAAGTGGTTCATGCCCCCAATGCCGGTCCTGGTATCACGGATACATGCAGACACACATGAACCTAACACTGTGACAATCAGCATGTCTTTATCGGTGTAGTAATACTCTCCGGGAGAGATTTTGGCTGCATCGCAGTTAAACGTTCTGTCAAAGTAGAGGGTGTTTGCAATATCTTCTTGTATAACACTCATGACTATTTCCGATTCATTAACAGGCTGGAACGCGCCCCGCCATTAGTTTTTAGTTTGTAAACGGTTTTACCAAGCAATTGCAATTGTTGCGAAACATAGAGAAAGTTCTCTGAATGCCCCGCCAGCAATAGGCTGTCCTCACCCATCAGGGTGATAAATTTATCAATAATCTTGCCTTGTGTCGGCTTGTCGAAATAAATCATCACATTGCGGCAGAAAATCACATCAAAACCATCATTAAATGGCCATTGATGGTCCAGCAGGTTTAGCTGGTTGAAACTGATAAGCTCTCGTACCGCTTTTTTTACTCTGACCAATCCATCCTGTTGTCCAGTCCCTTTTTCAAAGAACTTGCGTACCCTGGATTCGTCCATTTTCTTGATGCGATCAATCGGGTAAACACCCGCCATCGCAGTGGCTAGCACATTGGTATCGATATCAGTCGCGATAATTTCTACCGGGGGCTTGAGCGTATTGAAAGCCTCACAGGCTGTGATGGCAATTGAATAAGGCTCTTCACCAGTGGAAGCTGCTGAACACCAGATACGAATGGTTTTGCGCTTTTGTGCAGCAGTCCTGACTAAGTGTTCAGACAGGATGGGAAAATGATGCTCTTCCCTGAAAAAAGAAGTCAGGTTGGTGGTCAAAGCATTCGTAAATGCCTGCCACTCATCTGAGCTGTTGTTCTGTTCAAGCTTATCGAGATATAGCTTGAAGGTTTGCATATCCAGTGCGCGTAAGCGCCTGCCTATTCGGCTGTACACCATGTCCGTCTTTGCATCGGACAATGAAATGCCTGCATGGCGATAGATCAGACTTTTAATTCTGACGAAATCATCGCGCGTAAACAAAAACTCGCGATCTTCTTGTTCTTGTTTTTTTAAGGCAGTCACTTCGTTATCCTATGCAAATCCGTTGGTTGCCATTGGCTTAAGTTAAGCCTTTGTTGTATTGATACGTTCTTTCATCTGGTCAATTGCCAATTCAACCTGTTTCTCTTCGCGCGCTTTAGCTTCAGCACTGGTACGTGCATATTTGCTACGTTCTTGCATTTGCGTGATGGCCAAAGCAGCAGCGGTGTCATCCGCACGGCGGTTTTGTGCTTCAGGTGTTTGTGCTGCAAACGGGTGCAAAGCTTCTTTGTATTGTTTCACTACATCAGCCGCTTTAGGCTCGCGGTTGATAGCGGCTTTCAATGCCATTTTTGTTGCGCGGTAGTTCCAGTCCTGGATACGGTCATCCATATCGGCTTTGCTATCGATAAATACGCCTACGCAAATAAATACGTCATCGGCCTCTTCCAATGGGATGGTGCCATCAGCAACACAATCCATCACAGCCATAGCCACGCCACGTTGTGCTGGGCCAAACATCTGAGTAGCCTGGCGACCATCTTTGATGGTGACCTTGTTAAACATTACAGTGTTTGGTTTTACCATCATGTTTGGCGCTGCAATCGCCAATAAACCGTTTACTCCTTGTTTTTGATCGGTGAGCGTACGACAAAATGCGTCTTCTGCAGCGCTACCGCGTGGTCCCAAAATCAGGTCAATGTGAGCCACATTTTTCAAATCCAGGCCACCTTCAGGACGGTCCTCGATAACCAAACCTTCACCAATTAATACTCTATCAATCACTGCCATTTTTATGCTCCTGTTAATTAAAAGTACTACTTATAAAGGGCTTAAATCTACCCTATCCATTGCTGACCTTGCGGAAATCTCCCGCCCAGCCTGCATTTTCATGACGCGAACTTTTCGCGCTGCCATCTACAATGAACACGCTGACCGCTGTTGCCAGCTCATTGGCGTGATCCATTAGTGATTCGGCAGCAGCAGCAGCCTCTTCAACCAAGGCGGTATTTTGTTGTGTCACATCATCCATACGGATCACGGCATCATTCACCAGTGCAATCCCCTGGCTTTGCTCATTAGAGGCAGATGCGATCTCACCAATGATGATGCTTACACGTTTTACAGAATCTACAATTTCATGCATGGTTTTGCCGGCTTCTTCAACCTGGCGGCTACCTTCTGCCGTTTTGCTAACAGAGTTATTAATTAATTCTTTTATTTCGCGTGCAGCGACTGAAGAGCGCTGGGCAAGATTACCCACCTCTGCCGCCACTACTGCAAACCCACGCCCCTGTTCGCCAGCACGTGCGGCTTCAACAGCCGCATTCAGCGCCAGGATATTGGTTTGGAAAGCAATGCTGTCGATCACAGAAATAATGTCTTCGATCTTGTGCGCACTTTCGTTAATGTCACTCATGGTATTGACCACAGCATTCACTGCACTGCCACCTTTAACAGCCACTTGCGACGCAAGGGCAGCCAGTTCGTTAGCCTGCTTGGCGTTTTCTGCATTCTGTTTAACGGTGGAAGACAATTCATCCATGCTGGAGGCTGTTTTCTCAAGGTTGGCTGCCTGGTCTTCGGTACGACGACTCAAATCCGCGTTACCCTGGGCGATTTCCTTGGCTGCAATATTGATGGATTCAGCGGCTGCTTTTACCGTCAATACAGGCTCCACGATCATATCCAGCGTATTGTTCATCCCTTCAACGATCTTGCGGTAGTCGCCTGGGTGGCGCGCTGCCTCGGCACGTACGGTGACGCGTCCTTCTTTCGCTGCTTCAGCCAGCATTTGCGCATCCTGATTCAGTGCTTTCAGGTTGCTGCGCACCTTCTCGATGATTTGATTGATTTCGGCTTTCTGGCCTGGGAATTGTTCTAAAGGGGCATCGAAATTACCGTCGCCAAAGGCTTTCACACAGGCCATGGCTTTTTGGTTCAACTCGATATGGCCAGCCACGATTTTATTGATGGAATCAGCCAGCACTGAAAATTGGCCTTTAAACATGTCTGCACGCAGTGTCATGTCGATATTGCCTTTTTCATGCTCGGTATTCACCCAGTTGACGGAGTCTACAATGCCTTTCAGGTTGCCACGGATGCGGTCAACGCTCTTGTTCATGGCAGCTTTCTTGCCTGGTAATGGTTCTAGCTGAGCGGTTAGATCGCCGCGACCAATGCTGTCCATCACGGCGATGAATTTCTCGGTTTCAACAACATACGCTGACACCATATTGTTGATGCCCTGGGCAACCACTTTAAAATCGCCATCAAGCTTAGCAACATCGAGGAATGTATCAGATTCGCCTTCTGCATGCGCATTAGCCATCTTTTCCATTTCAGTAATCAGGGTTTTGACATTGGTTTTTAAACCATCAAAGTGATGATTCAGTTCGGAGAGGTCTCCAGGCAAGCTATCCATTTGTGTATCGAAATTGCCTTGGCTCAGCGCCAGCATAGAGTGGCTGGTTTTTTGCAGAAGTTGAGCTGGAAGCGCCAGCATCTGGTTAACAGCTTGTGCGATATTGCGATACTCGCCATTAAATTGTGCAAGATCAATCGTGGCCCTGAGGTTACCGCTGGCTTGTTCTGCGGCTACCTTCGCTATCTGCTGTCCAAAGCCATTTAATGTCTGTTTTGCCTGGTTCAATGCATTCAGCACAGTGATATCATCGGCAATCACATCGACGCTATCATCGGCAAAATCGCCATCAGCGATGCTTTTGGCAACCGCCAGGGCTTCAGAAGCTTCACCACCAAGGGTGTGTCGAATGCCTAGCACAACCAAGGCGCCTATCAACATGCCGCATACGATCAAGCCTGTTACTAAAGTATTATGTATAAAACCGGCTACGAGGCCTGCACCTAATACTGATAGTAAAAGGCCTAATTGAAACGATAACTTTAATTGACCAAACTTGCCTGTTAATACACCCAGTTTATCTGACAACATGTTGTCACTCCTTATTTTGATTCCCAAATCCCTGTTAACACGGATGGTTTGTACTATTTATCGGTTTATGGTGGTCATTATTAAGGATGTCGTTAAGATTTAAATGATGCTAAAAAAGGGGAAACTCCATTCTATTTTGGTAATTGCAACCCTAAAGAAATCAGAAATGCGGTTTGCATTGAGTGCGTGACCGTTATCGCGTTAACGAAATTATCTACTAAAAGAATACGCCCTTTGACAAGCCTTTACAAACAAAAAGCCGACTAGCTATAGTCGGCTTTTGATCAGTCAGTAATCAGCTAAAACTCTTCCCAGTCACTGTCATCAGTCCCTGTCCGTTTCGAAGCGCTAGACTTTATCGGTGGCGGACTACTGCCACCTCCGGAGGCCGACTTGCCAAACGAACCGTCTGATTCAGACTTAGCCGTATACCCGCTATTCCTTTGTGCACTTTGCTGACTGGAGGCTATCTTCACTGGGGACGGTCTTGCTGCCGGTTTATGCGTCACCGCATGCCCGCCACCAAAGCTCTTGCCTTCCAGTTTG
>NZ_DATHWZ010000075.1:0-9122 GCF_035460085.1 Methylophilus sp.
GCCGCTGCACTGATGGGCTTTGAAGATAGCGCCATGCTGATGACTGAAATCGGTCGCTATAACCAGGAGTGGATGTTGAATTACTCGCCCGCACTCGGGCATGCCATCGGCGTTGAGCAGATGCGCATGTCGGGTAAAGGCGAACAGGCCACCACCATTACCGGCATCAATTACACCGGGTTGATCAAACGCTGGAACCTGCCAGCCGCACAAGCCAATATCTGGTTTAACGGCAGCGTGGGCGAAGCCAAAGGGCAATATGATGGTTTTGCCTACACGCCTAGTTTGCAGTTTGATATGGAATCCACCCGGCTGTATTTTCTCGCCAAAGCCCGCATGATCCGTGCGCCCGGCATGAACTATGACACTGCCGCTGTCCAGGCCGGTTTTTCATTTTATGAAGCCGGGTTTGACCAGACGCAGCCATGGTTCGTGATTGAGGCCAAAACCATGCGCAACAATGATCCCGGCTTGCAGGTGACACCTGCCTTACGCCTGATCAACAAAGACTATTTTCTCGAATTTGGTGTGACCAATCCATGGCAGGGAGAAGGCTTTGCGCCTCGCCTGAATGCCATGTTTGTGTTTTAACCATACTATTAAGGATTGAAAAATGAAAAAATTATTGATTACCCTGATGTTATCTGCCATGACACCTGCCGCTTTCGCTGTCACCACGATCAAAGCGGAAGTGAATGGCATGGTGTGCGCTTTTTGCGCCAAAGGCATAGAGAAAAAACTCAACGCCTTGCCGCAGAAGCAGTCTGCATTTGTGGATTTGAAAAGTCGTGTCGTCGCCTTGCAATTGAAAGACGGGCAGGAACTGAGTAATGACGCGTTCAACAAAATTATCCAGGATGCTGGTTATACCGTCAGTAAAGTGGAACGCGTCAGTCAGACAGCAGCCGAAATCCAGGCTGAAGTCAGCAAGTCTGACAAAGCCGGAAGCAAATGATGGCGGAAGAAATCAGTCACTTGCAGGCAAGCAAGCGCCTGAATCTGTTTTCTCTGCTTACCAGCGGCTCGACGCTGATTTGTTGTGCATTGCCAGCCACTTTTGTCGCCATTGGTTCGGTGGCGACGTTGACCAGCCTGATCAGCCATTTTCCACAGTTGATCTGGATCAGCGAGCATAAACCATTGGTCTTCGGGCTGGCGGCATGCATGCTGTTGCTGGCAGGCTGGTTGCAATGGCGGGCGAGATTATTGCCTTGCCCTGCGGACCGGCAGCTGGCAGCACTTTGTGCCAGAACACGGCGGCAGAGCGTGTGGATTTATATGATTTCGGTTGTTATATTTTTGATAGGTGCGTTTTTTGCATTTGTTGCACCTTTGTTGATCGGGTAATGTGTCATTCAGCCCCCATCCTCTTGAGTGAGGATGGGGGGTAACCTATCCAAAAGTAAAAAGCCGACACGCAGTCGGCTTTTTATTAGGCTGAACTTATTTAGCTGTTGCAGGATCAGGTTCGGCAACAAAAATCTCCACACGACGGTTTTTGGCGCGGTTGGCTTCGGTGTCATTGGCTGCCACAGGTTCATGCGACCCGCGGCCATCAATTGTGATGCGGCTAGTGGCAATGCCGCGCTCTGATAGATATTTACGCGCGCTGGCGGCACGGTTGACTGACAAAGGATCATTCACTGCATCAGAACCACTACTATCGGTGTGACCTATGATATTGATGCGTGCTGCCGGATTGTTTTGCAAACCACTGGCAAATTTATCCAGGATAGGGCGAAAATTCGGTTTGATATCGGCTCTGCCTTTATCAAAGGATATGTCACTGGGGATCTCCAGCTTCAGTTGGTTATCGCCGGTTTTGGTCACTGCAACGCCTGTGCCAGCAGTTGCTTGTTCCATTTCCTGCTTCTGGGCTTCCATCTTTTTAGACCAGATATTACCGGCAATTGCGCCAGCACCAGCACCGATGGCTGCCCCGATCGCAGCGCCTTTACCGCCGCCAGCTACCGCACCAACGACACCACCGGCAGCAGCACCAATACCCGCACCCTTGGCTGTTCCTTTTTGTGTTTCGCTCATATTCGCGCAGCCGGACATGCTGATTGCAGCCGTTAACACTGACACAGTGATTATTTTATGCATTGTTTTCTCCTGGAAAATGTTTGTGACTCACATTGGTCACAAAATGTGCAGACTAAGTTCAGTCAAGCGTTGGATGAATAGAGAATTTTTTTGCATGCATTTAGTCATATTTTTGATAACGGTACAATGTATTTATCAATTGAGAATAATTATTATTATCAACTATAATAGTTGCAGGATTTACTCTCCTCTGACCCGTGCCTGCACAGGTTTCGTGACTGAAAGGTTTACATGTACTCCATCCCGGAAAAAAATGGTTTTAGACATACCGTGAGCTACCGGCGCATCATAGGCTACCTGCTGTGTGCGGTGGCTGCCGTGTTTTTATTGAATGTAGCATGGCAGTGGATAGCGGGTAAACCAACCTTGCGTATTGCGCTTGGTTCCGGTGCTATTGCCGCGTTGGCAACTGCGCTTGGCGTGTTGCCTATGCTGGTGACCCGCGCGCCAGGCCGTCGGGTACACGATACCTTGCTGGGCTTTGGTGCGGGAGTCATGCTGGCTGCAACCTGTTTCTCGCTGATAGTGCCATCGCTGGATGTCGCACAGGCGCAAGGCATGGGCCGCTGGGGTGCATCAATGCTCACCGGTGCCGGTATATTGATGGGGGCAGGTTGCCTGATGCTGCTGGAGCGTAAACTGCCACACCATCACTTTTTTGGTGGCGCAGGTACAGAAAGCGCACAACGCATACGCAGGCTCTGGTTATTTGTGTTTGCGATTGTGCTGCATAATATTCCTGAAGGGTTGGCGATAGGGGTTTCCGCTGCAGGCAATGACGCTGCACGTGCGGCAGCATTGGCGACGGGCATCGCCATACAGGATGTGCCGGAAGGTCTGGTGGTTGCCCTTGCATTAAGCAGCGTTGGCATGGGTAAATGGAAGTCGGGGTTATTAGGTGCAGCCTCTGGCCTGGTTGAGCCAGTTGCCGCCGTGCTGGGTGCGGCGGTTTTGATCTACAGCCAGCCAATGCTGCCATGGGGCCTGGCCTTTGCCGCGGGCGCCATGTTGTTTGTGGTCAGTCACGAGGTGATTCCCGAATCACATCGGCAAGGCCATGAGCTTTTCGCTACTACCGGACTGCTAGTGGGTTTTGTGCTGATGATGATGCTGGACACCGCCTTGGCGTGAATTATCATCTAGTTATCATTATTAATTAATCCATCTAATTTTATAAATTCACATGATTAATTGTCGTGAGAAACTTTTGCATAAAAATGATAAGCGATTGAAAATGCATGGTTTTTCAGCAATCAAACACTGTATCCTCGCGTATAATCCCAGCTTTTAAAAGTAATCAGGCGATCTGTCGTTAAATTTTTAGTGTGTCTTCACGCGCTAATTTACACAATGTTTTCGACTCCAGATCTGCAAAATATAAATAAGCACACATGACTCCCCCTATCATTCTGGATATTGAAGCTTCAGGCTTTGGCGTAGGCAGCTACCCGATTGAGATCGGTTATGCAGACGCCAGTGGGGCTACCTGGAGCGCGCAAGTGCAGCCGCAAGCAGACTGGCTACATTGGGATCATCAGGCTGAAAAACTGCATCAACAATCACGCCAGGAATTGGTGCAACATGGGCAAACGCCACATGCGATAGCTACATACCTCAACCTCACATTCACTGGTCAAACGCTGTATACCGATGGCTGGTACCAGGATTTTGTCTGGCTGCACAGTTTGTATGAAGCGGCAGGCATGAATCCATCTTTCAAGCTCGAGGATTTAAGTGTGTTGCTGACAACTGAGCAACAATCTGTTTGGCATGACACCAAGCAAAGCATCCGCGATACATTTGCACTACCGGAGCATCGTGCTGCCATGGATGCCAAAGTATTGCAACTGACCTGGCTCAGAACGATTGACTTAACACCAGCGCTAGTGGATTAATGCGTAGCGTGACCTTTTGGTGGGTTAACCTTCATTAGCTTCTAACGCGGCGTTCACTGTTCGGATACACTATCTCGATTTTTCGAATCTTTTTTAATACACTTCATGTCGTCAGTTTCCTCTAGCCATTGGGATATCTTTTGCCAGGTCGTCGATAATTTTGGTGATATCGGTGTCAGCTGGCGCCTTGCCTGCCAGTTGGCGGATGCGCATGGCAGAACGGTTACTTTATGGGTAGATGACTTAACCATAGCAGAAAAGATTTTCGGTGCAGGGCATCCAAAAGTGCAGATACGGCACTGGAATGCCCAGGCAGATTTTTCGAAGGTTGCTCCAGTAGTTGTTGAAACCTTTAGTTGCGGATTGCCTGAGCGTTATCAGCAAGCCATGTCGCCAAAAACACTCTGGCTGAATGTGGATTATCTAACTGCCGAGGACTGGGTAGAAGGGTTTCATGGCCGGCCTTCACCACAAGCGAATGGTCTGGTGCGTTATTTTATTTACCCGGGATTCAGTATGCAGACTGGTGGCTTGCTGCGTGAGGACTTTTTACCGGCCATACAACGACAAGCTCAACAGTCTGCACCAGAGGTATGGCGGCATCTGGGGTTGGCACCATCGCCTAATGTGATCAATATTTCGCTGTTTTGCTATGCGCATGCACCGATCAAGGGGCTGCTGGATAGCTTGGCTCGTTCAACCTACCCAAGCCGGTTGATCGTATCTGAAAGCGTGGCAGCGGCTGTCTCACAAGCATTGGGGCTGGATGCGATTGACCCGGGTCAAAGCATACGGCATTTCAATTGTGAGATAGTCGTGATTCCTTTCTTACCGCAAATCGACTATGACCGCTTGTTAGCATTGTGCGATGTGAATTTTGTCCGCGGCGAAGATAGCTGGATTCGTGCGATCTGGGCTGCTAAACCCATGGTCTGGTTACCATACCAGCAATCCGAAAATACCCACCTGCAAAAACTGGATGCTTTTCTAAATCACTATCTGGCGCTAGCGAATGATGAAGTGAAAGCGCAAGTGAAGTCTGTGATGCAGGCTTGGGCAGCCGGTGTGTGGTCTGCCGAGGATTGGGATGCATTTATCAGTCATCGAGATCAGGTCAAGCAACATAGCCAAGCCTTTGCCACCCACTTGTCGAAACAGCCTGACCTCGCCACTAACTTGATGGTTTTTGTTGAGAAATTGCGAGAAAATCGGGTATAATGCGCGGCTTTATTATTCCCACATTCAATTAAAGGCATTGTATGAAAATCGCTCAGGACTTACGCGTAGGCAACGTGATCATGATTGGTAATGATCCTATGGTAGTTGTGAAAGCCGAATACAACAAATCCGGCCGTAACTCAGCAGTCGTCAAAATGAAGATGAAAAACTTGCTGACCGAAGCGCCTAGCGAGAACGTTTATGCCGCACAGGACAAGTTTGATGTGATAGTACTGGAAAAGAAAGAAGTCACTTTTTCTTACTTTGCTGACCCGACCTATGTATTCATGGATGCTGAGTACAACCAATATGATGTAGATGCGGAGTTTATGGAAGATGCACTGCCGTACCTGGAAGATGGTATGCCATGTGAAGTGCGTTTTTACGAAGGCAAAGCGATTTCTATCGAATTGCCAACGACTGTAGTGCGTGAAATCACTTATACCGAGCCAGCTGTAAAAGGCGACACTTCCGGTAAAGTGATGAAGCCTGCGAAAATTGCTTCCGGTTTTGAGATTCCGGTACCGTTGTTCGTGAGCCAGGGTGACAAAATCGAAATCGATACCCGCACTGGCGAATACCGTAACCGTGTGATGAAATAATCGCAACGCTTACGCAGCATTAAAAAAAACCCCAGGCATGTCCTGGGGTTTTTTGTTGCCTGTGAGCATGCTTCTTTGGGCTTTTTAGGGAAATCTTTCGTGCATTGTTGGGAATGATTCACTGTCGATAATGATTTTTTTCACTGACAATCGCTGACAGCTTTACACCATCTCACATTCAGGAGGGTTGCAATGCGTCATCAGCCGTTCAGCAGTAAACGTATTATCGTCATGTGTCTGTTGAGCTGGATAGGGCTCAGTGTGAGTTCAATGCCTGCGGCTGAGACAGATGCACGCTCCCTCAAGCATCCCTTGGTGGGCTATTGGGAGTCAAAGATTCCCGAGACAGGCTGTCTGGAGTCCTACTGGTTCAAAGAAGATGGTATGGCGATATTCACCAGTGGCGATGAACAGCTGGAAGCACGCTACGAAGTCACTCCACAACCTGACGGGCAAGGGTTTTTCAAACTGACTCACCGCGTGACCTTGAGCAACAAAGGACTGGACTGTACCCGGCAAACTTCTGAAATCAATACAGAGCAAACCAGCTATGTGCTTTTCCAGCCGGATGGGCGTAGTTTTATATCCTGTGACGATGATAACCCGTCATTGGAAGCCTGCTTTGGCCCCGTTGAATTAAAGAATAATGCGACCAGAAGTTTGCCCTGAGCTTTAAGCGTTTTCGTTCATGTGGCAATCAAGATTATTCTTGCTCAGGCGCCTGATGCCCTTGCTGGTAGCCAGCCTGGGCTTAACGCTTGGTCATCCCACGCAAGCCTTGATTCACGGCCTGACGTTTCCGGGGATGGCGATTTCCACAGTCAAATTGAGTATCCAGCATGCACACTTTTTGCAATCAATAGAAAAGTGGGAGTATTACGATTCGATCTGTAGCGCAGCCATTGTGGGTCGTAAACCGTTGACGTTGCTTACTGCAGCGCATTGCCTGAAAGAGGTAAGGTTGACCGGCCCTTTAGGTCTGCCCATGCTTTCCATCGCCCAGCCTGAATTGCTGGGAATCGAAGATATCCACTTAAAACAGGCTTTTTACCGCCCTTTTGAGCAGGTGTCAGAAGATTTAACGCAGGACATTGCGGTGTTGGTGTTTGATGCAAAAGTAATCGGCCCGATACAGTCTTTACGCATCCGGCTCGATGATGGTTTGCCAGACACCATCATGATCTGCGGATATGGTCGAGGCTATGGGGAAGCAGATACCCGCCACCCGCGCTGCGGTGAACGTAAACCTTTGCGTGATCTGTCGGATTTCTACCAGGTGTTACCCAAATCCTATCGCGAGATGGACGAAATGTTACATCTGCAGGCCCAGACCCAATTTGCTTATACACAGGAGTTGGTGCATGCCGAGAAAGCGCTATTGGCGGTCAATCGATTGAATGAGATGGACCAATATGACCACACCATCGCCATGCCTACAGTCGGCGACTCGGGTGGCCCCTGGCTAGTGCTGAATACCTGGGGGCAATACGAGTTACTGGGCATTACCAGCCTGGTGGAGCGCTTTTACAATCCCAGCCCGCATTGGCCGTTTTTCCAGAAACAGGTACCGCTTTCAGAATACCCTTACATCGCCTACGGCTTGCGATTAAGTCATCCTGAAGTATTAGGCTTTTTACAGTACGCGCTGCATAGCGGTGCCGACATCCAGTTTACGTCTTCACCGCTTTACCCATATAGCAGCCGGCACTGACTATAGGTGCTTGTAGGCTTTAAGCTTTAAGCGTTCAGCTTGCTATCTACTTCTTTCTCTGCCGCCAGCCAATATTCAATGCTCTCTCCGTAGAAACCATTTTTTTCAGCAATATAATATGCCGTTTCTTCAATCATTTGCAGGCGTGTCGCGCTGGTGACTATTTTGGATGCGCTTGTTTTCTTGGTGCTGTTTTTCTTGGTAGCGTCAGTCGCTTTAGTCGCAGCCTTTTTTGCCACTGGCTTAGGCGCTGCCGCTTTGGGTGTAGCCGCTTTTTTAACAGTGGATTTTTTACTACCGTTGTCAGTGGTTTTGCTGGTGGCCATAACATCTCCTTGGTCTAGAGTGAAATTATAGGTGTGAGGCTTGTGACCTCGCGTGAATCATCTTATTAAAATGTAACACTTGCCGTCAAGCCGGTAAATGAGCAGACTTTCAATTTAACAAGTAGTTCGCGGCTGGGTTTCATATTATTTTCTTTTCAATCCGCGCCATTTATGATGTAGTGCATACGCGCGCAATCAAAGGATATTCATGTACAAAAAGGCCCTTACGTCACTCACCATCCTATTTTTCATGATGGGGTTCATCACTTGCCTGAACGATATACTGGTGCCATACCTGAAAGCCATTTTTGACCTCAGCTACAGTCAGGCAGCGTTGGTCCAATTCTGTTTCTTTGGTGCTTACGGGCTGACCTCTATTCCATTCAGTAAGTTAATCGAGCAAGTTGGCTACCAGAAAGGTATGGTGATTGGTTTTGCACTGGCGGCAGTGGGGTGTTTGCTGTTTTATCCGGCGGTTGTTATGCATACCTATCCGCTTTTTCTAGGCGCGTTGTTCGTACTGGCCTCTGGTATTGTGCTGCTGCAAGTGGCAGCTAATCCCTGTGTGTCGGTTATTGGTCCTAAAGAAACGGCTTCTTCCCGCCTGACCATGGCACAGGCCTTTAACTCATTGGGTACCTTTATAGCGCCCTTGTTTGGCGCCTACTTCATCCTGTCTGCACTCTCAAACTCCACCCATGCTGAAGGCGTCGTCTACCCTTATTTCTTTATTGCGACGGTATTGATCATCATCGCTGTCGTACTTTCGCGCATTAATCTAACCGGGCTGGAAAGCACTGAAGCCGATCAAAGCCGCTGGACTGAAGTCATCAAAGAAAAGGGCTTATTACTTGGCGTAGTAGGGATATTTGCCTACGTAGGGGCTGAAGTGGCGATCGGCAGTTTCTTGGTCAATTACGTGATGGACATCAGCCAGGTCACTGAAACACAAGCTGCTCCATTAGTCGCCTTTTATTGGGGAGGTGCGATGGTAGGGCGCTTTCTTGGTATCTTTACCCTGAAAGCATTTGCACCAGCCCGAGTACTGATGACCCACGCATTGCTGGCCGTCATACTGATTCTTATCTCTATGCAGGCATCAGGCACGCTGGCGATAGGTAGTATGGTGCTGGTCGGTTTGTGTAACTCTATTATGTTCCCCACTATTTTTACGTTAGGGATTAAAGACCTTAAAGCGGGGCAGGAGAAGAAAGGCTCTGGATTGCTGGCAACTGCGATTCTGGGAGGGGCGATTGTGCCGTTG
>NZ_DATHWZ010000076.1:0-3700 GCF_035460085.1 Methylophilus sp.
ATCAGCCATCCGGATTATTGATAAAACCGGCCCGATGAATAATCCGGCCGACCGTGATCATTGCATTCAGTATATGACGGCAATAGGTTTGCTGAAAGGCAGCTTGACTGCATTGGATTATGAGGATGAAGCCGCAGCGGATCCGCGCATTGATGCCCTGCGCGACAAAATGATTTGTGTAGAAAAAGCAGAATATACCCGCGACTATCTTGATCCTGAAAAACGGTCTATTGCTAACGCTATCCAGATCTTTTTCAAAGATGGTACAGAAACGAGCAACATTGCTGTCGAATACCCTATTGGTCACCGCCGTCGCCGTGAAGCAGGTATCCCAGAACTGGTAAAGAAATTCAAAGTCAACCTGGCACGTCGTTTCAATACGCAAAAACAAACTGAGATTCTGGTTTTATGCCAGGATCAAATGAAACTTGAAGCACTCCCTGTCAATGAATTTGTAGATATGCTCGCAATTTAATCAATTAAAGTTTCGATCTAATTTATTAAATTAAGGCACCAATGGGTGCCTTAATTTTTATTCGCTCCGGCATTCTATTTCTTCAATGACATATATCTACTATCAACACGCATCTTTTCGACTGACAATAACCACAAAAAAAAGCGACCCTAAGGTCGCTTTTTTAACATCAGCAGAAATTATTCTGTGATGATTTTTTGCTGAGCCATCAAGTTTGCAATGATTGCCGCGTCGGAAGATTGACCAGAGGTCAAATCAACACCGGTCAATACAATTTGTTGTGTTGTATTGCCACTGCTGAAGTTGCCAGACACATTGTGCGCATCATTTGAGTATCCACCGTTAGAGCTGATGTGGACGATGGTATCGCTACCAGATTTCTCAAAGTGCATGTAGTTTGCCAGATTAGTGTTGTTTTCGCCTTGCAGCAAATCACGCACATCTAGAACATCACCACCTTGGCTGAGTGGGCTCTTATTGAAATCAGTGATAGTGTCACGGGCTGGGTTACCGGCAACACCATCATCGCCTCTATCCCATTTAAACACATCAACACCAGCACCTCCTGTCAGGGTATCGTTACCTTTACCGCCGATCAGGATGTCATTACCTTCACCGCCATTCAAGGTATCGTTACCAGCGCCACCACGAAGGATGTCATTACCAGCACCGCCGTTCAGCGTATCGTTACCACCTAAACCATAAATGATATCGCTACCTGATGTACCGTTAAGCTGGTTATCATTTCCGCTGGTACCACTGATGATTGCACTGTTTCCACTGGTCAGCAGATCAATATTGATCAAGTTGCTTGAAGTAGCTGTGTCGTGCAGATTAGTGCTGTCCGTTGCAGTAATCTTGAAGCTATCCAGCACATTAACCCCTAAGGTGCTATCGGTTCTGATGGTAGACAAGAACTCATTCAACTTCAGGTTATCGATAGTACCGCCATCCAATGCAGTTACTTCCAGTTTGCCATTCGCAAATAATCCAAGCAGGCCATTATCTTGGGCATAAGTCACTTTCAAACCTAACTCACTCGCAACAGCAGAAGAGTAGGTCAGGAAATTGCCACTCAATGCAAGTAACGCACTGTAAGTAATAGTTACATTGTTGATATTGTTGTTTACATCGCTGGCGCTGAATGCTTGTCTGCTAGAGAAGTTCAGCAGGTCGACATTCAACAAGCCAGGAATAGTTAACAAGCCAGCTGAGTTGATACCGGTACTTACATCTGGCGCCACTTGTGGAACAGCATTGATCTTGGTCACATTAATGCTCAATGTAGCAGAGCTTGTATCGCCATCCTTATCGCTCAATGTGTACTGGAAGTCAGCCACGCCTGATACGGTAGTATTTTTAGGCGTAAACACGAAAGTACCGTCATCCATGTCTAGAACTAACGTTCCTTTCGCAGTTGTGATGGACAATTTATGGCTTGCTGCATCATAAGTGCTTCTGTTGGTACCATTGAAAGTAATCGCACCTGAGGTAGCGTTGAATGTATAGGTTGTGCCCTCAATTGCCACTGATTTCACATAACCACCATCAGCACCAAAACCACCATTTGTAACCAGACTGCCTGAGATTGAAGCTGCTACTGTTTCGTTCAGCACGCCATCCAGTTGGTCGAAATCAGTCACTTTGATACCACCGGTGTTAACACCAGCCTGCCCGTCGTAAGCAATTGGGTTCAATTGCGAGGTAGAGGTATTTGCACCCAATCCAAGAGCATATGACTTGATGTTATATGTTTCCAGGAATTGAATCCACGCTCTTTCTTCAGCAGCTTGAATACCTGCATCAGCAGAAGATGAATTCTCATTACCGGCTAAACTGTCAGTACTTCCCTGTCCGCGGTTAGGCTCACCATCTGTAAAGAAGTAGGATACGGTCTGTGCATTATCCAACTTACCATTTGACTCATAAGCCTTCATCGCTGTTTCGAGTGCTGAATCGTAGTTAGTGTTGCCATTCGGAGACAAACTATTCAATAAGCTATTCGCTTCAGCAACAGTTAACCAGGTGGTACCTAACTGCCTGGTTTGCGCATCGCCAGCAAACACCACTAAAGCAACCTTCACATCACCCAGATCATCATAACTGGCCAACAGGGTTTTAATAGACTGGATCGCACTTGCTAAACGTGTCTGACCGCCCACACCATCTCTGCCGCCCATACTGCCCGAAACATCCAATGTAATCATCACATTGGTATTTGCGGAGTTGGTTGCATAGACCGTCTGGTTGCTTGCTACTGGAGAATCATCTTCAACAGTGACTGGCAAGGTAGTTGTTTGTGTCACACCATTAGCGACAACTTTCACACCAATATCAGTTTTCAGCGAATCTTCAATCGTCGTATTCGGATGGTCGACTGGCTTGCTTAAAGTGATTGAATAAGCGCCGCTGTTATTGATAGTCACAGCAAGTACCTTTTCACCGCCAGCAGAGCCTGTCAATGTCTTGCCATCGGCAGACAATGACCATGTTACAGCTACACCACCTGAAGTAAGCGTAGAAGTGGTTGGTGCCGTCAAGGTCCATACTGCGTCAGCGGCATTAGTTGCATTCAGGCTAAATGCACCTGTTGCTACCACTGAGTCAGTAGTGTCACTGCTGCCAGTAGCATCTTTAATACCGCCTGCCAGACCTTCTTCAGATACTGCAAACTTGCTGCCATTGACCAGGGTGATGCCAATATCGTTGTCGATGATGATTCCGGTCGCTGCTTTTCCACCGATATTCAATGGCAAGGTTTCATTTGGCTCGATCAACGTATCATCAATGGTAGGCACAGTGACAGTGAAGCCATTTACACCAGCTGGCACTGTAATGGTACCGGTAGCAGCATTGTAAGTAACGCCATTACTAAATACTGCAGAACCATAATCGGCAGCAGAGGCTGTACCACCACCCAGAGTGTAGCTATAACTCGTAGGCGCATTGGTAGTTGTACTCAATGTAACTGTATAAACAAGATTGTTACCTTCAACTACAGAACCACCATTCGGGCCAGCGGTGATGGTATCTATTGTTGCCCTGTCGTTATCAACAATCACACCTGTACCGGTCGCACCACCAATAGTCAGTGGCAGAGTCTCGTTCAGTTCAACAATGGTGTCATCCACTGTCGGTACTGTCACGGTGAAGCTGCTTACACCTGCTGGTACGGTAATCGTGCCATTGGCGTTCAATACCACACCATTACTGAATACCGCTGTA
>NZ_DATHWZ010000077.1:0-11003 GCF_035460085.1 Methylophilus sp.
GGGACAAACGCCACCACGGTGTTATCGTTCTCGTCTTTTGCCACCACTGGCACCCAATCCGCCAGCAATGCGCCTGACGAGTAGAATTTTTTGCCATTCAGGAAATAACCGCTGTTGGCGGGGGTCAGCCTGGTTTTAACATCATTAACGCTCTTGGTGCCCACTTCAGAGAACGCATTGCCGAAGCGTACGCCTTGTAAAACCAGTTCAAAAAAGTATCTTTTCTGGAAATCCGTGCCATCCAGGCGCAAACCTTCCACCATATACAAATGGTTTTGTGGGATCTGGCCTATGCTGGGGTCAGCCTCCGCCACGATAGCGATCACTTCTGCCAGGGTTTTATTCGACACGCCTGCGCCGCCGTATTCCTTAGGTACGGTAATACCCCACAAGCCGCTGCTGGAGAATAAATCCAGCTCTTTGCGCGGCAAGCGTCTTTCCTTGTCGCGGGTTGAAGCCTCTTTGGCGATTTCAGTGGCCACCTGGTGTGCAACTGCAATGGCTTCCGCATCACTTTTAATAAGGTGGGCAGACTCCCTGCCGCGATGTTCGTGGGCCTGGTTCAGGCTCTCGGGCAAATGCGCAACGTTGCTTGCATGTGCAGTCATATTTGAATCCTTCTAACTAAAAATAAGGGAGATTTAAAAGCGCAGTCATTTAGTTGTTAAATAGCCCTACGCGTCGGTATAGCAATTGCATTTAGCATGCCAATAGATAAGTGATTGAATTTAAATGTTTTATTTAATTTCGTTATTACGTTGAGCGTTTATAGAAACAGCTTTCTGCTGATTAGGTGCTGAATAATCAGCACTTAATAGCCAGTTTTTAGCTGGTAAAGCGTGAGTCAGGTGCTGTGTTTCTGTTTTAGCTGCTGCTATATCAGCAGCGCATCAGCATATATTGCTAAATTTCAACATGGTTAAATGGTGCTTAATTTGCATAAGTCATTGAAATATATATAAAAATATTCCTGGCATGGTTGCTGCTATATCTACAGGGAGCTGGCTCACCGATATTGAACACATCAAATTGGCGCCGGCAACCAAAGTTTAGGAGCCACACATGAGTCGTCCATTAAAAGTTACCGCTGTATCAGGCAGCTATAAATTACCTTCACGTACTGCCGCCCTGGTAGAAGCCTTGACCCAGCAACTGGGCCAGCATATCCCGATTGAATTGCATTCTATTGAATTGAGCGAAATCGGCAGCAGCCTGGTTTCCTCTTTCGACCCGAAACATCTGCCTGTGAAAGTACAGAAAGATATTGAAGCGATTGAAACCGCTGATCTGCTGATTGTAGCGACACCGGTATACCGCGCTTCTTACACCGGTTTATTTAAACACCTGTTTGACCTGGTCAATTACGAAGCATTGATTGATGTGCCTGTACTGCTGGGCGCGACCGGCGGTAGCGAACGTCATGCCCTGATTATTGACCATGAACTCAGGCCGTTATTCAGCTTTTTCCAGGCACTGACCTTACCCATTGGCGTGTATGCCACCGAGGGTGACTTTGAAAACTACAAAGTGAAAAGCGAAACGGTGAAAGCCCGTATCGAGCTGGCGATAGAGCGCGCGTTGCCATTATTAACACATCGTGAACTTGTAAAAACTGCCAGCCTGCAAGCGGTTTAACGCAGGCCGTATTTAGAGAAAACCGGTATTAGAGAAAAACAGATTTGGAGATTGGGTGATGAGTACAGAAAACATTAAATTTGCATATTGGGTACCTAACGTCAGTGGTGGCCTGGTGGTCAGTGATATTGAACAGCGCACCAGCTGGGATATCGATTACAACCGTAAACTGGCGCAGATCGCCGAAAAGGCGGGCTTTGAATATGCGTTAAGCCAGATCCGGTTTACTGCTGGTTATGGCGCTGAGTTCCAGCACGAGTCGGTATCGTTTTCACATGCCTTGCTGGCAGCGACTACCAAACTGAAAGTAATCGCCGCCATTCTGCCAGGTCCCTGGAATCCGGTGCTGGCAGCCAAACAGCTGGCAACCATCGATTTGCTGACCGAAGGCCGCGTCGCTGTCAATATCGTCTCCGGCTGGTTCCGTGGCGAGTTTACCGCGATTGGTGAACATTGGCTGGATCATGATGAACGCTATCGCCGCTCGAAAGAGTTTATTGAAGCGTTGAAAGGCATCTGGACCCAGGATAACTTCACCTATCGCGGTGACTTCTACCGTTTTAGCAATTACACATTGAAACCAAAACCATGGCAGCAACCGCACCCGGAAATCTTCCAGGGCGGTAGCTCACGCGCTGCACGTGACAATGCTGCCAGCGTATCTGACTGGTATTTCACCAATGGCAATACGGTTGA
The DNA here is from genome assembly GCF_035460085.1 of Methylophilus sp. Taxonomy (GTDB): domain Bacteria; phylum Pseudomonadota; class Gammaproteobacteria; order Burkholderiales; family Methylophilaceae; genus Methylophilus. The sequence continues at coordinate 2,332 of NZ_DATHWZ010000077.1, forward strand.
AGGCATCAAGGCGCAAGTAGACGATATCCGCGCCAAGGCCGCTGCCAATAACCATAGCGTTAAAGTTGGCGTGAATGCCTTTGTCATTGCCCGCGATACCGAAGAAGAAGCAAAAGCTGTACTTAAAGAAATCATTGATAAGGCTAACCCGGATGCGGTGAATGCCTTTGGTCATGAAGTGAAAAATGCCGGTGCTGCCAGCCCTGAAAAAGAAGGCAACTGGGCGAAGTCAACTTTTGAGGATTTAGTGCAATACAACGATGGTTTCAAAACCAACCTGATCGGGACGCCGCAACAGATTGCTGAACGCATCGTGGAATTAAAAGCGGTGGGCGTTGACCTGATCCTGTCCGGCTTCCTGCACTTTCAGGAAGAAGTGGCTTACTTTGGTGAAAAAGTATTGCCGCTGGTGCGTGAGCTGGAAACCAAAAAACTGGCTAAAGCTGCCTGATAACTCCTGGTAAAGCAGAAACGTAAAGCTGAAGACTATGGTCGTTGACACATTACCCGACTGGCTCGCTGTACAGGCTGAAAAGCGGCCTGTGCAGGTTGCTATCCGCCATAAAAAACTGGGTATCTGGCATGAACAAAGCTGGCAGGCCGTGCACAATGAAGTGTTGCTGGTGGCGCGATTTTTAAAGCAGCAAGGGTTCGGCAGCGGCGATACATTGCTCCTGCTAAGTGAACCAAGGCCGGAAGCCTTATTGTTATCACTGGCCGCACACTGGCTGGGAGGCATTGCTGCCCCATTAGATCCAGCGTATGCACAGCCGCAGTTACTGGATTTGCTGCATACCCTGCGACCACAGTTTGTGTTTGCAGAAGCGAAAACGCAAGTTGACCAGGTGTTTGACGCCAAGCCGGACGTCTCAGTACTGATTTATGCCAATGCGCGCGGCCTGGCCGATTACTCGCATCCTGCCATTCATGCTTACACAAGCATCATTTCGATAGGTGAAGCGGTGCCAGGCACATTGTCCGCCGTGGCAACGCCCGAAAGCGTTGCATTCCGTTTTTACCGTTTGGGCGAAGATTACCAACTGGAATACCGCGAACTCAGCCACATTGAGCTGTTGAAAAATGGCCGTCAGCTGGTGGGTCATGAATTACTGACAGATAAAGAAGAGGCGCTGGCAGCACGCGCTTTTGCCGCGAGCGGGCATGCCAGATACCTGCTTTCCCCCTGGTTGCTAGCCGGTTTCAAGCTTAACTTTCCCGAAAACTTGTCCACCAGGGATACTGATCGCCGCGAGTTGGGGCCGACTTTGGTGGCAGGCACAGCGGCAACCTATCAAAGGCTATATGCATTGACCCAATCGCGCTGGCCGCTGCCAACAACCTGGCAATTTTCACTAGTCGAATGGGCGTTGCGTAGCTACCGGAAAAGATTGCCGCTGTTAGCAACCATTGCAAACTGGCTGGTTATTCAGCCATTAAAAGATGTTCTGGGTTTGCGTCACACGCGAGTGCCATTATTAGTGGGTGAGCCTTTATCTGCTGAAGCCGAGCAGTTCTTCAGTTCGATCGGTATCCAGGTGCGTGATTGGCCGGAAGAGTCAGACTGGCAGGCCAGTTCCTTACAAGTGATTCCTCGCCCGCACAGCAACAATGAACATTACTTCGGCTTGAAAAACCTCAGAGCGGCAATATGAAAGATGCTGCCATATGAAAGATGCCGCGGTATGAAAGATGCGACGCAGCTATTACGCCTGGATGGTATCTGCTTATCCTTTAAGGGGGTGAAAGCCATCACCAACATCAGTTTTTCAGTCAAAAAAGGCGAAATCTGCGCCCTGATCGGCCCCAATGGCGCCGGTAAAAGCTCACTGTTAAATGTGATCAATGGCGTTTACCAGGCTGACGAAGGGCTGATTGTTTATAAGGGTAATGCCAGGAAAACCATGCATCCGCAATGGGCGGCCAAGCGCGGCGTGGCGAGGACTTTCCAGAATATAGCCTTGTTCAAAGGCATGTCAGTGCTGGATAACGTGCTGACCGGTACCAACCTCAAAGTAAAAAGCAGCTGGATAGAGCAGGTGTTTAACGTCGGGCGGGCAACCGCTGACGCCCAACAGCAACGACAAAAAGCCGAGCAGGTGATTGCTTTCCTCAAGCTACAACCGTGGCGCAATAGCATTGTCGGCAACCTGCCCTATGGTTTGCAAAAACGGGTTGAACTGGCGCGTGCACTGGCGGCAGAACCAGAGTTGCTATTGCTGGATGAGCCTATGGCCGGCATGAATGCCGAGGAGAAAGCGGAGATGAGCCGATTTATCATAGAAACCCGTCAGGAGTTTGGTACCACCATCGTACTGATCGAACATGACATCAGCGTTGTGATGTCGCTTTCCGACCATGTGGTGGTGCTGGATTACGGCAAAAAAATTGGTGATGGCACACCGGATGAAGTGCGGGTCAACCCCGAAGTGCTTGCCGCCTACCTGGGTACTAAACACTAAATTTGGCACTAGGCTGGCAGAGGATGACGAAACAATGAATTTTTTTCTGGAAGTATTCACTGGCGGGTTGCTGGCCGGGGTGATGTATTCCCTGGTCGCCATCGGCTTTGTGCTGATCTACAAGGCCTCAGGTGTATTTAATTTCGCACAGGGCTCTATGGTGCTGTTTGCCGCATTGACCTTCGTGAGCCTGCTTGAACGAGGGCTGCCGTTCTGGGGTGCATTTGCAATCACATTGATCACCATGGCGGTGCTGGCCTGGCTGATAGAATTGCTGGTCTTGCGGCAGCTGGTGAATCGTTCGCCTATCACGCTGTTTATGGCCACGCTGGGCCTGAGCTATATCATCGAAGGGTTGGCGCAAGCAGTATGGGGGGCGCAAGTGCATGCGCTTGAAATCGGTATCAATGACGAGCCTTATGAAGTATTCGGTATCCTGCTTTCCCAGTTCGACTTATTTGCTGCTGGCATTGCCGGTGGTTTGGTTGCCTTGCTCGGCTTTTTGTTTAACAAAACACGCATCGGTATTTCGCTGAGAGCGGTGGCTGACGACCAGTTAGCCGCCCTGGCAGTGGGTATCAAATTACAACGGTTATGGTTGATCGTGTGGGCGGTGGCAGGCTTTGTCGGCCTGGTCGCTGGCATTCTCTGGGGTGCCAGGGTCGGCGTGCAATTCTCCTTATCCCTGATTGTACTGAAGGCATTGCCGGTGCTGATTATTGGTGGCTTTACTTCGATTGAAGGCGCGATTGTCGGCGGGCTTATCGTCGGCGCCTCTGAAAAACTGGCGGAAGTATTTATCGGCCCGCTGATCGGTGGCGGCATCGAAAACTGGTTTCCCTATGTGCTGGCGGTGTTGTTTTTGCTGGTCAGGCCGTATGGGTTGTTTGGCGACAAAGCGATAGAACGCGTTTAGCAGGGTGCAAGATGCTTTATAAAGAATCTGGACAATTTGTAACCACATATCGTTTTGATAAACGATTCTTCCGGCTCAAGCAGGAGCGGTTGGCGTTTTCCCTGTTACTGGCGTTCGCATTCCTGGTGGTGCCATCCATAGGTAACGACTACTGGTTCAGCGCCATCCTGATTCCATTTCTGGTGCTATCACTGGCAGGGCTGGGGCTGAATTTACTGACAGGTTATGCCGGACAGTTGTCTTTGGGCTCAGCGGCTTTTATGGCGGTAGGCGCGTTTGCCACCTATAACTTCAATCTGCGTATTGAAGGGTTGCCATTGATCATCAGTCTGATTTTAGGCGGGCTCACTGCCGGTGGCGTAGGCCTGGTTTTCGGTTTGCCCAGTCTGCGTATCAAAGGCTTTTATTTAATCGTCTCTACGCTAGCAGCCCAGTTTTTTGTGCAATGGGTATTCACCAATTTCACCTGGTTTTCCAACAACTCTTCTTCCGGGGTGATCACGGCGCCGCCATTACATGTATTCGGTTCTGATTTCAATTCTCCGTTAGGCCGTTATTTACTGACGCTGACAGTGGTGCTCGCACTTGGCCTGTTAGCGAAAACGATTGTCAGCGGTGAGTTAGGCCGAAAGTGGATGGCCGTGCGCGACATGGATACAGCGGCAGCTGTGATCGGCATATCAGTACCCAAAACCAAATTACTGGCTTTTGCGATCAGTTCTTTTTACCTGGGCATTGCTGGTGCCCTTTGGGCATTCACTTATTTAGGCACAGTCGAACCGCACGGTTTTGATTTAACGCGCTCATTCCAGATTTTGTTCATCATCATTATTGGTGGCATGGGCAGCATTTTAGGTAATTTTCTGGGTGCGGCCTTTATTGTGTTATTCCCCATATTACTGTCGAATCTTTCATCGGGCTTATTGGCCGGTGCGATTGACCCTGGGCAACTGGAGAATTTTCAGAAGATGATTTTCGGCGCATTGATCATATTTTTCCTGATCAAAGAGCCCAATGGGTTAGCCAAAGTCTGGCAAACCGCCAAGCAACGGCTGCGTGTCTGGCCGCTACGTTTCTAGTTTATCCAATGCATTAAGGGAGATTTTCATGTGTTGAATAGGCTAATTACAACTATTTATATAACCAAAAACGATTAGTAGCTATTTTTTTATATCGCAATATTTATTTTAAAACCAAGGAGTCTCAGAGTGAAATTTTTAGGCAAACATCGCTGGCTGCTGCTGGCATTAGGGTTGGGCATCGCCAGCGTCACGGCACCAGTGCAAGCGGCGAACGAACAATATTTTCCGTTACAAAGCTACCGGATCGGGCCTTATGCAGCTGGTGGTTCAGGCTTCTTTGGTGGATTTATTGATTACCTGCAATACGTCAATGCCAAAGAAGGCGGCGTCAACGGCGTGAAATTCACCTGGAGTGAGTGCGAAACCGAATACGTGGTTGAAAAAGGCGTCGAGTGCTACGAGCGCCTGAAAAAAGGCCTGAACGGTGCGCCAGCAGCAGCAACCAATCCATTGTCAGTCGGTATCGCTTATGCCACGTTGGAACGCTCCACCGCTGACAAATTGCCACTGATCACCATCAACCACGGCCGCACCGATTCGACTGACGGTAGCGTGTTCCCGTATGCATTCCCGCTGCAGCTGAACCCCTATAGCGAAGTGTCTGCGATCGTGAACTATATTGCGAGCCAATCCGGTGGCCTGGATAAACTCAAAGGCAAGAAAATCGTGACGCTGTACCACGGTTCACCATATGGCAAAGAAACCAGCCCTATCCTGGAGCTGCTGGCAAAGAAATATGGCTTTGAGCTGACCCTGCTGGAGGTACCGCATCCGGGCAATGAGCAACAATCCCAATGGCTGACTATCCGCCGCATCAAGCCTGACTGGGTGATCCTGCGCGGTTGGGGCGTGATGAATCCGGTGGCGTTGAAAACAGCGCAAAAAACCGGTTTCCCGGCTAACCATATCATCGGCAATATCTGGAGTAACTCTGAAGATGATGCAGCACCAGCTGGTAATGCCGCCAAAGGATTTATTTCTATTACCACGCATCCTTCCGGCACCAGTTTCCCGGTATTGCAAGGCATTAATCAATATGTGATCAAACCGGGCAAAGGCAACCTACAGGACCCTAAACGTTTTGGTAATGTGTATTACAACCTGGGTGTAGTAAACGGCATTCTGAACGTTGAAGCAGTGCGTGTGGCGCAAGCCAAATTCGGCAAACGCCCGTTGACCGGTGAAGAAGTGCGCTGGGGCTTTGAAAATATCAAGCTGGATGATAAACGCCTGACTGAACTGGGCGCCCTGGGCCTGGTGCAACCGCTGAAATTAAGTTGCGCTGACCATGAAGGCGGCGGTGCGGTGCGCTTCCAGCAATGGGATGGCAGTAAGTGGAACGTGATTTCAGAATGGGTACAGGCTGATCGCCAGTTGCTGCGTCCTATCATTGAAAAATCTTCCCATGAATATGCCAAGGAAAAAGGCATCACCCCGCGTGATTGCAGCAAGGAAACTGTCGCTGCCAAGTAATACAGCGACTGTCTGATTGGAGATGCATACCGCCGACGCGCGGTATGCATGTCAGGAAACATGGAGTAAGTGAGCGAGCAGTACAAAGTGCAAGGCGCACGGAACACAGGAACCAAGACAGTATTAGAGTACGGCTTGGTTATGATGCTGTATTTAGAAAGCTTGCGCAACGCAGTAATTTGTTCGCGTAGCCACTTAATGCTTGTTTGCTTTAGTTTGATGCCTTGGGCAATGTTACAACAGTGTCCATGAGATCAAATTGAGGAGCACAGATATGTCCCAGACCAGTGAAAAACTTAATCCGGCTGCCGATGCCATTTTGCAGCTGGATAATATTGAAGTGATTTATGAAAAAGTCATTTTTGCCATCAAACATATTTCGCTACAGGTAGGGCCGCAAGCGATTGTCGCCTTATTGGGCGCAAATGGGGCGGGTAAAAGCACCATACTCAAAGCCATTTCCGGCCTGATTCCCGCGCAGCGTGGTGAAATTGTGCAGGGCCGGATTTTTTACCAAGGCCAGGATCTGACCAAGGCCACACCTGCGCAGCTGGTATCTCAAGGCCTAGTACAAGTGCTGGAAGGCCGGCATTGTTTCGGCCATTTAACGGTGGAAGAAAACCTGCTGACCGGCGCTTTTGTGCGCCGCCCCTCCGCCAAGGTGTTATCGCAGGAACTGGAGAAAGTGTATAACTTTTTCCCGCGGTTGAAGTTGTTACGCAAGAATCACGCTGGTTATACCTCTGGTGGCGAGCAGCAAATGGTGGCGATAGGGCGCGCGTTAATGGCTAACCCAAAGCTGATCCTGCTGGATGAGCCTTCCATGGGGCTGGCACCACAGATCGTGGAAGAAATTTTCGAGATTGTGCACCAGTTGCAGCAGACCCAAGGCCTGAGTTTCCTGCTGGCTGAGCAGAATGCCACGGTGGCATTGAGATATGCCGATTATGCCTATGTGCTGGAGAGTGGGCATATCACGCATAATGGCGATGCGCAGACAATTGCCAGCAGCCAGGCATTGAGTGACTCGTATTTGGGCAAGCAGTAATTGAGGATGATTTATTTTTAAAGACTTCATTTTGGAGTGATAGCTTTCTCAGGTCTGAGATTTCATTTAGTCAGAGCTTATTTCAGTAGCGCAATCTAATAGTTGAACCAAGTCGTCATTCTGGCGGCGGCCAGAATCCAGGCAGGCTAATTCTTAGCTTGGTTGCAATTGAGAGCAAATGTTGTAATTGCTTGAAGGTCTACTGGTATTTCTTTGATCATTCAATGCTCCATTTCGGCATTGTGTTTCGCCCCTAGGCGAGTTACTTTTCTTTGCTTGCCCAAAGAACAAGTAACCAAAAGAAAGGGCACCCTAGCTTCCGCTTGTTCCCTGCGTTGCTCGTCAAAACAAGCGGTCGCGAAACTCGACCTAGCGGCCTGCACAAACCGCAGGCCACCGCGGGATTCAGACAGTCGCTCCCTTCCTCCTTATTTTGACTGTGCTACTCGGCGCGTCAGATAGGAGCCCGTTGCAAACCACCACGATGAACCAAATATTTGAACATGAAGGTTGGAGGGCGCTAAGTGAGTTTTGAGGTTTGAAGACAAAGCGTAAACTCTGATAACTCTAATTCTTTAATTTGTTTTGCCCAATGTTCGAGCGTGATGCAGTGTAAAGAATTACACTTAAGCGAAAGCGTGTGTTTTTACCGGGCCCCTATCTGACGCGCCGAGTAGCGCAGTCAGCGTGGGAGTTTTCGGCCAGCGTCTGTTTGAGTTCCGCGGCGGCTTGCGTTCTTTGCAAGCCGCTAGGGCGAGTTTCGTTGGCTGCCCACGCTGATGAGCAACGCAGGATACAAGCGGAAGCTAGGGTGCCCTTTCTTTTGGTTACTTGTTCTTTGGGCAAGCAAAAAAAGGAACTCGCCTGGGGGCGAAAAAGAACGGTGAATAGACTAAAGAAATACCTATTAAACTCGAGCAAGCGCTACACAAGCTTTTCTAGTGTCACAAGGCTAAACTCAGACCTTACCTTGATTCCCCCTTGCAGGACGCACTGGCTTCTGGATAAGCCGTCGTTCCGCTGGCACAGAGCATGCTCCGTGAAACCCCTGCTACACCCTCTGCCAGAACGAAGGTTATGGCAGTTAGCACTGGTTTCTACATCACGAGTTCGTCAGCTCAATCTCCGGCAATGCCTCATGCTTGATCGCCGCTTCAAATGCCGTCAAACGTTTATACACTGACAACAACTCAACAATCGTCGTCCATGAATTCACCAGATATTGGAAGGAGTTACTAACTTGCGAAAACGCTGTCAGGATCTGCTGCAAAATACCAAATGTGATTTTACCAGCCGCAATGGTCGGCACCAGAATCAGGTAAGCAAAAATATTATCCGCCTGCAAATATAAACTACGTGCAACGTTAAAATACATATAGTGGAAATACAAACGGAAGTAGTTGTTACGCACATCCAGGAACAACGACTTCAGCGTGGCTGGCTGCGCGCGATCGGCATTGTCTTCACCATAGACGAGCTCCTTACGGTAAGCCGCTTCTACACGCTGGTTCCTGAATTCCAAGCCTGGTAATTTGATCCCGACCGCCGCTAATAATAGCGTCCCGAAGACCGACCAGGCAATCGCGGCAGTGAACAACGGCGCAGGCACCGCCCCAAACACCGGTAACTCACTGACGTAAGATGACAGGCTCCACAATACAGGCAGGAAAGCCACCAGTGTCATGATGGCCTCT
>NZ_DATHWZ010000078.1:0-9339 GCF_035460085.1 Methylophilus sp.
TTAGCGCCTTCTGCAGGCTTAATCGTGTTCAATTGCATTATGCTTCAACCTTTAAAAGATAGCTTACAGCATTGATCATGCCGCGGATTTCTGGCGTATCTTGCACTTCAACTGTGTGGTGCATACGACGCAGACCCAAGCCACGTACTGTCGCTTTATGCGCTTCAATACGACCAATCAAACTTCTTACTAACGTTACTTTCAAGTTAGCGTTTTCTTTTTTTGCTTTAGCCATGATTAACCTCTGATTTCTTCTAAGGTCTTACCACGTTTAGCAGCAATTTCAGCTGGTGTGTTCATGGAAGCCAGACCGTTCAAGGTTGCACGCACCAGATTGTAAGGGTTGGAAGAACCAAGACTCTTAGCAATCACGTTTGTGATACCCATCACTTCAAAAATAGCGCGCATCGTGCCACCAGCAATAATACCGGTACCTTCAGCGGCAGGCAGGATCAGCACTTTAGCAGCACCGTGTACACCGGTGACTCTATGATGCAAAGTACCATTCTTCAAGTTCACTTTTACCATGCTGCGGCGGGCTTCATCCATGGCTTTTTGTACAGCCACTGGCACTTCACGTGCTTTACCTTTACCCATACCAACAGTGCCATCGCCATCACCAACTACGGTCAATGCAGCGAAGCTCATGATACGACCGCCCTTAACCGTTTTACTTACACGGTTAACAGTGATCATTTTTTCACGCAAACCGTCAGTTTGCTGCTGTTCAAAATCTTTAGCCATTCTTATCTCACCTATTAGAATTTGAGACCATGTTCACGAGCCGCATCAGCCAAAGCCTTAATACGACCATGATACTTGTAACCTGAACGATCAAAAGCAACGTCAGTGATGCCGGCTTTTACAGCTTTTTCAGCGATACGCTTGCCAATCAAGGTTGCAGCTTCGATGTTGCCACCATTTTTCAGTTGTTGACGCACATCAGCCTCAACGGTAGATGCACTCGCCAATACGCGATCACCAGTTTCAGTAATGATCTGAGCATAAATATTGGTATTGGTGCGATGTACACTCAAACGTGTAACTTTTAACTCGGCGATTTTGGCACGGGTTTTACGTGCTCTGCGCAAGCGGTTATTTACGTTTTTCATTGAATTTACCTTTAATATTGATTCACTGTTCAGGTTATTGTCTAACCTATAAGTGCTTTACTTATTTTTTCTTGGTCTCTTTGATAGCAACCACTTCATCCGCATAACGAACACCTTTGCCTTTATATGGCTCTGGAGCACGGTAGCCGCGGATCTGCGCTGCGACCTGGCCAAGCACCTGCTTATTAGCCCCGGTCAACACAACTTCTGTTGGCGTAGGCGTTTGCACCGTCACACCTTCAGGCATTTTGTGGTTGATCGGATGCGAGTAACCTAATTCAAGATTCAAAGTCGAACCTTGAGCATTGGCTTTGTAACCTACACCAATCAGTGTCAATTTACGGGTAAAACCAGCTGAAACACCTTGCACCATATTTGCAAGCAGGGCACGTATGGTCCCAGACATTGCTCGCGAATGCTGTGTATCTTTATTTGCTTTTACCAACAACTGTTCACCATCACGCGTCACAGAAATATCTGCTGACAACGCTTGGTTTAATTTACCCAGAGGACCGCTTACTGCGATCTCAGCAGGAGAGATAACGACTTCTACCTTGGCAGGAATCGCAACCGGATTTTTAGCAACACGTGACATATCAAACTCCTCTTAGGCCACGATGCACAGAACTTCACCACCGATACCGGCAGCTTGTGCTTTACGATCAGTCATTACGCCACGTGAAGTAGAGACGATAGTTACGCCTAAACCGTTCATCACGCGTGGGATGTTTTGACTACCTTTATAAATACGCAAACCTGGTTTAGATACGCGCTCAATCTTCTCAATCACTGGACGACCAGCGTAGTATTTGAGGCTAATGTTCAAAACAGGTTTACCTTCGTTGGCTTGAACATTGAAATCTTCAATGTAGCCTTCGTCTTTCAATACATTTGCAATTGCGCCTTTAACTTTAGACGCAGGCATTGATACTGTAGGCTTATTCGTACGCTGCGCGTTACGAATACGGGTCAACATATCGGCAATCGGATCACTCATACTCATGTTCTATTCCTCCGTTACCAGCTGGCCTTGGTGACACCTGGTACATGACCAGCCATCATCAACTTACGCAACTCATTACGTGCGATACCAAATTTACTGAACACACCACGTGGACGACCAGTCAATGCACAACGATTACGTGTACGCACTGGGCTGGAATTACGTGGCAAACTTTGCAATTTCGAACGTGCAGCAAAACGATCTTCAACGCTTGCAGTTTGGCTGTTGATAATCTCAACCAATTCAGCGCGTTTGGCTGCATATTTTTTTACGGTTTCGCGACGCTTTTGCTCGCGCTCTGTCATACATACTTTTGCCATGACTTAACCTCTAAATGGGAAACTAAATGCAGCCAACAGTGCTTTTGCTTCTTCGTCTGTTTGTGCTGTCGTTGTAATGGTGATATTCATCCCGCGCAATACATCGATTTTGTCGTATTCAATTTCCGGGAAAATAATTTGCTCTTTAACACCCATGTTGTAGTTACCACGGCCATCAAAAGATTTAGCAGAAATACCACGGAAGTCACGAATACGTGGAATTGCCACAGTAATCAGACGATCGAGGAATTCATACATACGCTCACGACGCAAAGTGACTTTACAACCAACAGGATAGTCATCACGAATCTTAAAAGCAGCAACAGACTTTTTAGCCTTAGTTACGATTGCTTTTTGACCGGCAATTTTTTCCATATCAGAAACTGCGTGCTCCATAACTTTTTTATCAGCTACAGCTTCACCTACGCCCATGTTCAGGGTAATTTTTTCGATACGAGGCACCTGCATTGAAGAGGTATAACCAAATTGTTCAGTCAATTTGGCGACTACTGTATCTTTGTAGAACTGTTTTAAACGTGCCATATGTATTCCTATGCGTCGATAGACTCGCCGCTAGATTTGTAAACACGAATCTTGCGACCATCTTCGAGTACCTTAAAACCAACACGATCAGCTTTTTTAGTTGCAGCGTTATAAATCGCCACATTAGAAATGTCCAAAGGCATTTCTTTGCTGATGATGCCACCAGTAACACCACGCATAGGGTTAGGACGAGTGTGTTTCTTCACCACATTCAGACCTTCCACCACTACATGGCCGGTTGGCAAGACGTTTAAAACAGCACCTGTTTTACCAGCGTCTTTACCTGTATTCAAAATGACTTGGTCACCTTTGCGAATTTTGCTCATTTATCGTCTCCAGCCTATTACAGCACTTCAGGCGCTAATGAAACGATCTTCATGAAGCGCTCACTGCGCAACTCACGTGTCACCGGGCCAAAAATACGTGTACCAATTGGCTCAAGCTTGTTGTTCAACAAGACTGCAGCATTGGCATCGAATTTAACTAAGGAACCATCCGGGCGACGCACACCTTTAGCGGTACGCACAACCACAGCGTTGTATATCTCACCTTTTTTGACGCGACCACGTGGAGCAGCATCTTTAATGCTGACCTTGATGATGTCGCCAATGCTGGCGTAACGACGCTTGGAACCACCCAAGACCTTGATACACTGCACGGAACGCGCACCAGTGTTGTCGGCCACTTCAAGCCGAGATTGCATTTGAATCATGAGAAATAATCTCCAACTTAATCCGTTATAACCACTACAGCCGCCTGTTTTGAACTTTCATTCAAAATCACGTTACGGCCAATAGACCACGGTCAGTATTGGGGTGCCAGCTACATGCCATCTAAGGCGGGCACCGAAAAGTCCAACATTATACAACTAAAAAAACGCTTGTGACAAGCGCTTTTCCAGTTATATTTGAAGCCTTACTTAGCTTCGATTTTGCTTACTACCCAAGACTTGGTCTTTGAGTATGGGCGTGATTCGGTAATTGTTACTAAATCACCTTCATTGCATGCATTTGCTTCATCATGCGCATGAAATTTATTTGATTTAGAAACCACTTTACCAATCAACGGGTGTTTCACTTTACGCTCGACAAGCACAGTCACGGTTTTATCCATCTTGTTGCTTACTACGCGACCAGTCAAACTGCGTACTACTTTCGCCTTTTCAGTCATCATGCTTGTTTCGCCTTCTCAGCCAGCACGGTTTTAACGCGAGCTACATCTTTACGCACTTTACCCAGCTGATCTGCTTTGTTCAATTGTTGAGTTGCCAATTGCATACGCAGTGAAAACTGTGCGCGACGCAATTCAACCAACTCGGTGTTCAGCTCTTCAGCTGATTTTGCTCGAAATTCTGAAGCTTTCATCTCACTACTCCTTAACTGCCGATTTGACGGGTCATGAATGTAGTTTCAATTGGCAACTTAGCAGCAGCCAGTTTGAAAGCTTCGCGAGCCAACTCTTCGCTCACGCCATCCATCTCGTACAACATTTTACCTGGCTGAATTTGAGCGATGTAGTAGTCCACGCTACCTTTACCATTACCCATACGAACTTCAGCAGGTTTTTTAGAAATTGGCTGATCAGGGAACACACGGATCCAAACGCGGCCACCACGTTTAATGTGACGAGTCATCACACGACGTGCAGCTTCGATCTGGCGTGCAGTCAAACGACCACGACCGATCGCTTTTAAACCAAATTCACCAAAACTTACCTTGTTACCAGTAGTCGCAATACCTTTATTGCGACCCTTTTGCATCTTGCGGTATTTCTGTCTAGCTGGTTGCAGCATCTTTAGCCCTCGGCTTTCTTACTTTTTTCTCTGGCTCAGCATCAGCTACGGCAGCATTAGCTGCGTTGTCACCGAAAATCTCACCTTTGAATACCCAAACTTTAATCCCGATAATACCGTAGGTGGTAGAAGCCTCTGCCACGCCATAGTCGATATCAGCACGCAGTGTATGGAGAGGCACACGGCCTTCACGATACCACTCTGTACGCGCAATTTCGATACCGTTCAAACGACCGGAACTCATGATCTTGATGCCTTGTGCGCCCAAACGCATTGCATTTTGCATTGCGCGTTTCATGGCACGACGGAACATCACACGTTTTTCCAATTGCTGGGCAATAGATTGTGCAATCAACGTTGCGTCCAGCTCAGGCTTACGCACTTCTTCAATGTTCAGATGCACTGGAACGCCCATCAAACCTTGCAGAGAAGAACGTAAAGACTCAATGTCTTCACCTTTTTTACCAATCACCACACCTGGACGGGCACTGTGAATGGTAATTTTTGCATTTTTAGCCGGGCGCTCGATGATGATTTTGCTTACAGCGGCGCTAGCTAGTTTTTTGTTCAGAAACTCACGTACCTTGATGTCGCCTTGCAACATCGCAGGGAAGTTCTGGCTATTTGAGTACCAACGTGACGCCCAGTTTTTCTGAACGCTCAAACGGAACCCAATTGGATGAATTTTCTGTCCCATATTATTCCTTTGAGTCACCGACTGTCACATGAATGTGGCATGTTGGTTTCGTAATACGACCAGCGCGACCTTTTGCACGTGCACGGATACGTTTCATGACAATGCCTTTATCAACGTAGATTGAAGTTACCTTCAATGCATCGATATCAGCCCCATTGTTATGCTCGGCATTGGCAATCGCAGATAACACCACTTTTTTGATAATCTCGGCACCTCGTTTAGGCGTGAACTCAAGAATATTCAAAGCGTGATCTACTTTCTTGCCACGTACCAAGTCGGCCACCAGACGCGCTTTTTGCGGAGAAAGGTGTACGCCTTTTAAAATTGCAGTAACTTGCATATCAGCCCTTTACTTCTTCGCTTTTCTATCAGCCGCGTGCCCTTTGAAAGTGCGTGTTAACGCAAATTCGCCGAGTTTGTGACCAACCATGTTTTCAGAAATCAACACAGGCACATGCTGTCTACCATTGTGCACTGCGATGGTTAAACCAATAAAGTCTGGCAATACAGTCGAACGACGAGACCAAGTTTTGATTGGTTTTCTATCGCGGTTCGCTGACGCAATTTCGACTTTTTTAGCCAAGTGAGCGTCCACAAATGGACCTTTTTTAATAGAACGTGCCATGGCGATTACCTTACATTTCTCGGACGACGACTTACGCGCATGTTATCAGTACGCTTATTCTTACGTGTACGATAACCCTTAGTTTTCTGACCCCATGGTGAAACCGGGTTCATACCTGCAGCAGTACGGCCTTCACCACCGCCGTGCGGGTGATCAACCGGGTTCATCACCACACCGCGAACGGTTGGGCGAACACCACGCCAGCGCATCGCACCAGCTTTACCGATAGAACGCAATGAATGCTCTTCGTTACCCACTTCACCCAAGGTTGCCTTGCAATCTACGTGTACACGGCGAACCTCACCGGAGCGCAAACGCAACTGGGCGTAAGCACCTTCACGCGCCAGCAACTGGACAGAAGTACCGGCTGAACGTGCAATTTGCGCACCTTTGCCAGGTTGGATTTCGATACAATGAATCGTGCTACCGACCGGGATGTTACGCAATGGCAATGCATTACCAGCACGGATAGGTGCTTCAGAACCGCTTACCAGTTGTGCACCGGCAGCAATGCCACGGGGCGCAATGATGTAACGACGCTCGCCATCCGCATAGCACAGCAACGCGATGTTGGCTGTACGGTTTGGATCGTACTCGATACGCTCTACAGTTGCAGGAATACCATCCTTGTTACGACGGAAGTCGATCACACGGTAATGCTGCTTATGACCACCACCTTGGTGACGGGTTGTAATGCGGCCGTTGTTATTACGACCAGCATTTTTACTTTGACTTTCCAACAGCGGCGCGTAAGGCTTGCCTTTGTGCAGATCAGGTGTGACAACCTTCAATACACCACGACGACCGGGGGAAGTTGGTTTGACTTTAACTAATGCCATATCTTCTCTCCTTATTCGCCAGCTGCAAAGTTAATTTCTTGACCTGGTTTCAGGCTAACGTAAGCCTTTTTCCAGTCACTACGCTTACCAGCACGGCGGCCAGCACGCTTCACTTTACCTGCAACATTAATCACAGACACAGAAGCCACTTCGACCTTGAATACCAATTCAACTGCAGCCTTGATTTCAGGCTTGGTTGCATCAGTACGTACTTTAAAAGCAATTTGCTGATGCTTGTCAGCAATAAACGTTGCCTTCTCGGTAATTTGTGGTGCCAAAATCACTTGCAATAAACGATCTTGAGTTTTGGTTGCTGCGGTAATCATGCCAAGATCTCCTCAAGTTTTTTCACTGCACCAGCAGTGACCAAAACGTTAGGGAAACGCACTAGGCTGACCGGGTCAGCAAATTGCGCCTCAACTACCAAAACGTTTGGAAGGTTACGGGAAGACAAGTACAAATTCTCATCAAAACCATCGATCAGCACCAATACGCCACCGTCAACACCCAGTGCATTGATTTTCTGTACCAATTGTTTTGTTTTTGGTGTGTCGATAGTAAATGTATCAACCACTTTCAAACGATCCTGACGAACCAGCTCAGACAAAATAGTCTGCATGCCTGCACGGTAAGCCTTACGGTTTACTTTGTGGCTGTAGTTTTCGTTAGGGCTGTTAGGGAATGCACGACCACCTCCGCGCCA
Organism: Methylophilus sp.; assembly: GCF_035460085.1. Lineage (GTDB taxonomy): Bacteria > Pseudomonadota > Gammaproteobacteria > Burkholderiales > Methylophilaceae > Methylophilus. The sequence continues at coordinate 7,635 of NZ_DATHWZ010000078.1, forward strand.
GATCGGGCTGGAAGTCATACCAGCACGAGCGTTACCAGTACCCTTTTGCGCATATGGCTTATGGGTAGTATGGGCAACGGTAGCACGTGTTTTCTGTGCACGGGTTGCTGTACGGGCATTCGCCATGTAAGCAACGACCACTTCATGCACCAGTGATTCGTTAAATTCACGACCGAAAGTTACATCAGACGCATCCACACCTTTTTTAGCAACTTTGCCGTTCAGATCAATCAGCTTTAATTCCATTATGCAGCCCCTTTCGCTTTGATGGCTGGACGTACAACAACATTGCCACCTTTGGAGCCGGGTACGGAACCTTTAATCAATAACAGATTACGCTCAACGTCTACACGAACGATTTCCAGGTTTTGGGTAGTAACTTTGATGTCACCCAAATGACCAGGCATGCGTTTACCAGGGAATACTCGACCTGGATCCTGCGCCATACCGATAGAACCCGGTACGTTATGTGAACGAGAGTTACCGTGAGAAGCACGGTTAGATGAGAAGTTATGACGCTTGATCGCACCGGCAAAACCCTTACCGATGGATGTACCAGTCACGTCTACCAACTGACCCACGGAGAAAATATCAACAGTGATATTTCCACCGACCTGGAAGTTGGCCAGAACATCTTCAACCACATTAAATTCTTTGATACCAGCACCAGCAGTTACGCCAGCCTTGGCAAAGTGTCCAGTCAACGCTTTGTTGATACGGCTAGCACGACGCTCACCGTATGCAACCTGCAGGCCTGTATAGCCATCAGTTGCAACTGTCTTTACTTGTGTCACGCGGTTAGGGATCACTTCCAGCACAGTTACAGGAACGCTTGCGCCTTCATCTGTAAAAATGCGGGTCATGCCCACCTTGCGACCAATAAGCCCTAAGCTCATGATCAGTTCCTTATAATAGTTTAAAGTAGACGATTACAATTGACCGTCCACCGAAGAGCGCGGATTATACCGGACTATTCTTGATTTGACAACAGCCTTTTGTTTTAAAAGGCCATTCCCAGAATGACAACTTTAGAATTAAAGCTTGATTTCTACATCCACACCAGCTGGAAGATCCAGCTTCATCAATGCATCTACTGTTTTATCAGTAGGGTCAACGATGTCCATCAGACGTTGATGAGTACGGATTTCAAATTGGTCACGTGAAGTTTTGTTCACGTGCGGGGAACGCAGAATATCAAAGCGCTCAATACGAGTCGGCAATGGTACCGGACCTTTTACTACAGCACCTGTACGTTTCGCAGTTTCAACGATTTCCAGAGCAGATTGATCAATCAGACGATAATCAAAAGCTTTCAGACGGATACGAATTTTTTGAGCTGCCATGGTTTTTTCCTTTAAAGAGCAAAAACGGCAGGAAATTCCTGCCGCCTGTAAAAATTAATTACTCGATGATTTTAGCGACAACGCCAGCACCAACGGTACGACCACCTTCACGGATAGCGAAGCGTAAGCCATCTTCCATCGCGATAGGCGCAATCAGCGCTACTGAGATAGAGACGTTATCACCAGGCATCACCATTTCGGTACCTGCCGGCAATTCAACTGCACCAGTCACGTCAGTCGTACGGAAGTAGAACTGTGGACGATAGCCGTTGAAGAATGGTGTATGACGACCACCTTCATCTTTACCCAACACATAGATCTCGGCTGAGAATTTAGTGTGTGGCTTGATAGAACCTGATTTA
>NZ_DATHWZ010000079.1:0-10109 GCF_035460085.1 Methylophilus sp.
TGTTCTAGCTTATGCGTGCCTGTGCATTTATCTTTGTAAGAAATCAAAGTTTGGTCAAAAGACTTTTTTTGTTCATTGAAGGCATTGGTTTTGATATTTACTTGGTCTAACTGCGTTTTTAAACTATCTAAATTGTCATTAAAAACTTTTTGTTTTGATTTCAAATGCTCAGTTTTTTCTTTTAATGTCGCTGAGTCAGCGTTAAATTTAATAATGTCTTTATTAAATTGCTCGACTTTTTGATTGATCTTTTTAGCCGTTGGCGCATCCACTTTCTTGCTAGTGAGAGACGATAGTTCCTGTTTTCTTTTTGCAAACGCTTCATTGAGCGTGTTCATTTCCGTAATCTCAAGTTGTAATTCACCTGATTCTTTTTCCAGGGAGGAACGAACCTTTTGATTTTCCTCCACCATTTTTTCAGCTTTTAATACTTCTTCGTTAATAAGCTTGGTTTCAAGTTGAACACGATCAAATTGTTGCCTCAAAGCCGAGTCAGAACTCATGCAATTTTCTAACTCTTCAAAAGTAATTGTCGGCATGCCTTTGGTATCTACTCCCCAGATGTGAGCAATCCCAGGCAGTCTAATAGTTGAGGGTTTAGATAGCTCGTCAGCCAAGCATGAATGTTTAACAGAGAGCATTCCGAAAGTGATCGATAAAATATATATAAGTGTGCGAGTCATTTTTTTGTAAGACTTAATTTTTTTATGATTTTACAAGATATTATTTACCTTGGCTGTTCTCAAATGCCAAATGGTAACTGGTGCTTTCTTAAGGTCGCAGTAACGATCTTAGGTTAAGATTCTAGAGTAAGTTTATAACACCAAAATAGTACAAAATCCTCTCTTTTGAAACCAACCATTTAGCATGCTATGCGATACATATCCATTCTGATTTTATCTTTGTCATTCATAAGTGCCTCAAGTGCTGAGCGTGATATTGATAGCATTACCGAAATTGCTCAGGCTTACAGGGAGCAAAAGATCAATGCTGGTCCATTTGGTGTACGTGAAGAAGTACGTAAACACCTGTTTACAAAAGGCCACATTATTTTCCCCGATGCCACTAATTTACCGACGAGTGAAGATATCAATAAAAAATGGGTTAATGCAAAGCTTCTTAAAATAGCTAAACCGACTCTCTCTATCGGAAAATCAGCGTATGTTGAAGTAGCTATTTTGATTGACGAGAGCGGTTCAGTCGCTGACACATATATCATCGAGTCTTCAAATGATCATTTGAATGCGGCAGCGGAGACAGCCGTGCGGACCTGGAAATTCAAACCAGCTTCAGTTGAAGATCAGACGCGAAAAGCGGTTTGGATTATCCCTTTTATTTTTTGAGTTGCTGAGTAGAGATCACTCTAGCAATCCAGAAAATTGCAAGTGCATGGCGCAAATAGCGAAGCTCTTCTAAAAGCGTTATTTCCCTCCCAAGGGGAGCAATATATATGTATGAGCTGCATCCCCTCTTAATATTCTATCAGTTGTTTATTTCTGCCTCTGGCCAAAGCCGGGGGAAGAGGAATTGCATACTATGCAACGGTACTCCCATATACACATTACCTCTGGCACTGTCTGATAAAAGTAGTTTGTAATCAAGTAATGCTTTTAAAAGCCGATCAGCTGAGCGTTCAGCCATTCCTGTCATTTTTTTGAACTCACCACGCTCCATAGGGCCAGTAATCGCAATGTAGTGTAATGGGTTGAGTGCGGCTTTTTTTATACCAGAAATGCCCTTGTTTTCTTCAACAACCAGGAGTGTTTCAAGACGACTTTTAAAGTCAGTAAGGTTTAACATGCCTTCCATAAATGTTACCTGGTCTATGCATACATTCAAAAAGTAACGAATCCATTCAACCAAACCTTGTTCTGTGAGTGCACCGCGGCCATCGTAATCACCGTTTTTTAGGTTGTCTGCATTATGTAGGCGATCATAGTATTCTTGATGGCTTCTCGCTAAACCGCGCATTGGCGACCAAAGACCATTTGTTAAGCCCATTGCATGAAGCAATAGGTGACTGTGTAATCTGGTGACGCGCCCATTACCATCGTTAAAAGGGTGTATCCATGCCAATCTATGATGCGCACAAGCTAAGCCGATAAGGGCCATATCTCCATCGGGCACACCGCTATAGGCTTGAATCCAGCGCTCAATAAAATTAGATAAATAATGTGCGTCAGGCGGCATATGTATGCCAACGGTTACATTTCGCGTCCGAAATTGCCCTTCATTAACCGGCTCATTGTTGTCAGTTACACGATCAACTTTATCCATATGGCTATAAAGCTGATAGTGGAGATTGGTAATTAAATTGGCAGAAAATACTTCGCGCCAGTTTGTACCTGCAATATGCTCTTCACCCCAAGCCTCTGTCAGTAGATGCGCTCTTGCGATGCGTTGTTTCTGGGCAATATCTTTATTAATAGAGTAATCATTATTTAAGGCAGATTCAATTTCCGCCGGCATTGTATGCTGCCCCTCTATTTTATTGGTGTAGTAAGAGTTCATTGCTCGCAAAATCATGGAAAGGCTCTTATTAAGACCTGGCATGGGGTTTGCAGTTAGTTTTATGGCTCTGGCACGTAATCCGCTGGCTAGGGATAGCAACTTTTCAAGTTCCCTTGCTTGAGGCAGCATTGGCTCCATTTGAGCAACATGTGTAGCAGCAGGTGCGCGAATTACTTTAGCGATCATTTGGCGAATATAAAATAAGGTTTAACCTTTGCCATAGTACTATATATTTCAATATGTTATTTAAGTATTAATCCCAATATGGTTGATAAATTGGCGAGTATATTGGCGAAAACTTTGGCTGCTTTCATCCCAAGTTAAAAGCTTTAGAAATTTTTGAATATTCCATCTGCCGGGATTGATAAGGCATCAAATGATCTGATGATGGCTTGGGCTATCGACAGGGTCACAAAAAAGTCCTCGATATATTCTTGAGCTAGATTCATTCCTATTTCCGCTGTATCGAAGAGGAACTTAATCTAGTCTGATATATCACTTAGTTATCGCGAAACAAGTACTGATTAATCAGGCAACCTCTTTTTCCAGGAAGTGAAGCATGGCTGAATTCGATCCAAACAGACGTAAATTCATAAGAAATACTGCGGCTTCAAGTGGAGCGATAGCAGTTGCCAAAATGGCGACAGAAGCCGAAGCTAGATCAGTTATCCAGCCTTCACAGACCACCGAGCCTTCCAAGGTGAATGTCTTATTGCGAGTGAATGGGAGTGAGCATCAGTTGCTGGTTGATTCGCGAACTACGCTACTCGACGCCCTACGGGAGCGCTTGCATCTTACGGGCACGAAAAAGGGATGTGATCAAGGCCAGTGTGGTGCTTGTACCGTCATCGTAGACGGACGACGTATTGCATCATGCCTGACCCTTGCCGTGATGCAAGAAGGCCACGACATCACAACGATTGAGGGTTTGGGTACTCCGAATAATCTGCATCCGATGCAGGCTGCCTTCATCAAGCATGATGGCTATCAATGCGGATTCTGTACGCCGGGACAAATCTGCTCTGCAGTTGCCATGCTCGATGAATTCAAAGCCGGGATACCGAGTCATGTCACGGAGGATCTGACACGGCCAATTGAAATGAGCCCTATTGAGTTCAGAGAACGCATGAGTGGTAATTTATGCCGCTGTGGTGCTTATTCGAATATCCAGGAAGCGATCTCAGAAGTTGCCGGGGTATCCAGATGAAAGCATTTACTTATGAGAGAGTCAATTTACCGATTGATGCGGCTGTCAAAGCTGCACGTATCAATCATTCGAAATTCATTGCAGGCGGAACTAACCTCCTGGATTTAATGAAATTGCAGGTAGAAACCCCTGGCCATTTAATTGATATCAATGATCTTGGTTTGGACAAAATTGAACCCACTGAAGAGGGTGGTTTACGAATCGGTGCCTTGGTGCGCAATACAGACCTTGCTGCTCATGACGTTGTGCGGCGCAAATATGGTGTTCTTTCAAGAGCGTTGCTTGCGGGCGCTTCCGGCCAGCTGAGAAATCAGGCAACCACGGCTGGCAACTTATTACAGCGTACCCGCTGTCCTTATTTTTATGATACCAATCTGCCCTGTAACAAACGCGAACCCGGGACTGGGTGTGCAGCCCTTGGCGGATATAGCCGCAATCATGCGATTGTAGGTGTGAGCGATCAATGTATTGCTACGCATCCGAGCGACATGGCTGTTGCGATGCGGGTATTGGATGCAACGATAGAGACTGTTCGCTCGAACGGGTCAACCAGATCGATACCTATTGCTGAGTTACACAGGCTACCTGGCAATAATCCCCAGATTGAACATGCGCTGGAGAGGGGTGAATTGATCACTGCTGTGACTCTTCCGCCGCCTGTTGGTGGCATGCATATTTACAGGAAAGTAAGGGACCGCGCATCCTATGCCTTTGCCCTTGTCTCTGTTGCGGCCATTATTCAAAGAGACGGATCAGGCAGGGTGGCATTAGGCGGTGTTGCACATAAACCCTGGCGCATTGAGGAAGCTGAGCGTGCTTTGCCGAAAGGCGCCAAAGCAGTGTCGGCCAAGTTGCTGGCAAATGCGCGAACCACACATGACAATGCATTCAAAGTGTCACTGGTGGAACGTACGCTGGCCTCGGTGATCACTGAAGCGAAGGCATAATCCATGAAATTCGATACCCCGGCAACCAATAACCCTATAGACCAGCTGAAAGTGGTGGGTCAACCCGTTTCCCGCATTGATGGACCGCTCAAAACCACCGGCACCGCGCCCTATGCCTATGACCGGAATGACGTTATCGCAAACCAGGCTTATGGTTACATACTTGGATCAAGTATCGCAAAAGGCCGCATCGCTTCAATCCATTTATCTGCAGCCAAAGCTTATCCAGGCGTGATTACAATCGTGACTTACCAAAATGCGGGTAAGCTCGCAAAAGGTAAATACAATACTGCTCTTTTACTGGGTGGGCCAGACATCCAGCATTATCACCAGGCTATCGCCATTGTGGTGGCCGAAACCTTCGAACAAGCCCGTGCTGCCGCTCACTTGATCCAGGTTAAGTATGAACGATCCAAGGGCTATTATGACCTGGAAAAAGAAAAGCCGAAGGGCGTCCCAACAGATGATACGGGTGCAGCGGGTGAGAGTGCCGTAGGTAATTTCGACGCTGCTTATGCATCATCGCCTTTAAAGTTGGATGCGACTTACTCCACTTCCCATGAGTCGCACTCTATGATGGAACCGCATGCAACGATTGCAGCCTGGGATGGCGGCCAGTTAACACTATGGACCTCTAATCAGATGATCGATTGGGCGGTTGGGGATATGGCGAAGACTCTCGGCATTGCCAAGGAAAAAGTACGGGTGATATCCCCTTATATCGGTGGTGGGTTTGGTGCCAAATTATTTTTGCGCTCTGATGCCCTAATGGCCGCCCTTGCAGCCAGGGCCGCACAACGCCCTGTGAAAGTAAATTTGCAGCGCGCTTTGATCCCTAACAATACAACGCACCGCTCCGCAACGATTCAGCGCATACGCATTGGCGCTAATAAAGAGGGATTGATTACCGCTATCGGCCATGAAAGCTGGTCGGGAAACTTGCCGGAGGGCGGGCCTGAGGCCGGCGCATTCCAGACGCGCTCCCTGTATGCGGGAGCCAACCGGATGACCTCAAATCGTGTGTCCAGGCTCGATCTGCCGGAAGCCAACGCCATGCGTGCGCCAAATGAGGCTTCCGGGCTGGCGGCGCTTGAAGTTGCCATGGATGAAATGGCAGAGAAATTAGGCATGGATCCCATTGAGTTCCGCATCAGGAACGACATTCAAATTGTTCCGGACTCTCCTCCTAAACCGTCATCGAGAGATTCACAATCCAAAAAACCTGAAGAAAAGGAGCCGTCCACTCAGCCACCATTTTCTTTACGTCAACTGGTGAAGTGCTTCCAGATTGGCGCCAAACAATTTGGATGGAGTAAACGAAAAGCAAAGCCTGGTGGACTGCGTGAAGGCCGCTGGTTGATAGGATTGGGAGTCGCATCCGCTTATCGGGATAACGTAGTCACGAAATCAGCTGCACGCGTGCGTCTGGATAAACGTGGCTATTTGACGGTTGAAACTGACATGACGGACATCGGTACCGGCAGCTATACCATCATTGCCCAAACGGCGGCGGAAATGATGGGCGTTCCTTTAGCAAAGGTCAATGTGAGGCTCGGCGACTCGAATTTTCCGGTCTCGTCTGGTTCAGGCGGTCAGTGGGGCGGTAACAGTTCTACTTCAGGTGTGTATGCTGCCTGTATCAAATTGCGCGAAGCCATTGCGCAAAAAACAAATTTCAATATCGACAGTGCCATTTTTTCTGATGAGAAAATCAGTCATGGCTCACAGAGCTTCACTCTAGCGGAATTGGCGGGCAGCCAAGGTATCAGCGCTGAAGATATGATTGAATTCGGTGATCTTGATAAAAAATACCAGCAGTCAACCTTTGGTGCACATTTTGTAGAGGTTGCTGTGGATGCTTACACCGGCGAAACCCGGATACGCCGTATGTTAGCCGTTTGTGCAGCCGGGCGCATCCTTAATCCAAAAACGGCGCGTAGCCAGGTGATTGGCGCGATGACCATGGGGGTAGGGGCTGCCTTGATGGAGTCACTGGAGGTCGACCAGCGCTATGGTTATTTTGTGAATCATGACCTGGCGGGCTATGAGGTCCCGGTACATGCAGACATTCCGCACCAGGAAGTGATTTTCCTGGAAGAAACGGATCCTATCTCATCCCCTATGAAAGCCAAAGGCGTCGGAGAGTTGGGTATCTGTGGTGTGGCTGCAGCAGTATCGAACGCCATTTACAATGCCACAGGTGTTCGTGTGCGTGACTATCCTGTCACCCTCGACAAACTTATTGGCAAAATGCCGATAAATGTGTGATAGATTCATGGTCAAACCTTACCATGTCTGAGTTGCAACTATGTTTCCTGCCCATGTTTATCAAACCGCATTAAATACATCAACGGCAGGTCAATATTTCCTCTCACCCTCTGTAGATCCAATATTTCTTGAGGTCAACGATACCTTCCTTGAATTTGTAAAGTTAAAACGTGAAGATGTAATTGGCAAACGATTATTTGAAGTTTTCCCGGCGGATCCACATGACCAGAAAGATACAGGCTTAGAAGCCCTTAGACGCTCCTTAGCACGTGTGATTGACACAGGCAAACAAGATAAACTCCCCTTACAGCGCTATCCAATCAGATCTACCAAAGAAGATGGAACGGTCATTTTCGAGGAGCGGTACTGGAGGGCCAGCAATACCCCGATCTTTGATGAACAAGGGTATTTGTTTTGTATCTCTCATCAAACCAGTGAAGTTACCGAGAAGGTGTATGCTGAAGATGCCCAGAAAAAGGCTGAGTCTCGATATCGTAGCTTGACGGAATCCATCGATGAAGGATTCTGTGTGATTGAAGTTTTGTTTGATGAACGTGATCAACCCATAGATTACATTTTTCATGAAATCAATCCGCTATTTGAAGAACAGACAGGGCTACATGATGCAAAAGGCAAAACCATGCGCGAAATGGTGCCAAATCACGAGTCACGGTGGTTTGAGATGTATGGCCAAGTAGCCAAAACCGGACAGCCTATCCGGTTTGAGAACGGCTCCAAAACATTAGGCCGTATATTCGACGTGTATGCATACCCTGTGGATGAGCCAGGTGAGAATATGGTAGGCGTCTTGTTCAGGGATGTCACACAGAAAAGAAGCGACGAAGAGCAATTACGCTTAAGTGAGTCTCGCTTGAGAGCGCTGATCACAGCAACCGCTGAAGTGGTGTATCGGGTGAGCCCTGACTGGAGTGAGATATATCAGCTACAGGGGCGTGGTGTCCTTAAAGATGTCACCAATTCCAAGAAGCTTTGGTTTGAAGAATATGTGCCGCCTGAAGAGCATGAAAAACTGCATACTGCCATTGCCAAATGCATCAAGCAGAAATCAAAATTTGAGCTTGAACTAAAGGTTATTCTTGCGGATGGTAGTGAAGGATGGCTTGAAACCAGGGCCGTCCCTATGTTGGACGAAAAAACCGGCGAAATCACCGAGTGGATAGGGGCTTCTACCGACATTACCTCACGTAAGCAGGCAGAAGAGAGTTTGCGTGAAGCCGGACGTCGTAAGGATGAGTTTCTTGCCATGCTTGCCCATGAATTACGTAATCCCCTGGCACCCATCTCCGCAGCTGCAAATATCTTGCCATTAGCCAAACATGATCCTGCGACTCTAGAGAATTGCAGTAGCATTATTGCAAGACAGGTTAAGCATATGACAGGATTGATCGATGATCTTCTCGATATGTCACGCGTCACTCGCGGACTGATTACCTTAGAGAGTAAAGAAGTCGAACTGAATGATGTCGTCACACATTCCATTGAACAGGTCAGCCCCCTCTTTGCAAAACACCATCATCATTTGGTATACAACAATCCCTCAGGGCACATCTTTGTAAGGGGTGACAAGAATCGCCTTATTCAGGTCATCAGTAACATATTGAATAATGCAGCCAAATATACCCCCGATAGCGGCAGGATAGAGCTGGTTTTAGAAACAGACGAAAGATTCGCCAAAATCACGGTATCAGATAATGGCATGGGTATGGAGCCTGTGTTAATCAACAGCGTATTCGAGCTGTTTACCCAAGCATCCAGATCATCCGACAGATCTCAAGGAGGGTTAGGCATTGGTCTGGCGCTGGCAAAAAGTCTTGTGGATTTACATGAAGGACAGATCACTGCTGTTAGTCCAGGACTTGGTATGGGCAGCCAGTTCCAGATTTTATTGCCACTTATCCAAAGCGTAGGTGCTGATTCAGTCGATGGAGGCAGTAACATTTTAGATACGGGTGACACAATCAGGACTACGAAAATATTGGTGGTGGATGACAATGTGGATGCCGCTGACATGACAGCCACTCTGCTTGAGATGTCGGGTTATAAAACAATCGTGGAGTATGATCCGCTAAAAGCAATTGAACGGGCAAAGATTGAAATGCCTGCTGTTTTAATTTTAGACCTCGGTTTACCTCAGATGGATGGCAAAGAGTTGGCTAGGCTGTTACGCAGGGAACCTGAAATTGCGAATGCGACGTTTATTGCCTTGACCGGTTATGGTGAAGAGCAGGAGATGGCTAATGCCATCGCGGCTGGATTCGATCATTTCTTTATGAAACCTATGGATACCACAAGATTATTAGACGTGTTAAAGGATCTCAAGTGATAGCCAATGTCCCAGTTTCAGTTTTTTAACATGCAAATAGGATTGATTCGAGGCGTTCACTTCAGTCTGCAAAGGTCGGATCTCATCGATCAGGATTTTATGCGATAACAATGATGAAACCTTGTCAGGATTGTTGGTCAGCAAGGTGATGGCAGCCACATTCAGCTTTTTTAAAATCGCAGCAGCAGCTTCATATTTCCTGTTATCCACCGGCAGGTTCAAATGCAGGTTAGCGTCTACCGTATCCAATCCGCCATCCTGTAAACCATAGGCCAGTATCTTGTTGGTGATGCCTATGCCCCTGCCTTCCTGGCCGCGCAAATAGATAATGACGCCTTTTCCCTCTTGCCGGATAAGCGTCTGCGCAAGTTTGAATTGGTCGCCGCAATCGCAGCGTTGCGATGAAAACACATCGCCAGTCAGGCATTCTGAATGCACACGGGTGAACACATTGCCCTGGCCTGCGATATCACCCAGCACCAAGGCAATGTGTTCGACTTGGGTGTCAGCATCTTCAAACACATGCAGCACATATTCACCATATTGCGTGGGTAGCCTGGAGGTTGCTTTCAGGCTAAATCGCTCCGCTTCTAACGCAGGCTGCAAATCATCTAAGCGCATTAATCGCTCCCATTTTGATCAGCTTGGCCCGCACTACGTTTCTGCTGACGCCTAGTAATCTGGCGGTTTGCACCTGGTTCTGGTGGCAATGGTCATAGGCGGCTTTGACGAATGCATCTTCAAAATAGGTATATAAATCCTGTTTGCCGGATTCAAATAGCTGGCTGAAGGCTTCTTTCAGCACATCGGTGCCTGCCTGATACTGCAATGG